>NZ_JBAIZW010000005.1:0-335815 GCF_036765155.1 Bacillus sp. 0102A
AAAACAGGGCGTTTTTTACGGCTTCGGCACATATTTAAAAATCTCTTCGCTCTCAAAAAACTCAATCAAACGGCCGAGCCAATGATAATAATCGAGCCATTCCTTTAATTCCTTCAGCAGCTCATTCACTTTTTCTTCCGCTTCAGGGGCAAGCTCTTCATCCAAGACGCTGAGCAGCTCCCGATTGAGTTTTTTATGCATCATTTTGTTTTTGCTGACGACTTTGCTCCAAGTGGCTGTAAACAGCGTGATAAACGTTTGGTAGTAATCCTGCTCCACCTCATATAAATCTTTTCGCACGCCCTTTTCAAATACCTTCTCGGCAATGTTGGCATCAAGCATTTCCCGCACAACCTGGCTCATGCGAGTTTTGCTCATGCCGGTCGCTTCAGACAATTCGGTCAGCGTCATCGGTTTTCGATTCATATAAATAATGCCCAGCACACGTCCGACGGTAGAGGGCATTCCAAATGCATGCATGTTTTCCGCGATTCTTTCTACTACATGGTCTTCAGCTTGTTCAATGATCGTTAACGGATCTTTCTCCAACGGTTTCAATCCTTTCAGCTAACAATTCAGATGTCAATATACCACATTTTTGATACGGCGGAAATGCTGTAACAAGAGAATTTGGCAGGAAATTGGAGCAATAAGGAGATCATCGCAGGTCAATGGGGGTAAATCAGCATTTATACATACTTTATAAACAATATGAACAAATTGTAAACTTTTTATTTTATAAACTTTATTCTATAATGGGAAGCATTCAATTGTCTGAAAAATTAAATATAAACTGAACGAATTGAATAAATTTAATTTTGGAGGTGCGATGTTTGCTGACATTAGAAAATGTCTCGAAAACATACAAGGGCGGCAAAAAAGCCGTGAATAACGTGAATCTTAAGATTGCAAAAGGCGAATTTATCTGTTTTATCGGCCCGAGCGGCTGCGGAAAAACGACAACAATGAAAATGATTAACCGATTAATTGAGCCTTCCGCCGGCAAGATTTTCATTGACGGCGAAAACATCATGGAACAGGACCCTGTCGAGCTTAGGCGTAAGATCGGCTATGTCATTCAGCAGATCGGCCTGTTTCCGCATATGACCATTCAGCAGAACATCTCACTTGTTCCGAAACTGCTGAAATGGCCTGAGCACAAGCGGAAAGATCGGGCGCGTGAGCTTCTAAAATTGGTCGATATGGGACCAGAATATTTGGACCGTTACCCTCATGAATTAAGCGGGGGACAGCAGCAGCGAATTGGTGTATTACGGGCACTTGCCGCGGAGCCGCCGCTTATCTTAATGGATGAACCGTTTGGGGCGCTCGACCCGATTACGAGGGATTCCCTTCAGGAAGAATTTAAAAAACTGCAAAAAACCTTACATAAAACCATCGTATTTGTTACCCACGATATGGATGAAGCGATTAAATTGGCAGACCGGATTGTGATTTTAAAAGCGGGAGAAATTGTTCAAGTTGGAACGCCCGATGACATTTCGAGAAATCCGGCTGACGAATTTGTTGAGGAATTTATCGGCAAGGAGCGGCTGATCCAGTCATCCAGCCCGGATGTTGAACGGGTTGACCAGATTATGAACACGCAGCCTGTAACGATCACTGCGGATAAAACGCTTTCTGAAGCGATTCAGCTGATGAGGCAGGAACGTGTCGATTCGTTGCTTGTCGTTGATCATGAGCACGTTCTCCAAGGCTATGTGGATGTTGAAATTATTGATCAATGCCGGAAAAAAGCCAATCTCGTAGGAGAGGTGTTACATGAAGACCTATACACAGTATTGGGCGGCACATTGCTGCGCGACACGGTCCGCAAAATTTTAAAACGGGGTGTCAAATATGTCCCTGTTGTGGATGAAGACCGGCGCTTAATCGGAATTGTGACGAGAGCGAGTCTGGTCGACATTGTGTATGACTCCCTTTGGGGAGAAGAAAAGCAGCTCGCGGTATTGTCATAGGGAGGCGATAAGTCATGCATCATATTGTTCAATTTTTGCAAACCAACGGGGGAGAGCTCCTTTATAAAACATATGAGCATATCACGATATCGCTCATTGCTGTCATCTTAGGCGTAATCGTTGCCGTACCCCTCGGGGTTGTGCTTACCAGAATGAAGAAGGGGGCCGGCGCGATTATCGGTATTGTCAATATTATTCAGACGCTGCCGAGTCTGGCGATTCTCGCTTTTTTTATTCCGCTCTTAGGTGTCGGAAAAGTTCCGACTATTGTGGCCTTATTTTTCTATTCCGTTCTGCCGATTCTGCGCAACACGTATACTGGCATTCGTGGTGTCAACAAAAATCTGCTCGAGTCTGGTAAAGGCATCGGAATGACGCCGGCTGAACAAGTCCGTTTGGTGGAACTGCCGCTTGCCGCGCCTGTCATCATGGCGGGAATCAGAACATCGACGATTTACTTAATCGGCTGGGCCACGCTTGCTTCCTTTATCGGAGGCGGCGGATTGGGTGATTACATTTTTATCGGCCTGAATTTATATCAGCCGGAATATATCATTGGCGGCGCGGTGCCCGTCACGATATTGGCGATTGTGATAGATTATGTGCTGGCGGTGGCTGAACGAAAACTGACACCTGCCGGCATGCAGAGATTGAAGGAAATTTCATAAGGAGGCGGCTCATGAAAAGGAAATATCTCAAATGGATGATCGGTTTAACGCTCGCAGCCATGATGACGTTGAGCGGCTGTTCGCTTCCGGGCCTCAGCGCCGCTTCAGACCAGACCATTAAGATCGGCGCGCAAAGCATGAGCGAATCAGAAATCATCGCCAGCATGCTTGGCCAGATGATCGAACACTATACTGATCTGAAAACAACAACCATTAAAAATCTCGGTTCCAACGCGGTGCAGCAGCAGGCCTTAATGAACGGGGAAATTGACATCGCGGCCACAAGATATACCGGAGACGCGCTGACAGGCACGCTGAGAATGGAACCGGAAAAAGATCCGGACAAAGCGCTGGCGCTGACACAGCGGGAGTTTAAAAAAAGATACGATTTAAAATGGTATGATTCCTACGGGTTTGATAATACGTATGTCTTTACGGTCAGCCAACAGCTTGCGGATCAATATCACTTAGAAACCGTATCAGACGTTAAAAAATGGGCGCCGCAATTAAAGCTGGGCGTCGATAACTATTGGATGAAGCTGAAGGGGAATGGCTATGAGGATTTTACAAAAACCTACGGCATGGCATTCGGCGGCACGTATCCAATGCAGATCGGGCTTGTGTATGATGCGGTGAAAAACGGGAAAATGGACATTGTGCTTGCATATTCCACGGACGGAAGAATCAAGTCCTATGGGCTCAAAATGCTAAAGGATGATAAACAATTTTTCCCTCCGTACGACTGCTCTCCGGTTGTTCCGGAACATGTCCTGAAAGAACATCCTGAACTGGAAGGCATCATCCAGAAAATGATCGGGAAAATCGGCACAGCCACGATGCAGGAGCTTAACTACGAAGTCGACGGCAATCTAAAAGAACCGTCTGTTGTTGCCAAGGAATATTTAGAAAAGCATCACTACTTCGAATCGTGAAAGGGGGACGAAGCCAATGAACGTGCTTGAACAGTTAATGACGTACTATGCGCAAAACGGCAGCTACGTCATGGAAGAATTCGGCCGACACTTTCTCATGTCGGCTTACGGCGTCTTGTTTGCCGCCGCCGTCGGAGTTCCGGCCGGAATCCTTATTGCGCATTTTCGCCGCTTGTCAGCTTGGGTGTTTGCCGTAACAAATGTTATTCAGACAATCCCGGCGCTTGCCATGCTGGCCGTCTTGATGCTTGTTATGGGGCTCGGCGCAAACACCGTGATTGTATCATTATTTCTGTATTCCCTCCTGCCGATTATCCGAAACACGTACACAGGCATTGTCAGCATTGAACACGCCTACTTAGAATCGGGAAAAGCAATGGGCATGACGAAATTTCAGGTTCTCCGGATGATTGAGCTTCCGCTGGCGCTTTCTGTCATTATGGCAGGCTTGCGCACGGCTCTCGTCATTGCCATCGGGATTACAGCGATCGGCACATTTGTCGGCGCCGGGGGTCTCGGGGATATGATCGTCCGCGGATCAAACGCGACAAACGGAACTGCGATTATTCTCGCCGGCGCAATCCCGACTGCGGTGATGGCGGTAGGAGCCGATTTGATAATGGCCTGGCTGGAGCGGGCATTAAGTCCGGTCAAGAAAAAAAGAACCAGAGCGAAACGCGTTCAAACAGCGGCATAGAATAGAAAAAGAGGCTTGGATGACTCCAGCCTCTTTTTTTTATTTAAATTGTAAACTGATCCATTTTCTCATTAAGCTTCTTCGCCAGCTGCTCAAGCTCTTCGGCATTCTGGAGCACTTGATCCATAGAGTGGGCGGATTGCTCGGTAATCGAAAATGTTTCTTCAATCCCTGCGGCCGACTCTTCAGATACAGAAGCGATATTTTCAATCGATTGGTTGATGGTAATTGATTGGTTTGTTAACTGCTTCAGGCCATCTGTTACTTCTTTAATGCTGTCTGCAACGTGAGTGACGGATTGTTTGATATGCTGCATAGTCTGGCCGGTGTCTGTCAGGTTCTCTGTTCCTCTTTCGACTTCTGTAAAGCTGCTTTCTAAGTATTCAATGACGATGTGGATTTCCTGCTGTGTGCCGCCTACAATCCGGGTAATATCCTGCACGGAATCAGAAACGCCGTCAGCCAGCTTTCTGACCTCTTCTGCCACAACGGCGAAGCCTTTGCCGCTTTCTCCCGCGCGGGCAGCTTCAATGGCGGCGTTAAGGGAAAGCAAATTCGTTTGCACGGCAATGCCGTTGATGACCTGAACGAGCTTGTTGATATCCTGAGAATGCTGCTCCAGCGACTTCACTTTATGAACGGCTTCCTGAACGATATGATGGATGGTTTTCATTTGCTGCAATGACGTATCCATATTTGTGTTTCCGCTTACCGCGAGTTCGAGAACGTTTTGAGACGTATCGCTGATGGTCATGCCATGATTATAGGCTTTATCAATGCTTTCGGTGAATTCATTCATCGACTCGGCAATCGTCACGGCGTCTTGGGCCTGCTGTTCAGAGCCCTCAGCCATTTCGTTCATCGTTTCGGTAATATGTTTGCTGCCGGATCTCGTTTCATTTGTTGCGTTTGCCAGTACTTGTGAAGAAGAAAGAACCCGGCTTGAGATTTCTTTGGAGTATCCGACAATATCTCTCAGATTAACGACCATTTTTTGCAGCGCTTCGTTCAGATCGCCCAGCTCGTCTTTTGAGTTGAGAGGCTCCATGTCATTCGACAGATCTCCCTCGGCAATATGATTGGCAGACTCCTTCATGCGAATGATAGGCTTTACAATGTTTCGAGTGATATAAAGCCAGATGACAATACTGATAATAATCGAAGCTGCCAGAAGCAAAGCAGTGTAAATAAGCCCTTTATGATAGACGTCCTTCGTTTCTTTTACCGCTGTGTTGCTGCCTTCTTTATTAAAGTCAACAAGCTGAGTGAGTGATTTTTTCATATCCTCAAAGCTGGCTTCAGTCTGAACCAATAAACCTCTTGCTTTGTCCATATCATTCGTGCGGCCGCTTTCTATAATTTGCGCATGAATATCAGTATAGGTGTTCACTTCAGTTTGAAGCTGCTCGAACAGCTTTTGCTCTTTATCATTTGAAATCGTTTTTTGGTAGCTGTCAAGCTTTTGTTTGATGTCTTCAAGAATCTGATTCATTTCTTGATCAAGCGTATCCATTTTGCTTTTTTCTGTGTAAATCAGAAAATCCTTTTCTTTAGAAGACAGGTGCTCGGTCAAATAATTAACCGATGTAATTTCTTTGATGCCGTCAATCCATTTTGTGTTGATTTCATCTGTCTTTTGAATGATATGCTGCATATTTAAAGCGCCTATTCCGCCTACAAGTAAGTTGATCAGGATCAGTGTCAAAAATACCAGGCTGAATTTGCGGGAAATCGTCAGTCGCATATAGTGGTCTCCTTTAAAAACGTAATGTGTGGTTGTACTATATATCGGCTGAGAAATCGTTTTTTCACCTGAAAATGAAAAATAAAAAAACGGCCCTTCTCCCGACTTTGAGATCAGAACCGTTTTAGCAGTTAGTCAAGAAAGGAAGGGTCAATCCAATCCGTCGCCCATTTTGAAATCTCACCCAAAATGGGTGCTAACGCCTTTCCTTTATCGGTCAATGAATATTCGATGCGAACCGGAGTTTCCGGGATGACATCCCGCTTCACCACTCCTTCAAGCTCAAGTTCTTTCAGCCGTTCTGACAGAACTCTGCCGCTTAGATTTGGAAGTGCTGCTTCAATTTCGCTAAATCGCTGCGACCCGTTCAAGAGCTGAAATACGATCAAAGCGACCCAGCGTTTACTCAAGATGTCGACTGCTTTTTCAAATCTAGGACACATTTCTGATTGGTTCATACTTTTCACCTCGTCTGTCACTATTATAACGCAAATAACGAGGGAAGGTATGGAAGCGTGATTGATAAAATGCAGAAAGAGAAACAGGGGATTATGAAGAGGAGGCGCGCTTTTTCGCTTCCGAAGCTAAAAAATCAAAGTACTTGCTGAGATTTTCAATATCCTGCTTTGAGAGAAGTTCCCATTTTTCGCTATTGAAAATCGGGAGGTGCTCCGCTCCGCGAGTGACAGCCGTCTGGTAAATGTCATAAACGGACTGATAGCTTTCCGAAGCTTCGCGGATTTCTGCTGGAAAGGCCCGTATATGGCCTGCGGCAGCCATCAGGTTTTCGTAGGGCACTTTCAGTACGGCCGCCAGTTTTTTTATGGTTGCAGGTTTTGGCGTGCCCCGCTTGCCGTTTTCAATTTTTGAAATGGTGGCCGAGCTGATGCCTGAGTACACCGCAAGCTGATTCACTGTCAGTTTGCGGGCGCGGCGCAGCTCCCGTAATTGCTGTCCGAATGATGACATGGTGATCGCCTCGCATTTCTATCAAGAGTTAGTCATCAGCTGACCGTTTTTTGGCTTCGTCTGAAATAAATGAAAAATAATGATCCAGCATGAGCAGGTCTTCTTTATTGAGATACTGCCACTTTTCAGTCTCAAGAAGAGCAAGGTTTTTCAAGTCATAGGCCTCTGCTTTTTCAAGCAGCTTGCACTTCGTTTCATAAGGAGCCCTTGCTTCATGTGCTTCTTCGATGTAACCAGCCTTATACATAAGGCCTTCATAAGGAATTTTTAAGGCCTCCGCCAGTTTTTTGATAGTGGCGGGTTTTGGAACACCCCGTTTGCCGTTTTCGATTCTGGAGATGCCGGCCGCGCTTACGCCTGAATAAGTTGCCAGCTGGTTGACTGTTAATTTTCTCTCTTCACGCAATGCCCGCAATTGTTCGCCAAAGTTTTCCATTTGTCTCACCCCGTCCCTCACTGTTACTCATATTTTAGTATGTTTATTGACTAAAGGGAATAGGTAGGCTGGAAATGTATTGACAAAAGTTAACATAAGCCGTAATGTAAAAGTATAGAAAAAAGTTTTTTCAAGAACGGAAGGTGAGGAAAGTGCCAGTAGAAAAGATACAGATTAGACGTGATTATGTCTTGCAGTATATGGTCAATAACGATTATTCCCTTAACCAGCTTGCGCTGGAAATCGGAGTCTCACCCGCCACACTGAGTCGCGTGCTGAATGGAGAAAGACGGCCGGGACAGCTAGTGATCGGTAAAATGCTTCACTATTTTAATTTGAAATTCGAGGATCTTTTTTACTATGATTTCGTTGACAAAAGTCAATAGGAGATAGAAAACGCAAGGAGACCGAGCGTTTTCTATCCTAAGAATGATGTGTCAGCACAAACCCTGTCACCAGTTCGTTGCATGTTTTCCATTGTTTTGTAGGCAGCTGATGCCCCTGATATTCCAATCTGAAAAATTCGGCATGGCTGCAAGCTTTGCGGTAATAGCCTGAGGCTGGGAAGGTCCAGTCCCGCAGGCCGCCATACATAAACAGCATCGGCATGTGTAAATGAGGCAGCTGTTCAATGCAGTTGTAACGGAGTGAATCCTGATAATATTGATGCCAATGAGCCAGGTCTGCTTTTTTCATATGGCCTGTCAATATGGCTCGAAGCTCTTTGTTTTTTGTGTGGCTTGCGGCGAGGATTCGAATGAGTAAACCGGCGTTTTTCTCGAGCAGATACATCCCGGTCTTGTGAATTTTCTCCCCGATTACGTTATGAACAGCAGGATAAGCGCCGGACAGAACAAGATGCGACACTTTGTCCGGGTGGGTAAAGCCGATGTGCTGCGCGATTAAGCCGCCGGCGGAATACCCGAATAACACAGCCTTATCAATGTCCAGAGCATCCATGAATTGCACAATCTCGTTTGCATAATAAGGGATGGAGGCTGGCTGATCTGCATGATCGCTGTCACCGTGGCCGCTTAAATCGGGAAAAATCACCCTGAAATGCTCGGAGAGAAGGCGCTGATAATAAAAAACCTTGCGTCCCATGCCTGGCGGGTGGATAAAAATGATCGGAATTCCCTGTCCATATTCCTCATAATAAAGATGTTTTCTGCTGGCTATGCTGATAAGGGGCATTATTTTTCTCCTTTTGACTTTTTATATGAATAGGGTAACCAAGATAAAACGCCTTATCCCGTCTTTTGGCGTCTGATACAGCGTGACATGCCAACCCTTTTCATGTAAAATAGAAGTAATGTAGGCCAGTGAGTCTGGAGGTGTATGGGATGCACGCGGTTTTGATTACCTTATTGGTTATCGTCAGCATTGCACTTATTATTGTCGTTTTGCTTCAATCCAGTAAAAGCGCCGGATTGTCTGGTGCGATTTCAGGCGGAGCGGAGCAGCTCTTCGGGAAACAAAAAGCAAGAGGTCTTGATTTGATTTTGCACCGCATCACGGTTGTGCTGGCAGTCTTGTTTTTCGTGTTAACGATTGCGCTTGCTTATATCCTATAGGGCAATGTTTGTATAAGGTCTGATGTGAAGTCAGGCCTTTTTCACGTTTCTGGCTGATATTCAGAGCGTTTTTTTCTGATCAAACTGTGGAAAACTAAAATGATCGTGCAGATAGAAAAGGAGACATGAGCATGAAAGTTGTGACACCAAAACCATTTACATTTAAAGGCGGAGACAAAGCGGTGCTGTTGCTACATGGCTTTACAGGAAATACAGCGGATGTCAGAATGCTGGGGCGTTACTTGAATGAACGGGGCTATACGTGCCACGCGCCTCAATATGAAGGACATGGCGTTCCTCCTGAAGAACTTGTACATACGGGGCCTGAAGACTGGTGGAAAAACGTCATGGACGGCTATGAATACTTAAAATCTGAAGGCTATGAGAGCATTGCTGCCTGCGGACTGTCGCTTGGCGGGGTTTTTTCGCTGAAATTGGGTTACACTGTACCCATAAAGGGAATTGTCCCAATGTGCGCGCCGATGCATATTAAGAGTGAAGAGGTCATGTACCAGGGCGTCCTTTCATATGCTCGCAATTACAAAAAATTCGAGGGGAAAACCTCGGAGCAGATTGAAGAGGAAATGAAGGAATTCGAGAAAACGCCAATGAACACGCTCAAGGCGTTGCAAGATTTAATTGCCGATGTACGGAACAATGTCGATATGATTTATTCACCGACATTCGTGGTGCAGGCCCGTCATGATCACATGATTAATACCGAAAGCGCCAATATCATTTACAACGAAGTGGAGACTGATGATAAACAGCTGAAATGGTATGAGGAATCAGGCCACGTCATCACGTTAGACAAAGAACGGGACCTCGTCCATCAGGATGTGTATGAATTTTTAGAGAAGCTCGATTGGTAATTAACAGGAGGTTGGATAATGGAAAAAGAAGCATTTATGGAAAAGCTTCTCTCGTTTATGAAGGAAGAGGCGTATAAGCCTCTGACCGTTCAGGAACTTGAGGAGATGTTAAATATTACGGAAGCCGAGGAGTTTAAAGAGCTCGTCAAAGCGTTAGTCGCCTTGGAAGAAAAAGGGCATATCGTACGGACGAGAAGCGACCGCTACGGCATTCCTGAGAAGATGAATTTAATAAAAGGAAAGATATCAGCACATGCAAAAGGATTCGCCTTTTTGCTGCCTGAGGATACATCGTTAAGCGATGTGTTTATTCCGCCTAATGAGCTGAATACAGCAATGAACGGCGATATCGTCATGGTTCGGCTGAATTCACAGTCAAACGGCTCCAGGCAGGAAGGAACCGTCATCCGCATTTTAGAAAGAGCGATTCAGCGGGTTGTCGGTACGTATACAGAAACAAGAAACTTCGGCTTTGTCATTCCGGACGACAAAAAAATCACGAGTGACATCTTTATCCCGAAAAATGGGAAAAACGGAGCTGCCGAGGGGCATAAGGTTGTTGTCAAGCTGACAAGCTATCCAGAAGGCCGCATGAACGCAGAGGGCGAGATTGAAACCATTCTCGGCCATAAAAATGATCCGGGCATTGATATTTTA
This sequence comes from Bacillus sp. 0102A, assembly GCF_036765155.1. NCBI lineage: Bacteria > Bacillati > Bacillota > Bacilli > Caryophanales > Bacillaceae > Bacillus > Bacillus sp. 0102A. Next base: position 10,529 of record NZ_JBAIZW010000005.1, read on the forward strand.
TCGGTCATTCATAAGCACGGCCTGCCGGGAGAATTTCCTGCCGACGCCATGGAACAGGCATCAAATACGCCTGACACCATTGACGAAAAAGATCTGAAAGACCGCCGTGATCTCCGTGACCAGGTGATTGTCACTATTGATGGAGCGGACGCGAAGGATTTGGATGATGCGGTTACCGTGACGAAGCTTGATGACGGAAGCTATAAGCTCGGCGTTCACATTGCCGATGTCAGCCATTACGTAACTGAAAACTCGCCGATTGACAAAGAAGCGGTTGAGAGAGGGACGAGTGTGTATTTGGTTGACCGTGTCATCCCGATGATTCCGCACAGACTGTCAAACGGCATCTGTTCCTTAAATCCAAAGGTTGACCGCTTGACCCTTTCTTGTGAAATGACAATAAACAGCCAGGGGCAGGTGACGGAGCACGAGATCTTCCAAAGTGTCATCAAAACAACGGAAAGAATGACGTATTCAGATGTGAATCAAATTCTTGTTGACGATGACGAAGAGCTGAAGCAAAAATATGAGCTCCTCGTTCCGATGTTCAAAGACATGGAGCGTCTCGCAGAAATTCTGCGTGAAAAGCGGATGAACCGCGGCGCTGTTGATTTTGATTTCAAAGAAGCAAAGGTGCTTGTCGATGACGAAGGAGCGGTTAAAGACGTTGTCATCAGAGAACGCTCTGTCGCCGAGAAGCTGATTGAAGAATTTATGCTTGTGGCGAACGAAACGGTAGCGGAGCATTTCCATTGGATGAACGTACCGTTTATATACCGGATTCACGAAGAGCCGAACGCTGAAAAGCTGCAAAAGTTTTTAGAATTTGTGACGACATTTGGCTACGTGGTGAAAGGAACCTCGGGAGATATTCATCCGCGCGCGTTGCAAAGCATTTTGGACGCTGTGCGTGACAAACCTGAAGAAACAGTTGTATCTACTGTCATGCTCCGTTCGATGAAACAGGCGAAATACGACCCGCAAAGCTTAGGGCACTTCGGTCTGTCAACGGAATTCTATACACATTTCACATCGCCGATCCGCCGTTACCCGGACTTAATCGTCCACCGTCTGATCAGAACGTACTTAATCAACGGCAAAGTCGATGAAGCGACACAGGAAAAGTGGGCTGAACGCCTGCCGGATATCGCCGAACATACATCAACGATGGAGCGCCGCGCAGTTGACGCCGAGCGTGAAACGGATGATCTGAAAAAAGCGGAATTCATGATTGATAAAATCGGTGAAGAGTTTGACGGCATGATCAGCTCTGTGACAAACTTCGGGATGTTCGTCGAGCTGCCGAATACAATCGAAGGCCTCGTGCATGTCAGCTTTATGACAGATGACTACTACCGCTTTGACGAACAGCATTTTGCGATGATCGGCGAGCGGACAGGAAACGTCTTCCGCATTGGAGATGAAATCACGGTCAAGGTGGTCGATGTCAATAAAGACGAGCGCAATATTGATTTTGAAATCGTCGGCATGAAAGGCTCTCCGCGTCGTCCAAGGGAACTGGACAGCAGCCAGAGCAGAAAACGCGGAAAGCCTGCCAGAAAACGCGTCCAAAGCACCAATTCGCCCGTTTCTCCAGCTCCATCTGAGGAAAAAGGGGAATGGTTCACGAAGCCGAAGCCGAAAAAGAAAAAACGCGGCTTTCAAAACGCGCCGAAACAGAAACGGAAAAAGAAAAAATAACAGCTCAACCAGCAAATAGGGCCGCAGTGCTCTATTTGCTTTCTTTCGGAAACAGCTTTTCATTGTAGCGGTACGTGACATTTGATAAAATAGAGCGTATCGCAAAAGGTGGACAGTTTTTCCTTAGAGAGAGGAGGAGGTTCTGGCATGCCAAAAGGGTCAGGAAAAGTATTATCTCAAAATAAGAAAGCCAATCACGATTATTTTATAGAAGAAACCTATGAAACAGGTATCGCGTTGCAAGGAACCGAAATCAAATCGATTCGCGCCGGCCGCGTAAACCTTAAGGATTCCTTCGCCAAAATCGAGCGAGGAGAAGTGTTTCTCCACAATATGCACGTCAGCCCGTATGAGCAGGGAAACCGTTTTAACCACGATCCGCTTCGGACGAGAAAGCTGTTAATGCACCGCAAGGAGATTAATAAGCTGATCGGGCTTACAAAGGAAAAAGGCTATTCTCTCGTTCCGCTGAAGCTGTATTTAAAAAACGGCTTTGCCAAAGTGCTTCTCGGCCTTGGAAAAGGGAAGAAGAACTATGACAAACGGGAAGACCTGAAGCGGAAGGACGCGAAGCGGGAAATCGAAAGAGCGTTCAGAGACAGTCAAAAAGGCTTCTAAAGGCATCGTGCTTGATTCAAAAATCAGGCCTGTGCTATACTGTGTACACGATCAGATCACAACGCTATTCATTTGAAGGATTTGACAATTGAAAAGAGCCGTGATCATGTTATAATAAGACTGTAGCCAGTTTGAGTGAGAGCTTGATTATTTTCTCCCGTATTTCCCTTATACCAAGGGGACGTTACGGATTCGACAGGGATGGATCGAGCTTGAGCTGCGAGCCGAGAGGCGATCTCGTAAACACGCACCTAAATATAACTGGCAAAACTAACAGTTTTAACCAAAACGTAGCATTAGCTGCCTAATAAGCGCAGCGAGCTCTTCCTGACATTGCCTATGTGTCAGTGAAGAGCACATCCAAGTAGGCTACGCTTGCGTTCCTGTCTGAGAACGTAAGAAGAGATGAACAGACTAGCTCTCGGAAGGCCCGCCCGCAGGCAAGAAGATGAGTGAAACCATAAATATGCAGGCTACGCTCGTAGACGCTTAAGTAATCGATGTTTCTGGACGTGGGTTCGACTCCCACCGTCTCCATACATATTAAAAATAAAGCAGAACCTCTTAAGGGGTTCTGCTTTATTTTTTCTCCAGATCATAGGTACCAAAAAGTACGCACTTCTATTTCAATCCCAGCTGTTTCATACTGATTGCAGAGCAGATGTTTCACCAAACGCATTTCTATCAATCAATAAAAGGAATCAAAAACGGAGGGATGGACAAATGTAGTTGAATTTACAAGGAAAAAGCGCACTGGTGACCGGTTCGGCATCGGGGATTGGGAAAGCCATTGCCTCTTCGTTAGCCGAAGAGGGCGCGGCAGTGATCAGTACGGTCATGCCTTAACAGAGGGAAGGGAAACCATGCTGAATTCGCTTTATCCCGTTGAAAATCTGACTGTTCAAGAAGCTGAGGCACATTTTATGAAAGAAAACCGGCCGACACCCAACGTTCAAATACTGATCCGTCCGGAAGAAATCGCCCACTTCGTTACATTTTTAAGCAGCTCACTTTCCTCCGCGATCAATGGCGCGACGCTTCTGGCTGACGGCGATTTGGTCCGCAGTGTTCTTTTAAACCTTTCCCAATGGGAGAGGTTTTTTTATAAAACCTTTGTTTTCAGAAAAGTAAAACGATATAATATGTAATATATTGCATATTAATTGTCTGGAGGGTGTGCGTTGGCGACTCAAAAACAACGGATGTACGGTTTTTTTATGGTCATTGTCGGAGCTGCCTTTTGGGGATTGTCGGGAACGGCTGCCCAGCATTTGTTTGAAACAAGTGATGTGTCGGTGGAGTGGCTTGTCACCGTACGTTTGCTTTTATCAGGTCTGCTTCTGCTGATCATCATATCGGCCGGTAACAACAGACGTGCGGTGTGGGCGATATGGAAGGATCCAAAATCGGCTATCCAGCTGATTGTTTTCGGGATTGCAGGCATGCTGGGCGTTCAGTATACATTTTTAGCTTCGATCGGAACCGGAAATGCTGCTGTGGCTACGCTGCTACAGTATTTGGCGCCCGTTTTGATTATGATGTTTTTGCTTGTGACACGGAAGAATTCCTTTCAGTTAGCGGATATTTGCGCGCTTGTGCTGGCTTTGGGAGGCACTTTTTTACTGCTGACCAATGGTAGCGTCAATCATTTAACCGTTTCGTCCTTGTCTATTATATGGGGGCTGCTTTCTGCCGCGGCTTTGGCCTTTTATACGCTGTACTCCAGCTCTCTTTTGAAAAACTGGGGATCTGCTCTCGTGATTGGCTGGGGAATGCTGATCGGAGGCATTGGCATGAGCTTTATCCATCCCCCATGGGACGTTAATGTACAGGGATGGACGATGTCTGCGAGCGTTTTAGTCGGTTTTATTGTTATATTCGGAACGCTGTTGGGTTTTTATATGTATTTGACCAGTTTGAAATATTTATTTCCGCAAGAAGCGAGCATACTTGGGTGCACTGAGCCGGTTGCCGCAGTGGCATCTTCTATTCTGTGGCTCGGTGTGTCCTTCGGATTATACCAAGCGGCAGGGGCGGCGTGTATTTTGGTGATGATTTTTGTTTTATCGCAAAAAAAGAGTGCCGGCAAAACAGCGGCGTTAAAAAAACAAACCAATATTCAGAGGTGATGCTTTTATGCCAATTCCGTCAAATATCTCGAAGCCTGTCAGACAAACTGCTAAAACGATTGCATTGGAACAAATTCAAAAATGGATCGTAGAAGGCATTCTTGCTCCCGGAGAAAAAATCAACGACGACGAGTTAGCGAAAGCGCTTGGCGTCAGCAGAACGCCAGTCAGAGAAGCTCTGCAATTATTGGCGGTACAAGGTTTTGTTGAAATGTCACCGGGAAGAGAAACAAGAATCTCACAAATTGAAAAAAACGATGTTTTCAAGGTGTATCCGCCAATGGCGGCTCTGCAATCCACCGCTGCCGAACTGGCTATCGAAAACATTCAGTCATCGCACTTGGAGGAGATGGCTGCGATCAATCAGCAAATGAAGATGGCGATTGACCGAAATGAAATCTATGAAGCGCTTGGGCTTGATAAAGCGTTTCATGATGTCATGATTGATGCGGCCAATAATGAATATATCCGCAATTTCACATCTGTTCTTCATATGCATATTCTTCGACTCGAATATCTTTTTTTCAAATCGCCGCAAAATTCGATTGAAGAACATGAACAAATGATTCAGGCGTGTAAAGAGAAGAATCGGAAAAAAGCGGCCGAGCTGACATACAGCAACTGGATCAAGCCGATTCAGGATATTGCGGATAAATTGAGGTAAAGCAGGCAGAGACGGTACGGTCTCTGCTTTTTTCCGTTTTTGGGGCATACTATAGCAGATAAACGAGAAGCGTTCCGTACATTCATAGAAAAAGATTTTGTCAATGAACAAAACTGCTGGGAACAATCAAAGAACCATGCCAAGCATCGTGAAGGATGCTTTTCGCATTCATGACATCCATTTCCTTTGAAAAAGGCAATCGGATCAGGCATTTCTTCGGGGTTTCCTGTGCTGATCGGGGCATTGGCGGATCACACGGATTATGGTTTAACTGCAAGCATCGGGGGTTTTGTTATTAAGTTATATGAGGACGTTTTAAACAGGCTGAGAAATCCGCTTTGATGAAAAGGATGCCGGCGGACAACAAGTGCCGCATGTTCTTATTACCCGCAGATCAGCAAAGAGCTCTCCGCCTGTATTTCAGCTTGCGGACAGATTTTGAAAAGTAAGCTGTTTAAAGGGTTAAACAATCTTTAATTAAAGATGTTTTACTTGAAAGTAATTTTCACTATCTCTATAATAAAGACTAAGAGAGACAGAATAATCATAATGCATCTGTATGATAATAATTGATGTGTAATTTTAAAAAACGAAAGGGCTGGTAAATATGGCAAAAGTATTATATATCACTGCTCACCCGCATGATGAAGCAACTTCTTACAGTATGGCAACAGGTAAAGCGTTCATCGAATCTTACAAAGAAGCGAACCCAAATGATGAAGTTGTACATATCGATTTGTACAAAGAAAATATCCCGCACATTGACGCGGATGTATTCAGCGGCTGGGGAAAGCTTCAGTCAGGCACAGGCTTTGAAGAGCTTTCTGAAAGTGAAAAAGCGAAAGTCGGCCGTCTGGGAGAGCTTAGCGATCAATTTGCATCTGCTGATAAGTACGTATTCGTGACTCCTTTATGGAACTTCTCATTCCCGCCAGTGATGAAAGCGTATCTTGATTCTGTGGCGGTTGCAGGAAAATCATTCAAATACACTGAACAAGGACCTATTGGCTTGTTAACTGATAAAAAAGCGATTCATATTCAAGCGCGCGGCGGCTACTATTCAGAAGGCCCTGCGGCTGAAATGGAAATGGGCCACCGTTACATCGGCATCATGATGAATTTCTTCGGCGTTCCATCCTTCGATGGCATTTTTGTCGAGGGACATAATGCCGAGCCTGATAAAGCACAGCAAATTAAAGAAGATGCGATCGCGCGTGCGAAAGAAGCAGGAAAAACATTCTAATGAAAAAGCCTCCCCTGATAAAAGGGGGAGGCTTTTGTTTATTGCTCCAGCATAATGGTCCGTTTTTCATCGCTGCTTTTCATCGCGGCTTCAATGATGCGGATGACATCAATACCTTCTTCAGCAGTGACAGGCAGCGCGGCGCCTTCCCGTATGCTTTCCGCTATTTTGCGGTAATAGGTAAGGTAAGAGCCATTTACCGATGGAATGGTTTCTGTTTTTTTGTTCTCGCCATGAATGGTTGTCAGCTGTCCGTAAAAAGCGGGGTCATCCGCACCCCAGCTGTCATCCTCCGGTTTGCTTCCCGCTCTGAGTGCGTCTTCCTGTGCATCGATTCCGTATTTGATAAAGCTGGAATGCTGTCCATGGATTTGATAACGGGGGCCGTTTGCCGGAACGATCGATCCTCCGTAAAGAATGGCTTGGAGCTTGCCGTAATCCATTATCAAATGAAAATAGTCAACGGCTCTGGCGTTTTCACGCTGGGTCATCACGTTTGCCGTAACAGCTTTCGGCATTCCGAACAAATGGAGGGTTTGGTCTATGATGTGAGAGCCGAGATCATACAGCGTACCAGTGGCAGCGCCTTCTTTTTCCCGCCACCGTGCTTGAACCTCAGGACTGTAGCGGTCATAGGAGACTTGATATGTATTGATATCTTCAAGGGATCCATCAGCGATCAGCTTTTTAATCGTTAAAAAGTCGTTATCCCAGCGCCGGTTATGATAGACACTTAACAATACGCCTTTTTCAACGGCAGCCTGCTTTAATTTTTCCCCTTCTTCAGCTGTCGCTGTCATCGGTTTTTCCATTACAACGTGTTTTCCGGCCTGAATGCATGCCATGGCATGCTCGTAATGAAGGCCGCTCGGGGTGGTGACAATGACAAGTTCAATGGCCGGGTCATTTGTCATTTCCTCAAGCTCATGTACAACTTCTGCATCCGGAAAATCCCGTTTCACTTCTTCTGTCCGCGATGTCATGACTTTACTGATGTGATACTCATCCAGAACAGCAAGAAGCGGCGCGTGAAAAACCGAACCAGACAGCCCGTACCCTAATACCCCAACCTTTATCGTATCCACTTTTCTTCTCTCCTTTAAAAGCGTTTTCATAAAAGGTATATACCCTCCTGATCAAATGGTAAAACCTAACTGATCATTTTTTTGCCGCGTCAAGCTTAGACAACAGTTTGGACAATCAGTATAATGGGAATTAATATAAGAAACAGGGGTGTGCACATGGAGCATAACGAACATAAAACATTAAACCATAAAAGCTCAAAAGAAAAGGATCAAATCACAAACCGGCTGAAGCGGATAGAAGGCCAAGTGAGAGGTATTCAAAACATGGTGGAAAACGATAGGTATTGTGTAGATATTCTTGTGCAGATATCTGCTGTTCAAGCGGCAATGCAAAAGGTGGCTCTCCACTTGCTTGAGGACCACACCCATCATTGTGTAGCGGATGCCATCAAAAGCGGAGACGGGGACCAAGCCATTTCTGAGCTATTGGACGTATTTAAAAAGTTCACAAAATCATAAAGTCTTTTTATATTGTAATACCCTACGGGGGTATGGTAGCATGAAAACAGAAAGAACAAACAGGAGGAATTCATATGGACCAAAAAACATTGCAAGTTGAAGGAATGTCATGTCAGCACTGCGTGAAAGCAGTAGAAACGAGCGTGGGAGAACTGGATGGGGTCAGTGCTGTGCATGTCAATCTGGAAGCGGGAAAAGTCGATATTTCGTTTGATGCTGACAAAGTATCAGTCAAAGACATTGCGGATGCGATAGAAGATCAGGGCTATGATGTAGCCGATTGATTTAAGGTATCGCGCCTTTATGAAGGCGCGGTATTTCTTTCATTTTTATATACCCCCCTGGTGTATATAAAGGAGTGAGTATGTTGAGTGAACAAAAGGAAATTGCGATGCAGGTATCTGGTATGACCTGTGCGGCATGTGCCTCCAGAATTGAAAAAGGCCTCAAGCGGATGCCGGGTGTCACGGATGCCAATGTCAATATGGCAACGGAAACCTCAAATGTCACCTACGATCCTGCTGAAACAGGAGCTGCAGCGATTCAGGAAAAAATTGAAAAGCTGGGCTATCACGTCATAACAGAAAAAGCTGAATTCGATATTGAAGGCATGACGTGTGCGGCTTGCGCCAATCGGATTGAAAAGCGGCTTAACAAAATAGAAGGCGTCACAAATGCTCCTGTAAACTTCGCATTAGAAACGGTTGCGGTCGAGTACAATCCAAAAGAAGCGTCTGTCAGCGAGTTGAAAGAAGCGATAGATAAACTAGGATATAAGCTTAAGCTGAAAGGCGATGAACACCGGGATTCCGCAGCTTCTAAAAAGAAAGAAGAACGGAAGCAAACGGCGAGACTGATCTTTTCAGCGGTTCTATCATTTCCGCTACTTTGGGCGATGGTGAGCCATTTTACATTTACCTCGTTCATTTGGGTGCCGGATATATTTCTTAATCCGTGGATGCAGTTTGCGCTGGCGACTCCAGTGCAGTTTCTGATCGGCTGGCCGTTTTATGCGGGTGCGTATAAGGCGCTCAGAAACAAAAGCGCCAATATGGATGTGTTGGTCGCGCTAGGAACGACGGCTGCTTATGCTTACAGCCTTTATATTACGATCCAAAGCCTCGGTTCCCATGGCCATACAGCCGGCCTTTACTATGAAACAAGCGCGATATTGCTGACGCTGATTTTGTTAGGGAAGCTGTTTGAAACAAAGGCAAAGGGCCGTTCTTCGGACGCCATTAAAAAGCTGATGAAGCTTCAAGCGAAAACAGCGACTGTCGTAAGAGACGGACAGGAGCAAATCATTCCGATAGACGAAGTGCTTGTCAATGACATTGTTTACGTCAAACCGGGCGAACGAATTCCTGTCGATGGAGAAGTGATTGAAGGCCGCTCGGCTGTAGATGAATCGATGATTACAGGAGAAAGCCTTCCAGTTGATAAAAATCCGGGTGACAGCGTGACAGGCGCAACCGTTAACTCAAACGGATTTCTGAAAATCAAAGCTGTCAACGTCGGAAAGGATACCGCGCTTTCTCATATCATTAAAATCGTCGAGGAAGCACAAGGGTCAAAAGCGCCGATCCAGCGTCTCGCTGATCAGATATCTGGCATTTTTGTCCCCATTGTATTGGGGATTGCCGTTCTCACTTTCCTCATTTGGTATCTCTGGGTGGCTCCCGGTGATTTTGCAGAAGCGATCAGTAAGGTTATTGCGGTGCTCGTCATCGCCTGCCCTTGTGCGCTGGGCCTTGCCACTCCGACGAGCATTATGGCTGGATCTGGCCGCGCGGCTGAATTCGGGATTCTCTTTAAAGGCGGCGAACATTTAGAAAAAACACATCGTCTCGATACGATTGTTCTCGATAAAACCGGAACTGTGACAAACGGAAAGCCGCGATTGACAGATGCCATTCCATTCGGCCATTTTGAAGAAACAGAACTGCTTCAGTTTACGGCGGCAGCTGAAACGGGATCGGAGCATCCGCTCGGTGAGGCGATAGTCGCCGGCGTGAAAGAAAAAGGGCTAGAAATACCGAAGCTGATCCGCTTTGAAGCAAAGGTAGGCGCAGGCGTTTTGGCTAAAGCCGGAGGCAAAACCATTCTCGTTGGCACAAGAAAGTTAATGGAGAGCGAACAGATCGAACATGGGGATCTTCTTGCCCAAATGGAAGAACTTGAGGCAGAAGGGAAAACGGTTATGCTTGTCTCTATTGATGGTGAAGCCGCGGGGCTTGTAGCTGTTGCCGATACGATAAAAGACACGTCACGAGAGGCAGTGGCCCGTCTGAAAGCGTTGGGCTTGGATGTCATCATGATGACAGGTGACAATCGCAAAACTGCAGAAGCCATCGCGAAGGAAGCGGGAATTACGAGTGTCATTGCGGAAGCCCTTCCTGAACAAAAGGCGGCAGAAATTTCCCGCCTGCAAAAAGAAGGGCGCCAGACGGCCATGGTAGGCGACGGAATTAACGATGCGCCGGCGCTAGCTACAGCCGATATTGGCATGGCGATTGGAACAGGCACGGATATTGCCATGGAAACAGCGGACATTACGCTTATACGCGGCGATTTGAACAGCATTGCCGACGCAATCCGCATGAGCAGATTAACAATGAAAAACATTAAACAAAACTTATTCTGGGCGCTTGGCTATAACAGCCTCGGCATCCCGATCGCAGCGCTCGGATTTTTAGCGCCATGGATAGCGGGAGCAGCAATGGCATTCAGCTCCGTTTCCGTTGTTCTGAATGCGTTGCGTCTGCAGAAAGTAAAATAAATATGCCGGTTTTTCAGCTTATCGACAAACCCTCGCATTCGTTGTCAGGCCTGCGCGTTGGTGCTCAATGAAAGAATGGAACGGCAGTTAAATTCCAGACGTCCTGTCTAAAGGCCGCCGTCATCACACCCTGTGAAAGTCTGCTCCAATGCTCGTCCTTTCTAGATTTCAAGGGTGTTCAATCATGTTGCAACAATCGAAAAACCGGCGATATGCCGGTTTTTGTTTATCATTGACACTTTCTTGGTAAAAGCCATATAATAAATGTAATCAACTATATGATTATATGCTCATATATATAATTTCGTTGCCGACACTCATTGATACGCTTTGAAGAGGGAACCCTAAATCGGAAGGTAAGGTGAGACTAGTGAAACAGGAATACATTCTGGACGGTCTGGATTGCAGCAATTGTGCCCAAAAAATTGAAAACGGAGTTAAAGGCATAAAAGGCATTGACGGATGCGCAGTAAATTTTGCGGCAAGCACCTTGACTGTCTCAGCCGGTGGGAAAGAAGAGCAATGGGTCGCCAATAAGGTGGAGAAAAAAGTAAAATCAATCGATCCGCATGTAACGGTTCGCCAAAAGCATAAAAAGAAATCAGCTGAAGACAACTATCGCAATCGAATGATCAATATGCTGATCAGAATGGCGGTTGCTGTCATTTTAGGAGCAGCGGCATATGTCGTTCATTCCGGAACAATCGAATTTTTCCTTTTCCTCGCTGCCTATTTGATCATCGGCGGTGATATTGTCATCCGGGCAATCAAAAACATCAGCCGCGGTCAGGTGTTTGATGAGCATTTCTTAATGGCCCTTGCCACAATCGGCGCTTTTCTGATTAAGCAATACCCTGAAGGTGTTGCCGTTATGCTGTTTTACCAAATCGGTGAGCTTTTTCAAGGAGCCGCGGTCAGCCGTTCCAGAAAATCAATCAGTGCCTTAATGGACATACGGCCTGATTACGCCAATGTCAAAACAGAGAACGGCATCGAACTGGTTTCTCCGGAGGACGTAAAGATAGGAGACATCATTGTGGTCAATCCCGGAGAAAGCATCCCCCTTGACGGTAAGGTCGTACAGGGATCAGCGATGGTTGATACGTCTGCTTTGACAGGTGAGTCTGTTCCAAGAAAAGCTTCAGAAGGACAAGATGTGATGTCAGGCTTTATCAATCAAAACGGCGTTCTGCATATTGAAGTCACAAAGGGCTATCAGGAATCTGCAGTATCAAAAATATTAGATTTGGTTCAAAATGCGAGCAGCCGTAAAGCCCGGACAGAAAACTTTATCACGAAGTTTGCCAAGTATTATACACCTGCTGTCGTGATCATCGCGGTATTGCTGGCCTTTGTCCCGCCGCTGGTTATTCCCGGCGCCGCACTTTCCGATTGGGTGTACCGCGCGCTTATTTTCTTAGTGATTTCTTGTCCATGTGCGCTTGTTGTCTCTATACCGCTCGGTTTCTTCGGCGGAATCGGCGCAGCCTCTAAGGCCGGAGTGCTTGTGAAGGGAAGCAATTATTTAGAAGCCTTGAATCAAGTTAAATACGCGGTGTTTGATAAGACAGGAACATTAACAAAAGGCAGTTTTGAAGTGACAGAAATTAAACCCGCAGAAGGATTTACAAAGGAAAAATTACTTGAAGCGGCGGCATATGCTGAGCTTCATTCCCAGCACCCGATTGCCGAATCTGTGCGTAAAGCTTATGGGAAAATGCTCTCCTCTGACGCAATAGAGTCATATGAGGAAATATCCGGCCGCGGCATTTTTGCAAAAGTAAACGGAACAGAAATCCTTGCTGGGAATCAGAAGCTCATGGAAAGAGAACAGATTAAAGGCGTCCCGGATCAAAAAGCCGGAACAATCGTACACATTGCTGTTGATCAACATTATGCCGGAGCAATCATCATAGCGGATGAAGCAAAAGAAGACGCGGCACAGGCGATTGCTGATCTGAAGTCGCTTGGAATCAAACAGACAATTATGCTGACAGGTGATTCAAAACAAACGGGAGAAGCCGTCGGAAAACAGCTTGGCATCGACGAGGTATATGCGGAGCTGTTGCCGCAGGATAAAGTCGCGCGGGTTGAAGCATTAGAAGCCAAGCTTTCGCCAAATGAAAAACTCATTTTTGTCGGTGACGGCATCAATGATACGCCGGTGCTTGCGCGCGCGGATATCGGAGCAGCCATGGGCGGCCTTGGCTCAGACGCCGCGGTAGAAGCAGCAGACGTCGTGCTGATGACAGATCAGCCTTCAAAAATAGCCGAAGCGATTCGGATTGCCAAACGGACACGGCGAATCGTGTGGCAAAACATCGGCTTTGCTTTAGGCGTGAAAGCGATCTTTCTCATTCTTGGAGCATTCGGAATTGCAACCATGTGGGAAGCGGTTTTCTCAGATGTCGGCGTCACACTGCTCGCTGTGGCAAACGCCATGCGCGTTATGCGTCTCAAAAACAGGTAAATTGTCGGAGAGAATTCATTTTTTCGGGCTTTTCTTATCGGCGCTTGTCTTGTTAAAATAAAGAAGCGGGTCAATTGCGATCCGCTTCTTTTTTATAATTTTAAAACGATGAGGTGTCGGAGTGAAAAAGAAACAGCAGTCTTCTGCGAAATTCGCGGTCATCCTTACGGTTGTGGTTGTTGTCTTGTTAGCAGCCATTGTCATTATTAATAACAAAACGGAACAAGGCAATGAAGCGGTTTCTGGACAGCCGTCTATCAAAGGCCAGCCTGTGCTCGGCAAGGATGATGCACCGGTAACTGTAGTTGAATTCGGAGATTACAAATGTCCGTCTTGTAAAATGTTTAACAATGACATCTTCCCCAAAATACAAAAAGACTTTATTAATAAGGGCGATGTGAAATTTTCATTCGTGAACGTCATGTTCCATGGAAAAGGTTCAAGGTTAGCGGCTCTTGCATCAGAAGAAGTATGGAAAGAAGATCCTGACTCTTTCTGGGCATTCCATGAAAAGCTGTTCGACAAACAGCCGGATACAGAACAGGAATGGGTGACCCCGGGCGTTCTCGGTGATGTTGCCAAAAGCACCACAAAGGTCAATCCTGAGACGCTCAAGGACAATCTTGATAAGGAAACATTCGCTTCCCAAGTGGAAAGAGATTCCGAACTTAATCAAAAAATGAACATAAAAGCAACCCCGACGATTTACGTCAATGATAAAGTGATCAAAAAATTTGCGGATTATGATGAAATCAAAGAAACGATAGAAAAAGAGCTGAAAGGGAAGTAAATCATATGAAAAATAGAATTGTATGTTTATATGCTTCCTGGGTTGTCGCTCTTACCGCTATGCTCGGCAGCCTGTATTTCAGTGAAATCAAAAAGTTCATTCCATGTGAACTGTGCTGGTACCAGCGTATCCTCATGTATCCGCTCGTCCTGATTTTAGGAATCGCCACCTTTCAAGGGGACACACGCGTGAAAAAATATGCGCTTCCGATGGCGATTATCGGGGCATTTATTTCGATCATGCATTACTTAGAGCAGAAAGTGCCGGGCTTTTCCGGCATTAAGCCGTGTGTAAGCGGCGTGCCGTGCTCAGGCCAATATATTAACTGGTTCGGTTTTATGACCATTCCATTTCTGGCCCTGATTGCTTTTATCCTGATTATTGTTTTTATGTGTCTGCTGAAAGGCGAAAAATCTGAATAACCAAAAAGCGTCCGCGTATGCCGGGCGTTTTTTCATCTGTAAATGACAGCTCAATAGCGTTTGGTGTACTCCCTCTAGATTTATCTTTTTTTATCGTGAAAATGTTATTGATTTTACGCTTGAGCGATTATAAAATCTAGAGGTCGTCAGAAAATTTAACAAACATAAAGGGAGTCATCAGAATGGCTTGGGAGCTGCTCAGTGTGATTGGCATCATTGCGTTTGCAGTCAGCGGCGCAATTGTTGCGATGGAAGAGGAATATGATATTTTAGGAGTTTATATATTAGGGATTGTGACAGCTTTTGGAGGAGGAGCGATCCGCAATTTGCTGATCGGTGTTCCGGTGTCGGCATTATGGGAGCAGGGCGCGTACTTTCAAATCGCCCTCCTCTCCATTACGATTGTGTTTCTGTTTCCGAAGCTGCTGCTGAGGCATTGGAACAAGTGGGGCAACTTATCAGATGCGATCGGTCTCGCGGCCTTCGCCATCCAAGGCGCATTGTATGCCGTCAAAATGGGCCATCCGCTTAGTGCCGTGATCGTGGCTGCGGTTCTGACGGGAAGCGGCGGCGGAATCATCCGCGATCTTCTTGCCGGACGCAAGCCGCTTGTGCTGAAAGCAGAAATTTACGCGGTCTGGGCGGCTCTCGGCGGTTTAATCGTCGGCTTGGGCTGGCTGGGAAACTCATTTGGCTTGTACGTTCTGTTTTTCGTGCTCGTTGTTTGCCGCGTTTGTTCCTATATGTTTAATTGGAAGCTGCCAAACCGTTCTTTTCGCTTAGATAACTAACATCATAAAAAAAACCGATTTCAATTTGAAATCGGTTTTTTTGCATATAAATAACCCAAACCTTGATTGATATTGGGTAAATGTGCTAAGATAAATTGTATTTGCTTGTTTTTATCATATTTATAATATATATCCAATTTTATTTTACAGTATTTCATCTGAATTTGTCAACTATTTTCTGGAGGTGCCGTCCATGAATCAGCAGGATAAGGAATGGAAGGAAGAACAGTCAAGAATAGATGAGGTACTGCAGGAGCTCGGCCGAAAAGAGCGGTTTCTGGAAACGTCTGCAGGCGGGTTAAAGCATGATATTATCGGATTAAGAAAAAGCTTTTGGGAGGATGTTACGGTCAATCTTGATGATACCCATGAAGCGGTTGAAACAATGGCAAGCATTAAGCAGCAGGCGGAGCTGCTGTCTGATCGGGAACGAAATCATCGGCGTATGGATCAGCAGCTCAAACGAATTCATCAATTAAAAGCATCGCCTTATTTCGGCCGGGTTGATTTTATTGAAAACGGCGAGGAACAGGCAGAGCGAATTTATATCGGCTTAGCTTCTTGCATGGATGAGAAGGAGGAACACTTTCTGATCTATGACTGGAGGGCGCCGATATCTAGTATGTACTACAATTATTCCCCAGGAAAAGCGGAGTACGAAGTGCCCGGCGAAACGATAGAAGGCGAAATGGAGCTGAAACGCCAGTTTATCATTAAAAACGGCGATCTCAAGGCGATGTTTAATACTGATATGACGATCGGTGATGAAATGCTGCAAGAGGTCTTGAGCCATCAATCTGATACCCAAATGAAAAACATCGTGTCTACAATTCAGAAAGAACAAAATCAGATTATCCGTAATGAAAAAAGTAAATTTCTGATCGTGCAGGGAGCAGCTGGCAGCGGGAAAACATCGGCAGCACTCCAGCGTGTCGCTTATTTATTATACAGGCACCGCGGCGTTATTGATGCCGGACAAATCGTTTTATTTTCTCCAAACTTTTTATTTAACAGCTATGTCTCCTCTGTTTTGCCTGAGTTAGGGGAAGAGAATATGGAACAGGTGACGTTTCAGGAATATATCGAGCACCGGCTTGGCCGCAAGTTCCTATGTGAAAGCCCCTTTGATCAGCTCGAATATTGCCTGACCGAATCAACGAAAGGCGGTTTTCCGTCAAGACTTACGGGAATCACATGGAAGGCGGGCTTATCTTTTCAGCAATTCATTGATGAATACGTCAGCCGGCTGTCCTCCGAAGGGATGATCTTTAAAAACATCGTCTTTCGCGGACAAAAACTAATTGCAAAGGAACAAATTCATTCCTATTTTTACTCACTGGATCAACGCCAGTCCATTCCGAATCGGATGGAGCAAACGGCAAAGTGGCTGCTGAGTGAACTTCATACATTTGAGAAAAAGGAACGGCGTAAGGATTGGGTCGTTCAGGAAGCTGAGCTGCTCGACAAAGAGGATTACCTAGACGTGTACAAAAAACTCCAGGAAAGGAAACAGTTCAGTGAGAGCACGTTTAACGATTATCAAAGAGAGCAGCAACTGCTTGCCGCCATCATTGTGAAAAAGGCGTTCAACCCGCTCAAACAGGCGGTCAGGCTCTTTGCGTTTCTGGATGTCAAACAGCTGTATTTGCATTTGTTTTCCAGCTGGCGAGGGAAATTTCAGCATGCGGAGATGGCAGCGATAGGAGCGCTGACCCGATCGGCATTTGCGGAAAATAAATTGCTCTATGAGGATGCGGCGCCATTTCTTTATATGCAGGATTTGATCGAAGGCAGAAAGAAAAATACGAAGATCAAACATCTTTTTATCGACGAAGCTCAGGACTATTCACCGTTTCAGATGGCTTACATGAGAAGCATTTTTCCGGCCGCCAGCATGACAGTGCTCGGTGATATCAATCAGTCCATCTACGTCCATGCCATACATGGCGCAAAGCATATGGATGCGTGCTTTGAAGGTGAGCCGGCTGAATATGTTCATTTAAAGAGAACGTACAGATCGACAAGGCAGATTGTCGATCTAACAAAAGCGATGCTTCAGGACGGAGCGGATATTGAGCCTTTTAACAGAAACGGGGAAATGCCTCTCGTTTTCAAAACCGAAGGACGTGAGGACCTTTGTCAAAAGCTCACGAAAGAAATAGAACGGCTCAAGAAGCAAGGGCATGAAACGATCGCCGTCATTTGTAAGACTGCCCAGCAATGCATACAGGCGCACGCTTACATAAGCGAATATATAGATATCCGGCTGATTTATAAAGAAAATCAAACATTTCAAAAGGGAGTTTGTGTCATTCCGGTTTATTTAGCGAAGGGAATTGAGTTTGACGCAGTCCTTGTCTATGATGCATCGGAAGAACATTATCAAACAGAACACGACCGCAGGCTCTTATACACTGCCTGCACCCGGGCGATGCATACGCTGGCGGTGTTATATACAGGTAAGGCAAGTCCGTTTGTAACGGCCGTGCCGCCTCACTTATATCAGAATGTTGAGTGAAGAGAAGGGGAGCCTTCTCTTTTTAGCGTGCCGACAAACCCTCGCATTTGTTGTCAAGCATGCGTATTGGTGCTCACTTGAAAAAACTCAGCGGCTAAATGCTCGAGATCCTGCCCAAACGCCGCTGTCACCCCATCCTGCGGAAGTCTGCCCTAATGCGCGTCCTTCCAGAATTCAAGGGTTAAAGATGACAAAACCCTAAAGCTACGTTTAGGCTTTTGTCTGCAATTTGTGTAGAGAAGGACGTCCTTCTCTTTTTCTATTTAAATGAAAGAAACAAAGCGGTTTTATCATTAGGAATCTTAATAGTTATCATCATGTAAATATATTTTACTTAAACCTAGTATTCCGGTAAAGTTCAATTAGATGCAATTTTCGATCAGTTTATAACTTTGTGAGGTGGATACGTTGCAACTTCAAGTAATGAACAGTCCGTTTAATCAGGAGCAGGCAGAGCTCCTTAACCGCCTTCTGCCAACTTTGACCGAATCTCAGAAAATCTGGCTGAGCGGATATTTATCCGCGCAATCCGTTTCCGCCCAAGAAACCGCGGGGGCCCCTGCGGCTGCTGTGTCTGCAGAAGCGGCGGCACCGGCCGTTTCAAAAGAAGTGACCGTTCTTTATGGTTCACAGACAGGAAACGCACAGGGGCTTGCAGAAAATGCCGGAAAGCAGCTTGAGGAGCGCGGTTTTCACGTCACTGTCTCATCCATGAGCGATTTTAAGCCGAATCAGCTGAAGAAAATCAACAATCTTTTGATCGTCGTCAGCACGCACGGTGAAGGCGAGCCGCCTGATAATGCGCTGTCGTTTCATGAATTTCTGCATGGAAGACGGGCGCCTAAGCTTGAAGACCTTCGTTTTTCTGTTTTGGCGCTTGGTGACAGCTCGTACGAATTTTTCTGCCAGACAGGGAAGGAATTTGATCAGCGCTTAGAAGAAATCGGCGGCAAACGAATTTCTCAGCGCGTTGATTGCGATCTTGACTATGATGAGCCGGCGGCTGAATGGCTTGAGAGTGTATTTGAGGGCTTAAGTGAAGCCGGGGGCGGAAGCGCCGCACCTGCGCCAGGAGCAGCTTCGCCTCAAATCGGTGAGTCTTCTTACTCCAGAACAAACCCGTTTCGGGCTGAAGTGTTAGAAAATTTAAATCTGAACGGCCGAGGATCAAATAAAGAAACACGCCATGTCGAGCTGTCTCTTGAAGGATCTGGCCTGGCTTATGAGCCTGGTGACAGCCTCGGCGTCTATCCGGAAAACGATCCGGAGCTTGTTGAGCTCCTGCTTAAGGAAATGAATTGGGACCCCGAAGAAATTGTGACCCTTAATAAGCAAGGTAATGTACGCCCGCTTAAAGAAGCGCTGATTTCTCACTATGAAATTACTGTTCTCACAAAACCGCTTCTTGAACAGGCTGCCCAGCTGTCAGGGAGCGATGGGCTTAGAGAGCTTTTAGCCCCGGGAAATGAGGGGAGCGTAAAAGCATATCTTGAAGGACGCGATTTGCTTGATCTCGTTCGTGATTATGGCCCGTTCAGCGTATCGGCGCAGGAGTTTGTTTCGATTCTGCGAAAAATGCCGGCCCGACTCTATTCAATCGCGAGCAGTTTATCCGCTAATCCGGATGAAGTACATGTAACGATTGGCGCAGTCCGCTACGATGCGCACGGCCGTGAACGAAAAGGCGTCTGCTCGATTTTATGCGCGGAGCGTCTGCAACCGGGAGACACACTGCCTGTTTATGTCCAGCATAATCAAAACTTTAAGCTTCCGAAAGATACTGAAACACCGATTATCATGGTCGGCCCTGGGACAGGCGTCGCGCCGTTCCGTTCCTTTATGCAGGAGCGTGAGGAGACGGGAGTGGAAGGCAAAGCATGGATGTTCTTTGGCGATCAGCATTTTGTCACGGATTTCCTTTATCAGACAGAGTGGCAGAATTGGATCAAAGACGGTGTGCTGACAAAAATGGATGTGGCGTTCTCACGTGATACGGAAGAAAAAGTATATGTGCAGCACCGCATGCTTGAACAGAGTGCAGAATTGTTCGAATGGCTTCAAGAAGGCGCGGCTGTTTACATTTGCGGTGATGAAAAACACATGGCGCATGACGTCCATCACACATTACTTGACATTATCGAGAAAGAAGGCAATATGAGCCGCGAAGAAGCAGAAGCTTATCTTGCCAATATGCAGCAGCAAAAACGCTATCAGCGTGATGTATACTGATTTGACTTGAAAGGAGTTTTTCAACATGGTGACCAAAATCTTAAAAGCACCGGACGGCTCTCCAAGTGATGTTGAACGCATTAAAGAAGAAAGTGATTATTTGCGCGGCACACTGAAGGAAGTGATGCTGGACCGGATCAGTGCCGGAATTCCGGATGATGACAACCGCCTGATGAAACACCACGGCAGTTATTTGCAGGATGACCGTGACCTCCGCAATGAACGCCAAAAGCAAAAACTTGAACCGGCCTATCAGTTCATGCTGCGCGTACGTATGCCAGGAGGCGTCTCAACACCTGAACAATGGCTTGTCATGGATGACCTTTCCCAGAAATACGGGAACGGCACATTAAAACTGACGACACGTGAAACATTCCAAATGCACGGAATTCTGAAATGGAACATGAAGAAAACCATTCAGACAATCCACTCAGCTCTTTTGGATACGATCGCAGCCTGCGGAGACGTAAACCGCAACGTGATGTGCGCATCGAACCCTTATCAGTCTGAAATCCACTCAGAGGTATACGAGTGGTCTAAAACATTAAGTGACGATCTGCTGCCTCGGACGAGAGCTTATCATGAAATCTGGCTTGATGAGGAAAAAGTGGCCGGCACGCCTGAGGAAGAAGTCGAGCCAATGTACGGCCCGCTCTATCTGCCGCGGAAATTTAAAATCGGTATTGCCGTTCCGCCATCTAATGATATAGACGTCTTTTCACAAGATCTCGGATTCATTGCGATTGTCGAAGATGGCGAACTGATCGGTTTTAACGTGGCAATCGGCGGCGGAATGGGAATGACGCATGGCGACACAGCGACATATCCGCAATTAGCCAAGGTAATCGGGTTCTGCCGGCCTGAGCAAATGTATGACGTTGCTGAAAAAACGATTACGATTCAGCGTGATTACGGAAACCGTTCTGTCCGCAAAAATGCGCGATTCAAATACACCGTTGACCGCCTCGGTTTAGAAACTGTAAAAGAAGAATTGGAAAACCGTCTCGGCTGGAGCCTGGAAGAAGCAAAGGCGTATCATTTCGATCATAACGGCGACCGCTACGGCTGGGTGGAAGGCATTGAGGATAAATGGCATTTTACGCTGTTTGTCGAAGGCGGCCGTGTGACGGATTACGATCATTATAAACTGATGACAGGCTTGCGGGAAATCGCCAAAGTTCATACAGGCGAGTTCCGTCTGACATCCAATCAGAACTTGATTATTGCGAACGTTTCAAGCGACAAAAAAGATGAAATCAGTGCATTAATTGAGCAATACGGATTAACTGACGGCAAGCACCATTCAGCGCTCCGCCGCAGCTCTATGGCGTGTGTGTCGCTTCCGACCTGCGGATTGGCAATGGCTGAAGCAGAGCGTTATTTGCCGACCCTTTTAGATAAGGTTGAAAAGATCATTGACGAAAACGGCCTTCGTGATCAGGAAATCACCATTCGCATGACAGGGTGCCCGAACGGCTGTGCACGCCATGCACTCGGTGAGATCGGATTTATCGGAAAGGCGCCGGGCAAATATAATATGTATCTTGGTGCTGCATTTGATGGTAGCCGTTTAAGCAAAATGTACCGTGAAAACATCGGTGAAGAAGACATTTTAAGCGAGCTGCGCGTACTTCTTTCACGTTATGCGAAAGAACGCGAGGAAGGCGAGCACTTCGGTGACTTTGTCATTCGCGCAGGCATCATTAAAGCAACAACTGACGGCACGAATTTTCATAGCTGATAAAGAAAGACGAGAGACAGGGGTAGCTCCCTGTCTCTTTTTGCCTGAAATTTGCCCTGCTACAAAAAAATTCACTATGAGCATATCGTGAGAAATAATACCCTGAAAAGGGTACTATAAAAGAAGACAAGTGTGGAGGGAACTCGTGCTGACATCACATATCGGATGCAAGGCCGTCCCAGCCTCAGCCTCTTTTAGACAAGCAGATCCATCGACTATCTCAGACGAAGGAGGTCATGTATTTGGACATATTTTTAGTTGTTCTCGTTTTATTAACGATTATTGCGATATCCAATATCGTGAACCGGTTTATTCCGTTTATTCCCGTGCCTCTGATTCAGGTGGCGCTTGGGATTCTTGCGGCCTCATTTCCACAGGGGCTTCATTTTGAATTAAACACCGAATTGTTTTTTGTTCTGTTTATCGCGCCTCTTCTATTTAATGATGGGAAGAGAACGCCGCGGGCGGAGCTTTGGAATTTACGCGCTCCGATTTTATTGCTCGCACTCGGCCTTGTATTTGCGACTGTAATTGTAGGTGGATACACGATTCACTGGATGATTCCTGCTATCCCGCTGGCAGCGGCTTTTGGACTTGCGGCCATTCTTTCACCGACTGATGTCGTCGCTGTCAGCGCATTATCAGGAAGAGTGAAAATGCCAAAAGGCATTCTTCGCCTGCTTGAAGGGGAGGGGCTGATGAATGACGCATCAGGTCTGGTGGCCTTTAAGTTTGCGATTGCGGCAGCAGTGACCGGTGCATTTTCATTAGCACAAGCGGCTGTCAGCTTTGTCTTTATTTCTCTTGGAGGCTTGCTGTGCGGGGTTGTCATTTCGTTCGTCATTATTCGATTTCGCCTCTTCCTGCGCCGTCTTGGCATGCAGGATGTCACAATGCATATGCTGATTCAAATTCTGACGCCGTTTGTGATTTATTTGGCAGCGGAAGAAATCGCCGTTTCCGGCATTTTAGCCGTTGTGGCGGGTGGAATCACCCATGCTGTTGAACAGGATCGTCTGGAATCAACGATGGCCAAACTGCAAATCGTCTCCTCGAGTACATGGAACATTATTTTATTTATTTTGAACGGTCTGGTCTTCGTTATTCTCGGAGCACAGATTCCGGACGTCATTTCCGTTATCTTTAATGACACCGCAGTTAGCAACATGAAGGTAATCAGCTATATCCTTGTGATCACATTTACGCTAATGCTCCTCAGATTTCTATGGGTGCTGTTCTTCTGGAACGGAAAATGGTTCTTTAATAAGGACCAGAACATTTATAAACCGGGTCTTCGTTCGACGCTGTTACTTTCGATTTCCGGTGTGCGCGGAGCTGTAACGCTTGCGGGCTCTTTCTCCATTCCGTATTTTCTGGAGGATGGCACACCGTTTCCAGAAAGAAATCTAATTCTCTTTTTGGCAGCCGGCGTCATTTTATGCACACTTGTCATTGCCGCCGTTGTGCTGCCGCTTCTGACTGAAAAAGAAGAAGAAGACGAAAAACGAAATAAAAAGCTGCTGACGGCGAGACGCAAATTGATTAAAACAGCTCTCCAAACGATTAAAGAGGACATGAACGATACAAACAAAACAGCCTCTCTTGCGGTGATAGGCGAATACAACGAAAAGATGAAAAACCTTCGTTTTCAGCAATATACTTCATCTAATCGTATCAAAAAACAAGAGCGAAAAGTCCGGGCGCAAGCCATTATCGCTGAGCAAGAGGCATTGATGAAAATGCTGGAACGGGGAGACATCCCTGAAGAAACAGTAAACGTACTGCAAGAACGGTTTAATGAATTAGAAATTTTGTATGGCAACCCATTTAAAGTCGGATTATCAAATACAAGGCTCAAGCGGCTGATGTATTGGATTTTCTTCGGTGAACATAAAAAGCCGGAGCTGCCGATTTTAAATGAAGCGGGATTGATACAGGCAACGAGAGTGAAAACGGCAAAAGCAGCAATTGAATATCTGGAAAAACATAAGACGGAAGAACATAAAGAAGTGTTTTTATCTGTCATTACGTTTTATAAACAGTTAATTTTCAGGCTGGAACACAGCCATCATGAGCTGAGATCAAGCGCCCAATTTGAAATTCAGAAGCTGGAAGTGAAGCTGAAGGCTGTGCAGGCGATCAGAAATGAAATTCAAACGCTCTTCGAAAAGCGGGAAATTTCCCGGGACATCTCCCATGAACTTCGCCAATACATTAATGATGTGGAAGCCGCCATGCTTGAAGGCGGCGAATAGATGCAGCAAAAAAGCTGGCGTTAGAGCGCCAGCTTTTTTCTATATTAGGGACGATGGAATTCGAAAGTGCTGCCATCCCGGTCGAACCAGCCTCTGAAGGCCCAGTTGATCCAGCCGCCATCACCTTTGTTTGTAAAGGTTCCGTCTTCAAATACCCAAATGCCGTACGTAATGCCGTCGTAAACGGCTGAGCCGTAAAATTGCACACCGTTTAAGTGGTCTTCATATTCCTGGCTTAAATTAAATACCATGACGTTATATTTTTGGCCGGACGCGTAGAAGGAAGACTCCATGAGGTTTTTCACAAATCCATCCCGGTTCTGTGCGGATTTAATGGCATCGGCGATTTGGTTGGCAATTCCAAGTACATCCAGATTGACGTTTAAACCTACCTCAGCGGCAGATGTTCCGGCTGTTGTTGCCTGGAAATTTGAGCACCGGGATTTTCTTCAGCCGAAGCAAAGGATAAAGGGGCGATGGTCAAAGCGGCACCTAACGCAAGTGTCATTGGGATACGCATACGTTTCAATTTGGTTCCTCCTTTGTTTTGATTTGGTGACACTAATCGCATACCCTGCTTATTCCACTTTAATCTCAATATTGTTAAAATAGGAAAAAAATAGTGTTTCGCTCGTCCCATGCTGTGAAAAAAGAAGCAAAAAGAGTCACTTAAGCGTATTATTGGTATCGCCTAAGAGGAGTGTGAGATAATATAGACGCTTACATTTCAGTGAAAGGGTGGATGTTCAAGTGCCAACAAGTTTAAAAGATACTGTAACACTACATAACGGAGTTGAAATGCCTTGGTTCGGTCTTGGTGTTTTTAAAGTAGAAAACGGAAGTGAAGCGACTGAATCTGTGAAAGCTGCCATTAAAAACGGCTATCGCAGCATTGATACAGCGGCTGTCTACAAAAATGAAGAAGGCGTTGGCATCGGGATTAAAGAATCCGGTGTGGCAAGAGAAGAGCTCTTCATTACCTCCAAAGTATGGAATGAAGATCAAGGCTACGAAACAACCCTTGCTGCCTTTGAAAAAAGCTTGGAAAGACTTCAGCTTGATTACTTAGATTTATATTTGATCCACTGGCCTGGCAAGGATAAATATAAAGATACATGGCGCGCGCTTGAAAAGCTGTACAAAGACGGCAAAATCCGCGCAATCGGTGTCAGCAACTTCCAAGTTCATCATTTAGAAGAGCTGTTGAAAGATGCTGAAATCAAACCGATGATCAACCAAGTGGAATTTCACCCTCGTTTGACGCAAAAAGAATTAAGAGACTATTGTAAAAAACAAGGCATCCAGCTGGAAGCATGGTCTCCCCTCATGCAGGGACAGCTGCTGGATAACGAAGTGCTCGCACAGATTGCTGAAAGACACAATAAATCTGTGGCTCAAGTGATTTTGCGCTGGGATCTGCAGAATGAGGTTGTCACGATACCAAAATCCATTAAAGAACACCGTATCATCGAAAACGCTGATATTTTTGATTTCGAATTGTCTCAAGAAGACATGGACAAAATTGACGCGTTAAACAAAGATGAGCGTGTCGGTCCAAATCCTGATGAGCTTCTGTTTTAATAAAAAACTCCCCGTGACGGGGAGTTTTTTAGTGTGGTTTTTTCTGTTGAATGAAAAACAGCATCAAAAAGGAAATAATAACAATACAGACGACCCAGGCCCAGGCAAGGGCGTTGTTCCCGGAATCCAATGCGACATAAATAGCCGTCGGCAGTGTTTGCGTAACACTGGGAATGTTTCCTGCAAACATGAGTGTTGCGCCGAATTCTCCGAGCGCCCGTGCAAGGCTGAGGATGCTTCCGGTCAGCAATGAAGGATAGGCGAGCGGGACGGAAATATGGATAAACACCTTCCATCTGCTGGCGCCGTCTACCATTGCAGCGCCCTGTATATCGGGATCAATGTCAGCAAATCCAGTTTTGGCGGATTGATACATAAGCGGAAAGGCCACGACAGCCGAGGCGATCACAGCGGCCCACCAGGTGAAAATGACAGGCTGATGAAAGACCCACTCGATGGTTTGTCCGATGAAACTATGCTTTCCGAAAATGACGATCAAGATAAAACCGACAACAGTGGGCGGAAGAACGAGCGGAAGCATAAAACATGTTTCGAGCGCCGTTTTTCCGAAAAATGATGCCCGCGACATCCGTGCTCCAGCCAGTGTTCCGAGAATAATGACAACAATTCCGGCAACTGCCGCCACCTGAAAGGAAAGCACAACAGGTGTAAAAAACGCTGAAACGCTTATGCTACTCGGCAGTAAAACCATATTTTTTAAATACTTTCATTGCTTCATCAGATTGCAGGTAATCGTAAAATTCCTTCGCTTCCTTACGGTGTTTTGTATCGTTTACAATTCCTAATGGATAGACAATCGGGCTGTGTGTATTTGCTTTTGCTTCGTCAATGATTTTGACCTTTTTCGAGATCAGAGCATCAGTTTTATAAACAACGCCTGCGTCCACATTGCCTGTTTCTACATAAGAAAGGACTTGGCGAACGTCTTTTCCGTAAACGATCTTATCCTTCACATTGTCCCATAGAGAAAGCTTTGTCAGTGATTCTTTCCCGTAAGCTCCCGCCGGCACGGATTCCGGCGTTCCGAGGGCGATTTTTTCTGAATCCGCCAGATTGCTGAAGCTTGTCACAGGTGAATCGCCGTTTTTCGGCACGGCCAGCACGATTTCATTGCCGACTAAATCAGTGCTGTCTTTTTTTGCGATATCCCCATCATCCACTAGCTTTTGAAATTTATCCTCAGCAGCTGAGAAGAACAGATCAGCCCCTGCTCCTTGAGAAATCTGTTTTTGCAATGCGCCGGATGAGCCATAGTTATCTTGGATTGTAATATTTTGATGTTCTTTTTCGTAATTATTTTGGATTTCCTCAAGCGCATCCTGTGCGCTGGCGGCAGCTGAGATGGTTAACGTTACATTTTTCTCGCTGTCCGATGAAGACTGGTTTGCGGAGCAGCCTGCTGTAAGCAGAATAGCGGTTAAGGCTGCTGTTAACATGGAATACTTTTTAAACATGATTGCACCCCTTATAATTAGTTATATCTAATTATAACTGATTATGTTTGGTTTATGTGGGTTTTTTTACATTCCATCAAAAGGTATAATGAAGTAGGAGAGTGATGATGATGAATGAAACCTCTTCCTATACGATAGAAGAAGTTGCAGGTCTGCTGAAGGTATCAAAGCTGACCGTTTATGATTTGATTAAAAAAGGCGTGCTGCCTGCTTACCGTGTCGGAAGGCAGATGCGTGTGGATGAAGAAGATTTAAAGCAATATAAGATGAATATGAGAATGTCGCAGCCCATTTCTGCTGCCGAAGAGCCGAATCAGATGCAGGAGGCTGAGCCGGGCTGCAGAAAGAATGTCATGATCAGCGGACAGGACATTTCGATGGATCTGCTCAGCAAGCATTTGGAGAATGTGATTCAGGAGACGCCGCTCCGTAAATACAAAGGAAGCTTAAACAGCCTGATTGATATGTATCAAGGCAAGTGTGACATTGTCAGCCTGCATTTGTATGATGCGGAAACCAGCCAGTATAATGCGCCTTATGTAAAACGGATTTTGTCAGGTGAACCGTTTTGTCTGATTAATGTCGTTCTCCGCAAAGCCGGACTGTATGTTCAAAAAGGGAATCCGAAAAACATTCAAGGCTGGGATGACTTAAGAAGGGCAGATATCCGGATCATCAACAGAGAAAAGGGTTCTGGCGCAAGAGTGCTGCTTGATGAACAGCTTGGCTTGCTCGGTGTGAAACCGGCTGATGTAAAAGGATACGGCGATATCGTGACCGATCATTACGCTGTCGCTTCACAAGTCTCAAGCGGACAGGCTGACGCTGGAATCGGGGCGCAGCACGCGGCACATATGGGCAGTGTTGATTTTATCCCGCTTATCGACGAACAATATGATATCGTCATTTTGAAAAAACATGAGCAGCTGCTGAAAGCCGTGAAGGACATCTTGAATGCTGAGGAATACAAGGCGAATCTGTCTCATTTGAACGGCTATCAAACAAAACTCACCGGCAAAGTGATGTTGGAAACGTAAAAAATCCCTCAAAGAGGGATTTTTTTATTGAGTAAACCTGAGCAGGTCTCCGTTTAAAATTTTATCAGAGAGAGACAGCTCTTCGGTTGCTTTTTCTTTATATGGGAGGCACGCATCCTGATCTTCCAGCACTTCCCCTGTTTTTTGGCTGTAGCACGTGTTTTTCGTGTATACATAGTCGTTCGTAATAAAACTGCCGTTTCGCAGCACGGTGAATGGTGTGCGGTCGTTTGACAGCAAATCATTGCCAAATTGGATATCGCCTTTTGTCTCAATGCCGAGCAGATGCATCAGTGTCGGCTTGACGTCGACCTGCCCTCCGGCATCAAAGATGGTTTCCGGCTTTTGATCTGTGATTCCCGGAATATGTATGATAAACGGCACTCGCTGGAGCTGAACGTTGTCATACGGCGTGATTTCATCTTTTCCTAAAAACTTGGCCATCGCCTCGTTATGGGCTTCAGAAATGCCATAATGATCTCCCATGAATACAATCATCGAATTTTCGTATAAGCCTTCGTCCTTCAGCTTTTTGATAAAACGCTTCAATGCCTCATCTTCATAGCGCACCGTAGTCACATAGCGGTTTAACAGGTCGCTGCTTGAATCGTATTCATCAATCAGCTGATCCTTTTCATCAATTTCAAACGGAAAATGATTCGTTAACGTGATGAAACTGCTGTAAAACGGCTGCGGCAGGCTATTGAGCTTGCCGGCGGACTGCTCTAAAAATTCCTTATCCTTTAGGCCCCAGCTTGTCGATGTCCCGGGAGTGACGTGGAAATCATCAACATCAAAAAAGCGGTCAATCCCAAATGTATCGTACATCACATCTCGGTTCCAAAATGTTTTATGGTTGGCGTGAAAGACGGCTGAATAATAATCATGTTGTTTCAGCGATTTGTACATCGTATGAAATTGATGATCGCTTTTCGTAAAAAAGACGGCCCCGCTAAGAGAAGGATACAGTGAGTTGGCGACAATAAATTCTGAGTCAGATGTTTTGCCTTGTTCTGTTTGCTGATAGAAATGATCGAAAGAATAGCTTTTTTTGATGAAATCATTCATAAACGGGGTGATTTCTTTTCCATTTACCTTTTCATTCAGAACAAAGCTTTGGGTCGATTCAAGCGTTACAAAGATGACGTTGCGCCCCTTTGCCAGCCCGAACTTGCTTTGATCAGGCTTGCTGTAATCAGCCTCTGTATAGTTTTTAATCGCAGTCATGCTGTCTTCATCGGCAAATGCCTTCGCGCTTATATTCACAGTCTGAGAAATCGTATCGTATATATGAAACTGAAACAGACCGATGCTTTTGACGAGCATTTCCCGGTCAAAGGAATGTGCCAAAAGCTTCGGCTGCTGTACTTCTGCAAGTGCCAGAGTACATAAAATCATGCCGCAGGAAGCTGCATAGTACCGTTTAATCGTGCGGGGGACGGCTTTTGTCTGCGGGTTCTTCTCTTTACGGGCAATCAGCAGCAGACAAACCAAATCCGCAAACAGGGCGATAAACAGAGGGGTGAACAGTTCTTTTACACTGCTGCCCATATCGCTCATGTTACTGGCCTGAAACAAAACCGGGATGGTAATAAAATCGATATAAAAGCCGTAAAAAATCGTATTGGAGATCAAGATGACAGTTAGAACCAAATTGGCAATCAGCAAAAAGACCCGCTGCTTGTTATCTTTTAGAAACAAGCCAATCCCGAATAAAGGAAGGATAAAGCTGAGCGGATTGATGAGCAATATCAGCTCCTCCGACAGAGAATCAATCTGCAAATCAAACCCGAGTTTATAGATTACATACGTTTTGATCCACATGAATACGATCGAAATACATAAAAACCGCTGATTGTGAAAAAAGGTTCCTTTCATTAATATGACTCCTCACGTTTTCTTGATCATCTGCATGAAATGCTTCTTATGTAAAACCTACTAAAAACAGCCCGTTAAGACAAGTGTCAGCACTCACGTTTAAAACATGCGTCCATGAAACAGCATATAAAAGTAGTAACATGATGCAATTGTCAGGCCGGCTAACACAAGCTGCTCAGAAAAACTGCCTGTCTTCATATAAAATGGGAGTCTTACGCGAATCGTTGAAGGGAATAATAATTTAATTCCATTCACCGTCCAAGCGTCAAGAATCAAGTGACTCGCCATTCCGATCATCAGTCCGGTTGATATGTTTTTATCTGGAATATATGTGGCTGTGATAAAAAACATGATGAGCAGAAACAGCAGGCTGTGCGTAAACGTTCGATGGCCAAAAACGGAGCTGACCGCTTTCGATAGGATAGGAAATCTTCTCCCGATTTTGCTTTGCGTGTGGCAGATATCTGGAATCAATGCCCCAACCGCGCCGGACGCAGCCATAAGCACTGGATCAAATCCATAATAATAAGCCGCTGCCGTACAAGAAGCGATGCCTCCCATGATGTGTGTTTTTCCTGTCATTTCTCGCTTCTCCTTTTATCTTTTGCAAAAATGTCTGAATTACAAATATATCAAGAGAATGTATGTTTGATCAACAGGACTTTGGACGATAAAAAAATTTCCGCATAATTTTTCAAGGAAAAAGGCATCTTAATCGTGTACCTATTTTCTAAAAGAGGTGATACGAATGGATTTCTTTAATAAAGATAAAGGAAAACGTTCTGAAAAAGAAAAAAACGTAATCCAGGGAGCTCTTGAAGATGCCGGTTCAGCTCTAAAAGATGATCCGCTTCAAGAAGCTGTGCAAAAAAAGAAAAACAATCGATAACCCATGCGGATAGGGCTTGGCTCTATCCGTATTTCCATCTGTTCCCTTTGACAGATCATCCTTTCTTTGATAACCTTCTGGGAGTAACTGAATTATTAAATCCTCACTCTTTCTCAGTGAGGTAGAGGTTGCGCGGATGATGAGTAGCACATGCCAGGCTGACAGGGGCTGTTTAACATGTGTAAAAGGCATCAGCGCCGAAGTGTGGAGAAAGCCGATCCTTCTCTATGCTGGGACTGTATCTGAATAAGTGCAGGACTGCCGCGTGCTTTTTCGCGGAGGGCTATCCGGAGATCAAGGGTGTGTGTTTCTTTAAGCATGGACTTTTGTTCAGGCTTTTTTTGCGTTTACATGATCTCGGGGTCTGGTCCGTACAAAGAATCATGGAGGTACTGGAATGGAACAGACGAAAAAATGGGGTTTTTGGTTATTAACGGCGTTTGTCGTTGGAAATATGGTAGGATCGGGAATTTTCTCCTTGCCAAGCTCGCTTGCTTCAATCGCGAGTCCGCTTGGCGCCACGTCCGCTTGGCTTTTGACAGGTGCCGGCGTGCTGATGATTGCACTTGTCTTCGGGCATTTGTCCATCCGCAAGCCTGAACTGAAGGCGGGACCGCAAAGTTATGCAAGGGCGCTGTTCTCTGATCCGAAGAAAGGGAACGCTGCCGGTTTCACAATGGTGTGGGGCTACTGGGTGGCGAGCTGGATCAGTAACGTGGCGATTATCACAAGCCTCGCCGGTTACTTGACTTCGTTTTTCCCGATCTTGGTTGATAAACGTGAAATGTTTTCGATCGGCGGGCAAGAGGTGACACTCGGCCAATTGCTGACGTTTGCAGTATGTACGATCTTGTTATGGGGCACGCACACGATTCTCGTTACTAGCATTAACGGTGCAAGTAAATTGAACTTTGTCACGACGCTTTCTAAAGTACTAGGTTTTGTCTTCTTTATCGTTGCCGGATTGTTTGTGTTTCAAACGGCATTATTCGATCATTTTTATTTTCCGGTTCAAGGAGAAAACGGCACAAGCATTGGAATAGGCGGCCAGGTGCATAACGCGGCGATTTCTACACTGTGGGCGTTTGTCGGAATTGAATCAGCAGTTATCCTATCCGGCCGTGCGCGCTCTCAGCGTGATGTGAAACGCGCGACAATTACGGGATTGCTGATTGCTTTGAGCATTTATATTATTGTTACTTTAATTACGATGGGTGTTCTGCCGCATGATAAGCTTGTCGGCTCTGAAAAGCCGTTCGTTGATGTGCTGTATGCGATTGTCGGAAACGCGGGAAGCGTGATTATGGCGCTATTGGCTATCCTTTGTTTATTCGGAACGATGCTCGGCTGGATTTTGCTTGGCTCTGAGGTTCCATATCAAGCCGCTAAAGCGGGAGATTTTCCGGCATTCTTTGCAAAAACGAATAAAAAGGGAAGTCCGATTATCGCGTTAATGATTACAAACGTCATGTCACAGGTCTTCATCTTCTCGGTAATTTCCCGGACAATAAGTGACGCATTTACGTTTTTGACGACAGCGGCAACACTTGCTTATTTAATTCCGTATTTGGTATCTGCGATTTACAGCTTGAAGCTTGTCATCAAAGGTGAAACGTATGACCAGATGAGAGGTTCCCGTATAAAAGACGGATTAATCGCGATATTAGCGTGCGCATACTCATTGTTTGTGATCATAACAGGCACAGCGGATTTAACGACATTTACTCTCGGCATCGGTTTATT
The DNA here is from genome assembly GCF_036765155.1 of Bacillus sp. 0102A. Taxonomy (NCBI): domain Bacteria; kingdom Bacillati; phylum Bacillota; class Bacilli; order Caryophanales; family Bacillaceae; genus Bacillus; species Bacillus sp. 0102A. The sequence continues at coordinate 43,026 of NZ_JBAIZW010000005.1, forward strand.
CTTTGTCGGCTTGATCGTTTATCCATTCGTTGTTAAAAAGTTCCGGAAAGCATAAAAAAAAGACACCTGATTAGTTTTATCAGGTGTCTTTTTTTATAAAATCACAATTTGCCGTGTTAGCAATCCGATCGTTAAAACAGCTGAAAGGAAAGCAGAAATAGAAAGAAAAACCTTCACGGATAATTGAATATGCAAAAAGCGTTTTTTCAGCCTTTCCAGCAAACCAAACAGAACGAGCACTAAGATAAATACAAGAAGTACACTAGAAAAAGGTTTTCCGATATAGAGCCCGTTAAAAAAACTGATCGCGATGATGATGCAGCTAAATATGAATTGCGTAAGAAAATATCCGATGTGGTTCAAAATGAGCCGCTCCTTATAGATGTGCAAAAGAGCCGCGGGCAGGCGGCTCTTTTGTTTATTTTGTTAAGCTTTCCGTAATAAACTTCAGCTGGCCTTCTAATGAAATCGGATCAGAGAAATAGAAGCCAATCGGGTCAATCTTGTAGACACGGTCGTGTTTAACGGCGTCAAGGTTCTTCCAAATGGAGCTGTCAAATACGCCGCCATCGTCGCCGCCTGCTTGCCATGGACCCGCGAAAATATAATCTCCCGCGAAGTCAGGGAGCTTCTCTAATGAAATACTTGTATATCCGGGACCCTGATCAATGGCTTTTTCCTTTGTCAGCTTTGTAGCCTGCAAGCCGAGATCTTTGTAAATGATGCTTCCGCCTCTTCCGAAATCTTTACCGAATACGTAGATGTCTTTTCCGTTCGTTTGCATAATGGAGACTGTTTTGTCACCGACAGCTTTTTTGATTTTTGTTTTAGCAGCCGCAACTTTTTTATCCCACTCAGTCAGCCATTTTTCTGCTTTATCTTCAGTTCCTGTCATTTTTGCGAATTCTTTCAGCTGCTCGATATTGTCAAGCTTATCGTATGTTACGGTGACAGTCGGCGCGATTTTTTGAAGCTTTTTAATATCAGCGTCTTGCGTTGTCCAGACGATAATCAAGTCAGGATTCAAATCAATGACTTTTTCAACGGAAGTACCGTCTCCGATGCTTGTAACGCCGTCGGTTTTTCCTTTGTAATAAGGGTTTTTAAATACATTCTCAGGCGCACCGACGACGTTGATGCCGAGTGTTTTGAAGTAGCCGTAGTAGCCGTCAGCCATGACAACCACCCGTTTAGGATGCTTAGGAATTTTCACATTTCCGTTTTCAGCCTTGTATGTAACGGTTTCTTCGTCTTTGGAATCAGAGGAAGAGCCTTTGCTTTCTGTGTTATTCCCGCAGGCTGCCAGTGCTGCAATCAATAACACGGCAAAAAATGCGGCTCCGAGTTTCTTATATATATGGGTCATATCTCATACCTTCTTTCCGAAAAATGGGTGATAAAGAGAATCATTATCAATGTGATTATACCATCGCAAGAGCCAGTTGACACGGTAATTTTGCAATTATATGCTCATTTTTGTTCAAAACGCTCTATTACAACAGCGGAAAAAAATGATATACTTGATCAGTAATTGATAATCATTATCATTATCGGAAAGGAAGTACGGCTGTTGAGTCAAAGTAAAAATATACAGACGATATCAGAAGAAAACCAATGGACGTCAAGGTCATTTGGCGCGGTCATTGTCCTTATTGCAGGGATGTGTTTACTATGCCTTGGCGCGCTTTTATCTATATCTCTTGGTGCTGCGGATATTCATTTGCGCACGGTGTGGGACGCCATCTTTCATTTTCAGCCGACAGAGACGTCCCACCAAATCATACACGATCTTCGACTGCCGAGAACGGCTGCCGCCGCGCTTGTCGGCGCTTTGTTAGCAGTGTCGGGAGCGATCATGCAGGGGATGACGAGAAACCCTTTGGCAGAGCCTTCGATTATGGGAGTTACATCAGGCTCTGCGTTTGCCATTTCAATTGCATTTGCCTTTTTTCCCGGGCTTTCGACGATGGGGCTTGTGCTATGGTCCTTTGCAGGAGCGGGGCTGGGGGCATCAACAGTAATGGGGATTGGCATGTTTTCAAGGGGCGGACTTACGCCAGTAAAGTTTGCTCTGGCGGGATCGGCAGTTTCTTATTTCTTTACAGGCATTTCAACCGCCGTTGCAATCCGCTTTGATGTCGCTCAGGATATCAGTTTTTGGTATGCAGGCGGGGTAGCGGGTGTGAAATGGTCAGGTGTCCATCTCTTGCTTCTCGCAGGGGCGGTCGGTTTAACGCTTGCGTTTATCATCGCTCGGTCTGTGACAGTGTTAAGTCTCGGAGACGAGCTGGCGAAAGGGCTTGGACAATATACATCAGCGGTGAAACTGGTTGGCATGCTTGTCGTTGTGATTTTGACGGGAGCTGCGGTTTCCATTGCCGGCACCATCGCATTTATCGGGCTGATCATTCCGCATATTACCCGGTTTTTGGTTGGTGTGGATTATCGGTGGATCATTCCTTGCTCGGCGGTGCTTGGCGCCGTTTTGCTAGTTTTTGCTGACATTGCGGCAAGACTCGTCAACGCGCCCTTTGAAACGCCTGTCAGCGCGCTGACCTCTCTTATCGGTGTTCCCTTTTTCTTTTATTTGGCACGTCGGGAAAGGAGAGGGCTGTAATGAAAACAAAAACGAAAAAACCGCTCGCTGTGATGGCTGTGACCTTTCTGCTCATCGTGCTGGTCTTTTTTATCAGTTTGAATTTGGGCGTCATCAAAATTGCACCGCTTAAAACGCTTCAAGTCTTTTTCGGCCAAGGAACGGCGCGTGATGAACTTGTCTTATTTGAGTTCAGGCTGCCCCGGATCATCCTTTCTTTGCTCGTTGGGGCAGGAATCGCTGTTGCCGGCGCCATTTTGCAAAGCGTTTCTCAAAATGATCTGGCTGAGCCCGGCATTCTCGGAATTAACGCCGGCGGCTCGCTTGCTGTTGTGCTTTTTATATACTTTTTTCAAGGGTCAGCTTCAGATCTCAGCTTTTTCGGAACATTTATGCTGCCGTTCAGTGCTTTGGCTGGCGCATTTCTCGCCGCGCTTCTCATTTATCTTCTGGCTTGGAAAAAAGGGGTGACACCGATTCGGCTGATTTTAGTAGGTATTGGCGTGAATGCTGGTTTTAACGCTCTGTTGCTGATTTTTCAGCTCAAGATGGACCCTCATGATTTTATGCAGGCCGCGGTTTGGATATCCGGCTCGATATGGGGGGCGAACTGGAATATGATTTGGGCGATCCTTCCTTGGATTGTGATCTTGCTTCCGTTTACTTTATATAAGGCACGCTACTTGAACATTTTGCAGCTCGGAGATCAGTTAGCGACCGGGCTGGGCACTGCTGTTGAAAGGGAAAGACGAATTCTCCTTCTGGCAGCGGTCACTCTTGCCGCTTCATGCGTGGCAGCTGCAGGGGGCATCGCGTTTCTCGGATTGATCGCGCCCCACGTGGCAAGAAGGCTTACCGGTCCGCGTCACCAGACGCTGATACCGGTCTCCGCCTTCATCGGCGCATTTCTGTTTTTGCTCGCTGATACGCTGGCGAGAAATGTATTGGCACCTTCGGAAATTCCGGTCGGACTTGTCATTTCCGTGCTAGGCGCGCCTTACTTTATTTATTTATTGATGAAAGCGAATTAGAGGAGGGGGCCGAATATGAATTCATTATCAACGGAACAGCTTGGAATCGGTTATGGTGACAGGGTGATTGTAGAAGATTTAAATATCTCGATTCCTAAAGGGAAAATCACTACCTTAATCGGCCCGAACGGCTGCGGGAAATCAACGATATTAAAAACAATGTCCAGAATTATGCGTTCACATACAGGTGCCGTCTATTTGAACGGCAAAGCGATTCATAAAATGTCTACAAAGGACATTGCGAAAGATATGGCGATTCTGCCACAGACACCTGAAGCGCCAAGCGGTTTAACGGTGTATGAATTGGTGTCGTACGGAAGGTTTCCGCATCAATCAGGATTCGGCAGGTTACATGATGAAGACCGCCGGATTATCAAATGGGCGCTTGAAGAAACAGGCATGGCTGAATACGCTGAACGGCCGATTGAGGCACTGTCAGGCGGACAGCGTCAGCGCGTGTGGATAGCCATGGCGCTTGCGCAAGGGACGGAACTGCTGCTGCTGGATGAACCTACAACGTACCTTGATCTCGCACACCAGCTTGAAATTCTGCAGCTGCTTGACAGGCTCAACAAAGAACAGGGGCGGACGATTTTAATGGTCATTCATGATCTGAATCACGCGGCCCGTTTTTCTCATTATATGATCGCGCTCAAAAACGGCACGGTCATCAAGGAGGGCGGCGCACTGGAGGTCATGACACCGGACATTTTGAAGCAGGTATTTCAGATTGATGCCGAAATCGTGACCGATCCCCGTACCAATAAACCTGTATGCTTGACCTATGACCTGATTAAAAATGAAAAAGCGCTTATTTCTGTGTAAGAAAAATCCCGGTTCAGAGCCGGGATTTTTTATTTTCGCCGTGAAAATACAATTTTTCTATTTGATTCCTTCATTTCAATAAAAAGATTGCAAGTCTTTTTGAATTAATAGATAATATTGGTTATAATGTTTCGAAAATATTACATAGTTTACAGAAAGAGGAGATCGTTGTGTCCAAGAAGAAAAAATGGCTTATTGGCGGTGCGATATGTGCCGGTGTGCTTGTATTAGCTGGGATCGGCGCCGGCGGTGTTTACTTTTTTACCCACATCAACCAAGTTGCCGTATCGTCGGAGCCCTATGCAGAATCGGTAGCGGTATACATGGGAGGAGAATCAGAATCAGGCCAAACGTTTTCTGGAAAGGTTGAACCTGAGAAGCAGCAGAAAGTATATATCGATTCTGAAAAAGGCAGCATTAAAAAAACATACGTCAAAGAAGGCGATCAGGTCAAAAAGGGCGATAAGCTTTTTGAGTATGAGGGTGAGGATCATTCTGACGAAGTTGAACAAGCCAATCTGCAAATCGAAATGACAAACCTGCAAATCAACCGCTTGCAAAAATCAATAACGGAAACGGAAAAACAGCTGAAAACGGCTGGAAAAGAAGAGAAATCACAGCTTCAAGATGAGCTTGATCAGGCCAATTTCGATTTGAAAACAAGCCAGCTTGAGCTGAAGCAGCATCAAAAAGAGCTGGCTGCCCTGACGAAAAACAAAGGTTCCAATGTCATAACAAGCAAGCATGACGGGATCGTTCAAAGCGTCAATCAGGATATCGCCGCCGGAGCAACGGGCGATCAGGCAGCAGGACCGTATATCCAGATTGTTTCGACGGGCAAATACCTAGTCAAAAGCCAAATCAACGAGCTGTTAATGGACACAATCAAAAAAGGCAGCAAAGTCAGAGTCACGCTGAAAACAGGCGGTGAAGGCGAGTGGAAAGGAAAGGTCACTTCGATCGGCAAGCTTCCAGCGGGAACAGGCGAGGGTGAGGAATCAGAAAGTTTTGCTGAAGAAGAAATGAACCCTCAATCCTCTAACTATCCTTTCACCATTTTATTAGACAGCCATAAAGGTCTCGAAGTCGGCTATCATGTCAACATCGAAGTGATGAGTGATGAGGCTGATGCGGACACGATTAAGCTGCCTTCCGACATGGTCATACAGGATGACGGAGAACCGTACGTGTGGAAAGCGGATGAGAAGCAGAAAGCGGTCAAGCAGCCTGTTGAAATCGGAGAGACTGATGAAAATGACATGGTGGAAATTAAGAGCGGCTTGACGCTGGAAGATTATGTGATCTATCCTGATCCCGCGGTCAAGGAAGGAAAGCAGGTTACAGTCAATGCTGACATTGAATAATATTTCGAAATCGTACAAGCTGGGAAAAGAAGAAGTTCCGATCTTAAAACATATTAATCTGACGGTCCAAGCTGGTGAGTTTCTGGCTATTATGGGGCCTTCCGGTTCTGGTAAGTCAACGCTAATGAATATCATCGGCTGTTTGGACAGGCCAACCTCCGGAACCTATACGCTTGATCAGATAGATATATTGAAAGGGAAAGACGGTGCCTTAGCCGAAATCCGCAACGAGTCAATCGGGTTTGTGTTTCAAACCTTTCATCTGTTGCCGCGTCTCACCGCGCTGCAAAATGTCGAGCTGCCGATGATCTACAATAAAGTGAAGAAAAAAGAGAGAAGGCAGAGAGCCTATGAAGCGCTGGAAAAGGTCGGGCTGAAAAACAGGGTCTCCTACAAGCCTCCGAAGCTGTCCGGCGGGCAAAAGCAGCGGGTGGCGATAGCGAGAGCCCTTGTCAATCAGCCGAGGTTTATTTTAGCTGATGAACCGACCGGGGCGCTTGATACCAAATCAAGCGAACAAATTTTGTCGCTGTTTTCTGAATTGCATCAGGAAGGCAAGACCATTATTATGATTACCCATGACCCGGACGTTGCCAAAAAAGCTGACAGAACCGTTTTTATCAGAGATGGAGAATTGGTATTAGATGAGAGAGGGGATATCAGCCATGCTTGAACATATTCGAATCTCCTTTCAATCGATTTTCTCTCATAAACTAAGATCCATTCTGACAATGCTCGGTGTCATTATCGGCATAGCGGCAATCATCGCGATTGTATCGATGCTGAAGGGTCAAAGCGAACAATTAAAGCAGAGCATGATCGGTATGGGAAATAACGGGATCAATGTTGTCTACCAGCCGTCAGGAGGAGAAGAGGAGGGCGGCGGCTACCAGGTTTCGTATACGACTGCACCGCCTGTAGCTGACGAAACAGTAAAGGCGATTAAATCTGATCCTATGGTCAAAGGATTATCGTTATATTACTTGTCTGAAGGCACGAGCGTCTTCCATTTGACAAACGTTTCGTACCCTCAGGTATACGGAGTTGACGGTGATTACTTTGATATGTTCCCAATCCGTATAACCGAAGGGAGAAAGCTGGCGGAAAACGAATTGAACAGCACACACCAAGTGGCGATGATCAATGAAGCTGCCAGAGATGAACTGTTTCCAGACGGAGACGCTCTGCATAAAAACATTGAGATGAATGGTGTGCCGTTTAAGGTCGCCGGTGTTTTCACAGAAAAAAAACAGCAGGAAAGCATGTTTGAAGGCGACTATGCGAACCCGGTTTTGTACATTCCGAAAAAAGTGTGGCCGCTCATTGAAGGATTTGACGCGCCGACACAGATTGCTGTGCAGGCTGATTCTTCTGAGCATATCCAAGAAGCCGGCGTAATGGCTGCTGATCTTTTAAACCAAGGACTGTCAGATGCTGAGTTGGAAAAAGCAGAGTATAGTGTGATGGACCTTCAGGAGATCGCGCAGGAAGTGGAGTCCTTTAATCAGTCATTTGCATTGCTGCTTGGCGGGATCGCCAGTATTTCACTTTTGGTCGGCGGTATCGGCGTCATGAACATCATGCTCGTTTCCGTCACGGAGCGCACGAGGGAAATCGGGATTAAGAAAGCGCTCGGTGCTAAGCGGCGTGTGATTTTATTTCAATTTTTAACTGAGGCGGTGGTGCTGACAAGCATTGGCGGAATACTTGGTGTGCTGGCGGGCTTCGGCATCGCTAAGCTACTGACGGTCGTTTTTCCAATGCCTTTTATCGTCTCCGTTCCGGCTGTTGTCGGGGCACTCATCTTTTCAATGGCAGTCGGCATTATCTTCGGCTTGCTTCCTTCCATCAAGGCATCTAAGCTTCAGCCTGTAGACGCGCTGCGCTATGAATAAAAAGAACGCATCCATTTGGAATGCGTTCTTTTTTTAGGTGGGAAGGGCCGAATTGCATTTGTCTAAAATCAGAAAAACGGCTGCGACAATCATTTCTTCTGTGGTGGACAGCCAGATGTCGCTGATCATTTCGTCTGTCGTATGAGCAGTCATCCACAAAAACAGCAGCTGTACGATGCCGGCTAGAAGAATGAATAAGCGTTTGTCTGTCTTGAAAAATGTAAAGCTATGTATCATCAGGCGTTCAAATGGTTCTAAGAATAGGCCGAGGACAAGAAATAAAAGGGCAAAAAGCAGGACGTGAGCCGCTGAGCGGTAGCTCGTTCCTGCGATGGAAAACAATATATAGATGACGGCAAAATAGGTCAACACCACTGCCGCCGCGGCCAAAAAGTATTTTATAGAGAGCCGCAATAATCGATTTGAAGACATTTGATGTTTCACTGGTTCATCTCCTTATAAAGGCCTGCAGAGAACGAGCGCTCTCTGCAGGCCGGCAGTTTTTTATTTACTGCATTTTTTTTTCACAACCGGATGTTTTTCTTTTGAAAGGATATCGGTAAAGTCTTTGCCTAATTCAAGATGCTGTTGAACAAGTGTCTCAGGAAGCATGGCAAGCCATTGGTTTAAAGATATATCGGCATAATGGTCGTCTTTGAAGATCTCTAAAAAGACTAGCGGTTCATCTCCAGTGTTTTCAACGTAATGCCCCATTGCAAACGGAACATATCCAACATCACCGGCTTGGTAGTCGAACGTTCTCGCATGGCCGTCAGATGCAAAAACGGTCATTCTTGCTTGGCCGGAGATGTAGTATTGCCACTCGTGCGTATTCGGATGCCAGTGCAGCTCTCTCATGGCGCCGGGTTCCACTGTTACGAGAGCGGATGCGATCGTTTTAGACACTTTGAAGTTTGTTGAATCTGCAATGTATACTTTTCCTCCCTCTGATTCAATTGGCTCTTGTTCAAGAAGACGATGGGTAAACGGATAAGGCGCTTCACCGTTCGGCCCTTCTACAATGTCATCTTTCAAATTTCCTGGGACAGGCTCTTCAAATATATATTTCTCTTCGCCTGGCAAATTGGCAATATCTTCTTGTGTTACGCCAAAGTTCGCAGCAATGACTTCCTTAGGTGTATGGGCAAGCCAGTCTGTCAGCTGGAACGTGCTGTTTTCAGAGAAAGATCCATCGTCAAACACGAGCAGGAACTCAGCTCCTTCATCCAGCGCTTGAATAGAGTGCGGCAGGCCTGACGGGAAGTACCAAAGATCTCCTTCGCCTACATCATCAATAAAGCTGCGCCCTTGTTCATCCACAATCGTGACTCTTGCACGTCCGTAAATCATATAAGCCCATTCTGCTTCCTTATGCCAATGCAGCTCGCGAATGGCGCCAGGTTTCAGCCGCATATTTACAGATGCGAGGTTTTCTGAAATCGGCAGCTCACGTACGGTGACTTCACGTGCATATCCGCCTTTTTCTAATCGGTTGTGAGTATCAGAGAACGAAAACTTCATATTGCTTACGGTACCATGATCAGTCTCCGGCGGAATGAGCATATCAGGATTTTGGCGGTCTCTTTCAATATTGCGCGGGATTTTTACTGTTGCTCCTTTGTCTCCTCTGATTGGCTGCGGAATGTCGTTTTGTTTTTTCATGAAATGTTTCCTCCTTTAATTTAAACGCGATAGCAGAAAGAGAAGGTGAAAGGCCTTTCGTTTTCCCTCCTGTCTTGTTAAGTGAAAAAAACCAGTGAAAAGTCAACTTCGATTGAAAATTAATTTTTTGCTTTCTGATCTTTTAGTTCTGTCATCAGTTCGATAAGCTGATCAAACTTTTTCTCAAATCGGGTCAGCAGGTACATTGCAATCAGCGCAGGGAATCCCAGATTGCCGATCTGTTTTACGACTTCCTCTATAAAAACCTGATCCATGGAAAATACCTCCCTTCTTTTTTTGAAGTCATGTATGTAAGTGAAGGAAATTCAAGAAAACGTAAACTCGCGGCTGGCGTATTTAAAACAAGCGCTAGTCAGAAAGTAGTAGTTTACTTTTTTTTGCTTTCCTTCATTTAATTTAGTAGGGAGGCGGTTTGATGGACTATCAAGGTCTTTTGCGATCAAAATGTAAGGAGATAATGAAGCATCCCATCGTGAAGCATTTTTTGAGCAATCCTCAGCATTACCGTTTGTTCAAAAACGTAATGGAAAGCCCGAACGAAAAAGATGCAAAATCATTGGACGAGCAATTTAAACAATTTTATAAGGAAATCCGCATCGTCAAGTATATGAATTCAATGATTCGCATCTTTTCTATTGATTTTGATAAGCGGGTTCGCAAAAACCAAAAACGGTATCCGCTGACGGTCGATCATCCGGAAACGGGAGATCGACTTCCTTCCGAAACAGGAAGCGATGCGTTTGAAGCATTTTTAGATATGCAGGATGACTTGAGCCAGCATGTTCATGATTATCAGCTCTACCAAGCGATCCAGAAGCTGACTGACAAACAAAAAAGCGTGCTGACGAAAGTCTATCTTCACGGTGCCACGATGCAAGAGATTGCCGATTCATTAGGGGAGTCACGGCAAAACATCTCCAACATTCATAAAAAAGGGCTTGAGAATATCAGGAAACAGCTAGCGGCTCAAAAAAAGGGGGAAAGTAAGCTGTGAACGGCGAGTTTGAACAAAAGAACCAAAAAGACGATAAATTTGACATTGAACATCTGATTGAATGCTTTTCACCGATGATCAGAAAAAAACTCAGCAATACGTCCTATCAAGAAAGAGAAGATTTAGAGCAAGAGCTGAAGATCAAAATGTTTGAAAAGGCTGATATGCTTTTGTGCCAGGACGTTCCGGGGTTTTGGGAGTTTATTTTGTATATGGTAGACGAGAACTCATAACCATTTATCATCTGAAAATACGAGAAACGGGAACTGCCACGTTCCCGTTTTCTCCTTCTCCTGCCCCGGCAAGACGCCTTCTATTCAAAAATGCACCAAAAATAAACGATATAATGATAAGATGAAAAAAACAGTGACAGAAAGGAACATAAAAGTGGAAAATGCGTCAATTTTAATCGTAGACGATGAGAAAGCGATTGTGGATATGATCAAACGCGTTCTCGAAAAAGAAGGTTATCGAAATTTACTGGATGCGGCAAGCGCAGAAGCAGCGATTCCGGTTGTGAAGGCCAATAAGGTAGACTTGATCGTGCTGGATGTCATGATGGGCGGGATGTCCGGTTTTGAAGCCTGCACGCTGATCAGAGAGTATTCAGAGGCTCCGATTTTTTTCCTGACGGCAAGATCATCCGACGCGGACAAATTGTCGGGCTTTGCGGTTGGGGCTGATGACTATATCACAAAACCATTTAATCCGCTGGAATTAGCGGCGCGAATCAGAGCCCACCTCAAGCGCACATACCAGTCGAAAGAAACAAGTTCAAATCAAACCTATACATATGATTATTTTACATTTTCTCCGCAAAATGCCGAGCTGATTGTAGGCGGAAGTGCTGTCGCTTGTTCAGCCCAGCTTTTGCAGCTTTTGCAGTATTTTTGTGAACACCCTAATGTGGTGCTTTCCAAGGATCAAATTTATGAAAAAGTGTGGGGCTATCCTTCCTATGGCGACAACAACACCGTCATGGTTCATATTCGCAAGCTCAGGGAAAAAATTGAGCGCGATCCGAGCAATCCGGAGTATATTGTAACGGTTCGCGGTCTAGGATACCGTTTTATCCCGAATCCTGAAGGCAAGCGGTCATGAGGTTAAGATGGAAATTTTTGTTTCACTTTTTCGGGCAGATGCTGATTGTGATCCTGCTTCTCACAGTTATGCTTGTTGCTTCTTTTTTCTATTTAGACGCTCGATTTAGCGATGCGGAATCGAATTCTGGGCTGACGAAGGCTACAACCGACACACTTGAGGCTTACCTGGACATAAACGAAGACGGGGCATGGGAAGTGGATAATTTTCTGAAGAAATCTGTCGATAAACAGGACGGATGGATGCAAATCATTGATTCCAAAGGGAAAACCGCTTATTCCTACAGTGTGCCCAAAGACGTGCCAAACACCCATACCAAGAAAGAGCTTCTATCTATTTATAAAACCAAAAAGCTTAATCATTATAAGGTGAATTATTGGGCCATCAATATTGAAGACAAGTCGTACCTTTTGTTATCAGGCTGGAAATTAAAGAGCGAACAGCTGCTGACTTCCATTGGAAAACGCGAACAAAAAATAGACGTTCCAGCACATTATAAGCCGAGTACCATCGACTATATTAAGAAGGAAAAAGGTGCCATTTACCTATTAGACAGCAATGGAAACATCCTTGACAGCGTCAACAGCACAAAAAGTGAAAGAAAAACGATGAACCAGCTGGAGCTGCTCAAATACAGCTCCAAACCTTGGAACTATAAGCGGGAAATTTCCGTTAAGATCCTTGATCAAGACAGATGGATGGTTGCTACGGTGCCGAACCCTGTCTACGTCACCGATCAGGAGTTTAACAAATCATTTCTGAAGGTTGTTCTAAAGGCGATGTTTCTGATCATGGGTGTTCTGTTCCTGTATATCATTTGGATGACAGTTTGGTATATGTTCCGATTCGGGCTGCCGATTTTTCACACGATTAAATGGCTGGTCAACCTATCAAAAGGGAAGCTCGAGGAACCGAAAAACCGGAGCGGCCTTCCTGTCAGCAAAAACAAAAAGGGGAAAATCAAACAGCCGTATCGCTTCTTCGGTGAGATTTTTGAATCCATGGATCAGCTGACTGAAACGCTGAGACGGGATAAGAGAAATAGAGAAAAAATCCAGGCGACAAGGGAAGAATGGATTGCCGGTTTGTCGCACGATTTAAAAACACCGCTCAGCAGCATTTACGGCTACAGCATGATGCTTGAGTCTAAGCAGTATGACTGGTCGCCGGAGGAAGTGAAAGAAATGGGGCAGGTTGTCAGGGAAAAATCTGAATACATGTCCAAGCTGATTGAAGACTTAAATTTAACGTATCGGCTGAAAAATGATGCCCTTCCAATTGAGAGAAATCTGACAAGCCTGATCCCGTTTTTTAAAAACGTTATTGAGGATTTTAAGAAAAATCCGTTTTCTGAAGGGTATGATATCTCCTTTGTATCCAAAGAAGAGCATATTGAATTTGCGCTTGATGAAGGGTGGTTCAGGCGTATATTAGAAAACCTCCTTGGAAATGCAGTGAAGCACAACGACAAAGGAACAGAGATTCAGGTCATTCTGGAACAAACTAAAAATCATATTTCGTTGAAGGTTAAGGATAACGGGAAGGGAATGGATGAAGAAACGATCACCCATTTGTTTAACCGTTACTACAGGGGGACGAACACAAAAGATTCATCTGCCGGAACGGGTCTCGGACTCGCCATTGCCAAGGAGCTTGTCCATCTGCATCACGGAACGATTCACGTGAACAGCAGAATGAACATTGGAACGGTCATTACCATCCTTTTTAAAAAGCAATAAACATGTGGTTTGGCCGCCTCTTTGACGGGAATAACAATATATAGTCTTAAGCTAAAGAGGTGTAACACATGGATGCAGTATTGGAAGCAGACACTCGGGCAGTCATTGGTGAAGGCCCGCTATGGGATGAAGAAAACGGCCGTTTATATTGGGTTGATATCTTAGGGAGCGAGCTCCACATCTTCGACTCTGAAGAAAAAATCAACCGGTCGATCAAATTCAAGTCCTTTGTGACGGCGCTTGCGAAATATTCCAAGGATGAACTGATGATGACGATGAAGGACGGATTTTACCTGTATCATCTTCAGGATGACAGCTTGGAAAAGATCAAACAGCCGAAGGATATGGATGAGAGCCTGCGTTTTAATGATGCGAAATGTGATCCGTGCGGAAGGCTTTGGGCGGGGACGACGAGCATGGAAGGCGAACAAAAACGGGCCTCGCTATACCGTTTGGATCAAGACGGCAGTCTTGTCAAAATCAAAGATCAAGTCTCCACCTCGAACGGTTTGGATTGGGACCGCGAGCGGAATTTAATGTATTACATCGACACGCCGACTCAGGAAATTGTTCGCTACAGGTTTGATCCTGAAAGCGGAAATGTCTCGAATCCAGAACCTGTCTATCGTTTTGATCAATCAGAAGGATTGCCGGACGGCATGACAATCGACCAAAACGGCATGCTGTGGGTGGCGCTGTTTGGCGGCAGCCGCGTTGTTCACATTGACCCGTTTCAGAAGAAAGAAATCGGTTCAATCAGCGTACCGGCTAAATATGTCACGTGCTGCGCGTTCGGCGGCAGAGACTTAAAAACCCTTTACATCACAACGGCAACGGAACAAATGACAGAAACAGAAAGATACGAGCAGCCTCACGCGGGAGGACTGTTTTCAGCAAAACTGGAAACAGGCGGATACCAGCCCGTTCCATTCGCTGGAGACGTATAAAAAAACGCATCCGAAACATGGATGCGTTTTTTTGCATATTAGAGAGAACGGATAATGCCGCCTTCTACACGCTGTGCCGTACCGTTAATGGCGGATGCGGCGCCAGATGCGAGAAATACGATCGTGTTGGCGACTTCTTCTGCTGTCGCGTATCGCTGAATAAGAGAAGTCGGCTCATTGACTTTGAAATAGTCTTTGATGAATGTATCTGTATTCTGGCCGGCTGCCTGTGCGGCGCCCTCCATGTAGGATGCTACGCCCTCTGTCCAAGTAGGTCCCGGAAGCACTGAGTTGACCGTCACATTCGTGCCTTTTGTCATTTCAGCCATTCCTCTTGAAAGGCTGATCAGCGCCGTTTTTGTCATTGAGTACGGAATCATCGTTGGAAGCGGTTTGATGCCTGCTTCACTTGCGATATTTAAAATGCGGCCGCTGTTTTTGGCAAGCATTTTTGGAAGGAAGTGGCGGCTTGTCCGAACCGCGCTCATCACGTTCACTTCAAAATATTGATTCCACTCTTCATCTGTCACATCCGCAAAGTCTTTTACCTCGAAGAAACCAAGGTTGTTGACAAGGATATCGACATCACCGATTTCATTTACTTTTTCAATAAAAGCCGTTGCTTCATCTGTTTTTGATAAATCAGCAGCCGCGCCATGCACCGTTCCGTATCCAGAAAGCTCTTCAACCGTGCGATTGACAGTCTCCTGTTTGCGTCCGTTGACAATGACTGCCGCACCCTCTTGCAGAAAGCTTTTTGCTGCGGCTTTCCCGATGCCGGACGTCGAGCCGGTGATGATGACAAGTTTGTCTTTTAGCTGTAAATCCATAAGATCATTCCTTTTCATTGATGATGGTATAAAGTATACAAGAACAAATTTAGTGTTTACGAGGATTTTGCTCCCATACACATACCGGGGAAAAGTCATTCAGGACACATATACAAGCCTATCAGTCATATAGTATAATTACTCCGAAAAAAGGATACGAATGTCAAATAGGTGCCGGTCCGTGAACAACAGCCGGCTTAATAGGGAAACCGGTAAAAGCCGGTGCGGTCCCGCCACTGTAATTGGCCATAGCGCCAAGAGCCAGGATACCTGCCTGTTTGATCAGCACGAAGTCTGCGAGGACAGATGATGTGTAAACAATAGGCTTTTTTGTGTTGTTTACAGCATCTTTACCATCGTAGAGATGCTTTTTTTAGTTCACTTAGGAGGAAAGATGATGAAAAAACTAGCCGGAATATGGACTGCGCTACTGCTGGCTGCCGTTATGATAGCAGGCTGCGGCAATACGGCAGATCAGAAGGATTCCAAGGCAAAACAAAAGACGGAAGCGTTTCCTGTCACCATTGATGATGCGTCAAATCAAGATGTGACAATCAAAAAGGAGCCGGAAACGATTGTTTCATTAATGCCGAGCAACACAGAAATCACATACGCTCTCGGTCTTGGTGAAAAAGTGGTCGGTGTCACCACAAACGATACATATCCAAAGGAAGTCAAAAAGGTTGAGAAGGTCGGAGATATGAATGTGAACGTTGAGAAAGTCATTTCTCTAAAGCCAGATCTCGTTCTTGCCCATGAGTCTTCCATGTCAGCGTCAGCGGATGCCATTAAACAGCTGAAGGACGCGGGCATAACCGTGCTGACTGTCAATGATGCGCAATCATTTTCCGAGGTCTACAAATCAATTGAAATGATCGGAGAAGCTGCCGGGACAGAGAAAAAAGCCAACCAGCTCGTGAAAAGCATGAAATCAGATTTGCAGGATATTCAAGAAAAAGCGAAAACCATTTCAAAAGACGAGGAGAAAAGCGTATTTATCGAGGTTTCTCCTGCTCCCGACATTTACACAACCGGAAAAGACACGTTTATGAATGAAATGCTCAATGTCATCCATGCTAAAAACGCAGCAGCGGACCAAACAGGCTGGGTGCAAATGACAGACGAGGCGATCGTAAAACTCAATCCTGATGCTATCGTTACAACAGACGGAGTGAAAGCGAA
Organism: Bacillus sp. 0102A; assembly: GCF_036765155.1. Lineage (NCBI taxonomy): Bacteria > Bacillati > Bacillota > Bacilli > Caryophanales > Bacillaceae > Bacillus > Bacillus sp. 0102A. Next base: position 59,213 of record NZ_JBAIZW010000005.1, read on the forward strand.
AGCAGTGGAAAAACGCGCTGGCTGGAGCGAAATCAATGCTGTGAAACATCATCGCGTGTATGATGTGGATCCTGATCTCGTGACACGTTCCGGTCCCCGTCTGATCGAAGGGGTCGAAGAACTTGCGGAAAGCATTTATCCGGATACGTTTAAGGAATAATCGTTTTGCCGCATATGTCATCGGTTTTTCATTTTTAGCCGTAAGCATCATCTTGGGAATTTCTTGCGGCAGCCTGCAAATTCCTATTCCCGCTATCCTTCGTGTCTTCTGGCATGAAGGCTTCGGCGGCTCTATCGGCCCTGATGACCCGATGTACACAAATATTATGATGAATATCAGACTGCCGAGAGTTGTGCTGGCCGCCCTTGTGGGGGCGGCTCTTTCTATCGCGGGAGCTGCTTTTCAGGGGTTGTTGAAAAACCCGCTTGCTGATCCCTACACGCTCGGTGTTTCATCCGGTGCTTCAGTCGGAGCGGTTGTGACGCTGTTCTTCGGCTTGCAGCTTCCTGTCATCGGAGGGTTTACACTCCCGGTTGTGAGTGTAGCCGCGGCACTTGTCACGATTGCGGCGGTGCTTTCCTTCAGCCGCCTCGTTCATGCTTCGATGTCTGTTTCCACCCTCATTTTGACCGGCGTTATCATCAACTCATTTTTGGGTGCGTTTATTTCTCTGATCATTGCCCTGACAGGAGACAACCTGCTCCCGATTGTGCACTGGCTGCTTGGCAGCGTCTCAATGAGAGGCTGGAGCTATGTTGTTCTGTTTCTCCCATTTTTTCTTTTGGGAACGATTTTACTGATCATAAACGGAAGAGAGCTGAACGTGATGACATATGGAGAAGACAAAGCAAAGCTTCTCGGAGTCAGCGTTCAGCAGAGAAAAATGCTGATTTTAATAGCCGGCTCTCTTTTGACAGGAAGCGCTGTGGCTGTATCCGGCACGATCGGCTTTGTGGGTCTTGTCATTCCGCATATTACAAGGCTTTTGTGGGGAACAGACCATCGGCATTTACTGCCGCTGTCCGCCTTGCTCGGAGCAGGTTTTCTCGTTCTGGCCGACCTGATTTCCAGAACGATTATTGAGCCAGTTGAACTGCCGATTGGGATCATTACGGCCATGGCGGGAGCGCCTGTTTTCGCCTTGATTTTAATTCGGCAGCACCGCGGGGGGAGAAGCTTATGATGAAAGCAGAAGGGCTGTCGGGAGGATACGGAGACAGCCAGCTGATCAACAATGTCAGCTTAACTGTGGAGAAGGGTGAATTTCTCGGTATTCTCGGCCCTAATGGAAGCGGAAAAACTACGCTTTTGAACTTGCTGACAGGTACGCTGCGGGCCAAGGAGGGCAGCGTTTATCTGGCTGGCAAACCGCTGGCTGACTATAAACCGAAGGAACTAGCGCAAATGATGGCCGTCCTGCCGCAAAAAACGGATCAAGCCTTTACCTTTACCGTCAAAGAAACTGTAGCCTTCGGCAGATATCCATTTCAAACAGGGCTGTTCAGACAGCAGACTGACAAGGATGAAGCCATTGTACAGGAAGCAATGGAGCAAACAGGAGTGGCCGCTTTTGCGCAAAAATCGATCCGTGATCTAAGCGGAGGGGAACAGCAGCGGGTGTATTTGGCCCAAGCTTTGGCGCAGCAGCCGCGCATTTTATTTCTGGACGAGCCGACAAATTTTCTCGACCTGGCTTATCAAAAAGACCTGCTTGATCTCATCAAACGCCTGACAAGAGAAAATGGATTGGCGGCTGTCAGCGTTTTTCATGATCTGAACACCGCGAGCCTGTACTGTGATGAGCTCTTGTTTATGAAAAGCGGTACAGCCGTACCTAAGCAAAAACCGGAATATGCTGTTACAGAACATCACATAAAGGCCGTGTACAATACAGATGTCACCACATTGGTCCATCACAGCTCACCTAAACCGATGATTGCGATTCAGCCTGAACAAAACAGCGTGAAGCATAAACCTATCCCATTTGAAGCTTTGCTCCAAGCGGGGTGCGATGACATTCTTCTGCAGACAGAAATTCCGCTTCGTACATTCTCCTCAGCGCCTATAGGTGCAGGGTTCTCGTGGAGCAGGACGCTGATCCATAAACGGCTGGAAGTTCAGGAAGATCCTGTAGAAGGGCTTGCGGTTTATCTGTCAGAAAACGGTTTTCATCTGCCGGAAACTTGTGCGATGGCTTCTCCAAAAAGGCTTGACCGTTTCGTGTATCGAACGTATGAAGATGGAGAGATATCCATTGCCATATGCGTCATGACCGGCTTTTCGATCTGGATTTTAATCAACGGCTATGCGACAGATCAATGCTTTGTCAAAGCTCTTATGGCTGTCGAAGCAGAACGGGTGAAAGTGTTAGGGGACAGACGGGCAGAGGGTGATATTCTTATCGCCGCAACACAAACTGAGCAATCTCAAAACACAGAACAGCTGAATCAATTGATACAGATCGGAACAGCTGAATGTGTAAAAGAGGCGGCAGAGCTGTTTGAATAAGTCTGTAAAGGAGACATATTGCATGAAACTATATACAAAAACAGGCGATAAGGGACAAACGAGCCTAGTCGGAGGCAGAACGGACAAGGACAGCCTTCGCGTCGAAAGCTACGGCACGATTGACGAACTGAACAGCTTTGTCGGGCTTGCTTTGGCAGAGCTTTCCGGGCAGCCTGGCTTTGAAGATATGACAGCCGAGCTGCTCACCATCCAGCATGAGCTGTTTGACTGCGGAGGCGATTTGGCAATCGTCACAAAAAGAAAAGACTATACACTAAAGGAAGAATCCGTTTCCTTTTTAGAAACGCGCATTGATGCCTATACAGCAGAAGCGCCAGAATTGAAGAAATTTATTCTTCCGGGCGGATCGAAGGGCGCTTCGCTTCTCCATGCGGCGCGCACCATTACAAGGCGGGCGGAACGCAGAGTGGCGGCGCTGATGAAATCGGAGGAGATTCATGAAACAGTGCTGCGTTATCTCAATCGTCTGTCTGATTATTTTTTTGCCGCCGCACGGGTAGTGAATGTGAGAAGCGGCATTGCCGATGTAGAATATGAAAGAAGTGCTACTGTGTTTCGGGACCGAAACAGCAGCAAATCATAAAAAGAGAAAACGAAAGCCGGCGTGTTTCCATACATGCCGGCTTTTTTGTTTTTCATTCTGTCAATTACCCATTTTACGACAAAAAATGAACCTTATGAATTATTGACTGAAAAATGGAAAAGTGAGATATTGAAACAAATAGATGTAAAAAATAGGCAGTAGGGGGCTCTGATAGATGGTGAATTTAATTGAAAGTGATAGCATCTGGAAGAGAAATTTTAATTATCTTTTTTTCTCAAGAATAGTCAAGATATCCGGCGATATGTTCGCATTTAATTCGATATTATGGTTTTTAATTTATGACGGCAAAGGCGCGATCGGCACTGCATTATTGATTGCTGTCACTTTTTTGCCGGAAGCTGTGCTGGCGCCTGTGACGGGCCCTTTCATGAAGCAGAACACGCTGAAATTTTGGATGTACTTTTCAGACCTGACTAGGGCAGTGGTTGTCTTGATTATTCCTCTTTGTCATTTTGCGGGCTATTCTCCGCTGTGGTTTGTCATGTCGCTTATGATTGTGCATTCTGCTACAGGGGCTGCCTACAATCCCGCCTCCATAGCTTTAATTCCCCAAATTGTAAATGAACAGGGCATTCAAAAAGCAAACGCTGTGCTGCAGTCCTCGGCTCAAATTGTCCGGCTCGGAGCTGTCACGTTATGCGGCGCTTTTCTTACATTTATCAGTCCTTCTTATACGATGCTTATCGCACTTGTTCTCTATTTGGTTTCTGGCTTTCTCGTCCTTTTCATTAAATACACTGCGGTTGAATCTCAATCAGAGTCTTCTGCCGTTACGCAGAGAGGCACATATATGGGCAGGCTGAAACGCGGGTTTACACTCGTCAGAAAACATCAGATTTTATATCCGCTCGCCATTTACTGTATCTTTATGAATTTCGCGGCTGCCCCTTGGGAAGCGCTCTCAGCCGTTTACGTTGCGGAAGATTTAAACGGTCAGCCGATCGTTTACTCGCTTTTAAAGGCCACTACCGCCGCAGGCGCGTTTTTATTGGGATTTGTGCTGGCGAAAGTCAAAGTAAACAGGTACGGTCTGCTATTCGTAACTGCCGGCATTATTGAAGGATTTGCTTTCTTTATTACCGGGATGAATACCTTTTTGCCGCTCGTCTTTCTCGCTGCGTTTACCTTTGGCGCCGCAGTCAGTGCTGTAAATGTTCCTGAGTACACGATTATCCAGACATCTGTGGATAGTGAGGATCAGCCGCAGGTCTACGCCGTTATACATATGATCTCAAATATTTCCATACCTGCCGGAGCTGTCATTTGCGGGTATGCTGCTAACGCTTTTGGTTCAGGAACTGTAATCGCTGTCGGAGGGGTTGTCGAAATTATTGCGGGTATCGGCATTTTGCTTTTTACAAAGCTGGCCAAAGCAGAACAGGCCGACCTGGTCAAAGAAAGGGAAGCAAGCGTCCATCTGTAAAGGGTTTTGAAACGCCATGCCTCGCGCATGGCGTTTTTTTATGCCCATGGGTCCGGCACTAGATACGACCCCGGTCTTATATCAAAATCAACCTCTGATTCGTTTTGCGCAAATGCTAATTTGTTTAAGATGAAGACAAGGAAAACGAAAGGAGGATCTGTATGAAGATAAACAAGAAAACCGCCGGCGGATTCTTATTAATTGTATTTGGGATCTCCGTCTTTTTTGGAGGAGGAAGCTTCGGCTTTATTATCCCGCTCGCCATCGGGAGCTTGATGACATACGCAGGAATCAAAAGGTTTGCTGCAGGAAAAACCATCACAGGAATTATCGTAGGCGGTATCGGAGCGATGATGCTCATCTGCTCACTTCCATTTGTCGTCGGACTCGCGCTGGCGGCAGCTATGGTGTATTACGGCTGGAAGCTGATGAAAAACGGATCAGCTGATAACGGTGTATCATCTTTTGATCCGGAACCGGCTTCGGCTGCCTATCAATCTCACTTTGATGACGAATGGGAAGAATTTTTGAAGAAAAAATAATATCAGCATATGAGGAGGAATCAGGTATGGTATTCAAAAGAATGAGAGATATGTTTGTTGCGTCAGTTCATGAAGGTCTGGATAAACTGGAGAACCCAAAGGTGATGCTCAATCAATATGTCCGTGATATGGAAAGTGACATCGCAAAAGCAAAACAAACAATTGTAAAACAGCACACAATTGCCTATCAATTTAAGAAAAAATATGAAGAAGCAGCTGAGGTGGCTGGAAAACGCAAAAATCAGGCACAGCTCGCATTTGACGCAGGTGAAGAAGAACTGGCGAAAAAGGCACTGACTGAAATGAAATATTTAGAAGGGAAGGCGGCTGAGCATAAAGTGTCCTATGAACAAGCCAACAGTCAGCTGACGGATCTGAAAGAACAGCTGGCTGCACTTGAAACAAAGCTTCAGGACGTAAAGGATAAAAAACAAGCGCTGATTGCCCGGGCCAATGCCGCGAAAGCAAAAGAGCATATGAATACGACATTTGACAAGATTGACAGCGAAAGCGCGTATCGTGAATTTTTGCGCATTGAAAATCGTATTGAGGAAATGGAAATCCGTGCGAATTATTCAAAGTCAGCAGAAGCCGGCACAGAACTCACACGCAAAGAATTCGCTGATGATGTGGAAGCGGAGATTGAAAACATGCGGGCGCTCTCGCTGCAAAAACAAGACCAGACACCACAAGCAGCAAATGAATAAGCGGGACGGGGAAGGATTTGCGGACAAGTCCTTCCCTTCCGCACGTATCAATTCACAGGCTTTTCTTTTATAATAGAATGAATGAGAAGGATGAAATCGAATGAAAAAAATGCTGGGCAAACTGTTGATCATGGCTGGTATTCTTATATTTTTCGGCGTCGTGGTAAAAGACGTGTTTGCAGCGGGCTTGGGGTTCGTAAGCGGCACTGAAGCCGATTCAGCCAGCGCATCGCCGGGGGATATCGACAGCGTGGTCATTCAGTCGGATCACAAGAATGTCCGGATCATAGCGGAAGAACGAAATGACATATCGGCAGGCATCTCAGGAGAATCGGGAAAGTTATTTGTCACTGAAAGCAAAAGGAAACTGGAGCTGACCGCAAAGGAAAAAGAATTTCAATTTTTGAATGGGTTTAACCGTTCTTTCCTTGTCGTCCGGATTCCATATGATTATAAAGGTGATCTGACGGTGCGGACCTCAAGCGGGGACATATCTGTGGACGGGAATCAGCGTCTTGCGCTTACTGAGCTGAACGCAGCATCTGCGAGCGGAGATATGAGAGTGACGGACGTCCGCCTTCAAGACATGAAAGTAAAGGGATCGTCCGGCGATGTTACCATTTCCAATACGGTCTCCAAAACAGCCGACATTGATTTAGCTTCAGGAGACGCGAATTTGGCTGATGTATCAGGCTCTCTTGATGTGAAGCTGACTTCAGGAAACTTAGATGCCGCACTGAAAAAGGTATCAGGTCCTGTATCTGTCACGCTGACAAGCGGTGATGCTGATCTGAGCCTTCCCGAAAACGGCAGCTTTACAGTCAAGGCTAAATCAGCGAGCGGGAGCGTCAGTTCGCCGTATTCATTTGCTGATACAGCACATAAAGATCATCATCACATTACAGGCTCGCAAGGAAGCGGCCGGCATCCAATTGATATCAAAACGGACAGCGGGGATCTAGTGATACGGTAGCACCAGGCAGAAGAAAGGAGGCGGACACCAGGAATGACAAAAAAACAGCTTCTCGGATTGATCATTGCTTTATTCGGCATCAGTATGTTTTTACAAATTATCGGAATAGGCGATCTGCTGTTTTGGCCGCTCTTTTTTCTGATTGCCGGCTATTTTTTGAAAAAATATTCCCGTGATTGGCTCGGCTCCGTCATGTACATCTTTGCCGCGTTTTTATTTTTGAAAAACCTCTTCAGCATCACCTTTAATTTATTCGGCTATGCGTTTGCCGCATTTCTGATTTACGCCGGGTACAGGCTTGTCAAAGGAAAGCCGATATTCGAACCGAATGAGAAACGGGTCGATCTCAATAAAAAAGAACGGCATGAGCCGGCAAAAGATGATAAACATCCCGACATGCGCAGCTTTTTTATCGGAGAGCTGCAAATGATGAAGCAGCCGTTTGACCTGAATGATCTCAATATCTCTGGTTTTATCGGTGATATTAAAATCGACTTGTCTAAAGCGATGATTCCCGAGGGAGAAAGTACAATTGTCATTAGCGGAGTCATTGGAAACGTTGATATTTATGTGCCATCAGACCTTGAAGTGGCTGTCAGCTCGGCCGTTTTTATCGGTGATATCAATCTGATCGGCTCGAAGAAAAGCGGATTAAGCACGAAGGTATATGCCGCGTCATCCGATTTCATCGAGTCAAAGCGCCGGATCAAAGTGTCCGTTTCCTTATTTATCGGTGATGTGGATGTGAAGTACGTATGAGAAAAAAACTGCTTGCCAGTCTCCAGTGGCGTGCCATCCGTATGACTACGGGAATCAGCCTGCTCCTTTTTGTCTGCATGATCTCCTTTATGATGTTTTATTATCGGCTCGATCCGCTTGTTTTACTGTCGTCAAGCTGGTTTGGAATTCCGTTTATCCTGATATTGCTGCTGATCAGCGTGACGGTTGGCTTTGCCTCAGGGTATATGTACGGCAACCGGCTGAAGACAAGGGTTGATACCTTGGTCGAATCGATTTTAACCTTTGAAAACGGCAATTTCGCTTATCGAATACCGCCGCTGGGAGATGATGAAATCGGCCTGGCCGCTGATCAGCTGAATGAAATGGCGAAGCGCGTGGAGCTTCAAGTCGCTTCTTTGCAGAAACTTTCCAATGAACGTGCGGAATGGCAGGCGCAAATGAAGAAGTCAGTCATCTCAGAAGAACGCCAGCGATTGGCAAGAGATCTTCATGACGCAGTCAGCCAGCAGCTTTTTGCCATATCGATGATGACATCGGCTGTGTTGGAACACGTCAAAGATGCTGACGGTAAAACAGTCAAGCGGATCAAGATGGTCGAGCATATGGCGGGGGAAGCCCAAAATGAAATGAGGGCGTTGCTGCTCCATTTAAGGCCTGTTACCTTAGAAGGGAAAGGGCTGAAGGAGGGGCTTACGGAGCTTTTGGACGAGTTCCGGAAGAAACAGACGCTTGATATTGAGTGGGATATTCAGGACACCCCGATATCCAAGGGTGTTGAAGACCATTTGTTTAGAATCGTGCAGGAGGCTCTTTCAAATGTATTTAGGCATTCAAAAGCCTCAAAAGTATCCGTGATTCTCGGCTTAAAGAACAATCAGCTCCGGCTCAAGGTCATTGATAATGGACAGGGATTTAAAATGAATCAGGTGAAAGCATCCTCATACGGCTTAAACTCTATGAAAGAACGTGCAAGTGAAATCGGCGGGGTCGCCGAAGTGATCTCAGTCGAAGGAAAAGGCACACAAATCGAAGTGAAGGTTCCGATTTTTCCGGAAGAAAAAGGAGAGAACGAACGTGATTCGAGTATTATTGATTGATGATCATGAAATGGTCAGAATGGGGCTCGCGGCTTTTTTAGAGGCGCAGCCTGATATTGAAGTCATCGGCGAAGCGGCTGACGGCAGCGAAGGCGTGCGGCTTGCTGCTGAACTGTCGCCAGATGTCATTTTAATGGATCTTGTCATGGAGGGCATGGATGGCATTGAAGCCACAAAGCGAATTTGCCGGGAGCTCCCAGATCCGAAAATTATTGTGCTCACGAGCTTCATTGATGATGACAAAGTGTACCCGGTCATTGAAGCGGGCGCGCTCAGCTATCTATTGAAAACCTCAAAAGCGGCGGAAATCGCCGATGCCATCCGCGCCGCAAGCAAGGGAGAGCCGATGCTGGAATCAAAAGTGGCGGGGAAAGTATTATCCCGGCTGCGCCACTCAGGTGAACACGCGCTCCCGCATGAATCACTGACAAAACGGGAGCTTGAAATTCTCTGCCTGGTCGCAGAAGGAAAAACAAACAAAGAAATCAGCGAGGAACTGTTTATCACCATTAAAACAGTCAAAACCCATATCACCAATATGTTATCAAAACTCGATGTCAGCGACAGGACGCAAGCGGCCGTTTACGCGCATCGTCATCACCTCGTAAAATAGGTCATCTGTTATTTGGTCGCTCCTTTTGTGCCGAAATCTCTGATCACCACATTGACCTTGTACTCGATTTCAGCCTTTGCAAAATAGTCATCCCATTTTGTTGAAATCTTTTTCCACTTTTGCGGATAGTGGATTCTGACTTCGTTTCCTAAGTCGGTAGGATCAGCTTTTATATCTTTTTGGAGTGTGTTTACAAATTCCGTGACTGTTTTGTGTAACCTTTTAGCGAGGATGTTTTCAATTTCTTTAATATATGAATCCTTAAATGAATCTTCTTTCGGGTTCCAATCCTCAGACAGCCGGCCTTCGATGTTGCGGGTGACAGTGAATTTGAACGTTCCATCTTTGTACGCTGTCTTGATCTTTCGATTGCTTGAATAGACCTCGTAAGAAAAAAAGTAGCCGTCATGCTTCAAGTCGATGACACCGCCTTTGACTGTACCGGTAAATAAGTTCATGTTTTGCACCTGGCCCGGTGTTAGGTCCGCGTGCCATAATCGATCTTTGATGATGGATGCCCCGGTAATCGCAAGTTTGCCGTTTTCTTTGCCGACATGAGGAATCGCAAAAGTATCGTCAGAGGTCAAGTGTCCTGAGACCTCTCCTAATGTAACGGGATCCATCATTCTGATCGTCACACTGTTATTCTCTGTCAGCTCATAAATGACATTGGATGCTGGATTTCCCTCATCAGTCATCTTCAGCAGATCTTTCGTTTTGCCGTCAGCGACAAACATATACGAGCTCCTTCTTGTACCATTATCTCTGACAAATTGATTAATGAGCGCGTCCATTCCTGTATGACCGTCAAGTAACTCTTTTGACAGCAGAATAACACGCAAATGCTGAGAAAAAGTAGGGTAGTTTTTCAATGCGGAAGTCCTCAGTATTTGATGAACGGTTTCCCCCTTTGTTGATACGAGTTTAGTCGGGTCTGAGGATGAGCCTTCTTTCGTGCTGATTTTTTTAGGAACAAGAATTTGCTGTGTCAGCTCCAAATTCTTATCTTTCGGTTTGTCCAGACCTTCGCCGACGATAAGGCTCAATTCCTCAATGTTCCTGCTGTCCCAGCAGCCGGTAAGCAGAAGGGTGCACACGAAAACAATTAGAACGCTTTTTATCATTTTTCTGTTAGCCTCCTTTTGAGCGCAACGATCAAAAACAGTATAAAGGGCAGTAAAAACAGAAAGACGAAAGTGTATCCGAGGTAATCGCTATACATCATGACCTGATTGGTGTCGCGCGGCCACAGGGAAAAATAATAGGTAACCGCACCGACAAGAATCAATCCTTTTTTGATAGATAAGCCAAACGTCTTTTTTAACCCGCTTGCAGCGAAATAACCGTAAATGACGAAGGTTGCGAAAAATTGAATGATCCAAACGATCAGTAAAAACGATTCAAACCGTTCAATGAATATGCCTTTTAGCTCAAAGGACTGAAAGAGAGAAATGGTGGGCCAGATTAACGTTTTAACCTCAGGCACAGTCAAAGCTCCGACAACAATGATGTACGTAATGATATATAAAGTAATCGGAATGAGAAATCCAATCGTCGCGTATCTGAAAGTATATTTCCTTTTCTTCATATGCTCAGGAAGAAAAAGCATAATTTCCACCCCTAAAAAGGAGATGGAAACGATAGTAAGTGAATTGGCAATCGGAGAGAAGCCTTCGCCTAGTACAGGGCGTAAATGATTGATATCAAAAATTTTAAAGCTGATACAGAATACAATCAGCAAAATAATGATCGTAACCATTAAATAAAATGGAAACAGCCGTGACACATCACTCAGGCCGCCGATCATTAAATAAATCCCACAGCAGATAAACGTAATAATAATAATTTGAATCGGCGTTCTCTCTAACAGGAAAAATTTAACAATTTCGGCCATTGCCCGGACTTCAAAGCTGGCCACACCAATAAAATAACAGCAAATCAAAAGGCCGATGATGCTGCCAATCCATTTCCCAAGCCCTTCCCGCAAATATTCAAACAGAGAAGGGTATTGATGTTTTTTTTGAATGAGCGTATTTAAATAAATAAAAAAGATAAAAAAGATACCTTCTAATATCAGCACGATCCAGCCGTCAGGAGTATTCGCCTTAGTGGTCAGCGCTCGCGGCAATGTTAAAAGACCGGCCCCGAGCATCGTATTCGCTATAATTGAAATTCCCTGGAAAGTATTAAGTTTCAGTGGAGTCTGTTTTTGGCTCATTTGGATTATTCGCCTCTTTTGGTTTGTTTTTAATTGGGAGACGGATAATGGAATCATCCGTATTTTTCAAACTGAAGAATCCGTTTGGAGAAAAATACGGAGATCCAAAGCTCGTTTGTCTCGTTAGGTGCGTATAAATCACAAGCATAAATAAAATAATCCCGTACAGCCCGAGAATAGCGGCCGAAAACATCGAAATAAAACGCAGCACCCGGAAAGAAAGCCCCATTCCGTATTGGGGAACGGTAAATGATGAAAGGGCAATGACGCTGACAACGATGACCATAATCGAACTGACGAGATTCGCCTCTACAGCCGCCTGTCCGATGACAACGCCCCCGACAAGACCGATCGTTTGGCCAAGCGGATTCGGGAGGCGCAGCCCGGCTTCTCTCAGAAGCTCGATCGTCACTTCCATCAGCAGGGCTTCGAATATCGGCGGAAACGGCACGTTTTCCCTGTTTGCCGAAATCGTGACAGCAAGCGCTGTCGGCAGCAGCCCTTGATGAAAGGACACGAGCGCGATATAAATTGATGACAAAAACAAGGTAATAAAGATGGAAGCAAAACGCAGCAATCGGATAAGAGATGCTGAGATCCAGCGCTCATAGTAGTCATCCGGAGATTGCATCAGTACACCGAGAGAAACCGGGACCAGCAGCACAAATGGTGAACTGTCGACCAAAATGGCCACCCGGCCGTTATATAGGGCAGACGATACCTTGTCAGGTCTTTCCGTATTTTGAATCTGCGGAAACGGCGAATATTTATTATCTTCTATGATCTCCTCAAGCGTTCCGCTGTCCTGAATATCCTCCAGCTGGACATTTTTAAGCCGCGCTTTCACTTCTTTTATGACGGACTTTTTTGCTCTGCCTTCAATGTACATAATGGCCGCCGGCTTCAGCTCGTTTTTGCCGATCATGATTTTTTTAGTGGTTAGTTTCGGATGAGAGGTTCTTTGTCTGATCAGAGCGAGATTTGTATTGAGATCTTCCACAAACGCAACTTTTGGTCCGCGAACCACTTTTTCAGTTGTCGGCTCTGCCAAGCTTCTTGTTTTTTTCTTTCCTGTAGACAGGATATAGACATGATCCAATCCGTTAATAAATACAGCACAATTGCCGCTAAGAATAGACTTGACCGTTTTTTCCGCGGTTTTAACCGGTCTTGCGTCAAGCTGGTCAAGACGTTTTTTGACCTGATCAAGCGTGAGGGTCTCTTCATCTTTGATTAAGGTTTGCATCGATTCTGAAACCTTCTGCTGATCATTCAGTTCACTAAAATAAAGATAGTAAAAAACAAGCCCGTTGGAGAGCATTTTTTTGTTTTTTACGAGATCATCGTTTTCTTTTAATTTAGGAAGCACCAATGCTAAATTATCGTGTATATATTCCTTAAACTCTGTTTGTTCCAACGAGGTCACCTCTTGTCCAAAACCTTAGTAGAGGTTATCTTTTCCTGTTAAATAAATGATATACTGTGTTACAGTATTTCATGGCAGAAGTTTTTTTATGAAAGCGGAGGATACGAAGTGGCACAGGTAAGACTTGCAGGAAAACAAGAAGAAATCGAACAGCTCATCAAATCTTTTGAAAAGAATTATGATGTCTCCTATACATCAAAGGAGTACGGCAGGACGAATCCAAAGTACAAATATTCAAAGGATTCCCGCGTATATCTCGAATTAAAATTAAAATCAGCCAAGATCGAAAAATAAAAAGGATTTTTTGTGTCACTGGCGAATTATGATCTATTGAAGCAACCGTTATGGAGGGATACATAAATGGAATACAGAATTGAACGAGACACCATGGGAGAAGTAAAAGTTCCAGCTGACAAATTTTGGGGCGCCCAAACACAGCGAAGCAAGGAGAACTTCAAGATCGGTTTTGAAAAAATGCCGATGCGTGTTGTGAAGGCGTTTGCAATATTAAAACGAAGCACAGCGCTTGCTAATAAACGCCTTGGCAATCTGGATGCGGAAAAAGCGGAAGCGATTGCAGCGGTTTGTGATGATGTGCTCAAAGGCAAATACGATGACAACTTCCCGCTTGTCGTATGGCAGACAGGAAGCGGCACACAAAGCAATATGAACATGAATGAAGTGGTAGCCAACCGCGCGACTGCTCTATTAAAAGAAAAGAACTCTGATCAAACGATTCATCCAAATGATGACGTGAACCGCAGCCAAAGCTCCAACGACACATTCCCGACAGCGATGCATGTGGCCGCTGTTTTGGCTGTTTACGAGCAGCTTGTGCCTGCGCTTGACCAGCTTCGCAATACATTGGATGAAAAAGCGAAAGCATACAACGATATTGTCAAAATCGGGCGCACGCACCTTCAGGATGCTACGCCTCTGACGCTCGGACAGGAAATCAGCGGATGGGTTTACATGCTGGACCGTTCGAAGGAAATGATGTTGGAAGCGACGGAAAAAATGCGTGCGCTTGCAATCGGGGGAACGGCTGTCGGAACGGGAATCAACGCTCACCCAGAGTTTGGAGAGCTTGTCTCAGAAGAGATCACAAAACTGACCGGCCAAACGTTCACCAGCTCGCCGAATAAATTCCACGCGCTGACAAGCCATGACGAAATCACTTATGCACATGGCGCATTAAAAGCGCTTGCGGCTGACTTAATGAAAATCGCGAACGATGTCAGATGGCTTGCGAGCGGACCTCGCTGCGGCATCGGGGAGATTGTCATCCCTGAAAATGAACCGGGCAGCTCCATTATGCCTGGTAAAGTCAACCCGACACAAAGTGAAGCATTAACAATGATCGCAGCGCAAATCATGGGGAACGATGCGACAATCGGCTTTGCGGCGAGTCAGGGGAACTTTGAACTGAACGTGTTTAAGCCTGTGATTATTTACAACTTCCTGCAGTCTGTGCAGCTGCTGAGTGACGGCATGAATTCCTTCCATGATAAATGTGCTGTCGGTATTGAGCCTGACAAAGAAACCATTCAGGAAAACCTGTCAAATTCATTAATGCTCGTTACGGCGCTGAATCCGCATATCGGATATGAAAACGCGGCGAAAATCGCCAAGGTCGCCCATAAAGAGGGATTGACGCTGAAAGAAGCGGCTTTGAAGCTTGAATTGCTGACAGAGGAGCAATTTAACGAAATGGTTAAGCCGGAAGATATGGTAAAACCAAAGGCGTAATAGAAAGAAAAAACGGCTGCTGTTTAAGCAGCCGTTCTTCTAAATATACTGCTGTTTTAATAGATATTTAAGCTGCTCCGCATCTTTGGCGAGGGTTTCAGACTCCGTCAGATTATGGATCATCCCTTTTATGATCGCCAGCTTCGGTGTTTTTTTCTTCATTTCTGCTTCAAGTATGTCCAAGCTCTCCGATAATTCAAGAGAGGAGTTTGTGTTTAAGCTGTTAATTTTGTCACGAAGGCTTTTCACAATCGATTCAGTCAGCGGGTCAGGCCGTCCGTGCGTAAGAGGCCCAAATAAAGAGCTTGCCTCTTCCAATGTGACGAAAGGCTTATCGTTTCGTTCAGACATGCCTTGTACCATATCATCAATTCTATTCATCATGATATCAGCTAATTGGTCAGGCTTCACAGTGTGGCCGAGCAGGATCATGCATTCCAGATAAATCTGGCTGATGCCCTCTATTAAGAAACAAAGCTCTGCAGTATACGGTTCCGCCTTTTTTCCGTAAATGTTCAGCAGGCTGTCGATATGAAATTGAAGTGAGGACTGGCGGACTTTTTTTGCGCATTGCTCCACTTCTGCTGTGTAAGGCAGAGAACCCTCCTTCATCTGCATGCCGATAAAATCCTTGTGTTCAAGGATGTTTTCATAGAGCACGGTCAGCTGTTTGCGGTAAGCTGTTCTGGGGCTGTCACCCTTCGTTTGTATATTTAAAATTCGGGTAAACGTTTTATCGTAATAGTAATTCAGCATAGACAGAAGAAGCGCTTCTTTCGAAGGAAAATAAATATAAAAAGCGCCTTTAGATATTTTGCATGCTTTTGCGATTTCCTGAACTGATGTTGAGTTGTATCCTTTTTGGGCAAATAGTTTTAAGGCTGTTTCAATAATCAGCTTTTCTTTTTCCTTCAATGGTTCCACCCTTTCGGAGCCCGGAGGCTTGCATAGGATATGACCATATAGTCACATCTTCTGTTATAAAATTAACCTTATTGTAACTTGTTTTTTTATCATGTATTATTTATATTATAAATTGAGATGACCAAACGGTCAAAGCTCAAGCGAAAGGGTGAATCTAAAATGAGAGAATTGGACGAAATGATCAGCCGCTTGCGAAACAGAGGAATTAAAGTGGAAAAAGTCAAATATCCAAAGCAAACTTTGTCAGAGAAAAAATGGGTTCATCAATGCAAACAGCCGCTCAAAACAAATTACAGAGATTTTAACGGCTATTCTTTCACATGAAAAAATAGACTGCAAAAAAACATTTACAGTCTATTTAGGCACTGCTATTCGGTATGTTACACCCGTTTTGTCATTTTCAATTGAGATAGACGCCTGATGAAGAGTTAAAATTCGTTTTACGATGCTGAGACCAATCCCGAATTCGCCTTTCTTCCCCTTATTAAAAGGCTCATAGAGGCTGGAGAGCATCTCATCTTCAATATGCGGGCCGTCATTTTTAATGGTGATCACGATATTCCGATCATCTTGTTTCATGCTGATTTCTATTTTTGCCGCAGCATAACGGATTTGATTTTCCAGAATATTCTCGAGAAGTTTATTCCATTGCTCCGGATCGCCCGGCATAAGAATGTCTTCCGCTACATTAATTTCCCACGATAATTCTTTTCGCGCCCACTTGAGTCTTTCAATGACTTCTTCTGTCACTTCCACGATACTGAACATATCGTATTGCACTTTTTGCTTCGCTAAATAATCCAGCTTCGTTAAATATAATAAATCCTTTATTTTTTTCTCCAGCTTAAGAGCTTCGCCTTCAATGACATCTACTGTATTTTCAAGGTCTCCTTTAGGAAAAATCCCATCTTTAATTGATTGCGTATAGCCTCTGATGACCATAACCGGCGTCTTTAAATCGTGAGAGATATTTTGCAATAGGGTTCTTTCTGTTTCGTCCTTTTGCACAAGCTTTTGGCGCATCTCTTCAATGGTATGGCCCAATTTGCCGATCTCATCTTTCCGATCCACTTTCACTGGGTCATCCCAATCCTGTTCGGAAATCCGTTTGACGTGCTTTTCAAATGACACGAGAGGCCTTGATAAATACTTCGCAAGCCAAATGGCCGGAATCCAGCTTAATAAAATGACAACAGCTATAATAAACAGAAGCTGTTTGAATAGGGTATAGGCCAAATCGTCCCGATAAGAATCAAGCGCGTAAGAGAGCATCATAGCTGATTGTCCATTGACGGAAAGCCCCTTTTTGATGACAAAAAATACTTTCTCTCCATTGACGTCTTCGCTGTACCGTTTCTTTTCGTCCTTCTGTTTATCGGCCAGCTTGTACACCTTATGGATAAACGAAGACGACAGAATGCTTAAATCCTTGTCTGAAGAAGATTTTTCATTTTCAGGCAAAAGCACGTGCTGTACGGAGCGGACGGTTGTCGGCGCCGTGGCTTCCTCGCTGTAATAGCGCCTTTCAATTGAACCAGGAAGACGGTACTCCGTCAGAACATGCTGCTCATTTTCAATCGTCGTATACGTTTCATTGGTGAAGAAATCGCGCAGCGTGTTTGAAAATAAAACAAGCAGCAAAATGGATATCGCTAACAGGATGCCGGATATGACAACCCATATTTGAAACGAGAGCGGCTTGTTTTTCATGATGTCATCATCCTGTAGCCGAACCCGTAAATCGTCTCCACCTTCAATTCAGGCATCTTTTTGCGCAGTCTCCGGACGAGGTCATCAACGACCCGGTCTGTTCCAAAGTAGTCATATCCCCATACTTTAATGAGAATATCCTCACGAGAGTATGGGTGTCCTTTATGATGGATAAATAACAGCAGCAGATCAAATTCCTTCGCCGTTAAATTGATGATATTTCCGTTTTCATCATAAACCTCGCGGGCGTCTTCTGAGACCCGATACGAGGAGACGGCGATTTCATGTTTTTGTACAGGCGGAGCGTCCTTATAAACGAGCTCCAGCAGCTTTTGCACACGTATAATCAGCTCCCGCGGCAGGAATGGCTTTGAAATATAGTCGTTGCTGCCAAGCTCTAAGCCAAGCACTCTGTCAATATCTGCATCTCGGGCGGAAATAAAAATGACCGGCACGTCAGGGTCTTTCGCTTTGATTTCTTTTATTAATGTATAGCCGTCGGTATCCGGCAGCATGATATCGAGAATCCACAGATGAGGAGACGGCGTCATTTTCTTTCTGGCGTCTTCACCTTTCGTAAAAGATGTAATGTTCCAGCCCTCATTCTCTAAATACTTCGTCAGCAGTTCATTCAGGTTATCCTCATCTTCAACTAGATAAATGATGTATGACAAGGCTCTTCACATCCTTTCAACGTCATTATAAACTAGTTTTAACATACGGCAGGCGATTTTCATAATTTCACATATTCTTTTCATTTTTATCCCACAATGTTTGTTTATGATATGTATAAGGGAAGAAAGGAAGAAAAAGAGCGAGGAAGATGCAGGATGATCAAACATATTCTATTTTGGTGCTTTGCTTTTCTCCTCATCATTGGGACAATTCAACTTGTACATGCGATGAATATGTAACGATAAATGAAAAACCGTTAAAGGAGTGTAAGAACATGGATTATCGACGTGATGACCAAAATGATCAACATCAAACAGAATCTTCACATACAGAACATCAGGATACAGAAAACCGGCAGCAGATTAACCAGCCTGACCAGGAATTGCTTGACGCGCCTGTTTCGTATGAAGCAGGACGGAAAGAAACGGCTTCCGCTTTAGAAATGGAAAAGACAGAAACGGCTGTGAAAAAAGAAAAGAAACGAAGAGCCGCATGGCTGAGCCCGATTTTAGGCGGGATTATCGGCGGGGGCCTGATGCTCGGGATCGCGCCTTATCTGCCGTCGGATCAAGATCAGACGACCGAGACCGTTTCCGCCAATAAACAGGTGCAGTCAGATAATTTTACAACGACACCGATCACGAACGCTTCAAACGTCGCGGATATGGTAGAGGATTTAGAGCCGACGATTGTCGGAATCTCAAATATCCAAACCTCGCAAAATAACACTTTCGGCACGGGAGGCGGTTCCAGTTCAGAAAGTGAAAGCGGAACCGGGTCAGGCGTCATTTTCAAAAAAGACAGTAATAAAGCGTATGTCATTACAAATAACCATGTCGTTGAAGGCGCGAATAAGCTGACTGTCACGTTATACAACGGAGAAACAGAGACTGCCAAGCTTGTCGGCAGCGACGCCATTACTGATTTGGCTGTTCTGGAAATCAGCGGCAAAAACATCAAAAAAGTGGCGAGTTTCGGTGACTCTTCACAGCTGCGTACGGGAGAAAAAGTAATCGCCATCGGAAATCCGCTCGGACAGCAGTTTTCCGGTACGGTGACACAAGGCATCATCAGCGGATTGAACCGGACGATTGATGTGGATACCACACAAGGCACGGTGGAAATGAACGTGCTGCAAACTGACGCAGCGATCAATCCGGGGAACAGCGGAGGCCCGTTAATCAATGCAAGCGGCCAGGTCATTGGCATCAACAGTTTGAAGGTGAGCGAAAGCGGCGTAGAGTCACTTGGATTTGCGATCCCGAGCAATGATGTCGAGCCGATTGTTGACAGTCTGCTGGAAAATGGAAAGGTAGATCGTCCGTTTTTAGGCGTGCAGATGATTGACATGTCACAAGTACCGGAAACGTATCAGGAAAATACGCTCGGCCTGTTTGGAGATCAATTGGGCAAAGGTGTTTATGTAAAAGAAGTTCAGGCAAATTCACCAGCGGCAAAAGCAGGTATTAAATCTGAGGATGTCATTGTCAAACTAAACGGTAAAGACGTGGAAAGCAGCGCGGATATCCGTCAGATCCTTTACAAAGACTTGAAAGTCGGAGATAAAACGACAATTCAAGTGCTGCGAAACGGAAAAACGAAAACCTTGAACGTGACGCTGACCAAGCAGACAGAAAGCAGCTCAAGCTAGGAGTAATCAAAAAGCTGAACCCGAAAAGGGTTCAGCTTTTTTTATCCTAAGTAAGCGGAAAGCATCCACACTTGTTTTTCAACTTCATCAATTAATCCGACAAATAAGTCCGCTGTCGCATTGTCTTGATTCTCTTCAGCCAGGCCGATCACGAATTTAGATTCGCTGCTGATTTGTTTGTAGTCTTTTACCAAGGCTTGTACCATGTCTGACGCTGATGTTTCGTTCCCGCCGTCTGTGATAGACGCATGCTCAGTGTACTCTTTCAATGTGGCAACAGGCTGGCCGCCGATCGCCAGCAGGCGTTCAGCAATGGTATCGAGTGTTTCCGCCGCATGGTCATACAGTTCTTCAAATTTTTCATGTAATGTAAAGAAATGCGGCCCTTTCACATACCAATGGAAACGGTGGAGCTTAGAGTATAAAAGAAACCAGTTTGATAATTGTGTGTTCATTGAATTCTCAACTAATGTTTGATTTGTTTTTGCGTTTTCAGTTTTCATAAGATAACGTCCTCCTTGTGATCTGTTAATTTAATTGTACCACGTATTAATTAAAAATCAATACTAAATTATAATGATTATAATTTAGATGAACTGAATAGTTTTTTCTTTAGGATAGACTCCCATGCAGACCAAGGAAAAAGCGATCGGAATAACAAGGTGAGCTTGATGCCTTTTCCGATCGGGTATCGCAATTTCTTTAGATGCTGTTTTGTCGCCAATTGATATATGAGGTCGGCAACCTCTTGAGGATCTCCACTTTCATCTGCGTTTTTTTCAACGTAGGAAAGGATCTTTTTGTAGTATTGATGATAGGCTGAATCGTCAGCAGGCACCGACATATAATGTGATAATGAGGTTGACCAGATCGATGTCTTGTATGAGCCAGGCTCGACCAATGCGGTTTGGATACCGAACGGAAGCAGCTCCGCACGCAGGCTCTCAGAAAAACCCTCCAATGCATGCTTGGAAGAGGCATAAGGCGACATCGCGGGGAATCCGGTCAGACCGCTGATGCTACTCATGTTTATAATCTTTGCTCCGCTATGCTTTCTTATGTAAGGCAGAACGGTTTTTGTCACATGAATTACTCCGAAGACATTCGTTTCATATTGTTGTCTGAAATGTTCCATCGGGACATCCTCGACAAATCCCCCGTAAGCCGTTCCTGCGTTGTTGACGAGAAGATCAATGGGAGCGTAAGCGCTAACGGCTTTTCCAAATGAGGCGATGGATTGCTCATCGGTGACATCGAGAGCGGTAATATGAATAGAATCAGCCACATTGTGTGCTGCGGCCAATTCCCGAAGCTCTTCTGCTTTCTCAAGCTGTCTTGTTGTGGCAATCACGAAAAATGACTTGGCGAGCTTCACGGCTGCCAGCTGGCCAAAGCCTTTTGACGCTCCTGTTACGATTGCGATTTTTTTATTCATCATAAACCTCCTCATGTAACTGCTACAGCTATTGTACAATCATGAACGGAAAATGACGCTTATAAAAGAATTTTTATACAATAATTCAGAATTATTCTATAATAAAACGAAAGAAGGAAAGGGGTTTTATGTTATGGCGCTGCAAGGGGTAGACCAAAGATGGGATCTTGATTCATTTTTTAAGGGCGGGAGCCAGTCAGAAGAATTCAAGGGATATATCGAAAAACTGTCACAAAGCCTGCGTGCATTTCAAGATATGACTGATGCGTTTCAGGTGCCCGAATCGTCTGAAGAGGCTGAAGGGCTGACGGCAATACTTGATGTATTCGAACAGATATCAGTCAAGCTTCAGCAGGCCGGCGCTTTTGTCGCTTGTCTTCAGGCTCAAAATATCAGTGATCACAAGGCTAATGAGTATAAATCGCTGATGCATCAGCTTTCTGCAGATTTTCAGTCCTCTCTCGTCACATTAGATCATAAGCTTGTGGACATTGAACAAGACGTGTGGAATGAATTGTTAACAAAACCGGGATTATGCGATGTATCGTACATATTAAATGAAAGAAGACAGAGGGTCGCCGAAAAGCTCGGCCCCGGTAAAGAAAAACTGATTGGAAACCTTGCAGTGGACGGATATCACGCTTGGAGTGACTTATACAATATGGTTGTCGGGAAAATGACGATCCCGTATGAGGAAAATGGCGGGAACAAGCCATTGTCTGTCGGTCAGGCTGAAAATATGCTGGCTCATCAAGACCGTGCTGTCAGAAAAACAATATATAAACGTTTGCATCAAGCGTGGAAAAGCAAGCAGGATATTTTCAGCAGCACGCTGAATCATTTGGCGGGATTCCGGCTTGAAACCTATCACGCGCGCGGCTGGGAGGATGTCCTGAAGGAGCCGCTGCAAATCAACAGGATGAAAAAAGAAACACTGGATACGATGTGGCAGGTCATCACCGAAAACAAGCAGCCGTTCGTTCAGTTTCTGAACCGGAAAGCGTCCATGCTCGGTCTTGAAAAGCTCAGCTGGTACGATGTTGAGGCCCCAATTGGGTCTGATGGAAAGGTCTACTCATATGATGAAGCCGCAAATGTTATCGTCAGCCAGTTTTCAACGTTCGGCAAAAAGCTTTCCGCTTTCACTGAGAAAGCGTTTCGGGACCGTTGGATTGAAGCGGAAGACAGGAGCGGAAAAAGGGTCGGCGGCTTTTGCACGAGTTTCCCGGACAGCGGAGAATCACGGATTTTCATGACGTTTTCGGGAAGCGCCTCAAATGTCTCAACGCTTGCACATGAGCTCGGACACGCGTTCCATCAGGAAGCGATGCTTAATGTCAGACCGTTAAACCGGTCCTATGCCATGAACGTCGCGGAAACGGCTTCAACGTTTGCGGAGATGATCGTGGCAGACGCGACTGTTCAGCAGGCGGAGACGAAGGAAGAAAAGCTTGTCCTTCTCGAGGATAAAGTGCAAAGAAGCGTTGCTTTCTTCATGAATATCCATGCCAGATTCCTATTCGAAACGAGGTTTCACGAAGAACGAAAGCGGGGAGCAGTACCGGCAGACCGTCTGAATGAGCTGATGGAGGAGGCGCAAAAAGAGGCATACTGCAATGCGTTAGGAGAGTATCATCCGCTCTTTTGGGCGTCGAAGCTCCACTTTCATATCACGAGGGTGCCGTTTTACAATTTCCCTTATACGTTCGGTTATCTGTTTTCTCTCGGCATTTATGCGCTGGCGCTTGAAGAAAAAAACGCGTTCGAAGAGAAGTATATCGCGCTATTGCGAGATACGGCTTCTATGACCGTGGAGGATTTGGCGATGAAGCATTTGGGCGCTGACATTACGAAGCGCGATTTTTGGGAGAATGCCATCAAGCTGGCTGTGCGGGACGCGGAAATCTTTTTGCAAATGACTGAATCTTAAAGAAAAGCCGTGGCGTCATACGCCTCGGCTTTTTCAATTCTTCTCTGAATGAGGATTTCATTCTCGGGACATACCTAAAACAAATGGGATCCTACAGGGGGGAAAACATATGCATTTGATCAGAGCAGCCGGTGCTGTTTGCCTCGCAGTGGTTCTGATTGCGGGCTGCCGTCTCAATGAAGACCAGCAGCAGGCAAAAGGAGAAAATACAGCCGTCACCCAACTGAAGTCTGTTCCTTACAGCGATTTCTCGCTTCGGGTGAGTTACGGGGATGGAGAGCATGATCGTTATGAAGGTGTATATACAAAAAATGGAACTCGTGAAATAGCGGAAATACAGGATAAGCTCTCTGGCGTAAACCAGGAGGGGGAAGAAGCATTGGATGAGATGAAAATGATCCTGAGCGAGCTTTCCGTGACAGAACATATGGCTGAATCAGAAGTGATACACAGTGTGCTGGCAGCGTTTAATTTGGACAGCCATTATGACCATATCGACTTAAAACTAAAGCTGAAGAACGGCTCAATAAGAGAAATTAAGAAATAATCCTGTGATAAAAAACCCATAAACGCCAATTATGTCCAAAAAACTAATTGAAAATGATTTTCAAAGTCATTGTTTTCTGCTACAATGAGGGATATATGACCATATCAAATGGCTGAATATCGAATCACTTGCATTGATGACAATTGACTTAACACGCATGTATATAGAAAACGTGCAATACATAGTGCTGCTAAAAAGCCAGCAAAAAGGAGCGGTTATGGGTATGAGTGCAATTTCTACAGAAACGCTGAGCTTAGGATACGGGGATGCCGTTATTATTGATGAGTTGAATTTAACCATTCCAAAAGGTGAAATTACCGTATTTATTGGCAGCAATGGCTGCGGAAAATCGACACTTTTACGTTCATTAGCGCGTCTGATGAAGCCGAGAGGCGGTTCAGTGCTGCTGGAAGGAAGAGCGATTGCCAAGCTTCCAACGAAGGAAGTCGCAAAAGAGCTCGCAATCCTGCCGCAGGGTCCTTCGGCTCCAGAGGGGCTGACGGTTCACCAGCTGGTGAAGCAAGGAAGATATCCTTATCAAAACTGGCTGAAACAGTGGTCAAAAGAGGATGAGGCAGCAGTTGAGAGAGCGCTTAAAGCAACAAAACTTGAGGACATGGCTGACCGCGCCGTCGATTCTTTGTCAGGAGGACAGCGCCAGCGGGCTTGGATCGCGATGACGCTTGCGCAGGAAACGGATATTATCCTTCTGGATGAGCCGACGACGTATTTGGACATGACGCACCAAATTGAAATTCTTGATTTGCTGTTTGAGCTGAATGAAAAGGAAGAGCGGACGATTGTTATGGTTCTCCATGACTTAAACTTGGCGTGCCGCTATGCGCATCATCTTGTGGCTATAAAAGATAAACAAATTTATGCTGAAGGCCGTCCGGAAGAAGTCATCACTTGTGATCTTGTGCAAAATGTGTTTTCTATGAACTGTCAGGTCACACAGGACCCGCTGTTCGGAACGCCTCTTTGCATCCCTCATGGCAGGGGCAGATGCATTGTCCGGGAAGCGGCTTTTACATCACATGGATAAATAAACGTCAGCGAAAGGAGCTTTCACTTGAGAAAGCTCCTTGCTGTTTTTTTGAAAGGAAGATGGAAAATGGAACAAAAACTTAAGGAACAGCTCGATGGATTGCTGGAGAAGTATACTGAGCTTCTGCTTGGTGAATCAAACAATGAGCTAAAAGAAGAAGTGAAGCAATGGATTTTGTACACGCATATAGCCAAAAGCATGCCGCCCCTCGCTAAGCATTGGAATGCGACATATCCTGACGCGAAGCAGGGCATTAAAGATGTCATTCAGCATATTAAGGAATTAAATGAAACGCATCGAAACAAATAATAATTAAAAAAGCAGTCTGCCAATCACAGCAGACTGCTTTTTTGTGATGCTGCCGTTTGATCTGGCGCGAAGGAATCCATAAAAGTCCGCAGCGCGCTGCTGATAAACGAATCTTTTCGGACAATAAATTCTGTTTTCATCTGTCTGAGAGCCTTAGGCAGCGGGTACAAGCGAATCGACCCTTCAGCCTCGCGTTTTTGCACAACCGTTCTCGGCAGCAACGAGATGCCAAGACCTGCTGTAACCCCGCCGATAATCGCTTCAAGCGTACCAAATTCCATAATAACCGGCTGTGTGACGCCGGCAGAGCGCAGCCATTTTTCAAGTGTTTCCCGATACGAACAGCCTGTGCTGTAAACGAGAATCGGCTTTGTGATGGCTTCCTCTGCATTGGATACGGAAGCTGCCGAAACAACCACTGGTTCTTCCTCAAATGCAGGATAGGACACGAGCTCGGGATGATTGCATTCACATCCGATAAAGGCGCCATCCAATTCATACCGGAGAACTTTATCAAGGAGAAATTGTGTATGACCTGTTGTTAAAGACAGCTGGACGTTTGGATGTTCTTCATAATAAGAAGCCAGAAGCTTCGGAAGCCTTACTGCGGCGGTTGTCTGAGTGGAGCCGATCATAAGCGGCCCGCTTGGTTCGACGGAGGATGAGAGCGCTTTAGACGCCTCATCCAGCAGGCCGATAATTTTATTGGCGTAGTCCAGCAGCAGCTTTCCGCTTGCAGAAAGTGTCATGCCCCGGTTATGGCGCAAAAACAGCATGGTGCCCAGCTCAGCTTCCAATTGCTGAATTCTGGCCGTGACATTCGATTGCACATAGCCAAGCTGCAGGGCTGCTTTCGTAATGGAGCCTTCACGGGCTACCATTTGAAACACACGTAAATCTCCGCTTTCCATTTTGAATTCCTCCGTTCGTTTATTGGTATCAATCTGAGTGATAGCAAGCATCTTTAACAATCATTATACGTAACACCAAACCTGAATTACAATGGAATCAGCAAGATATTATTTAAATCAACTGCAAGGAGTGGCGGCAATGAATGTCATGAACAAAATAGCTCTTGTAACAGGGGGCGGCACAGGAATCGGAAGAGCAGCCAGCATGGAATTGGCAAAACGCGGAGCGGTTGTTGCGGTGAATTATTCACGTTCGCAATCCGAAGCGAAGGAAACAGTGGAAATGATTCAAAAAGATGGCGGGCAAGCCTTCGCCATACGAGCAGATGTATCAAAAAACACCGAAGTGCAGGACATGGTTCACTCGATCGTAAAAACGCACGGCACGATTGATGTTTTAGTCAATAACGCCAGCATTACACGGCATATTCCAATGGATGATCTTGAAGCTGCGACAGAAGACGTCTGGGATGAGCTGTATGCTGTAAATGTGAAAGGGATGTTTTTCTGCGCGCGGGCAGTGGTTCCGTTCATGAAAAAAAGCAAGGCTGGGGCGATCGTAAATGTCGGCAGCATCGCAGGGTTAACCGGGGCGGGTTCATCTATGCCTTATGCAGTGTCAAAATCGGCGGTGCACGGTTTAACGAAATCATTGGCTCACGCCTTAGCGCCCGAAATCAGAGTGAGCGGTGTAGCACCAGGAGCTGTCGCAACGAGATGGTGGGCTGGCCGGGAAGAAAAAATGAAAAGCATGATCGGCGCTTTGCCTCTGCAGCGTATTGCTGAACCGGATGATGTCGCCAAATTGATCTGTTCGCTTGTTGAACAGGAATTACTTACAGGCCAAATCATCACAATTGACAGCGGACAGACGCTGTAAAGAGAGGAGATGCGGGGATGCCATTTGTACAGATTCATTTACGGGCGGGAAGAAGTGAAGCGTGTCTTCAAAAACTAAGCAGGACCATCCATCAATCGATGATCGAAGAAATCAATGTGCCGGAAGATGACTATTTTCAAGTCATCAGGCAATATGAAAACAGTGAATTTTTTTATGATCCGTCTTATCTGCAGGTCGAGCGTACTGATGAATTGATATACATTCATTTTACGTTGAAAGATTCAAGAACAACTGAACAGAAAAAAGCGCTTTACCACTCAATCGCAAGCCGGATTCAATCCGGGCTTGGTGTAAGAAAAGAAGATGTGTTTATCATACTGGCTGGAAATCAGGATGAGGATTGGTCCTTCGGAAATGGAAGGGCTCAGATGATCGAATAAGAAACCCCGCGGGTTGACCCGCGGGGCGCTCTATTAATGTGAAGGTGATTCAACGACTTGTGCCGCTTTCTCTTTTACTTGTTCATCCGTTTTCTTATTCGATAGCTTGATAGGTTTTAAGAACAAGGTAAATACGGCTCCGACTGCGATAAAGATCAGGCCTGTATAAAACACGCTGTGGAGCGAATCCATCAACGATGTTTTTAAAATCGGCACAACATGGGATGAGAAAGCCGCAGGAATTTGTTTGATTGCGTCCGGGCTGAACAGTGATTGCAGCAGCCCTTGCGGATTTGTATCAATCATACTCTTTAGCTGGTTGGCAAATGAGCTTGCCTGTGCCGGAAGTGAGTCTAAATACGGCACCAGTTTATCTGTTAATAAGTTTCCTGATCTCGCATTCATTACAGTTCCAAGCATGGTAATGCCGAATGTTCCTCCGATAGAACGGAAGAATTGGCTGGATGATGTGACAACCCCAAGCTCTTCTTTCGAAAAGCTTTCCTGTAAAGCCAGTGTCAGAATCGGCATAACCAGACCCATTCCCAGACCAATAATCGCCATATACGATGTAGCGACAAGCTTGCTCGTATCAAGACCCAAAGTCGTTAACAGCAGGAATCCTCCGGCCATAATCAGCATGCCTGTAATGATTTGCGGTTTAATGCCGATTTTGTAAACCAGCTGGCCGCCGATAATACTTGTAATAATCATTGAGATCATCATCGGTGTCATAATCGTGCCTGATTCAGACGCGCTTACACCGACAATTCCCTGCATAAAGAAAGGAACAAACGTAATTGCACCAAACATGCCGATACTCATAAAGAAACCGATCAAGTTTAAAAATGTAAACGTTCTGTTTTTAAATAGATACATTGGCAGGATCGGCTCTTTTGCTTTTGATTCTACGATAATAAAGCTGACAATGCCGATCAGCGCGAGTGCGAACAAGCCAAGAATCTGCCATGAACCCCACGCGTAATCTTTTCCGCCAAAACTTAAGGCGAGAAGGAGGCTGACAATCCCGACTATCATCGTGAAAATCCCAGCGATATCGAAGTTGATCGGACCAGTCTGCTGGCGGCCCTGCAACCCTCTGGCAATAAAAATAACCGCAATAATTCCGACTGGAAGGTTAATATAGAAAACCCATTTCCAGTTTAGCGAGTCTACAATCCAACCGCCGATTTGCGGCCCAATCACTGAAGCGAGCCCGTAAATCGCGCCAAAGACCCCTTGGAATTTAGCACGCTGTTTTCCAGTGAACAAGTCACCGATGACAATCATCGCCATCGGCATCATAATGCCTCCGCCGATTCCCTGCAGTCCCCGGAAAATAATCAACTCTGTCATATTGTTGGCCATTCCGCACAAAGCGGAAGCTGCCATAAAAATAATCAAACCTGATACATAGACAATACGCCGTCCCAATAAATCGGCCAGTTTACCGGCAATCGGAACGACAGTTGTTGATGTTAACAAATATGCAGTTGTCAGCCAGGTCATCATGCTCAAACCGCCCAGATCACCGACAATTTTCGGCATGGCCGTTCCGACAATGGTACCGTCAAGAGCTGAAAAAAACATGGCAATAATTAAGCCTGTGATTAATAACGTCCGTTTTGATTGTTTGCCTTCATTACTCATTTCATCCGTTTCCTCTTTTCATGTTTTGCTTTTCAATCCGTTTCCGCTGCAGCCTGTGCGAGCTTTTCTGTAATACGCGCCGCCTGAAGCATTTCCTCCTCCGTCAAGAAGGAAAGGTATCGCGCCATAATGGCTTTTCTGCCTGCCAAAACCTCCTCGAACTTTCCGTCTCCTTCATCAGTCAGACTGATGTCAATCACTCGTCTGTCTTTTGTGTTGTGTGTTCTGGTGATGAGATTTTTTTGTTCAAGGCGATCTGCCATTAACGTCACAGCACTTGGCTTGACCTCCATCCGCTCGGCGATTTCAGAAATTTTGAGGCTGCCGTGTTTTTTTAAGCTGGCCAGCACAAACAGCTGCGCTGGGGTAACTCCTTGTTTCTCCATGCTTTCAAGCATTTCAGGCTGTATCTTTTGAAAGAGCGCCTGAAGTGATAATTGAATATCGGACATTAACTGATCCGCACTCTTCATATTCATTTCCCCTCTATTACATAAACTGTATTTATATTTAAGATAGTAAAATAGTTAATGTATATTAAATATAAATAAGTATTAATAAAAAGTCAACCAATTTCACATAAAAAAAGGATAGATGCCCTGAAGCACATCGTATCCTTTTTGCTCATGTATTTTATTGCTGATAAGGAGACTGCTGCTGAATGGTCTGCTGGAATTTTTGATAGGACTGCTGCAGCTTTTGGGCATCCTCCGCTTCGACAGAATACCATCCATATTGGAACATGAGGTCATACAGTTTTCTTTGCGTTTTTTGTGACTCATCAAAAATGGTTTGAATATCCTGGTAGAGAGACTCATGGCTGAATTCGTTCAAGGCTGTACAATACGCAGTTGTCATATATTTTTCTGTTGTCAGCAGTTCGTTGACGAAATCTCTG
Organism: Bacillus sp. 0102A; assembly: GCF_036765155.1. Classification (NCBI taxonomy): domain Bacteria; kingdom Bacillati; phylum Bacillota; class Bacilli; order Caryophanales; family Bacillaceae; genus Bacillus; species Bacillus sp. 0102A. Next base: position 88,805 of record NZ_JBAIZW010000005.1, read on the forward strand.
TCATTCATCTCCGAAGTTGTCGGTACAGGTGTCTCCGGGTTGCTGATTTTCTGATTTTGCTGATTCATTCTGGCGCCTCCTTATTGGATGTAGCCGGACTGCTGCTGGCCTGGCTGCAGGTGCTTTAATATTCTTTGATAGTGGTCATGATGCATGTGTCCGACGCGGTCGAGTTCTTGTTTTAACGATTGATCCTGGCACTTTTGCGCCATGAAATGCGCTTTTTTCATCGCGAGCAAATTCCAGTTCAGCATGTCATTCAGATACAAATGATCTTTTGTCGAAATAACGGAAGGCGGCATTTGTGATTGCTGCTGATTGTCCATTGTGATCCTCCTTTGGTTTTCTGTTCAATATATAGTTTCCTTTAGTCCGGGAGTTATATGCAGGTGTTTTGAAAATGGCGGCAGGAGGGAGTCGGATGTTGAGACATATATTTTTATTCTTATCTCAAAATAAAGCACTTACCAAGTTCGCAAAAGCATACGGGCCGCGGCTTGGAGCACGAAGGTTTGTCGCGGGGGATACAATTGAATCGGCGGTTAAGGCTGTCAAAAGGCTAAATAGATCCGGTTTGTGCGCAACAATTGATTATTTAGGCGAGTATGCAGCTTCAGAAAAAGAAGCGAAGCAAGTCGCAGAGGAATGCAAGAAAGCCATTCAAGCCATTGCCCAGCATCAATTGGACTCAGAGCTTTCACTCAAGCTGACTTCAATCGGGCTTGATCTTTCAGAAGAACTTGCCCTTTCTCATTTGCGTGCCATTCTATCCGCTGCGAGGCAATATGGTGTTGCTGTGACGATTGATATGGAAGACTATTCTCATTATGAACAGACACTCGCTATCTACAGGCAATGCAAACAGGAATTTGAGATTCTCGGCACGGTGATTCAGGCCTGTTTGTATCGGGCGGCAGAAGATATCAGAAATATGCATGACTTAAAGCCGAATCTCAGACTTGTGAAAGGCGCTTATAAAGAATCTGCGGCTGTAGCATTCCCTGACAAAAAAGGAACAGACCTTCATTTTCAAAGCTTAATAAAACTGCAGCTGTTAAGCGGGAACTACACGGCTGTCGCCACACATGATGATGACATCATTGCGTTTACGAAACAGTTCGTGGGTGAACATCAGATCCCAGCGTCACAATTTGAGTTTCAAATGCTATATGGCATCAGGCCGGAGCGGCAGAAGGAACTGGCTAAGGAAGGATACAGAATGCGAGTGTATGTCCCATATGGAACGGACTGGTTCAGCTACTTTATGAGAAGAATTGGCGAACGGCCTGCCAATGCAGTGTTTGTGCTGAAAGGAATTTTGAAAAAATGAAAGCAGCCGCGGGAAGCAGCTGCGTCATGATTGTTCCATGTTATGTTTTTTATATTGCTGATTTTGACTTGTCCGTTTTCCGCCGCCGTAATGCTGAGTCGGACCGGCATCACCTTTCACGCTCGCCGCGCTGACTGCCGCTGAAGACGGATCTTTTTTCTCTCGCACCATTCCCTTCACCTCCGGGCTTAAGTTGCCCTTCTTTTATAAGCTTCATGCAAAAAAATAACAAATTAGCTATTGAAGTCGAACCGAAAATCTTTTAAGATGAAAGAAGAAACGGGTTTCATTTTTTTTGTTCAAAAAATGAATGATCATTCATTCAATGTTCAAGGGGGATATCTTATGCACAAACACATTCGGAAGGCAGCCGTTTTAGGATCGGGGGTAATGGGTTCCGGGATTGCTGCGCATTTGGCTAATATCGGCATTCCTGTTCTGCTGCTTGATATTGTGCCGAACGATTTGACAAAGGAAGAGGAAAAAAAGGGGCTGACGAAGGACTGCCCGGAGGTGCGCAGCAGGCTGAGCCGGCAGGCGATGAAAAAACTGCTGAAACAAAAGCCCGCTCCTCTCACATCAGCGGAAAATACCTCCTATATCACACCTGGCAATCTGGAGGATGATGCAGCAAAGCTGAAAGAAGCAGATTGGATTATTGAGGTCGTTGTCGAAAACCTTGAAGTCAAAAAGCAAATATTCGCTCTTGTGGATGAACATCGAAAGCCTGGCAGCATCGTCTCAAGCAACACCTCCGGCATATCAGTACAGGAGATGGCTGAAGGACGGTCGGATGATTTTAAAGCCCATTTTCTCGGAACACACTTTTTTAATCCCGCTCGCTATTTAAAGCTGCTGGAGGTCATTCCGATTAAGGAAACGAACCCTGATATTTTAAAGTTTATGACAGCCTTCGGTCAAAATGTCCTTGGTAAAGGCGTCGTCACAGCAAAAGACACACCGAACTTTATCGCAAACCGCATTGGAACGTACGGGCTTCTCGTCACAGTCCAAGAAATGCTGAAAGGCGGCTATCAGGTCGGGGAAGTCGATTCAGTCACAGGTCCGCTGATCGGCAGACCGAAAAGCGCGACCTTCAGAACGCTTGATGTTGTCGGACTCGATACATTCGCCCACGTCGCCCGAAATGTGTATGACAAAGCGGACGGAGACGAGAAAGAAGTATTCCGCCTGCCGGGTTTCATGAACGATATGCTGCAGCAAGGGTGGATCGGAAGCAAGGCCGGCCAAGGCTTTTATAAAAAAGAAGGAAAAACGATTTATGAGCTTGACCCAGTGACGCTTACTTATGGCGAACGGACAAAAATGAAAACAGCGTCACTTGAAGCGGCAAAACAGGCAAAAGGAACAAAAGCCAAAATGAAAGCGCTTATTTACTCGGATGACAGAGCCGGCAGACTGCTGTGGAATATCACATCTCAAACTCTGCTTTACTCAGCCGAACTGCTTGGGGAGATTGCCGATGATATTCATGCGATTGACCAAGCCATGAAGTGGGGATTCGGCTGGGAGCTGGGCCCGTTCGAGATGTGGGACGCCATCGGCCTCAGGCAGTCGGCGGAAAAGCTAGAACAGCTTGGAGCGAAAATGCCTGACTGGATCAAAGACATGCTGGACAAAGGAATTGAAACCTTCTACATCAGAGAAAACGGAATGGTATTTTATTATGACCGCGGCGAATATAGAGCTGTGAAAGAAAACAAAAAACGCATTCATTTACAAACGCTCAAGGAAACAAACGGCGTGATTGCGAAAAACAGCGGAGCAAGCCTGATCGACCTTGGAGATGATGTGGCCCTTCTTGAGTTTCATTCAAAAAGCAATGCGATCGGGCTCGATATCATTCAAATGATCAACAAAGCATTGGAGGAAACAGAGCGGAACTACAAAGGCCTTGTCATCGGCAACCAAGGGAAAAATTTCTGCGTCGGCGCCAATCTTGGCATGATCTTAATGGAAGTTCAAGATGACAATTTTCTGGAAGTCGATTTCGTGATACGCCGTTTCCAGGAGACGATGATGAAGATCAAATACAGTGCGAAACCGGTTGTCGCCGCTCCATTTGGCATGACGCTCGGCGGAGGAACCGAAGTATGCCTGCCGGCGGCGCGCATTCAAGCAGCAAGCGAAACCTATATGGGGCTTGTGGAATCGGGTGTCGGCCTCATCCCTGGCGGAGGAGGAAACAAAGAGCTGTACATCAACCATCTTCACCGCGGTCTTGATCCGATGAATGCGGCGATGAAAACATTTGAAACGATTGCGATGGCGAAAGTGTCCGCTTCCGCCCAAGAGGCTCGTGAGATGACCATCTTAAAAGAAGCGGATCCCATCAGCGTGAATCAGGACCACCTGCTGTACGATGCAAAACGGCTGGCCGCATCTTTATACGATACAGGCTGGCGGCCGCCTGTAAAAGAAAAGGTCAAGGTGGCGGGAGAAACCGGTTATGCGGCACTCTTGCTTGGCGCGGAGCAAATGAAGCTGTCCGGTTATATATCAGAGCATGATTTCAAGATCGCGAAAAAACTTGCTTATGTCATTGCCGGCGGACATGTGCCGTTCGGTACAGAGGTTGATGAAGAATATTTATTGGAGATCGAGAGAGAAGCGTTTTTGAGTTTGGCAGGAGAGGCGAAATCTCAAGCGAGAATGCAGCATATGCTTGTGAAAGGTAAACCTTTACGGAATTAGGAGGGAGCTTATGAAAGAGGCAGTCATTGTGTCAGGTGCAAGAACACCGGTTGGGAAAGCAAAGAAAGGATCGTTGGCCACCGTTCGCCCGGATGATTTGGGAGCGATTTGCGTCAAAGAAACACTGAAACGGGCAGGCGGCTACGAAGGCAATATTGATGACTTGATTATCGGCTGTGCGGCACCTGAAGCGGAGCAGGGGCTTAATATGGCCAGAAATATCGGCGCGCTTGCGGGGCTGCCGTACACGGTCCCGGCGGTCACAGTCAATCGCTACTGCTCTTCAGGCCTTCAGACCATCGCATATGCGGCAGAAAAAATTATGCTCGGCGCCTACGATACAGCGATCGCCGGCGGAGCGGAATCGATGTCGCAGGTACCGATGATGGGGCATGTGACCCGTCCGAACCTCGCATTGGCAGAAAAGGCGCCGGAGTATTACATGAGCATGGGCCACACAGCCGAGCAGGTCGCGAAAAAATACGGCGTTTCCCGAGAGGATCAGGATGCGTTTGCCGTTCGCAGCCACCAGAACGCGGCCAAAGCCCTTGCAGAGGGGAAATTTAAAGATGAGATTGTGCCCGTCGAAGTGACGGTGACAGAAATCGGAGACAACCATAAACCGCGGGAAAAACAGTTTGTCTTTTCCCAGGATGAAGGCGTTCGCCCGAAAACGACGACAGACATTTTATCAACATTGCGCCCGGCTTTTTCCGTTGACGGAACGGTTACTGCGGGCAACTCCTCGCAGACGAGTGACGGAGCGGCGGCAGTTATGCTGATGGACCGGGAAAAAGCGGATGCGCTGGGCTTGGCGCCGCTTGTGAAATTCCGTTCCTTTGCAGTAGGCGGCGTGCCTCCGGAAGTGATGGGCATCGGGCCGGTGGAAGCCATTCCGCGTGCTTTAAAGCTAGCCGGGCTTCAACTGCAGGACATCGGCTTGTTTGAACTGAACGAAGCTTTTGCATCACAAGCCATTCAAGTCATCAGAGAACTCGGCATTGACGAAGAAAAAGTGAATGTCAACGGGGGCGCAATCGCGCTTGGACACCCGCTTGGCTGTACGGGAACAAAGCTTACACTCTCACTGATTCATGAAATGAAACGGAGAAACGAGCAATTTGGAGTCGTCACAATGTGTATCGGCGGCGGGATGGGAGCGGCCGGTGTATTTGAATTATGCTAAAGGGGGAAAAATAAATGGCAAAAAAAGCGGCTGAAGTACAAAAAGGCGGCGGTTTCTTAATCGAGGATATCACATACGATCAAATGTATACACCGGAGGATTTCACTGACGAGCATAAAATGATTGCGAAAACAACAGAGGACTACATCGAGCAAGATGTGCTCCCTCATATAGATGACATCGAAAACCATCAATTCGAGCATTCCGTCAGGCTGTTAAAGAAAGCGGGCGAACTCGGGCTTCTTGGCGCCGATGTGCCGGAGGAGTACGGAGGGCTCGGTCTTGATAAAATCAGCTCGGCACTCATCACTGAAAAATTTTCGCGTGCGGGAAGCTTTTCGCTTTCTTATGGCGCGCATGTCGGCATTGGATCCTTGCCGATCGTCTTTTTCGGGTCAGAAGAACAAAAGAAAACATATTTGCCAGGGCTCGCTTCAGGCGAAAAGATCGCGGCTTATGCACTGACTGAGCCGGGCTCCGGATCTGATGCCCTTGGAGCAAAAACAACAGCCGTGCTGAATGAAGCGGGTACGCATTACGTGTTAACCGGGGAAAAACAGTGGATTACCAACTCTGCCTTTGCTGATGTATTTGTTGTTTACGCTAAGGTGGACGGTGAAAAGTTCTCAGCCTTTATTGTAGAAAAAGATTTCCCGGGTGTATCTACGGGTCCGGAAGAAAAGAAAATGGGGATCAAAGGGTCATCGACAAGAACCCTCCTTTTAGATCAAGCTGAAGTGCCAAAGGAAAACCTGCTTGGCGAAATCGGCAAAGGGCATGTTATCGCCTTTAATATTCTAAATATCGGCCGCTACAAGCTGGCGGTTGGTTCAATCGGCGCATCTAAGCGGGTGATCGAGCTGTCCGCGGGTTACGCGAACCAGCGCCGCCAATTTAAAACGCCGATTGCGGGCTTTTCGCTGACACAGGAAAAAATCGCGACAATGGCATCAAGGCTCTACGCGATGGAAAGCTCTGTGTACAGAACCGTCGGGCTGTTTGAAGACAATATGAGCCAGTTTACGTCCGAAGATCTCAAGGACGGCCGCCAAATTGCCAAGTCGATTGCCGAATATGCCATCGAATGCTCTCTTAATAAGGTATTCGGCTCCGAGACGCTTGATTATATCGTTGATGAAGGCGTGCAGATTCATGGAGGCTACGGTTTTATGCAGGAGTACGAAGTGGAAAGAGCCTATAGGGATTCAAGGATCAATCGGATTTTTGAAGGGACAAACGAAATCAACCGGTTAATCGTGCCAAGCACCTTCCTGAAAAAAGCGCTTAAAGGCGAACTGCCTCTATTTGAAAAAGCGCAAACGCTGCAGGAAGAACTCATGATGCTTATGCCTGAAGAGCCTGGCAGCGGCGTTTTAGAGCAGGAGAAATATATTGTCAAACAAGCTAAAAAAATCGCGCTGTTCGCTGCCGGTCTCGCCGCGCAAAAATACGGGAAAGCCATCGATCGCGAACAGGAAATTCTCGTCAACGTTGCGGACATCGTCAGCAATGTGTACGCGATGGAATCAGCCGTGCTTAGAACGGAAAAGGCCATCGCCGCGCAAGGCGGGGAAAAAGCAGCGCAGAAGGTGCTGTATACAGAAATTTTCGTTCAAGAAGCCTTTAACGAAATTGAAGCGCACGCCAAGGAGTCTCTCATCGCAATGGAAGAAGGAGATTCACTCCGCATGATGCTTTCCGCTCTGCGCAAGCTGACGCGGGTAACCCCTAAAAACGTGATTCGGAAAAAACGTGAAGCGGCAGCGGGCGTTTTTGAGGCTGAAAAATATATTGTTTGATCGGCGAAGAGCTCCGCATGCGCGGAGCTTTTTTTAAGAAGCACTGTTTTAGGTTTTTAAAACAAACTGTGTTAAAATAACCTCGATTATTTTATTGAGGGGGAAGAAGATGTCGTTAACTTTTTACTGGTACCCTAAATGCGGAACGTGCCGCAAAGCAAAGAAATGGCTTGAAGAGCATGGAAAAGAAATCAACGAAATACATATTGCAGAGCAGCCTCCAAGCAAAGAAGAACTAAAAGCGCTTTATGAAAAAAGCGGGCTGGATCTCAAGAAATTTTTCAACACGAGCGGGATGAAATACCGTGAGCTCAATCTCAAGGAAAAGCTGTATCACATGTCGGAGGACGAACAGCTTGAACTGCTGGCTTCAGACGGAATGCTGATCAAACGACCGCTTACAACAGACGGCGAAAAAGTGACAGTCGGTTTTAAAGAAGACCAATTTGAAGAAAACTGGGCTTAATGTCAATTTTTTTTGAAAAGTATGGTATCTTCTTATTATAGTGCTGTAAAAAATGGAGGGATTCAATTGAGCATACCTAAAGATTTGCGTTACTCAGGAGAACACGAGTGGGTAAAAGTTGAAGGAGAAAAAGCCAGAATCGGGATTACGCATTTTGCCCAGTCCGAGCTAGGCGATATCGTGTTTGTCGAACTTCCTGAAGTGGGCGCTGAAATCAAAGCGGACGAGCCATTCGGCAGTGTTGAATCCGTTAAAACGGTATCTGAGCTTTATGCGCCGATTAACGGAACTGTTGTGGAAATTAACGAAGATCTTGATGACAGTCCGGAATTCGTAAACGAATCTCCGTACGAAAAAGCATGGATGATCGTCGTTGAGCCGTCTGACGCTTCTGAAATTGAAAAACTGATGACAGCAGAGCAATACGAAGAGATGACACAGGAAGACTAAAGCAGGATAGCTGTAAAGGCAATTGGACACGCTAACGTTATGGGAGGTGTCCAATATGGCTTTCAGCAAACAAAAGCTCGATGTCACCAATGATGTGACAGGCCGCTTTCAACATGGCCAGCTCTCGTTATATCATGAAAATGAGAGAATCGGCCAAATGACAAGCATGAATGAATATGAGCTTAAGTCCGGTTATTCCTTTGAAAATGAGAAATTTTATAAGACAGCCGATGTGGTCTCTGGAAACGATGAGAAATATGTGGATTGTGACTACGAAAACGGCTGGTGTTAATGTTGGCGGTGAATTTCACTGCCTTCTTTTACAATCTGAACGTTTCAAATTTGACGCGGCAGGTGAAGAAGATGGATGAGCTGGAAAAGGTCATGATTGTGGAAGGGAAATCAGATAAAGAGAAAATCGAAAGCGTTCTGGATGAACCGGTGCGCATTATCTGCACAAACGGAACAATCAGCCAGCTGAGGCTTGAGGAATTGGCTGACGAGCTTTATGATAAAGACGTCTATATATTAGTGGATGCTGACGAATCAGGCGAGAAATTGAGAAAACAGCTGAAAAGAGAATTTAACGAAGCCTGCCATCTGCATATCGACAGAGCCTATAAAGAAGTGGCGGCTGCACCCAGACACCACGTCGCCTCTGTATTGCTGCGCGCGAATCTGAATGTCCATACTATTTTTCTTGAAAGAAAGTCCCGAGGTGTATAGCATGAAAGAACTCCAGGAACACGAGCTTGAGCACATTGCTGATGATGTGTATCTTCTATATTTATATACTCCGTTTTGCGGCACTTGCCAGCTTGCAAGCAAAATGCTGACAGTGGTGAAAGAAATGCTGCCTGATGTCGCCTTCTACCAAAACAATGTCAATTACTCTCCGACATTCGCAAAAGCGTATCAAATTGAAAGCGTCCCTTGTTTTCTGCTGTTTAAAGGAGGAAAAATGGTTGAAAGAGGATATGCGTTTCATTCCGTTTCTTATTTATATGAGCTGATCAAACAAAAATCATCTTCCGCATCCCATTTATGACATATTTCTCAGCGCATTCCAATGAAATTGTCGTTCGTTTTATAAAGGGGTTCGTGCGCCAGAGAGAGAAATGTCTATGTATGACCAACAAATAGGAGGTTGTACATATGGAGAAAGCGGAAGTTTTGGAAGATGAGTATCAGCATCTGTTTTTAAAACCCCTTTTGAGCGCTTCAACATTGCTTATTACCTTTCAAGGAGAAACAGAAGCCTTAACCGTCTCAATAAACGAACAGGGAGAAATAAAAAAAATTTCTCCGCGCCAACCGTCCAACCTGACCTTTTACGGAAACCAATCCGAAATCATTCATTTATTGCACGGAGACATTTCCCTTCAGCATCTGATTCAGAGCGGAAGCCTAAAAGTAAAGGGGTCCTTCAGAGCCCTGTTAAAGCTTGAAGCGATTCTCTGGCTGACGAATGGTTTTTTTCAGAGGATTGCGAATAATTAAAAAATAGCAAATTATTATAATAGTAAAAGTTGACATCATTTATTTTATTGACATGCAATCATCCGCCATGCTATTCTACATTAAGAATTTCCGGACGAAAAAGACTATATATTTCTCTTATCAAGAGAGGTGGAGGGAAGTGCCCTATGAAGCCCGGCAACCATCAACACTGTTGAAATGGTGCCAATTCACACGAAGCGTTCAGCTTTGAAAGATGAGAGAAAGGCATTTTATATAAGCCTTTCTGCTCAAGTGTGCAGAAAGGTTTTTCTTTTGCAGAAAACCCCGGAAGATTTCTTAGAATAGTGTTAAGGCAGGTGATTGCTTTGATCAATCTTCAAGATGTTTCAAAAGTGTATAAGTCGAAACATGGAGATGTCAATGCTGTCCAAAATGTCTCGCTTTCCATTAAAAAAGGTGAGATTTTTGGAATTATAGGATATAGCGGAGCTGGTAAAAGTTCCTTAATCCGTCTGCTGAACGGCCTTGAGAAACCAACCTCAGGAACCGTGGAAGTGGCGGGAACCAAGATTAATGAAGTAAACGGACGCGGGTTAAGAAACGCACGCCATGACATCAGCATGATTTTCCAGCACTTCAATTTGCTTTGGTCGCGGACCGTCAGAGATAATATCATGTTTCCTCTGGAGATTGCCGGGGTGAAAAAGAGCGAGCGTATCAAGCGCGCCAATGAACTGATTAAACTGGTAGGTTTAGAAGGAAAAGAAAAATCTTATCCGTCTCAGCTGAGCGGCGGACAAAAGCAGCGTGTCGGAATCGCCAGAGCGCTCGCAAACAATCCGAAGGTTCTCCTTTGTGATGAAGCGACATCAGCATTAGATCCGCAAACGACAGATTCAATTTTGGATCTATTGTCCGATATTAATGATAGACTCGGTTTGACAATTGTGCTGATCACGCACGAAATGCATGTGATCCGCAAAATCTGCAACAGAGTCGCTGTCATGGAAAACGGAAAGGTTGTGGAAGAAGGCGAAGTTCTCGATGTCTTCAAAAACCCGAAGGAAGACATGACAAAACGGTTTGTTCAGCAGGTGACAGAGCCGGAAGAAACGAAAGAAACGCTTCAGCATCTTCTTGATGAAACAGCATCAGGAAAAATGGTTCAGCTCACATTTGTCGGTGATTCGGCTGAACAGCCTCTGATTACAGAGATGATCAGAAACTTTAATGTCAGCGTCAATATTCTGCAAGGGAAAATCTCGCAGACGAAGGATGGAGCCTACGGTTCACTGTTTATCCATATTGACGGAGACGAGGAAGAAGTGCAAAACGTGATCCGGTTTATTAATGACAGACAGGTGAAAGCAGAGGTGATCACGAATGTTTGAAAAATACTTCCCGAACGTTGATTTAACAGAATTGTGGAACGCGACATATGAAACCCTTTATATGACGCTGATCTCTTTGCTGTTTGCTTTTGTCATCGGGGTGATTCTCGGCTTGCTGCTCTTTCTGACAAGTAAAGGGAGCCTCTGGCAGAATAAAACGATCAACTCTGTGATTGCGGCCGTTGTCAACATATTCAGGTCGATTCCGTTCCTTATCTTAATTATTTTATTGCTAGGATTTACGAAATTTTTAGTCGGCACGATCTTAGGGCCAAACGCCGCATTGCCGGCGCTGGTTATCGGCTCGGCACCGTTTTACGCGCGCCTTGCTGAAATCGCGTTGCGTGAGGTAGACAAAGGTGTTATTGAAGCCGCTAAATCAATGGGAGCTAAGACGTCTACGATTATTTTCAAAGTGCTGCTTCCGGAATCTATGCCGGCTCTTATTTCTGGTATCACGGTTACGGCGATCGCTTTGATCGGCTCAACGGCAATTGCCGGAGCCATCGGTTCAGGCGGCCTTGGAAACCTTGCGTATGTAGAAGGCTATCAGTCTAATAATACTGATGTGACCTTCGTTGCTACTGTGTTTATTTTAATCATCGTGTTTATTATTCAAATCATCGGTGATGTCATAACAAATATTATAGACAAACGATAAGGGAGGATTTACATTGAAAAAGCTATTTTTAGGTGCATTACTGCTTGTATTTGCAGGAGTTATGGCTGCCTGCGGTTCGAATAACGCCGAATCCGGCAAGAAAGAAATTGTCGTTGCTGCGACAAAAACACCGCATGCGGAAATTTTAAAAGAAGCTGAACCATTATTGAAAGAAAAAGGCTACACGCTGAAAGTGAAAGTGCTTAGTGATTATAAGATGTACAACAAAGCTTTAGCTGATAAAGAAGTGGATGCGAACTACTTCCAGCACATTCCTTACCTTGACCAAGAAATGAAAGAAAACACAGATTACAAACTTGTAAATGCCGGTGCCGTTCACTTAGAGCCATTCGGTATTTACTCTAAAAAATACAAGTCACTGAAAGACCTTCCAGACGGCGCGACCATTATCCTGACAAACAACGTCGCTGAACAAGGCCGTATGCTTGCAATGCTTGAAAATGCTGGATTAATCACACTTGATTCTAAAGTCGAAACAGTTGACGCAACATTGAAAGACATTAAGAAAAATCCGAAAAACCTTGAATTCAAAAAGGTAGCGCCTGAATTAACGGCAAAAGCATATGATAACAAAGAAGGAGACGCGGTCTTCATCAATGTAAACTATGCGATCCAAAGTAAATTAAATCCTAAAAAAGACGCGATTGAAGTGGAAGCAACGAAAAACAACCCATACGCTAACATCGTCGCAGTAAGAAAAGGCGAAGAAGATTCTGACAAGATTAAAGCGTTGATGGAAGTTCTTCACTCTAAAAAGATCAAAGACTTCATCGAGAAAAAATACGATGGAGCTGTGCTTCCTGTATCTGAATAAGACTGAAACCCCGGATGAGAAATCCGGGGTTTTTTTCGGGTATTTTCCTAAAAGCTGTTCATAATAAAAAGGAATGTTAAACAGATGGAGGGATCTTCGTTGAATCAAGACAGAGGAAGCATGCAGGACGCGCTAAAACAATATAAGTTAGGTCTAGGCACATTCGAACAAAAGATGCCGCTGATGGGAAGAAAGTTCAACGAGTTTACTGAACAGTGCTTTGCCGGAAATTCACTGACTGAGAGAGAAAAACAGCTGATTGCCCTCGGAATCGCCATCAATGCCCAAGATGAATATTGCATGATCTATCATACAAAAGGCTGTCTTGATGAGGGAGCGACAGAAGAAAACATTCTCGAAGCTGTCAGTGTGGCAGCGGCATTTGGAGGCGGCGCGGCTCTCAGCCAAGGAGTGACAGTTGTCCAGCAGTGCATAGAGGAATTTGGAAACACTACGCATTAAGAGAAGGAATATTCCGAAAAACCATTCTCATTTGATCTGAAAGGACGCTTTCGTCTCATCTGCCGCTATTTCAAGCCATATCCTTTTTGCGGCATCTATCGCAGAGCTGATACAATAGAAGCAAATAAATGAAGGGATTGATTCATTATTTGCAACAGCCAGGATAGACTGAACCTCGATTACACGTCAGAAATGGAAAAAGCGATGCAGCTATCTCACGGAATTGGATACGAGGAATACGGGCGCCGGCTGGAAACAAGAATGAAAGTAGAGCGGCAGAGAGAGCTTGATTATGAAAAGAGTAAGCGGATTTCTGCGGGAGCTTATTGAGAAAATCAATCTTCTGAAAAAGGGTGGGAATCCACTCTTTTTCTTTTTCAACCGCTTTAATAAAGTGCTGATCTTTGTTAAACTTGAGAAATGTGCGAGGCACGATAAAAAGTTGTATTTACTTTTCATTTGTTATAAAATTAGAATGAGAATAAAATGAGAATAATGATTATATATTTTTGGAGGTATAGATATGGCTGCTTCAACATTAACGATCAAAGATCTTCACGTTGAAATCGAAGGGAAAGAGATTTTAAAGGGTGTAAACCTTGAAATAAAAGGTGGAGAGTTCCACGCAGTAATGGGACCGAATGGAACGGGTAAATCCACGCTTTCAGCTGCTATTATGGGGCATCCTAAGTATGAAGTAACAAAAGGCAGCATCACGCTTGACGGCAAAGATGTACTGGAGATGGAAGTGGACGAGCGTGCGCAGGCAGGATTATTCCTTGCGATGCAGTACCCAAGTGAAATCAGCGGTGTGACAAATGCCGACTTCCTTCGTTCAGCAATCAACGCGCGCAGAGAAGAAGGCGATGAAATTTCTCTTATGAAATTCATCCGCAAAATGGACGAAAACATGGAGTTCCTTGAAATGGACCCTGAAATGTCTCAGCGCTACCTTAACGAAGGCTTCTCAGGCGGAGAGAAAAAACGCAACGAAATCCTTCAATTAATGATGATTGAACCAAGAATCGCCATCCTTGATGAGATCGACTCAGGTCTTGACATTGATGCTCTGAAAGTTGTATCTAAAGGGATCAACAAAATGCGCAGCGAAAACTTCGGCTGCCTGATGATCACGCACTATCAGCGCCTGTTAAACTACATCACTCCGGATGTTGTTCACGTTATGATGCAAGGCCGCGTGGTGAAATCCGGCGGTGCAGAACTTGCACAGCGTCTTGAAGCAGAAGGTTATGACTGGATTAAACAAGAACTTGGTATTGAAGACGAAACTGTAGGCCAAGAAGCGTAAGCGTTAGGGGGATTAACATGACACTAGATACAAAACTATCCGTAGATCAGGAGTATCTCAAAAGCTTTTCCGAAAAGCATCAAGAACCTGCCTGGCTGAAAGACCTGCGCTTACAGGCTCTTGAACAAGCTGAGGATCTGCCGATGCCGAAGCCTGACAAAACAAAAATCACAAACTGGAACTTCACGAATTTTGCGAAGCATACAGTTGATAACGAACCGCTTTCTTCATTGGAAGATTTGACTGATGAAGTAAAAGCGCTGATCGATGTTGAAAACGAAGATAAAACATTATACGTACAGCGTGACCAGACGCCGGCATACCTTTCTCTTTCTCAAGAATTGAAAGACAAAGGCGTCATCTTCACTGATATTCTGACTGCCGCACGCGAGCACAGCGACTTGGTGGAGAAATACTTTATGAAGGACGGCGTGAAGGTTGATGAGCATAAATTAACTGCGCTTCACGCGGCTCTTGTTAACGGAGGAGCATTCCTTTATGTTCCGAAAAATGTCCAGGTGGAGACGCCGGTTCAGGCTGTTTATGTCCACGAAAGCAAGAATACGGCTCTCTTCAACCATGTGCTGATTGTGGCTGAAGATCACAGCTCTGTAACGTATGTTGAAAACTACATCAGCACTGTAAACCCGAAAGACGCTGTCTTCAATATGATCAGTGAGGTCATCACAGGTGATAATGCCAGCGTGACATACGGTGCGGTGGATACTCTGTCCAGCGGTGTGACAACATATGTTAACCGCCGCGGTGCTGCACGCGGACGCGACAGCAAAATTGAGTGGGCTCTCGGTCTTATGAACGACGGCGACACGATCTCCGAAAACACAACAAACCTTTACGGTGACGGCGCATACGGCGATACAAAAACGGTTGTTGTCGGTAGAGGAGAGCAAACACAAAACTTTACAACACAAATCATCCATTTCGGTAAAGCTTCAGAAGGATATATCTTAAAGCACGGTGTGATGAAGGATTCCGCTTCTTCTATCTTTAACGGAATCGGCAAAATCGAACATGGCGCTTCTAAAGCGAATGCGGAGCAAGAATCACGAGTGCTGATGCTCAGTGAAAAAGCACGCGGAGACGCAAACCCTATTCTCTTAATTGACGAAGACGATGTAACTGCAGGACATGCGGCATCTGTCGGCCGTGTTGACCCTATTCAGCTTTACTACCTGATGAGCCGCGGAATTGCGAAAGAAGAAGCAGAAC
The DNA here is from genome assembly GCF_036765155.1 of Bacillus sp. 0102A. NCBI lineage: Bacteria > Bacillati > Bacillota > Bacilli > Caryophanales > Bacillaceae > Bacillus > Bacillus sp. 0102A. The sequence continues at coordinate 104,100 of NZ_JBAIZW010000005.1, forward strand.
GCTTAGTCATCTACGGATTCCTTGCGCCGGTAGTAAACGAACTTCCGATTGAAGGCGTTAAGAAACAATTGGTTTCTGTTATCGAAAGGAAAGTGAAGTAATGAATATCACGGATATTCGTGAACAGTTCCCGATCCTTCATCAGCAAGTGAACGGACATGATCTCGTTTATCTCGACAGCGCGGCGACTTCCCAGAAGCCGCGTGCTGTCATTGAAACACTGGATAAGTATTATAATCAATACAATTCCAATGTTCACCGGGGCGTCCATACACTTGGAACCAGAGCGACAGACGGTTATGAAGGAGCGCGTGAAAAAGTCCGCAAGTTTATTAACGCGAAGTCAATGGCTGAGATTATTTTCACAAAAGGCACGACCACATCACTGAATATGGTGGCGTTAAGCTATGCGCGCGCCAACCTGAAACCGGGTGATGAAGTGGTCATCACCTACATGGAGCATCATGCGAATATCATTCCGTGGCAGCAGGCTGTCAAAGCGACTGGCGCCACATTAAAATATATTCCGCTGCAGGAAGACGGAACGATTTCTTTAGATGACGTAAGAACGACGGTCACAAGCAATACAAAGATTGTTGCAGTGTCCCATGTATCTAACGTCCTCGGTACGATCAACCCGATTAAAGACATGGCGAAAATCGCTCATGACAATGGAGCTGTTATTGTGGTGGACGGTGCGCAAAGCACGCCGCACATGAAAATTGACGTGCAGGATCTCGATTGCGACTTCTTTGCGCTTTCTTCCCATAAAATGTGCGGCCCTACCGGTATTGGTGTGCTGTACGGAAAGAAAGCCCTGCTGGAAAACATGGAGCCTGCCGAATTCGGCGGTGAAATGATCGACTTTGTCGGGCTTTATGAATCAACTTGGAAAGAGCTTCCGTGGAAATTCGAAGCGGGTACGCCGATTATTGCAGGAGCAATCGGCCTTGGCGCCGCAATTGATTTTCTCGAGGAAATCGGTCTCGATGAGATTTCCCGCCACGAGCACAAGCTTGCAGCTTATGCGCTTGAACGCTTCCGTCAGCTTGACGGCGTAACGGTTTACGGGCCGGAAGAGCGTGCCGGGCTTGTCACATTTAATCTTGATGATGTTCATCCTCATGATGTGGCAACCGTACTTGATGCGGAAGGGATCGCTGTCAGAGCGGGTCACCATTGCGCGCAGCCGCTGATGAAATGGCTGGATGTAACTGCTACTGCAAGAGCAAGCTTTTATCTGTATAATACAGAGGAAGAGATTGATAAGCTTGTGGAAGCTCTTCAAAAGACAAAGGAGTATTTTACAAATGTCTTTTAATGCAAACTTAGATACATTGTACAGACAGGTGATTATGGATCATTACAAAAACCCGCGCAACAAAGGGGTTTTGAATGACAGCATCGTCGTGGATATGAACAATCCGACATGCGGCGACCGAATCAGGCTGACAATGAAGCTTGACGGAGACATCGTGGAAGATGCGAAATTTGAAGGGGAAGGCTGTTCCATTTCAATGGCATCCGCTTCGATGATGACTCAGGCGATTAAAGGGAAAGATATCGAAACAGCCCTTTCCATGTCTAAGATTTTCTCGGATATGATGCAAGGGAATGAATATGATGATTCTATAGATCTCGGGGATATTGAAGCTCTTCAAGGCGTTTCAAAATTCCCGGCCCGTATCAAATGTGCAACCCTGTCATGGAAAGCACTTGAAAAAGGAGTCGCAAAAGAAGAAGGCGGCAATTAAAAGGATTGGAGTGAAAATGGATGGCTAAAAAAATGCCTGATATTGGTGAATACAAGTATGGTTTTCACGACAAGGACGTTTCCATTTTCCGTTCAGAGCGCGGATTGACAAAAGAAATCGTAGAAGAAATTTCTCGCATGAAAGAAGAGCCTCAGTGGATGCTTGATTTCCGCTTGAAATCACTTGAGCATTTCTACAACATGCCGATGCCTCAATGGGGCGGAGACTTAAACTCACTGAACTTTGACGAAATTACGTACTACGTAAAACCGTCTGAGCGTTCAGAGCGTTCTTGGGATGAAGTGCCTGACGAAATTAAACAAACATTCGACAAGCTCGGTATCCCTGAAGCTGAACAAAAATACCTTGCGGGTGTTTCTGCTCAGTACGAATCTGAGGTTGTATACCACAATATGAAGGAAGATCTTGAAGAGCAAGGCATCGTCTTTAAAGACACTGACAGCGCGCTGAAAGAAAACGAAGATATCTTCCGTGAGCACTGGGCAAAAGTGATCCCGCCGACTGATAACAAGTTTGCGGCGCTTAACTCAGCTGTTTGGTCTGGCGGATCTTTCATCTACGTGCCTAAAGGCGTGAAGGTTGAAACACCGCTTCAAGCTTACTTCCGTATCAACTCTGAAAACATGGGACAGTTCGAACGTACGCTGATCATCGTTGACGAAGAAGCGAGCGTTCATTATGTTGAAGGCTGTACGGCGCCTGTCTACACAACAAACTCACTTCACAGTGCGGTTGTTGAGATCATCGTGAAAAAAGGCGGCTACTGCCGTTATACAACGATCCAAAACTGGGCGAACAACGTTTACAACCTTGTAACGAAGCGTACGGTCTGTGAAGAAAACGCAACAATGGAATGGATCGACGGCAACATCGGTTCTAAACTGACAATGAAATATCCGGCTTGTATCCTAAAAGGCGAAGGCGCGCGCGGTATGACGCTTTCTATCGCTCTTGCGGGTAAAGGCCAGCATCAGGATGCGGGTGCGAAAATGGTTCACCTTGCACCAAACACATCATCCACAATCGTATCAAAATCGATTTCAAAACAAGGCGGAAAAGTAACATACCGCGGAATCGTCCACTTCGGACGCAAAGCGGAAGGCGCCCGTTCTAACATCGAGTGCGATACGCTCATTATGGATAACAAATCAACTTCTGACACCATTCCTTATAATGAAATCTTAAATGATAACATTTCATTGGAGCACGAAGCGAAAGTGTCTAAAGTATCTGAAGAGCAGCTCTTCTACTTGATGAGCCGCGGCATTTCCGAAGAAGAAGCGACTGAAATGATCGTCATGGGCTTCATCGAGCCATTCACAAAAGAGCTTCCAATGGAATACGCAGTTGAAATGAACCGTCTAATCAAGTTCGAAATGGAAGGTTCAATCGGTTAATAATTAAAAACCCTTGTCCTTTAAGGGTCTAAACAATAACATTGATTTTCTAATAACGGGGTCGTGCCGATTTTGTGCCGACTCCGTTATCTTTTTGTATCAGAGCAAACTTTTTCAACTCGTCTTGTTCAATCTTTTCTGTTATATCTAAATAAGTGTCAGCAGTTGTTTTAATGTTTTATGGCCTATTCGATTAGATACATATTTGATTGAGGTCCCAGCTTATAATAAAAGGACAGCATGTATATGTCTAAATACATGAGTTCCTTTATGTTCGACACCAGACCACATGCAGTATTTAACCATACTTTCACGTACCGTAGATGGTGTAAGGTAGTTACCTAAATAATCATCTTTATTTGGTGTAAAGGCTTATATTTTACGATAGCCTGGTTCTGATCTAGCTTAAACTTTCTTAACTTCATGATTGTTCGATAAGACGAAGAATCTTCCCTTCTGATTGCTAACGCTTCGGTTAATCTTAGTCCTGTGTGACTTAAAAAAGCTGTAACATGTAACATAAAAGATATTCTTTTAAAGCGCTGAATGTTAACAGCTGATTTGCTTCAAAGCCAGTCGTTGGGGTCTTGCTTATGGATACTGTACATAGGTTGTTCAATGCTTTTAATGCCACAGCCATATCTCTTCAACTCTTGTTGTATCAGCACTTTTACAATATTTGACCGCCATAATCGGCTTGTATTCAGCACCAGCACATAATCAATTTGGATAGACATAAGGTGAGCCAACATCTCTTGTAAGCCCACCCTGTCTATTCCCAATGCTTCTTCATTCAATTTTGCACCACTAATTCCTTCATCTCTAAAAATTGTATCAAGTTAAAACCCTGTTCTTCACAGTATGCTTTAATTTTCTCTTCTTGATATTTCAAACTGTAACCACCTTTTGCTTACGCTTGTGTGGAGCTCGTATATACCCAACAAAACGTTCAAATTTTCACCCTCCTGTTACAAAATTTTAATTTTCGTAACGCTTTTTAAACGAATAGCGAGTATTATAAGACCGTCTCTAGTAAAAATACAACTTAATATTTTATGAGCCAACACCAAGTACGTACACCTTTTTAATACCCGATGTTTATCGCCACGAGCTTTGTCATTATCGTTTTATAGTCATTATTCCATACAAAACTACCTCCTGCATGTAAAATGTCATCTCGCCTAATTATCGTTTTATTTTCACAAACCAAGTATTAAAACATAATGCCATGATGGTACTACCATCATGAGCTCTCGATTCTCAAACAATTTATTTCTTTTTGTCTCACTCAAATCAGTTAGTTTAATATAAATTAAAGAAAAAAACCTTGAAAGGCGTACAACCATTCAAGGTATGTTTATCGTTCTTTAATCAGCTAGTAACTCTAAGTAATATTTGTCATTTTTTTCTATCTTTCTTAAAAATTCTTCAAGAGAAGTCGCAATTTGAATATCATAATAGTAAACTGCACTTCTATTATTTTCATTCAATTCTAATGACATTAAAGCTGATTCACTGCCTTCAAAAAATATTAGTTTGTTATTCTCAAATTCATCATAGATTTCTATGTCGGGATAAAACTCAAAATCATTAACTCTTAATCGAAAATCCCTTACTGAATATGGGTCCATAATACGATTGATATTAAACTCTGAACCTTTAATAAATCCGTAGCCAACCTCTTTATAAAAATTAACTAACTCCTTAGGAAATTTTAAATCGAGTTCCTTCTCAACCTCTTTTATTTCGTTTTCAGTCACTGGATAAAAGCTATTTTCTTTGTTTGCCTTAATAAATTCATAGCTCATTATTTTTTACCTCCTTTAAATAGTGTATTTGCTGGTGAACCTGCTCCATGAATACCAGCTTGATGCTCATTTGGGAATTTTGCAGGATGCATATTCCACCATTCATGCTCTCCGCCAAAAGTATTTTCAATTATATGATGAGCATCATACTTATCTCCTTTTTTCCTAATTACTTTACCTGTTTTTTCTGAAATAACATTTTCATTATACACAGGCCACTTTTGCCCAGTATTTTCTTCCCACTCTTTAATTACTTTATTTTTTACTCTATCAAATTCTGCCCTATGTTTAGCTGTTTCTATTGGTGACATTTTTTTATATTCTTTATTTCTTAAGGTTTCCTTCAACTTCTCTATTTGGTTTTTAGGTAACTCTCTGCAGGTTCGCCCTTCTATATCTCTAATATATTTTTTTATTGTATCAGAATCTATCTTATTAACCGTACCCTTATTGTTAGAACGTTCAGATCTTCTGAGAACACTCTCTTTTTTATCTTCAATCATACTTTTTAGTAGAGGAGTATTTTTTGCGTTAAAGGTATTCTCGATGTCTTGCGCAATCCCCACAAGTGCAAGATCATTCTTATTTTTAACGAAAGAATTGAGATAAGATTTGCCTTTGTTTATCCCTTTATTGACATGAGAAGTGGCTGTTCCACCTTCAACCACTTTACCTACTTTAGAAAGTTTGGTCGTGGTTTGCACTGCGGAACCCGCACCTTTTGGTCCAACAATATTGCCGATGGCATAACTGATATAATGTGCTCTTGTGTATGCATCACCATTTATCATTTTATCATTCCATGAATCGGAGATGTTTGTCCAGATTATTTTTGGATAAGAGGGAACGCTTAAGACTGTTGTAATTGTTTTTGTGAGTTTTAGTTCCATAGGAAGCTGTGAATATTCCCAGGCTCCTACAACCAAGTCTTTCATACCGTATATCGTATCGTCAATCGTATCGTTAATTCCATCATTAACACCATCGATGATATTAAATGCTGTCTTACCGGCATTAATTACACTTTCACGGAAGTCCTCCAGCTGTTTTGCTTGTTCAAGCTGTACCACATACTGGAGCTGTACAGCGGTGAGATTCTCATACCCAACCTTCTTGGCAATGTCTAAGTATTCATCCGGGTCCGTAACTCCGTCAGCTAGTTTCTTCTTTAGCTCTTTGATTTCTCGTTCTTTCGCTTCATCTTTCTTGATCTTCAAATAAGCTTCAGTCTGTTTCTCGATATCGCCTTTTTTCTTATGTATATCACTTTCTCGATAAGCTTTGGCATTGTAATGGATGGGTGTAGCATTTTTGCCTTTGCCTGTTGATTCCTCAAGCTTTTGGAAGTCCTGCTTGATGAATTGCTCGTTTGGCTCTGACTGAGCATATTCAGATATAAGTGCTTCGTCTACGTTGCCTAGTTTATCAACCGTTTTTTTGCGTTTGTCTTCCGCATCGGCGAGTTCGTCTTTAAAGTCTTCAGTCGAAAACAAATCAAGCGGAAGGATATCATCTATATCATGTAAGATATCTTTCATCGCTTTCTTCTGTTCAGACATAATAGATTTTGACTTTGTGTAGGCGTTAGCCAGCTCGTGTTCTAAGAAGGATTCTTCTATATATGCATCAGATAAGCTGGCGTCCTCTAAAGTGCCTGAAATGCTTGTCAAGAAAGCAATTTTCATATCAAGTAAGTCAATCCAATTGTCAGCTACACCTGCGTGGTCTTGATAAAATGCTTTAATGTTGTCGGCGCCTTTGCCGGAAAACTCACTGTCATCTAAATCAGCTACAGCTTTAAAAGCCTTTTTTAGATTGACCATCTGGCTTCTTAGTTCCTTGTATTCTCTTGTACGGCTTTCAGCCTCGGAAAGCAGTGTTTTGGCCTCAAATACTTTCATGATCATATCCCTTCTTTTGGAATTGCACATCCGAAATTTTACCACGGGGAAAAGGCGAATAATTGAAAAGTCTTTGTATTAGATGAAAATGATTCGTTTGATCTACGTCTTTATTCCTGTTGTATAAAACAAAAATAGTCCCGGCTCATGGGACTGATTCTATAAAATGAGACAAATAAAAACACCTTCCAAGTTTGAAACATGAGATGGGCAGGCGTGCTTATAAAAGAGATCATGCAGAAATTGAATATCAAGAATAAGACACAGATTCAGACATGGGTTAGATGGTATAAAGCCAGGGATATACATCGATTCGAACAGCCTGTTGGAAAGCAATACACTTACGGAAAAGGTCCGGAGTATGCTTTAGAATTAGAGAAACTGCAGGCAGAGAATCGATATTTAAGGCAACAGAATGAAGTGTTAAAAAAGTAAAACGAATTGGAAAGGAAGTTGATAGCCGAACGTCAGTCGAACTTGTAGAAGAATTGCACAACACAATGACCATGCAGGTTATCTGTATTTATTTAGGTATCTCACGAGCGTCTTATTATTGTTGAGAAGAATCTGGCGAAAGATCACCCCAAACGGCATTTGGAAAAACAAATTGGCATATTATGCCGAAAGCACAAGTATCGATACGGAAATCGAAAAATCACTGCCCTATTAAAAAAGGAAATGCATATTAACCATAAAACGGTATAACGGATGATGCAGAAAATCAGTGGCAGTGCCGGGTTAAGGAAAAGAAGCGTAAGAAAAATGGGCAGCCATATGCCGTAGTCGATCATATATTGGATCGCAACTTTCAGTCTGATCATCCTCTTGAAAAACTAGTAACGGACATCACGTATTTGCCTTATGGACAGCAACAATTGTACCTTTCCAGTACATTGGATGTATACAATGGAGAAGTGATTGCTTTTACGATTGGGGACAAGCAGGACACAGACTTTGTCTTAGACACACTTGATCAGCTGCCAACGCTGCCTGAGAACTGCGTGTTACATAGTGACCAAGGTTCTGTGTATACATCTTATGAGCATCAAAAAGCTGTTAACACAAAAGGCATTACCATGAGCATGTCCCGCAAAGGGGCGCCCGCTGATAATGCCTCCATCGAAGCGTTTCATTCCTCGCTAACGTTCGAAACGTTCTATCTTAACAGCATTGATCGAACTACGACCGCCCTCGTAGAACGTACTGTCATAGAATACATTTATTATGATAATAATATTCGTATTCAACTGAAACTAAACAACCAATCACCGATAAACGATAGGCAATTGGCTGTTTAAAAGGTGTTTTGATCCCTGTCTCAAAAACGGGAGGAGTCCCATTTCACTTTTTCTTTATTTATAACAACTGTATCTTGAACAGGAACTATTAATTTATCAGCAGGATTTTTTCACGAACTTCAAGTTCATGAATAGCACGATGTAAAATACTTCGGTTATTTTTCTTTTCCGTTTCCACCTAGTTCACAAAATGTTGCAATCCATCTTTTTATTTCAGTTCTTTTTAAACTCATGAGTTTTTCATCTCAAAAAGTGGGCATAATGTGATTTCTAACAATTACTTCAAGCTGAACAAATGTATTTCCTTTACATTTGCTTTTTTATGCTCAAGCCGATCTTTCACAACTTCATCAAAAAACATATTGCGATCATTTATTGTTTGTTCATAATTTTTTCTTTCTTCAACTTTTGCTGCTTCTATTGCTGCTTCCTTTTTTTGTTCTGAATGTGCCAAGGCTTACTAATTTCCATCCTTGTGAACACGTGCTTGCCATTTGCCGCTAGCAAGCTGTCTGAAGTTTGCCATGCTGCCTTTCCCCCTTTCAATCCTTTAAAACAATTTCGATAAAGCTTTTTAATTTTGATTTTTCTTCTGTTGTCAGATGCCTGTCCTTAAAAATAGTGATCATTAGAGCCTAATAAATGTTCAATTTTCAATCGTTCGTCTCTAACTCGTAGCAATGACCGTTGTTCAAACTTTTCGTAATTTCTGCATATGCTCAATAATATCTTCTGTTTTTCAACTTTGCATAGTTATATTTAAATTCATATATCCTGTTGCTTTCATCAAATCCTCGTATGGACCTTTTAAGCTTTTTGAAGCTTTTTTAATACTTCAATTGATGGTTTATCACGTTTCCCACCTTTTTATTAACATAAAACAGTCTAGGGCATGATGTTAAACGACCTTATCATTCATTTTTATCTATATAATGAAAAATAACGGAAAAATACGGCTTGTTTTAGGTGAACAAAGCTACATCAAATCATCAATAATTTAGTTTTAACAATCAGCACACCAGCATGAGGAGACGGCCGCACTGCGAAAATATAAGATTGTGGAACCCTTAGAATTGCTTATGGCGTGATTTTCAAGGGTTCTGTTTGTTCTTGTGGGAAGCATGAGCGATGTTTGTTTTAGCGGTTTGAAGTCGTTTGTGGAAACAGAACTGACGTTGAATAGGGGATGCACTTTTTGCATTGTTGGTTTAAAAAATTGGCGTGGAAGAGTGAAAAAAACAGGGATTTCGAAATAGTTTCAGTAGGATTCTCCTGCAACGATAATATGAAATATAAAATTATTTCATATTATCGTTTGACGAAGCAAATTTAATGTGATTTAATGTGAAATATAGAATTATTTCAAAAAATAATATCTGTGATTAGGGGCGATTTATTTGGAGAAAAGAAAATTAAATGAATTCGTAACATTCGTTCCTGGTATTAATCCCACAAGAGCACAAAAGCAGTTTGAAACTCAAAAAATAAATTATTATGACCAGCTGTCTTTTGAAGCTGATTATAATCATGAGGACGTAGTAGTTGAAGATGAGTCAAAATCTTCATCCCAAAATAACCTAGCATTAAATGAAGGTGATGTTGTTATCAGTAACTCATTACAGCTTGCAACAATGGTCGGTAAAAATAATGTTGGTAAAGTGTTGTCCCTCAACTTCACAAAAATAGAGTTTGATAGCGAACAACTTGATAAGAGATATTTTCTTTTCTTATTTAATGCTTACAAAGATGTGAAGCGACAAAAAGAAAGGGAGTTACAGGGGAGTGGCCCTGTTTTAAGAATTCCACTTCGTGCTCTTGGAGAAATTATCGTTCCTGTTGCTCCGATCGAGGACCAGAAGAAAATGGGCGCTATATACGTAGAAACACTGAAGCTACAAAATAAGTTAAATAAGTACGCAGACTTGATTGGGCAGTTTACGAGCTCGGTAATAGAAGAAACATTAAAGGGGGAGTAATTAAATGAAAAGTCAATCGGAATTAGCATTTGAAAATGAAGTTATCGATTATTTGACCAAAATCGGTGGAGTAAAACAATGGGAATACAAAAAAGACATTAAAACAACTGAACAACTTTGGGATAACTTTAAAATAATCCTAGAACAAAACAATAGCGCTCGATTAGATGAACCCTTGTCTGTTGCTGAATTTAACCAGGTGAAGAAAATCATCACTAGTATCGAATCACCTTACCATGCCGGACAGTTTTTGTATGGTGTTAATGGTGTTTCTGAAATTGAAGTTGACCTTGACAATGGTAAGCATGTATTTTTGACAGTATTTGACCAAGCTCAAGTTGGGGGTGGAAACACTGTTTATCAAGTGGTGAATCAAATTAAACGGCCAAAAGTTATTGATGGTAAGCCTAACCGTCGATTTGACGTGACGTTGCTTATTAATGGTTTGCCGATTATTCAAATCGAATTAAAGAAAGCACTTCACAGCGCTACAGAATCTTTAAATCAGATGGAACAGTATATTGCTGAAAAACAATTAAGCGGTATCTTTTCAACTTTGCAGATTTTAATCGCGATGACACCGTTTGATATTCGTTATATGGCAAATACCCCACTCCAAAACTTTAACCGAGCTTTTGCTTTCAACTGGCAAAACGAAGATGATGCTCGCCCTATTCGTTCATGGAGGACGTTTGCGGATAAGGTGTTGTCCATTCCAATGGCACATGATTTGGCAACGCGCTACATGGTACTTGATGGTACAAAAAACAAAGAAAGTATTAAAGTCATGCGTCCTTATCAAGTCTATGCCACAAAGCGTGTGCTTGATAAAGTTAGAAAGTTTGACTTTAGCTATGATGATGGTAAATTAGGATACATTTGGCACACGACAGGCTCAGGTAAAACAATCACAAGTTTTAAGACAGCGTGGCTTGCAAGCCGTCTATCTAATGTAGATAAAGTTATCTTCTTGGTTGACCGGATCGCGCTTACCAACCAAACAGCTGATGCCTATAAAGCCTATGATCCTGTTGCGGGTTTTGAAGGGAAAACTGGTGTGGTGGGTGACACAGCCAATATCTCAGACCTTCATCGTAAACTAACGAAGAAAAGCGATAAGAACATCATTGTGACAAGTATCCAAAAAATGTCGCGTTATGTAGCGCGGGACAGCTTCAAGCCAATTAATGAAAATATTCTTTTTATCGTTGATGAAGCCCACCGATCAACTGGTAGTAGTATTGAAAATGAAGGGATGCTTGAAACGATTCGAAAAGCAATTCCTAATTCTGCTTGGATTGGTTATACTGGTACACCAAAATTCCCCGAAACACGAGAAATCTTTGGTGAACTCCTACATGCATATACCATTAAAGAAGCTATTGCGGATAAAAACGTATTAGGGTTTAACGTTGAATTCAAGGAAACGATCGAGGCTCCCAAAGATCCCACCGAAGATGATATTGATGATAATGTTCGTGGAAGTGTTTACGACTATAGTCCAGAACATGTGAACTTAGTAGTGAAGGACATCTTCGATAACTGGAAGAAACGTTCAAATGATCGTAAGTATAATGCCTTGCTTACAGTCCACGTTGGTGGTAATAAAGCAAGTACACCAAGAGCGATGGAATACTTCGATAAGTTTGCGGAAGAGAATGCGAATCGTCCAGCAGATAAACGATTAAAAGTTGCGGTGAGTTTCTCGGCAGATACAACCAATAGTATTCATCAACTGAAAACGAACGAAAACTTGCACAGAGCCATCAAAGCCTATAACGCAACGTTTGGCACAGCTTTTGATATGACGACAGTTAAAGCTTATACAGAAGACTTAGCACGACGTTTGAACAAGACAGCTGATGATGGTAACTATTTAGATTTGGTCATCGTTGTGGATCAACTTTTGACCGGTTTTGATGCTCCTGAGATGAATACGCTCTATATTGACCGAACACTTAAGGGTGGGAACTTGATTCAGGCATACTCACGTACAAATCGAATACATAACTTTGTCGATAAGCCTTGGGGAAATGTCGTGAACTATCGTTGGCCGGAGCAAAACGAGTATGAAATGAATAAGGCTTTTGCTATCTATTCAAATCGTGCATCTGCCGACGAACAGCTTTCACTTGAAGAATTGAAAAAAGGCAACGAAGAGTCTGGTATCACTTCCAAACCATTTAGCAAGGTTCAAGCTGAGATGCAAGAAGTCATCAAGAAGCTTTCAACGCTCACAGACGATTTTATACAATTACCACCAAGTGAAAAAGCACAGGATGAAGTTTTTGAGAATCTGAATGAGTATAATCGCTTGTTGAGTCAGTTGAAACAATATACCGAAGACGATGACAAAAATCCTATTTCCGCCTATGATAATCCTGAAGAGTTCTATGAACGTCTAGGTATTACTGAAGAGCAGGAAGTCATTTTAACAACTGTAATCGCCGGTGAGTTGAAAGAACGACGTGCGAAGCGAGAAGACATTGATATTTCGCAAGTCAATCTCTCTATGGTCCATATTCACGATGTTACCATCAACTATGATTATTTGATTGATTTAATCGCCCGGATGGCTGACGAAGTTCACGCAAACGAAATGTCGAAAGCGGAAAGTACACGTAATGAAATCCATGTTGAAATCGCCAAGTCTGACAATGAAAAAGAAAAATCTAAGATGCGCAACTTTGTATCTAAGATTTTTTCAAAAGAGTTTATGTTTGATGATTATCCAGCACCACGAAGTGTTGAAAAAATGAACCAAGCTATGGATAAAGCACAAAAGGATACTAATATCCAACTTGTAACGAACTTCATCCGTACTTGGGGACTTGACAACAGCACAAAGCCTAAGGAACTTGAAAAGTTAATTAAAAAACACCGTTTAGGTCAAGAGGATATGGATAAACAAGGTGAGTTAACCGCAATCATGAATGACGCAAAAGCTGATTATAAAGATATTGCATCTGAAAAGATTGCAGAATTAACTTGGGTACGATACCGAATTGAATTCCGTAAGGCATTTTACGAAATGGCCGACGAAATTAAGAAGGGAGAATAGTCAAGTGATAAAATTATGCAGACTACAAAAAGGAGATCAGAAATGATCGATAAAATAACAAAATCACCTCATATCAGGTTGGCGGGATTTAATGATGCTTGGGAACAGCGGAAGTTAGGGGAAGTTGTAGATGTTCGGTCTGGTCGGGACTACAAACATTTATCCAAAGGTGATATACCAGTCTATGGAACGGGTGGATATATGCTAAGTGTGAGTGAGGCACTTTCGTATGCTAAGGATGGAATTGGTATCGGACGAAAAGGTACAATTAATAAACCATATATATTGAGAGCACCATTTTGGACCGTGGATACATTATTCTATGCAGTTCCAAAAGAAAAATATGATTTAGAATTTGTATATTCAATTTTCAAAAGAGTGAACTGGAAACAAAAAGATGAATCGACTGGTGTACCGAGTTTATCAAAAACAACGATTAATGAAGTTCATGTTGCAGTTCCAGGATATGGAGAACAAGTGAAAATTGGCTCATTTTTTAGCCAACTTGACCACCTCATCACCCTTCATCAGCGTAAATTGGAACTGCTGAAGGAGACGAAAAAGAGTCTGCTTCAAAAAATGTTTCCGAAAGATGGAGCCAATTTTCCTGAAATTCGCTTTGCAGGATTTACTGATGCTTGGGAACAGCGGAAACTGGGGGAATTAGTAAAATTAAGCTCAAGTAAACGTGTTCACAGAGAAGAGTATGTAGAGAAAGGAATACCATTTTTTAGAGGGTCAGAAATATCAAAGCTTGGAAGTTCTTCAAAATTAGATGATGTTTTGTTTATTTCGCAAGAGCACTATAAGGATTTGAAAAATAAATATGGTGTACCCCAAACTGGAGATATTTTAATTACTGCCGTTGGAACACTTGGAAACTCCTTTGTGATTTCTGACAATACACCTTTCTATTTTAAAGATGGTAATTTAATCTGGTTGAGCGAGATCAAAGTTAACTCACAATTCTTAAATATATATCTAGGTAATGGTATAGGAAAGAAACGTGTTTTAGAAAGTGCAGCAGGATCAAATCAAAAAGCATTGACTATGATAAAACTTGAAAATGTCATTGTGCCAATTCCGTCAGAAAACGAACAGAAGAAAGTTGGATCCTTTTTCAAAGAACTCGACCACCTCATCACCCTTCATCAGCGTGAGTTAATTTCGCTTAAAAATTTGAATAAATCACTACTTCAACAAATGTTTATATAAGAAAAGGAGTTCACACAAATGAGTAATGCAACAGATATTACATCAAAGCTATGGGGAATGGCTAACAAACTGCGTGGGACAATGGATGCAAGTGAGTATAAGAACTATATTTTGCCATTTATGTTCTATCGCTACTTATCAGAAAATCAAGATGAATACTTGAAAGTCAATGATCTGGAAGAGTTCTACGAAGTGACAGATGACACTGAAAAAGAAGATTACCTTGAAGAAATCAGTAAAGGTATCGGATATGCGATTGACCCAGCCTACACCTGGGACAAAATTGTATCAAAAATTGAAAATCACCAAATTAAAGCTAGTGACTTCCAAGATATGTTTGACTCGTTCAATACAAATGCCAAACGTAACGCGATCGCAGAAGCTGACTTTGCTAACGTATTTTCAGATGTTAATCTTGGGGACACACGTCTTGGTTCAAGTACAAACGAACGTGCAAAGGCTTTGAATGATATCGTGTTGATGATTAACGAGTTCACTTTCAAAGACGATTCAGGACATGATATTTTGGGTGACGTTTATGAATATTTGATTGGACAATTTGCTGCTAATGCTGGTAAAAAAGGCGGGGAATTTTATACACCTCATGAAGTTAGTCAAATCTTAGCAAAGATTGTAACGAATGATGCAGATGGAACTGGACGTCAATTCCGTGTTTATGACCCTACAATGGGATCAGGTTCACTTCTTTTAACAGTCCAAAAAGAATTACCAAATGGTGATGAAGAAGGAAGTGTTGAGTTTTACGGGCAAGAGTTGAATACGACGACTTATAACTTAGCTCGCATGAACTTGATGATGCATGGTGTTAACTATCGCAATATGGAGTTGAAACGCGCAGACACACTTGATGCTGACTGGCCATTTGCTGAAAAAGATGGTACACAAATTCCTTTGAAGTTCGACGCCGTCGTATCAAACCCCCCATATTCACATAAATGGGATACAAAAGATGTTGATCGAGAAAAAGATACACGTTTCAAGGGTTATGGTGTAGCACCTGCATCTAAGGCAGATTATGCTTTTGTACTGCATGGACTTTATCATTTAGACAAAACTGGAACAATGGCTATCGTTTTGCCGCATGGGGTGCTCTTCCGTGGTGCATCTGAAGGTAAAATCCGCAAAAATATCATAGACAATAATCTATTAGATACTGTTATTGGATTGCCAGCTAACTTGTTCTATGGTACAAGCATCCCAACCTGTGTGATGGTATTCAAAGGTCGTGAAGCTCGTAAGAATAAAGATATTTTGTTTATCGATGCTTCAAATGAGTTTAAAAAAGAAAAGAACCAAAATAAACTCTCTTCTGACAACATTAGCAAAATAATTGAAACTTACAGTAACCGTAAAGACGTTGAGAAATATGCTCATGTGGCATCTTTGGATGAAATCAAAGAAAATGATTACAATTTAAACATTCCACGTTATGTTGACACGTTTGAAGAAGAAGAAGTTATTCCACTTTCACAAGTGGCTCAAGAGTTGGCAGAAGTTAAAGCGGAAATTGCGAGTTCATATGATAATTTGTTTGGGTTAATGAATGAGCTGGAAGGGACAACAGATGAAGCCAAAGAAGAACTGAGTAAATTTATCAGTCTTTTAGGTAAATAATATTGTTAGAAAAGAGCTAAGGAGGATTTAAATCTTGACTCTTTTCACAAACACTTGGGAACAGCGTAAGTTGGGGGACTTAGCTGATATTGTATGCGGCTTCAGCACATGCCAAATTCGTGCCAATTTGATATTATAATCCATTTTAAACCATTTGGAAGAAATAGCTATATATCAAAGGTTTAAGCGGTTTTGGTGTAAATCAGTCCATCCATTTCGAGCAAATTTAATCATATTCGAAATGGAAGGTTCAATCGGTTAATTGTTTCATAAAAAAGGACGTGGCTGGTTTTCAGTCGCGTCCTTTTTGTATGTAGGAGAAAAACCGCTGGCCGGGGGCCGCGGTTTTCTTACTCTTCTATCTCCTGATTGATGATTTGTTTAACAGATGTATTGCTGTTATGTTCCCTGTTCATCTCTTGTAAACGAGCATAAGCTGTGTCAAATTCCTCTTTTGTCATCTGCTTTGCGGCTAATGCAGAACATAAAACGGCAAAGGCGATCGGCATTGTGTCAATGTGAATGTCGATATGGACCTCTGAGTTGCCGCTGTTTTCGATCATGGATCCATTGTCGGGCATGTCTTGAGCATGTCTGTTAATAGGAATAATATTTTCGTTCATTACTCTTCCTCATCTTGTGACTGCGCTTGTGCCTGATCCTGATCAGTATTCACGTTGACCACGACTTTTGCATTGCCGCTGTTTTGGACTTTTGCGACTGCCGCATTGCGATCTGTGTTTTCTTCATTTTCATGGCGATTTTCGCTCATGGTATCATCCTTTCTCTATTGATAGTGACAGGATATTCGATAGAAGAGTGAAGAGATTGGACGAACTTCGCGGTTTTTCCACATTGGGGCAAAAGGTCGAAGGAAAGCACTTGATTTGGTAAAATGAATAGAGATTCTAAAAGAAAAGGTGTTTGCATATGAAATCGTACATCATCGTCGGCGCAGGGATTCTCGGCGCGTCGGCTGCTTACCATCTTGTCAAATTGGGTGCCCGGGTCACGGTGATTGACCGGAAGGAACCTGGACAAGCGACTGATGCGGCGGCCGGGATCGTCTGTCCTTGGCTCTCGCAGCGGCGCAATCAGGATTGGTATCGGCTTGCTAAGGGAGGAGCACGGTACTATACGGATTTAATCCATCAATTGGAAGAAGACGGAGAAACGGACACAGGATACAAGCGTGTCGGTGCCATCAGCATTCATACTGATGTGTCAAAGCTTGATAAGATGGAGGAGCGGGCGTATAAGAGACGGGAGGATGCGCCGGAGATCGGCGGCATTACCCGCTTGTCCGCAAGTGAAACGAAAAAGCTGTTTCCGCTTTTAGCTGATGGCTATGAATCGGTTCATATCAGCGGTGCCGCCCGTGTGAACGGGAGAGCGCTGTGCCGATCACTTTTAAGCGCTGCAGAGAAACGCGGCGCAAAGATCATCAAAGGAAATGCGTCCCTGCTTTTTGAAAACGGAACGGTCACCGGCGTGCAAACAGACACACAGCAGTTTGCGGCTGACGCTGTAATTGTGACGGCGGGGGCATGGGCCAATGAATTGATGAAGCCTCTGGGCATTTATTTTCAAGTGTCCTTTCAGAAAGCGCAGATTATGCACTTTGAAATCCCGGGTGCCGATACCGGATCGTGGCCGGTGGTGATGCCGCCGAATGACCAGTATATTCTTTCGTTTGAGGACGGCAGAATTGTTGCAGGCGCCACCCATGAAAATGAGGCCGATCTAGATGATCTGCGTGTGACAGCCGGAGGACAGCATGAGGTATTGAGCAAAGCGCTTACGGCAGCACCGGGACTTGCTGACAGCACTGTGATGGAAACAAGAGTGGGCTTTAGGCCGTTTACACCGGGTTTTCTGCCGGTTGTCGGCGTCGTGCCGAACATCCAAGGGCTTTACGCAGCTAATGGTTTAGGCGCTTCGGGATTAACGATGGGGCCGTTCTTGGGTTCAGAGCTCGCAAAGCTAGTTCTCGGAAAGCAGACAGAAATAGACCTTAGCCCTTATAATCCAGCCGGAGCGTTGCATAATAAGTAAAAGCATAACAAACAAATAGTATAAAGCTGTTCTAGCTTTTCTTTTCTGTCTGTGTTAGCATTTATCTTTAATGAAAAAGAGGACGTGAACTGATTTTGATAAAAATTGATATACCCGCACCGAATGTCACCATCACCGAACGACAGCAGTCAGCTAATGATAACGAGCCGAAAATAAAGGCGATTTATGGATTCATTGACTTACACCAGATACCAAGGGATAAAGGTGGCATCTTTATGTTTTACAACATTCATGACGAGCTGCTATTTGTCGGTAAAGCCAGAAAGTTAAGACAGAGAATTAAGAAGCATTTTGAAGACAATGTCTCACCGATCAAACATCACAGAGACGAAGTATATAAAATTGAAGTATGTGTAGTCGATGATCCAATGGAAAGAGAAATTTACGAAACATATATCATCAATACACAGCAATCGAAGTACAATATAGACAAGGTATTTTTTAAATAAGACGTCAGTCTGCGGATTGCACAACGAAGCCAGAGCTTATGTTAAGTTCTGGCTTTTGATTTGGGCATTTTTCCGTATTATATCTAATTAAATTATTGAGAAATTTCAGAAAATAATATTGACAATCCTAACTCCGGACTTTAATATAACAATATATAATGTTATATAACGTTATATAATAAAAATAAGGAGTGAAGGATTTGAGTCAGGTCACAGCAAAAGTAAATCGTGAGGTTCAAGCTTTCTTGCAGGATTTGAAAGGGAAAACCATTGACCATGTATTTTTTGTCGCATGCGGAGGGTCTTCGGCCATCATGTATCCGAGTAAGTATGTGTTTGACAGAGAGTCAAAAGCAATCAACTCCGATCTTTACAGCTCGAACGAATTTATCCAACGCAATCCTGTTCAGCTTGGTGAAACGTCTCTTGTCATTTTGTGTTCGCATTCGGGAAATACTCCGGAAACGGTCAAAGCCGCTGCGTTTGCGAGGGGCAAGGGCGCACTTACGATTGCGATGACGTATGAGCCGGAGTCTCCTTTAGCACAGGAAGCGCAATATGTTGCCCAGTACGATTGGGGTGATGAGGCACTTGCGATCAATACGAACTATGGCGTTCTGTATCAAATCGTTTTCGGGACCCTGCAAGTATTAGAAAACAATACGACATTTGAACAAGCAATTGAAGGTTTAGATCAATTACAGGCTGTGTATGATGAAGCCCTGAAGCAGGAAGCTGACAACGCGCAGCAATTCGCAAAAGCTCATGAAAAAGAAAGCATTATTTATACAATGGCAAGCGGTGCAAACTACGGTGTCGCTTACTCCTACAGCATCTGCATTCTCATGGAAATGCAATGGATTCATTCCCACGCTATTCATGCCGGAGAATATTTTCACGGACCGTTTGAAATTATTGATGAATCCGTGCCGTTTATCATCCTGCTCGGTTTAGATGAAACAAGGCCTCTTGAAGAGCGGGCGCTTACCTTCTCGAAAAAGTATGGCAAAAAGCTTACGGTGCTTGATGCCGCATCTTATGATTTCACTGCAATTGACGATTCAGTTAAAGGCTATCTTGCGCCGCTCGTTCTCAACCGTGTGCTGAGAAGCTATGCGGACGCGCTGGCAGAGGCGAGACATCATCCTTTATCTCATAGAAGATACATGTGGAAAGTTGAGTATTGATCTGAAAATGCGGAACCATTATGCATTAGACTATAATGTTATATAACATTATAGTCTAATGTCCAGAGGAGGCCAACCCTTTGAAGAAAATGTTGTTGTTTTTGATCATTGCAGCTGTCAGTATGCTCACCATTGCGGGCTGTTCGAGCCAGAGCAGTTCAGCGGACGGAAAGGTGACATTGAAATTTTTCCATAGATGGCCGAAGGAGCCGGAAAAAAGTTATTTTGAAGAGGTTGTTAAGGAATTTGAAAAAGAGCACCCGGATATCGACATACAAATTGAAGCCGTTTTGAATGACTCTTATAAAGATAAAATTAAGGTTATGCTGGGAACCAACAGCCCTCCTGACATTTACTTCTCTTGGAGTGACGAGTTTGCTTTTAAATTCATCAGAGGCAATAAGGCACTTGATCTTTCGTCCTACTACAAAAACGATACAGATTGGTCATCACAGCTCGTTCATTCGCAAGTTACATCATTTACTTATGAAAACAAGCAATATGGCGTGCCATGGCAAATGGACGCTAAATCATTCTTCTATAATAAAGACATTTTTCAAAAGCTGAACCTTGATCCCCCGAAGACATGGGACGAATTCATCGATGTATCAAAGAAGCTGAAAGAAAATGGTTACACACCAATCAGCTTCGGAACAAAGGCGACTTGGACAATCTCGCACTATATCGGTACGCTCAATCAGCGGATGGTTGATGAAAAAACACGGGAAAAGGACTATAACGCCAAAACGGGTGAATTTACTGATGAAGGCTATGTAAAAGCACTTGAAAAGCTTCAGGAGCTGATGCCTTACTTCAATAAACATGTAAACTCCGTTGACCACGAATATGTGAGACAGCAATTTAAGAGTGGAAAGTCGGCGATGATATATGCGGAAACAGCGGAAATCAAGCTGGTTGAACCAGTGAATCTGGGGATGTTCCCATTCCCTGATATCAGCGGGCAAAAAGGATCATCAGAAGCGTTAACGGGAGCGCCGGAAGGGTTAATGATTGCCTCAAAAACAAAACATCCGAAGGAAGCGGTGGCATTTTTGCAGTTTCTGACGTCGAAAAAAATGGGTGAAAAGCTCGTCAAAGATGTCGGGAAATACAGTGCGGTGCAAGGAACGGCTACTGAAGAAAATTCTACAGCCATTCAGCGTGAAGCGGTTCAGCAAATTGTTGATGCCAAATCAATGGTGCCATGGTTTGATATGGATGTCGATGTTGAAATCGCAGATGCGTACTTAACGAGCGTCCAGCAAATGCTCGGCGGCGACATGACACCGGAGCAGGTGATGAAAGCCGTTCAAAAGGCAGCGAAGCAAGTGAGGGCGTCAGCTGAATAAATCAAAGAAAAGGTGAAGCTTTGCACCTTTTCTTTTTATAAAGGAGATGAGATATCCTTGGTCAATCAGAATAAAATAATCCCCTATTTGTTTTTGGTACCTGCTCTCGTTTTTTTACTTTTCGTTTATATCCCGATTTTTGAGAATGTCTTCCTCAGCCTGTTTCAATGGAGCTCTTTTTCTCCGGAAAAAACGTTTATCGGATTGAAAAACTATGTTGAATTATTTCATGATCCTGTCTTCTATCAGGCACTTACCAATAATGTGCTTTACGCAGTGATTTCTATTGTATGCCAGGTATTTGGCGGTTTGATTTTGGCGGCGGTGCTTGAGGATAAGCTGGTTAGAAAATGGTCGCCGTTTTTTCGCACCGTTTTCTTTTTGCCGGTTGTCATCTCAATGACGGTGATCGCGCTTTTGTTTGATTTTATTTACAACCCTGAGACGGGGCTTTTGAATCAGCTGCTTCAGGCGGTCGGTCTTGATCAGCTGACGAGGGCTTGGCTCGGTGATAACAATACGGCTATGCTGTCTGTCATTTTTGTGTCTCAATGGCAATCTGTCGGTTATATTGCGATGCTGTACATTGTGTCGATTCAAAAAATACCGGATGAACTGTATGAAGCGGCGCGTCTTGACGGCGCGGGAAAAATTCAGCAGTTTTTTCACATTACCATTCCCCAGACGAAAGAGATGTCTTTTGTTGCGGTGGTGATGACGCTGACCGGCGCCTTTACGGTATTTAATGAACCGTACATATTGACAGGCGGCGGGCCGGGAAACGCTTCTGAAGTCTTAAGCACGTTTTTATATAAAAGCGCCTTTACAATGGATATGATGGGCTATGCATCAGCGATTGCCACCGTGGTGTTAATCATTACGCTCACATTGTCGCTCATGCAAATGAAGCTCTTTAAAACCGGGAAGGAGGAGTAAGAGATGCTGCCTCAGAAGAAGACAGATTCGTTCAGATTGGAGCCTGTGCCTGACCGGCATATTGAGATGAAAAGAAAACCTAGACGGAAATGGTACATCGGAGAAACGTCTGTATGGATTTTCCTGTTTCTTTATCTGATTGCGATTGCCTATCCGCTTCTATGGATGGTGATGAGTGCTTTTAAAAACTCGGACGATATTTTTGAGCACAGCTGGTCGCTGCCGTCTTCGTGGCATCCGGAAAATTTTGTGTCCGCCTGGAATCAGGGGATTTCTTCTTATTTTATGAACAGTGTCATCGTCACGGTGCTTACGTGTGTACTCACTGTCTTGGTCAGTGCATGGGCGGCGTACGGTCTTTCCCGGTTTGAGTTTAAAGGAAAAGGATTCTTTTTGGTGATTTGTCTTGGCGGTTTGATGCTGACGCCGCAGGTCAGTCTTGTGCCGCTTTATTCTATTATTCAGTCGCTGGGGCTTTACAACACGTATTGGGCTTTGATCTTGCCTTATGCGGCTTATCGGATCCCGTTCACCATCATTTTGATCCGCTCTTATTTTCTTTCTATTTCTAAAGAATTGGAGGAGGCGGCTTATTTAGATGGGTGTACGAGTTTCGGTGTATTTTTCAGAATTTTCTTACCAATGAGTGTGCCGATTTTGGTGACATCCGGCATTTTGACGGCTTACCATACGTGGAATGAGTTTATGTTTGCGATTATTTTCATAGATGATGAGAATTTGCGGACCATTCCAGCGGGGCTGATGCAGTTCAGAGACGCGCTGCAGACAGATTGGGGCGTCCTGTTGGCGGGATTAACGATTTCAGCCGCGCCGATTATGATTCTATTTTTATTGATGCAAAAATATTTTGTCCGCGGGATTGCAAGCGGAAGTGTAAAAGGATAAAGGAGGAAGCACAATGAAATTGATTGCGGTTGGAGATAATGTTGTCGATTACTATCAGGACCAAGAAATGTTCTATCCGGGAGGAAATGCCTTGAACGTCGCTGTACTTGCCAAACGGCTCGGGCATGAGGCTTCCTATATCGGAATCGTCGGCAATGATGAAGCCGCGGCGCATCTGTTGAATGTACTGAAATTGGAGCAGGTCAACGCGGATTATATCCGCCAGGCGCACGGAGAAAACGGAATGGCGATTGTCACCCTTGATGAACAGGGGGAACGGATCTTTGTCAGATCAAATAAAGGCGGCATTCAGTCCCGGCTCCGTCTTGTGTTTCAGGAGAAAGATCTAGCCTTTGTCAGCGGGCATGATCTGCTGCATACCAGTGTGTACAGCAAGCTTGAGAACGACCTTCCGCAGCTGTGCGGCCTGATCCCGGTCTCCTTTGATTTTTCAACCAATCGGGAGGATGATTATTTGAGGAGGGTTTGTCCTTATGTGACGCATGCGTTTTTTTCAGGAAGTGATTTGAGTGAGTCGGAGTGCGGTGAGCTTGCCAAAGCAGCTCATGGGTACGGAGCTAAAATCGTTTGTATGACCCGCGGGGGCCAAGGAGCGATCTTGTCTGCGGGAGACCGAATCTATCATCAGCCGATTGTTGAAACTGATATAATAGATACACTTGGAGCGGGAGATTCTTTTATAGCGGGCTTTTTGACTGCTTTTTGCGAGAAGCGGGACATCACGCACGCTTTGCGCCAAGCGGCGGAAACGGCTGCGAGAACATGCGGTGTGTACGGGGCATTCGGCTACGGCTATCCTTTTCGCTTGGAGGATGGGGGAAGCAGTGAAAAAACGAGAATACTATAAGCAGTGTCTCGTTTTTTATGCCGATTATGCGTAGGGGCTGTTGATGGTAAAAGTGACACGGTTTGTGTGCATCAAAAACAGTGAGCAGTAGATTGGCTGGTCGTTTGATGTAAAAGCTGTTTTATCGATTTCAAACAGCGCATCCCCGATATCGCAATCCAGGTATTTGCTTTCCTCCTGCTGGGCATATACAACGTTTAATAGTTTCGTATTGTGAGCAGGAACGACTTGATACTGTTGCTTTAAAATATCATGCATGGACACGCCGTCAGCTATAAAGGTATCAATGCCGGGAAACAAATCCAGTGGATAATGCGTCACTTCAAAGGTGAGCGGCTGGTCATCGTTATATAAAATCCGTTTTAATTCAACGACAGGGCTCTCGGGATTGACTTGCAGTTTTTCGGCAATGGGTTTTGCCGCCGGAATGATTTCATGGGACAGCACCTGATGCTTCGGTTTTTTGCCGGTTGATTCCATAAATTCCGAGTAACCGTTTACTGCGATCAGCTCCCGTTTTAATTTAGGGCTTTTAACGAACGTTCCCTTTCCTTGCTGCCTGATAAGATAGCCTTCTTCGACTAAATCGAGAATGGCTTTCCTGACGGTAATGCGGCTGACATGATACTTGCTGCAAAGCTCGCTTTCGGTAGGCAGCTTGGCGGTTGGGGAATATACGCCCTTTTTGATGTCATCAGTGATGATTTGTTTTAGCTGAATGTATAAAGGTGTAGAACTTCCGTTGTTTAACAAAGGGTAGCCTCCTTTTAACCTATTATTCATATTATAATGTATTATGACGTTATAATACAAATTTACATTTTTTATTTTAGAAATATAGCAAAAATGGGAATTGATTACTCTAAAAATAACAGAAAGACTGGGTTGTTTCCAGTGACGAAATAACAGATCAAAAGATAGGGGGAATGTCTGATGGCTTCATTAACATTTGTGCATGTCAAAAAAGCATATCACTCTCAATTAACGGTGAAGGACTTTGATTTAGATGTAAAGGATAAGGAGCTTTTGGTGTTGGTGGGGCCGTCAGGATGCGGAAAATCGACCACGCTGCGGATGGTGGCGGGACTGGAGAGCATCTCTGAAGGCCACCTCCTCATTGATGGGGAACGGGTCAATGATCTTCCGCCGAAAGAACGTGATATTGCGATGGTATTCCAAAACTACGCGCTTTATCCGCATATGACGGTTTTTGATAATATGGCGTTTGGATTAAAGCTCAGAAAGATGCCGAAACAGGAAATTACAGAGCGGGTCCATGCGGCAGCCAGAATTTTAGAGATTGAACATTTGCTGAAGAGAAAACCGAAGGCACTCTCCGGCGGCCAGCGACAAAGGGTGGCGCTTGGCAGATCGATTGTGAGGGAGCCGAAGGTCTTTTTAATGGACGAGCCGCTTTCCAATCTGGACGCAAAGCTGAGAGTGACAATGCGGACAGAAATCAGCAAGCTGCACCAGCGTTTAGAGGCAACCGTCATTTATGTCACGCATGACCAGACCGAAGCGATGACGATGGGCGATCGGATTGTCGTGATGAATGAAGGGGAAATCCAGCAAGTGGCGAAACCTCATGACATTTATCATTACCCGGCAAATCTGTTTGTCGCAGGCTTCATCGGCTCCCCGGGAATGAACTTTCTGAAAGGCGTGATAGAAGAGCGGCATGGCGAGCTGTTTTTCATAAACCCTTCGATCCGGCTTCATATTCCTGAAGAAAAAGCGAAGCGGCTTAAGGAAAAGGGATATGCCGGAGAACAGATGATTGCCGGCGTAAGACCGGAACATATGACACAATCGACGGGACATGATCAGTTGTTTGATGCAGTGTTTAAAGCGAAGGCGGAAGTGAATGAAAACTTGGGAGCGGAGCTGATTGTGCATGTCACGGCTGGGGACGAGCGGCTCACGGTCCGCATGGACGGAAACACGCGAATCGCCGCAGGCGATTCGATCCAGCTGGCGGTGAAAATGGATCACGTCGTCTTTTTCGATGCGGAGACGGAAGAGGCTGTGTATTAGGAAAGGTGCTCCTAAAAAGGAGCACCTTTTTGTTACGGCCAAATGTCGTCCGCCCATTCAGGATGGTCGATAAAAGGATTGCGGTTGTGCTGATATTTCTCATAAATGATTTCATTTCTTTTCCGCTCGCGGTCGTCAACCGGATCCTGCCTATTCCATTCGAGGAGGACAGATTGTTTTCCGTGATAAGGGGCTGAGCCGTTGCCTGTTTTATCATTCAGTTCAAGATCAGGGTACCCGTCATCACCTTCGTAACGGACTGCCATGTAAAACAGCATGCGGGCGACATCGCCTTTCACATCATCGCGGGGCTCCCATGAGTCTCCGTCATAATAATTTCCGGGTGCTTTGGCATGTTCTGTGCCGCCGTTGTCAAAATCCATATTTCCTCTGGCGCTGTTGACTTGGACATCAGCCGGGCGCAAATGGTGAATGTCGGTGCCAGGCCCCTTGCTTGTGCCAAAATTACCATGGGATTTCGCCCAAACGTGCTCGCGGTTCCAATCGCCGACATTGCCGCCATTCAGGTTTTTCGACCGCGATTCATTCGTATAGAGCAGGATGACGTTATTTGGGTTTTTTGGGTCTTCATCGGTTTCTTTCAGCGCGTTCCATACTTCGCTGTATGACAGCGTCGTGTGTCCGCTGATGATGCGGTGCAGGGCGCTTTTTAGCGATTCACCTGACTTTCCTTCAGCCCCTTCATAATAGGTATCTGTGTCAGCGTAGGGTGCAGCGGGAGCGGCTAATGAGAGAAGCCCTCCGGTTTCTGAATAGGAAGAAGCCAATCGTTCATTCAGGCTCAGTGCGGTTTGCGTGCTTGCTGAGGCGGCGGGCGCAAACCATCCGGAAATCAGTAATACAAAGACGAGCGGCAGAAACCTTGCTATTTTGGTCATCACTTGCCCTCCTTTTATCAGATCATGTCTATTATCTAAAATTGAAATAAAGGATAGAAGTGTTATTTTGTATATTTTTCATTAAAATTGTAAATTAGTCCCTTTGGAGGAGGCGGATATCCGCTGTTCCAATATCTTTAGGCCTCGTTTTTGCATATTGGCTCTCTCCCTTACCGTGTTTTCTTTTGACTTTACATGAAAACAGCCCTGAGAGGTAGAGTGTTTTCTGGCCGTTATGCTGCTGGATAGATATTATGACTAAAAAATAAACGTTTTTTTGGTTAATATGCCAATGAACTATCCGTGTTCCTCCTTCTATAATGAAGTCACCATAACGGCCAGAGGGGGGAGTACATGGAAAAGCAGAAGCTTTCAGTCAAAAACAGCATCACAGATTATATTGAATGGCTCGCCCAATACGGCACATCCGCGGACGGCGGCGTGACGAGGCTTTTGTATACAAACGAATGGATGGATGCGCAGCTTGCCGTGAAGACGGAAATGTCGGCATTTGGGCTTGAAACAAGATTCGACGATGTCGGCAATGTGTTTGGAAGGCTTTCGGGCACCCAGTCCCCGGATGAGGTTATTTTAACCGGTTCACATATCGATACCGTCCTCAATGGAGGAAAGTATGACGGCGCCTATGGCGTTCTTGCGGCAATGCTCGCGATCAAGCAGCTCAAAGAAACGTACGGAGCACCGAAAAAAACACTCGAAGCTGTCTCCTTATGTGAGGAGGAGGGCAGCCGTTTTCCAATGACCTATTGGGGATCGGGGAATCTGACTGGTGTTTTTTCTGTACAGGATGCAGAAGAACCGAGAGACGAATCAGGTGTTTCTCTGCAAACAGCGATGTATGAGTGCGGTTTTGGTAAAGGTGAGTATCAGGCAGCCTGCAGGACAGATATCAGCGCCTTTGTCGAGCTTCATATTGAACAGGGTCAGACATTGGAAATGTCAGGCCGGGATCTCGGCATTGTGACAAGTATTGCGGGGCAGAGGCGATATCTCGTCACGCTGGAGGGGGAATGCAATCACGCGGGAACAACCTCTATGAAATGGCGCAAGGACCCCCTTGCAGCTAGCAGCCGTATCATTCATGAGCTGCTGCTGCGGTCGGAGGAGCAGCCGGATGAGCTCCGTCTGACATGCGGAAAAATAACGGCGGAGCCCAATGTGGCCAATGTCATACCGGGCCGCGTGCAGTTTTCAATCGATATTCGCCATCAGCATCAGCACGTGTTGGAGCAATTTCATAATGACATGGCTGCTTTGATCAACGGCATTTGCCATCAAAAAGGGATTCGTGCCATAAATGATGAATATATGCGGATAGAGCCTGTGCCAATGGACGAAAGGCTGAAGGCTGCGGCTCTTGAATCAGCGGCAGAAAACGGTCTCAGCTGTGAAGAAATGGTGAGCGGAGCAGGACATGACGCGCAAATGATCGGAAGACGCTATCCGGCTTGTATGCTGTTCGTGCCAAGCCGCGGCGGCATCAGCCACTCACCGAAGGAATATACCTCAGCCAGACAGCTTGAGAACGGCGTCCGCGCATTGGCTGATTTATTATACAGACTGGCTTACTGATAAAGGGAGGAATAGCTGTGTCAGGCAGAAAAGAATTATGCACCCCGTTAAGAACGATTATGACGCCGGGACCTGTGGAGGTAGATCCGCGTGTCTTAAGAGTGATGAGCACCCCGGTTGTCGGCCAATTTGATCCGGCGTTTACAGGTATCATGAATGAAACGATGGAAATGCTCCGGGAGCTGTTTCAAACGAAAAACCGCTGGGCATACCCGATTGACGGCACTTCACGGGCGGGAATCGAAGCGGTGCTGGCGAGTGTGATTGAGCCGGAAGATGATGTGCTCATCCCCATTTATGGGCGCTTCGGTTATTTGCTGACTGAAATTGCTGAGCGGTATGGAGCCAATGTTCATACGCTTGAGTGTGAGTGGGGAACGGTTTTTGACCCGCAGGACATCATACGGGAAATGAAAAAAGTGAAACCGAAAATCGTGGCGATGGTGCATGGGGAAACATCGACAGGGCGGGTTCACCCGCTGGAAGCAATCGGCGAAGCCTGCCGCGCCCAGAATGCATTGTTCATCGTCGATGCAGTTGCGACGATTGGCGGCTGCGAGGTCAAAGTCGATGATTGGAAGATTGACGCGGCCATCGGCGGCACGCAAAAGTGCTTGTCTGTTCCATCGGGAATGGCACCTATTACATATAATGAGCGGGTGGCGGATGTGATTGCGGCTCGAAAAAAGGTGGAGCGCGGGATTGCGACACAAGCTGACAGGGCAACGCTTTCGGGGAACCGGCCGATCACAAGCAATTATTTTGATTTGAGCCAGCTTGAGGATTATTGGAGCGAAAGACGGCTCAATCATCATACTGAAGCAACGACGATGCTGTACGCCTTGCGTGAGGGTGTCAGGCTGACGCTTGAAGAAGGTCTTGATGCCCGCTTTGAGCGGCATCGCCACCATGAGGCTGCATTAGCAGCAGGTATTAAGGCAATGGGGCTGAAGCTGTTTGGAGATGACAGCTGCAAAATGCCTGTTGTCACCTGTGTAGAAATCCCTGGCGGCATTGACGGCGAGTCTGTCCGGCATATGCTTTTGGCACAATTCGGCATCGAAATCGCCAGCTCCTTCGGCCCGCTGGCGGGAAAGATATGGAGAATCGGAACGATGGGCTACAGCTGCAGAAAAGAAAATGTGCTGTTCGTGCTTGCCGGGTTAGAGGCTGTGCTACTCAGACATGGCGCAGGGATTGAAGCGGGGAAAGCGCTTCAAGCGGCGCTTGATGTGTATGAAAACGCTGGCCGTCAGACAGCGGTATAAAGAAAAGCTTGCGGAATGCCGCAAGCTTTTTTAGCGATAAGATTTCGCTTTTTCTCCAATCTGTTTTCTTCGTTTGACTCTTTTTACAAATCGTCTTTCCCTGTGTTGCATTTTCTGACGAAGCATGAGTCACTTTTTCTTCCATCAGCTATTCTTTATACAAGTTACCTATAAAATCACGCTGAACTTGTTGTTTCTTCCAGCGATTTTTGAGAGGAGGATGCAGTCCGTACCGCATTCCAAATATTCGGACTGAAGGGATATCTGTGTTTACGAACAACGGGGTGACGGGAAATTTAGGGGGTTTGGCGGCAATCAAATCACATTTGCGCTCGAAACCCATCTTGATCGCCTCAGCGGCTTGCTCGGCATCGATCCGCTGGAGCTGAGAAGAAAAAATATCAGAAAACCGCATGATCTGGGGCCGCTTGGGCATCGAAATTGAATAACATTATATCAATAATATAGGTTTATTATTTAATTTTGAAAGTTTAAACTTATGATCAAATTAGATATAATCATAGTAAGATTGATTGTTCAATGCTTGATATTTCACCTACAAATAATAACTAAAATTATCTCTGATACTTTGTGTACTTTTATTTCTTATAGACAACTATACAAAGCTTCTCTTAACGCAAGTTCTCTTGGTTCATTAGCCATTCCAAATCCATGTTTATTCATTGCATAAGCGTAACCTAATCTTTCATCTGGATCGGCAAAGCAAAACGATCCTCCTGCACCAGGATGACCAAAAGAGCTTTCACTTCTTCCGAATTGCATGCCAGAAAAATGCTTCCAAAATCCTAAAGAATAAGCTATGTTTATACAGTTCACATGGTCATAATAACCTGATTTTGGAGGAACAGCTTCTTTTTTTAATTCATTTAATGTTTCTTTACTTAATCCAAGTATTTTTTCACCACTAGCAAAAGCTCCATAAATTTTTGCCATTGCTCTAACTTGTCCTAATCCATTTCCTGAAGGAAATTCTATAGATAAAATAGGACGATGATTAAAATTTTCATTTGCTACAAATTTTTTAGGGTCTACTAAACTTGTAGCTACTAATGATCTTGGGTTAAGAAAACCAAACAGCATTTTTCTAGGTAACTTTGTTATTCCCCTAAGTAACTGAATCGGGTGATTTATCCCCTCAATAGTTGTTATTCTCTTTTTAGAAATACTTGCAGGGAGCCCAATATAAAACTCCGCATTTAATGGCTCTGCTATTTCCTCTTGAAAGAAATCTTTTAAAGTTCGATGTTTTGGATCTGTTCTTTTAATCAGTTCTCCAATCAAGGTTCCAATTGTCCAGGCATGATAGCCATGAATTTTGCCAACATCCCAAGCAGGTTTACTTGTAGCAAGGGAAACTGATAAACGAGAAGTATCTAAGTCTTCTAGTACATCAATTCCTAGATTATTTAGAGGTGAAAGGCCAGCTTGGTGTGCTAGAAGTTGTCTAACAGTTATGCTTTCCTTTCCATTCTGAGCAAACTCAGGCCAATATGTACTAACCTTCTCATCGTAGTTAATATAACTCCTAGAATGTGCTAAACATAAAGCTAGCGCAGCAAATCCTTTTGTAGCAGAAAACACTTGAACAAGTGTATCTTCTTTCCATTCTTCACGAGTATGTCGGTTTCGATATCCTCCCCATAAATCAACGACCACTTCATTATTAATGTATACAGTAAAAGCAGCTCCAACTTCACCTCTCTTAGAGAAGTTTCTAATGAATTCTTCCTTTACTGACTCAAATCCCGATGCAACAAATCCACGAATAGATAAATTATCTTTTATAATCATGCCTTTCCACCTCGTTAAGTATAAACAAGCACTTTTTTTGAATAGTGTTTATGTATTTACAAACTATAAACCATACAATAAAATAAATTTAACAGATAAATGACTAAAAGTATATAAATAGTCGAATTGGATTGAAGGAGATAAATTATGGCCAGAATTACATCTGAACAAAGAAAACACATATATGAAGAGCTTCTTAATAAAAGTAAAGAACTGTTTACTCAATATGGATTCGCTAAAACCAGTATTGATGACATAGTTAATGCATGTGGAATTGCAAAAGGTTCTTTTTATACATATTTTTCATCAAAAGAAGAGTTGTTTTACGCAGTATTAAGAAGAGAGGAAAACATAAAAGAGAAGATTATTTCAGAAATTATGCATGAACCACTATCGGCAAAAGACCTTTTAATTCGCTTCTTTGAAATATCATTTAAAACTATAGAACAGAATCCATTTCTACAAAGTCTTTATCAAAGAGGTGAATATGAACGAATTGTGAAAAGACTTCCTAGAGATCTTTTAGAAAATCATGCAAAAGAGGATTTAGACAGATCTCTGAATTTTATAAAATTCCTACAAGAAAACGGTGTAACAGAAGATGATCCTGAAGTCCTTATCGGGCTTTTTCGAACAACCATACTTATTCCTTTACATCGTCAAGAAATTGGAGAACCAACTTTCTCCAAAATGATAAAAAAAATGATTGAGTATTTATCAGAAGGACTAACAAAATAAAAAAAGAAAGATACATATTCAACTAATGAAGGTTAAAACTCGCTATCGCAAGGACAATCTGTTTAAACTGATGTTGGTTTGAAATAAAGTTTCTCAAAATGTATTCTTTTCTTTTTGAATGAACATTTCGTTTTATAAAAAAGTTTGATTAAAACTTACATAGAGAGCTTATCAAATTTGATAGGCTCTTTTTTGTGTTTTAAAAAAGTAAAGCCTTTCAAAATAATTGGAGATCCTGTGGACGGCGGACATTTTCTCTACTCATTTGGAGCGGTCGCTGCGGAGCGTGCTCCATCCTAACCGACGGAAGGCTGGCCAATGCGTGCATGACGATGGCCTATCAAGCAGACGGCCACTCCATTACCACCATCGAAGGGCTTCAAAAAGAAGAACTGGATATCTGCCAAACCGCTTTCTTGAAAGAAGGCGGCTTCCAATGCGGCTACTGCACCCCGGGCATGACGATTGCGCTTAAAGCGCTGTTCGAGGAAAACCCGCATCCCGCAGATGAAGAGATAGAAGAAGGGCTGGTGGGGAATTTGTGCCTGTGTACCGGGTATGGCGGAATTATGCGGTCGGCTTGGAGGATTAAAAGAGAATTGTGTGATGGAAAAAACGATTTTTAAAATTGTAAGACGATCAAAGGGTTATCCCGCATTTACTTTCTCGACTACAATACTAGACACTGTATCTAGCAATAGATTCTTTTCTTTGTCAGTCATATCACTCCATGATTTTATTAAATTATGTATTACCTGTTTATCTACTTTAACAGCCAGTGTTATTTCTTCAAGTATGCTAAATTCTTCGGAAAATCAAGTGAAATCTCTAGAGCTTCTCTCTCATCTTCCTCGGCAAAGAGGTTGAATTCTTTATGGAGCTTGGCATAAAATCGGATAAATTCTATTTGTTAAAGAAGGCTGCTATCATTGATATTGCAATAGCTCTTGGAATGATCTAAGGGCTTTTTTGTGTAAACCCTGTATTTAGTGTCTACATTTACGAGTGATCGTTAGTAGGATATTAGCCGAGGCTTTTTACACTGGTGTACTTAATTGTTGCGCGTTAAAATTGCAATAAATTGAAAGGGGGGATGGAATAATGAATCTAAATCAAATTGGATTCAAAGGGGTTTAATCATGAAAACGAATGATAAGAAGAAAGAAGTTCAACAAAAGTATAGAGAAGAAATTAAAAAGAAGAAACAAGAGCAAGAAGATGACAAAAATTATTCTAAAGAAGCAATTATTGTTGTAACCATAATTGTGGTGTTTATCTTTTTGACCTATACGCTTCAAGGATTTTAACAAAATGTTCCCTTTTTCCCCCTGTACTTTTTACCTAAATGTGTTTAATATTGGGAATAGGTAATATTACCAATTAAGAAAAGAGGGAGAGATGATGAATAACTTAAATTGGTGGAAAATACTTTTACTAACCTTTCTTTGTTCCTTGATTTTTTCTGTCGTCTTTGTCACTGTTCAACGGATTGATTTAATTCTCAATCCACCGGAAGTACCTGTTAAATCGATTGAAAAAATAAAATGATTCATTTGGGGGAAAAGGGAATGAAAAAAATATTCTTTGTTGGTGCGATTGTTGCAGGGTTCTTTGTGTCTAGTTTTGGTATTAATTCTGTAAGTGCTGAAGAAATCGACCCGATAGGTGAAAAAATTGGTTCGGAAGATGGACGAACTGATGTATTAGATCCTGTCGTTGCAAAAGATGGTCCGGAAGATGGTATTAACGATCAATCTACAGTACAACCGAAGATTAAAAAGATTTCTGATAATGTAAGCCTATTTTCTGTTTTAGGAGCAGGAGAATGGGATTACTTAGGATCTTCTACGTTTAAAACTCGTTCAAAAACATTTTATTCTGGTGGAGGAGATCTTGGGATTCAAATTTCTCAACCATACATTGGCCCTGGAATCTCATGGCAGTATAAACTTGTAGAAGAAGATCCTGTTCCTTTTGATGATACGGTTTCACGTTTTAGTTTATCTAACCAAAAAGGAACATATGAAGTTGTGTTTGATGTTCGTAGTTTTGTAGATGGCGATAATAAGAAAGCAGAATTACACCTTGAGAAACTAACAAATCCGTTAACAAGCGTTTCTACTAAATGGTGGGATTAATGAAAAAGAGCAGGCCTAAGTGTCTGCTCTTTTTATCGTTATTGAATTTTAACTCATATGATACTGAAAAGGAGTGGGATTCAATGGGAGGGTTTTATTTCTTTGGTAGCTTGATTTTGGTATTTTTACTAGGTCTCAGTTTATTGTCTTTCGGAGTTTATAAACTGTGGAAACTTTTTGTTAAAACTAAAAAGTAAGCAGCTTCTTTGGAAACTGTTTTTTGATTATAGTAGCCATTTAGGTTACAAGAAAAAATCGATAAATAGCCGAGAAAATGGGGGGGAATTGGGGGTTTTTCAATGCTCAATTTGTCATACGATAGAGACAAGAAAACGAACGTGAATAACAGTCCAAAAAGGAGATACCTACGGACGCTGATCTTTTGTACATGGGAATTTGTACAGCTGATTAGTGGCCGTTTTTTTATGGCCAAACCAGGAGACGCACCTTTCCTTTATCAAGTGTGCACTCGGATGTATCGAATGACTATGAAGGTCGTTTGCTTCACAGGAGGAGCGGCTGGAGTCTATGCAGTATTGCGCGCGATAGTCACGGGGAACGCAAGCGGTGAGATCCCGCTTGCAAGGAAAGTCTAACACGGCTCTCCATTTTCTTTGCTTACTTTCTGGAGAAAATCGGTGGGCCACAAATAAATAAAAGCGAATAGCGTAAGGCGGTGCTTATTCGGCAAGGAGTAATGAAAGATGAAGATGAGAGACGTTTTATCTGCTGACACGAAACAGCAGCTTAGAAAAGTATTGAGTCCCTCCACAAAGGCAGATGAACCTTTGACAAGGCAGGATTGGGAAGAAATCATGGGAACGAAACGTGACACATTTAGACGTGTTGGGGGTAGAATTCGAAGAAAAAGGTGAACAGCTTATTCTAACTTAATTTATTATGCTGTAAAATAAAGGGGGATTACAGGAGGTTATTTTGATGATTATTCCCCTAATACTAGTAGTAGCTTTTGTTTTCTTTATAAAGAAACTCTTAGAGAAAAATGATTTAATAATTAAAAATTATATATTGAAAAATACTCGAGAGTCTAAATTGCATATTATTGACTTATTGAGTTTAGGTAGAATGAGTTTTATCAAAAATTGGTTGATAAGTCAACATAGCCTAGATAAATTAGAAATGATAAAGATTGCAGCTGAAGATGAGTTTAAAAGAAAAGAAAACTTTGCTTCTCGTGCAGCTTTCATTAATTTAATAACATTGCCTTTCTTTAGTGCTGCAGTCACCTTTTTAGTTCCACTCTTTACATTTATATTTGGTTTAACTTCTTTTGGAATTCAACAAGAATACATAAAAGAAACAAGATCAAATCCGAGCAAGTCTTTTTTTGAGTTTTTTGATATAGCAGATCCTGCAAACAACCAATTAGATGAGATATTAAAGGCCATAATAAATAGCGCATATTACAGAAATGGTGAACTCTTATTTAAAATGTTTCTCTATATAATTTTAATATTAGGAGTTTGCTTATTGATAAGAAGATTTTCTTTAAGGACTACATCGAGGCTTTATCTAATCACTAAACAAGCTTATGAAGAAAAACTAAAAAAAGTTGAGGAATTTAATAGTCATATAAAAGAAATGAAAATGAAATTGGTACTTAATTGGGATGTTGTGTGGTTAAACGATTCAAAAGAAAATCTTGAGTTAATTTTAATTTCTCCTGATAAAACCGAATCCTATATCATTGAATCTACAGAGGAACAAAACATAATAAAAATTAAGTCGCTTATAAAAAATATGCAGAATAAGTTTAATTAATATTTTAGCATCCATTTGGGTGCTTTTTTATATGGAGGCGAAACATTATGGATATTAGAACTATACCAGTAGAAAAGATTAACCCCGCTCCCTACAATCCCCGGATTGATCTTCAGCCAGGCGATCCCGATTATGAAAGAATAAAAGCATCTATTGAACGGTTCGGTAATGTCGAGCCGCTTGTTTGGAACGAAAGAACAGGAAACCTTGTAGGTGGACATCAGCGGTTCAAAATACATATGGAGAATAACCCTGCAGAGCTTACTGTTTCGGTGGTGAATCTCGATGATAACGAGGAAAAAGCCTTAAATATTGCACTTAACAAAACAGGCGGCGATTGGGATGAATATAAGCTCGAACAAGTTTTAAGAGAACTTGAGAAAATAATTTTGATCTGTCCTTAACCGGCTTTTCAGAAGGCGAACTAGAAAGTATTTTAGAAGATTTGACAGAGCATGCGGGGAACGGCAGGAAGGTTACCGATAATCATGAAATCGATCTTGATGATTACGAAGAGGATCAATTTGAACATACCTGCCCTAAATGTGGATTCTCTTTTAATGAGTAGGTGAGCAATAATGAACAGTTATAGATGGTATCTGTCTGATCTGAAAAATGTTGAGCAGAACGGATTGAAGTTTTTTAGTACGTTTTCATGTGGTGGCGGTTCCTCCATGGGTTACAAGCTTGCTGGATATAACCTTCTCGGAAACTGTGAAATTGATCCGCAAATGATGAAAATCTATAGAAAGAATCACAATCCTAAATACTCGTTTTTAATGGATATCAGGAAATTCTACAAATTGGACGATTTGCCGGAGGAATTATTCGATTTGGATATTTTCGATGGATCCCCTCCATGCAGCGTTTTTTCAATGGCCGGTGATCGGGAGGATGCTTGGGGAAAGGAAAAAGCTTTCAGAGAGGGACAGGCTAAGCAGTCGCTTGATGATTTATTTTTTGATTACCTGGACGCAGTTGAAAGGTTGAAACCGAAAACCTTTGTAGCCGAGAACGTGAAAGGCATGATCATTGGCAAAGCAAAAGGGTATGTGAAGCTTGTAATTGAAAGAGCAAAAGAAATAGGGTATGACGTTCAGGTATTTTTGTTGAATGCTGCCACAATGGGAGTCCCGCAAAGACGAGAGCGGGTCTTTTTTATTGGCCGGAGAAAAGACCTGAACCTGCCTCAGCTAAAGCTCTCGTTTAATGAGCGGCCTATCTCTTATAAAGAGTTTAGGAGCGGGCGCGGATCCAGATTGAAAGAGACATCAAAATTGTATAGGAGATGGGTGAAGAGAAGGCCATCAGATAACAACATAGGTGATATAACAAAGAGGACAGAAGGGAAAGAATCTAATTTCAATACGATTTTAGTGAAAAACAGTATTGTGCCGCCTACACTTGCAAGCGGTTCTGTCTTTGTTCGTTATGACGAGCCTTATTACATCTCTGAACGAGACATTATTTTGATGCAGTCTTTCCCGTGCTCGATTACGACTTTATGAACGCATCTGCTCAATATGTTTGTGGGATGAGTGTTCCTCCGGTCATGATGAAAAAGATTGCGGAACAGATTTATATTCAATGGTTTATATAAAATTGTTCCGCATTCAAACTTATTTTTAATGAATCAACAGCTAAGATGTACTGGATACAAGTCTTTGTGTATTGGTTCCCAACCACAATTAAATTCGTATCCAACAACACTACCAGTCACAAACCCTGCAGCTTCAAAGAAAAATAGGCGTGGTTCTAATCGATTAAACGGTCCATGAGTAGTGATTGCTATACTCCATTTATTTCGACAGTTATTATTGATTCCAGGATTTTCTCTAACAAGCTTTTCAACTTCGTTATAGTCTCGCTGCAAGCGATGATAATACATTAAAATGTTCTGTCCTGGTGGTGGTGGAGAAGGTGTCACAGTTGGCTGTTGTTGCCTTGGAGGTGGTACAGGATTTTCTTGATTTTGCATAAAAAAGCCTCCTTTAAATTTATACTGTAAATATTATGCAAATGATAAATGCGATTATATTTTGTCCAAAAAAAAAGAGGGTGCTGATAACACCCTCCCTTTCTAAACAGAGAGAAACTCCCTGTCAAAGAGCGTGATCAAGACGCGGCCGCGTTGTGGGAAAACATCACGCTCTCATCTCATATTGTAATGGAGGATAGGGAGGATGCAACAGAAAATAGAAACATAAGTTCTCTTTCTGATGATGAAAAAGAGAATCTCCTTCTCCTGCATAGTGCCGAGTTGTTAGAGAACATCACTCAATTAAAAGAGAAATACCGAAAAATCATTCACGCAGGTATCGCCCAGTGGGTCAAAGACTTTCAAAGTGGCCATATCAAGGTCAATACTGTGGACGATTTAAAAAAGCTCATAGAGCTTGATATAGAACTTCAGAAAGATGAAGAAATTTAAAAACAAACACAAACTCAAATATGAGGTCCGGGGGTGGGTGAGATGTAATGCCAAGACCGCGAGATCCACGTAGAGACGAAGCTTTTCGTTTGTGGGAAGAAAGTGGCGGAAGCAAGAAGTTAAAAGACATTGCAGAGGAATTAGGCGTCACAAGTAGCACTGTCCGCAAATGGAAAGCAAACGATAGATGGGAAGAAAAAATGAATGGGAGCGCTCCTAAATCAAAAGGGAGCGCTCCTTTTCGTCAAGGTGCTCCGAAAGGTAATCAAAACGCCAAAGGAAACAAGGGAGGAAAGGCACCCTCAGGCAATCAAAACGCAAAAGGTAATAAAGGCGGCGCAGCCCCCAAAGGAAATAAAAACTCTTTGCGCACTGGTGAGTATGAATCAATCTTATTTGATTTCATGGATGATACAGAAAAAGAGCTGTTTGGCCAGATCGAAACAGACCCGCTCTATCAAATTGAATTAACGATACGTGAGTTGTATTTAAAAGAGCGGCGAATGATGATGCCTATCATGCAAATTGAAAATGGATTGAATGAAACACAACGCCGAGTTCTTCAGCAATTGCGTAAGGTAAAAGACATTGTGCCGACCAAGGACCAGAAAACAGGGGAAGTGAAGCACCAGGCACTTTTAAATGAGCGTCTAGTGGTCACAGAAGTCGAAGAAGTATCTGAACCGAGCATAGATAAGATTCTGCGATTAGAGGAAGCGATGACGCGCGTTACTGAGAAGCGCCTAAAAGCCATCCGACAGAAACATGATATGACTCGATCAATGGATGAACACGAATTAAAGCTGCACGGCATTTATCTTACAAATGAGACGAAGCAAGCAGAACTTGAAAGGCTCACAGCTCGCCCGGTTGATAATTCTGTTTACATTACTATTGAGCTTAAGCGTAAGGAAGAGGGTAAATAATTAACAAGGAAGAAAATCCACACTTTGAGGATTTTCTTTTTGATTGGAATCAAAAATTTCAGTTTCTAGTCGTCCGGTTATGGATCCTCGAAGAGTTATCATGTGACGCTCAAGATGTTCTTAAATTACTGGAAGAGAAGCGGGGCGTTCTTGTCGTGAGGGAAGTATACGACACGCACAGGGACTCTACTTTTTCACTCTTGATGAAATTATCAATGACCTTGAGATCTATCATATTGTTAGGTGCGTTTCTTCACCAATGCAGATCCGCTTTCCAAATGGAGGTCGGATCATGGCTGGATAAGCCAGCCAAGCTGAAATCAATCAATAACGTTTCACTGATATGGGTTGAAGAATGTTCTGAGGTAAAGTATGAGGGGTTCAAGGAGCTTCTTGGACGTCTGCGTCTCGCATCATTGCCGCTCCATATGATTCTATCAACAAACCCGGTCGGAGAAGATAACTGGACATATTAAGCATTTCTTAAAAGATGACTGCCAAAAACGGTTTGTGCTCGATGATAAAAAGAATGTTTGCATGGAAAGTTTCTTAGCCATTTTGGTCTCTCATGAGGGAAGGCTTTTTTATTCATATGCAGTGAGTCTATTCACCTGTTCTTTAGAAGACTGATGATTTCATTGTTTTGTTCAATCTTCTTGAAAGAATTTTTTCTAATCGTGAATAAATACCGCACTACCCACCAAATAACGCTAACTCCAATAAACAAAAAGATAAAAGGTATAATCGTTGTGATCCAAGTTAGAAACATTTCCATTTTAGTTCCTCCTTTTATAAATCACTAACACCAGCCAATAAACCTATAAGACTCAAAACAATTGTTATAGCAAGGAAAGCCCAAACTAATGCAGCGAATGGAGTGTTAATTCCCATACCTTCTCTCCATTTGGAAATTCGACTTGTTCTGAACTTTCCTAGCTGAATACATAAAATTACGTTTAATAATATTGATATTACAAGGGCTGTTACTAAATATAAGTTCAAACCCATCAACCTTTCTTTTCTAGGCTTTCTCCTATGTAATCTATAAGTAGATGTAGATTAAAGTGTCATTATTCATGTTTCTTTCCAGAGACTAAATATAGATTGTCGCATTGTTGCAAAGAGTTTGATAGGAGGGGTAGCATGAAAAAGTTTGTGACAGTCGTTATCACCACGGTTTTAGCTCTCGTTTTGTCAACAACATTTGAAAATACATCAAAGGCTGCGGAAATGCCATAGCAACCGGTTTTACCTGAGAAAGAAGTCGCATTTTACATGGATTCGACTAAACCTCAGGAGCAAAAAAATTATGACGATAATGGAAAGTATGTTGGAACGATGGGCATTATTCCGGAAAGACTGAAGATGAATTCAGCACTATGGGTACGTACCCTGTTGCAGTAGGTACAACAACCTTTAAAATCTACTGGAATACTGGAGTAATAAACCTAAGCGACCGTATCAAAGTAAGTAGTCCAAAGCCAACGAAAGTAATTTCCTACAGGAAAATCACAAAGGCATGGGATGAATGGCATTTTGTAGCCCTACCATTTACTGTGTAAAGTGATGAGCTGTACGCAAGAAACTTCTAAAGCTTCTGCAGCTGCCTGTTATCGATTAAAGTACGGTGTTGTTATTGGAGAAGGTCTATCAACTACGATTTAAAAATCAAGAGTAAGTAAACATTATTTATATACATCTGTTTCTAGTTTGGATAAAAGGGCAAAATAAAGACGGGTATGTGAGACGTCCGCATAGTGAATCATCTCCATTCATCTAAATGAGAGGGGGTTTTCATATTTTGTTGATTTGATTACCTTTTGTTTAGACTTGATCGCTGAGACCATAGGCATCCAATTTTGATACGTATCAAGCATAAAAGTGAATAATATTGATAAGTCATTTACTATCACAAGTCCTCCTAAAATTTTATGTCTTGCGCTTTAAGATATTGCGAATAAAAAACAAGAGGTTTGATGATTTTTTTAATAGAGAAAAAAGTTAAAACCACAAGAAAAAAGTTTGCGGTTTTTTTGCGGTCATACATATTTTTGGAAATGTTAGAATATTACATAAGAGAGTATATAAGGAGGGGTCTTGTGAATCCGGTTTTATCATCGTCAGAAGTTGGCGTAAAGATCAATGAATGGTATAAAATGATACGTCAATTTAGTGTCCCGGATGCAGAGATTTTAAAGGCTGAGGTGGAGCAGGAGATCAATCAGATGGAAGAAAATGAGTATTTGCTTATTTACTTCTCTCTTATGAAATTTCGG
This sequence comes from Bacillus sp. 0102A, assembly GCF_036765155.1. Taxonomy (NCBI): domain Bacteria; kingdom Bacillati; phylum Bacillota; class Bacilli; order Caryophanales; family Bacillaceae; genus Bacillus; species Bacillus sp. 0102A. The sequence goes on from NZ_JBAIZW010000005.1 coordinate 145,837, forward strand.
CATCAACTCATGCTAGATTATTTGGAACCCGTGACAACACGTATAAGACCAACTATTGACGAACTTCTTGAAAAAATTGAGGTTTCAAATAAAGGCATATCTGGCCTGTTGTCGTATTATTCTTTGTTTTTCCGAGGAATGTACGAGTTTGATAAAAAACAATACATGAAAGCTATTTACTATTATAGAGAAGCGGAGAAGCAGCTTATACATGTTCCTGATGAAATCGAAAGGGCAGAGTTTCATTTTAAGTTAGCTGAAGCATATTATGGTATGAAGCAAAGTCATGTGTCTATGCATCACGTTAAACAAGCGTTGGATATTTATAATCAATATGAACTTTACAAGGTGCGAAAAGTTCAGTGTATGTTTGTTATCTCAGGGAATTATATTGATTTTAAACGTTATGAGAAAAGTCAGCCGCATCTTGAAAAGGCATTAGAGTTATCTAGGGAATTGAATAACAAAAGGTTGATTAGTTCTGCACTATATAATTTAGGCACGAATTTTGCGGACAGTGGCGATTACGAGCAGGCGGAAGTATTCATCAAGCAAGCAGTGGAGATGACAGAAAAAGAAAAGCTCACAAACTTGCCACATTCTTTATTTTCTTATGCAAAGATTCTTTTCAAACAAGGAAAAATGAATGAAGCCATCCAAATAAGTAAGAAAGGGTTGTCGGCAGCTATTTATCAAGGCGATGAACTATTTGCGAAATTACAGGGATATTTAAAAGCTCTTTATGTCGATGCAGTAGATCAACATGGAGTGAATCAAACCATAGAGTACTTAGAAAAGAATAAGAACTATCCGTATGTTGAAGACATTGCCTGTGAGACTGCGGCTGCTTACGCAAACTCAAAAGAATTTGAAACATCCTATGTATATCACCAGAAAATGCTTGAGACTCAAACACAAATTCAAAGGGGAGAATGCCTGTATGACTTTTAAAAAGAAGGTATGCCTTATCCTGGGTTTGTCACTTGTTTTAGTATGTGGTTTCGGGTCCAACTTAACAGAAAATCAAACTCAAAACACATTTCATATTGCCTCAGATCGTCTTCAAACCTGAAAAATGATGATTCCTATAATCCCTTCTAAAACGGAGGGTCTTTTTTATGTCTAAACACAATTGAATTTAATACATATTTCCTCAGTTCAGAAACGTTCTCAGGTGTGAGTCGTAATTACATAGCAAAAACGCCATAAAAACTTCTTATGGCGTCTGTCGTACAGGAGGTGCTCACACACGGAGGAGTTAGGCAAAGTTACACTTAATAACCACCGAAGAAAGAAGTTCCAACAATGATTAACAAAATGAATAGCACCACGATCAAAGCGAAGGAGCTGCCATATCCGTTTGAGTAACCCATATTGCCACCTCCTTAGTGAGGATAGTATAAGATATGTCAAACGATCATTTTCGACATAGATTTAAGTCTAAAAAAGAGAAAATGAATATTTTGTCTAAAGGTGTAAGAGAGAACGCATAATCAATAACTATTAAACATGCAGCTATTGCCCTCAAAGCATTTGTTTGAGGAAATTCCGCATCTGTCTGCTTTTTCTCGCAGGCCATTCGCCTGAAAAATTAATGATTGTATCAGATTAACCTATACTTTAGAATGACTAATTATATTCTGAAAATTTTATCAGGGGTGGTTATATGAAAACCATTGGTCTTATTGGCGGGATGAGTTGGGAATCTTCAGCCGAGTATTATCGAATCATTAATGAGGAAATAAAAAAGAAATTAGGGGGACTGCATTCGGCGAAATGCCTTTTATACAGTGTTGATTTTAAGGAGATTGAACACTATCAGGCCGAAGGGGCTTGGGATCAAGCCGGTGCAGCTTTAGGGGAAGCTGCGAGATCATTAGAAAAAGCCGGTGCAGATTTTATAGTAATATGTACAAATACCATGCATAAAGTAATTGGCTACATCCAAGAAATGATCACTATCCCTATTTTACATATTGCAGATGCAACTGCCGATCAAATCACTAGACAAGGTATTCGTTCGGTAGGATTACTTGGTACTAAGTATACGATGGAACAAGATTTTTATAGATCACGTATTGAGTCTCACGATATCAATGTCATTGTGCCCAGTGATGAGGAAAGAGAATTAATCAATCATATTATTTATCAGGAACTATGTTTGGGTGAAATCAAACAGTCGTCCAGAAACATGTATAAGAAGATGATTAATCATTTGGTGGATCGGGGAGCAGAAGGGATTATTCTCGGATGCACTGAAATTGGTTTATTAGTAAAGGCAGAGGATTCTGAAGTGCCATTATTTGATACGGCTTTTATCCATGCTCAAACAGCAGTGAATACATCTCTTTCGATTTAGCTGTGTGTGTTGCCAAGTGAAAAAAGTGTCATCAAACAATGATTGAAACGCAAAAACAAATTCAAAGAGGAGAATGCCTGTATGAATTTAAAAAAGGCGTAATCATTATTTTTGCTGTTGTTTCACTTGACCGTAATCAAACGTGAAAAGTTTATAAAGTTCATATAGAAGCCCGCCTCATCGGCGGACTTCCTTCTCTAACTCCCCTTATACACCTGATAACCAAACGGCGACAGCAAAAGCGGGATGTGATAATCAGCGTCTGGATCTGCAAGTTGAAATCGGACGGTGACAATGGTTAAAAACGGCTGGTCTGCCATGCTCACTTTTTGACTCGCAAAATAATCACGTGCATGGAACTCCATCACATACTTACCAGACTGCCGAGCATGACGGGAAGCCCGATGCCGATGTATGCGCCGCGCAAGGTTTGCAAAAGCGTCGCGGCGCCGCACGTTAACAGGTCAATCGCCAACAGGTAAGACAGTTGTTCTGTTGTTAAGTTCAGCGCCCTGCCGACAAGCATGGGCGCCATAATCGCACCTGCATACATGGCCAGCACATGCTGCAGGCCAAGAGAAAAAACCGCAAACGATTTTTGTTTCACCATAGTCCCTCCTTTTATATGTGAACTTTAGTAACATGATAGCGTGCCGATTGTCGGCTGTCATTGGATACAGTAGCTGAAAAAGGCAGGTATTATTGCTCAAAGTAACGAAAAACGATTTCGTTTGTAAGAAAATATGACGGGTGTTAGCTGATCAGCCGCTGCATCCGCAAGGCAAGCCGCAAACGCATCGTCGTGTCAGGGTCTTTTAAGCTTTTGCCCAGCAGTTCCTCACATTTTTCAAGGCGGTAGATGACCGTATTCCGATGAACGTACAAACGCTTTGCCGTCTCGGAAATTTGGCAGTGTGTCTCTAAATAGACGGACAGCGTATGAAGCAGGCTTTGATCCTCCTGCTGTTTTTCAGCGAGGCTTTGAAGTGTCGAGTGATAAAATTTCTTCAAATCCTCAACCGGGAGCAGGCGAAGAAGCTCAGGCACATCTTTGGCGTGATACACCTGAATAAACGCCGTGCTTCTTGACAAATGCCCTGATTGCAGGGCGTCAGATGCCTCTGTGAAAGCGTCGGGAATATCACTGAGCTTTTGGCATATATTGCTGATGCCAAAGGACACAGTCCGTTTAAATTGAGCTTTGACTTGTGTTTGGAACTGCTCTAAAAAGCTGATCACTGAGGCGTGCATTTCACTCCAGCTGTCTGTCGCTTCGATCAGAATAATGCCGACATTTCCTTTAATAAAGAGATGGGGCGGAAACGGGAAGGCCGATAATTCGCCTTCAAGAAACTCGAATACGCTGTCGGAGGCGAGCTGATTTTCTGTAAAGCTGATCGATTCGTCATTTCGGTCGAGTTTTCCGGCGATGCACATATATTTTTGATCCCAGCGCAGCTTAAATTCCTTCGCCCGGTTTTTGATTTCCTCGTCTGAAGAAAATGACCGTTCAATAAAATTGCTGAAAAACTCATTGCGCGCCCGTCGCCCGTATTGCTTCAGCGCATTTTCCTTCAGCAGTTCAAAAGAAATCACGTTGGCCGCTTGTTCAATCGTGAGAACCAATCCTTTGTCGCCGGCCTGCACCATGTCAAGTATCAGCAGGTAGCCGCAGTTTTTTTCGTGATTATAAATAGGAAGGACAGAATAGGTTTTCTGATCCGAGATCGCAGAGAAACAAGTGAAAAACGGCCCTGATATGGTATTCAGGGTTCCTTTCAGCTTTTCGGTTTCAAATGAAATCTGATGGGACGCAGACAGCATTTTAGCATGCTGGTCAAGCAGCAGCACGGGAAGCTGAAGGAGGTCTGACACCTTTTTGAGGAGAGATTGCAGCCCTTTGCCGCTCATAATGTGGTTTGTGAATTTTTTGTGCGCGTAAATGGCTTGCCGCAGCTCGTTAGAACGCATATCAAGAATGTGGCTGAGTGTCGCATTCACAATATCCCCGAGGCGGATGTGTTCGGGAAGCTCAATAATCGGGAACGCGTATGAATCGGCCAGCTCGATAATTTCCTTCGGGATATCCTCCAGGTAGCGTTTTGTTTTAATGCCGAGGCCCGCGCAGCCGCGTTTTGCCATTTGCTGAATCAGTTTAGATAACTGGTGCGGATGATCTTTCAGGTGATACGCGGTGGTGACGAGCAATTCATTTTTATGCAGAAAGTCTGCGATATCCGGAGCGTCCATCATATTGACATGCTGAACCTCTCTTTCTCCTCCTGCTTTTCCCGCGATTAAATGGGCGTTTTCATAAGCCGGTATTTTCATCACATCTAAAATATTCATAGCGCATTCTCCTTTTCTATAAAAAACATTAGTTAAGATGAATAATTTTCAATAGGAATTCTAGCGGTTTTGCTGATGTAATACGATCATAGTAGCAGTAAACTATTCAAAATAGAACGGATTGTGTTACATAAACTGACATGAAAAATCGTCATCCTTACATGGGGGGATCAGTATGAATTACGATATGGTGATAAAAGGTGCGAAAGCAGTTACGCCAAGTGGCGTTAAAAAAGCTGATATTGCAGTTCGAAACGGTGTCATTGCTGAGATTGGATCTGCCATTGAAGCAGGCGGGGCAGCTGTTGTACAGGCGAGCGGACAATATGTGTTTCCGGGTGCGGTAGACTGCCATGTTCATTTCAATGAACCGGGCAGAGAGGACTGGGAGGGGATTGAAACAGGCTCGCAGATGATGGCAGCAGGCGGCTGCACCACTTATTTTGATATGCCGCTCAATTGCATTCCATCAACCGTGACGGCAGAACATCTTCTCGCAAAAGCTGAACTCGGCAGGCAAAAATCAGCCGTGGATTTTGCGCTATGGGGCGGCCTCGTCCCCGGCCATATCGAGGACATCCGCCCAATGGCTGAGGCGGGAGCGATCGGGTTTAAAGCGTTTTTATCCAAATCAGGCACAGACGAGTTCACCTCTGTTGATGAACGGACATTGCTCAAAGGCATGACAGAAATCGCAGCTGCAGGAAAAATCCTCGCTCTTCACGCGGAGAGTGACGCGATCACAAGCTATTTGCAGATGGTTTTGGCTAATAAAGGAAAGGTGGATGCGGATGCGTACGCCGCCTCCCGCCCGGAGGAAGCCGAAGCTGAAGCGGTGTATCGCACGATACAGTATGCGAAGGCGACGGGGTGTCCGGTTCATTTTGTCCATATCAGCACGGCGAAAGCGGTTCGGCTGATCAGGGAGGCGAAACAGGAAGGCCTTGATGTTTCGGTCGAAACATGCCCGCATTATCTCTTGTTCAGCCACGATGATTTATGTGAAAAGGGCTCTGTCGCAAAATGCGCGCCCCCGCTCCGTTCACCGCAATCAAAGGAGGCGCTGATCAAGGCGCTCATTGCGGGGCATATTGACATGGTCTCCTCTGACCATTCTCCTTGCCGTCCGTCCTTAAAGCGGGAGGATAATTTATTTTTATCATGGGGCGGAATCAGCGGCGGGCAGTTCACTTTATTAGGAATGCTGGAACTGGCGCTTGAACATCAGATTCCATTTGAAACCATCGCTGAATGGACAGCGGCGGCCCCTGCGAGACGATTCGGCCTGCAGCAAAAAGGGCGGCTTGAAGAGGGATGTGATGCGGATTTTGTCCTCGTCGGCATGGAGCCGTACACTGTCACGAGAGAATCGATGTTTGCAAAGCATAAGCTAAGCCTTTACGAAGGACATACATTTCCCTGCCTCATTTCGGCCACATACAGTAAAGGCCGGTGCGTGTACAGCGGCAGGAACAAAGCAGAAAGAGCAATTGACGGAGCGCTGGTCGTTCCATCGTAAAAAACCCCGGCAGATTTTATGTTGCCGGGGTTTTTTCCTCTAGTTTTTCTTCAATAAAATCCGCAGTATGCTTTACTCCATCTTCTTGATCAATAAGAGCTGCAGCTTCAGAAGCCCGTTGAGAATACGTATGGTTGGAGACCAGTTCGTGGATTCTGGAAACGAAGGCTTCAACTGACATCTTTTTTTCTTTCAGAGGGGCAGCAGCCACTCCGATGTCTCGCATTTTTCTTGCCCAAAAAGGCTGATCCCCAGAGAATGGGCATATTATCATTGGTTTGCCAGCCTTCAATGCCGCGGCCGTAGTCCCGGCGCCACCATGATGAATGACTGCTCGTGATTGAGGAAAAATCCAGCTGTGAGGCATGGACCCGGCTGTGAAAATATGAGGTGAATCTGTTGTCCGTTTGATCCCGCTCCAGCCCGTCAGCAAAATGGCGCGCTGTCCGGTTTCTTTGAATGCTTGCTGAAGCATGTTCAGTATGTGATCCGGGTTTCGTAATGGCATACTGCTAAAACTAACGGTAAAAGGAGGCGGCCCCGCTTCTAAAAAATGCAACAGCTCAGGTGGAGGGGTCCAGGCATCTTCGTCTAAAAACCAGAATCCTTTCATTGAAACATGACCTTCCCATTGTTGGTCAAAGGGAATGATGGAAGGGCTGCATCCATACAGAACAGGAATATGCTTTCCATTCAGTACGGAATCATCCTTAAAAACAGAACGTTTACCAGACAGGCCGAGTGTCTCATGTCTCCACTTGTTAACCAGCGAAAAAAATGATGCGGTTAATAATCGATTGATTTTAAAACTGGCCCTGTTAAGCGTTCCGCTCCGCATGGCAAATGGCAAGACAGGATTTGCAAAATGGCGGGTGGGAGCTATAACAGGAACGGGGTGAGCAATAAAGGCAGGGATGTGCAGGGCTTCGGCAAGATCATAACCGCCAAATACTTTAGGGTGATAAATGATTGCATCGGCATCTTGAGAGACCGCCCAAATATCGTCTAACATTTGTTCCATCATTGGGTAAATGACGGTTTTCAGTTGTCTGACGATTGATATTGGATTTCCTTTCAGCATGTTTTTCCCTTCTTCTGATTGCGTCAAATCTGCGTAATTGGCTCTGATGGCTGAAAAGGAGAGCCTGTTTTTCTCCGCTAGATCTTTGAACGCGTCTTCAGTGCAAATTGTCACATGATGACCGCGTCTTGATAATTCTTTTCCCAATGCGATAAAAGGCTGTACATCGCCCCTCGTCCCGATCGTAAGCAGGTTGATTTTCATGATTCGCCTCCGGAATGTCATTCATTACCACTAATTTATCATACATAAGCACCTATCAGTTTTTAAAATGCAATCAACGTGGTATCTTTTTTGAAGGAGGCGGAGGCAATGGAACATATCAAATACATACTCAAGCAATCATGGTCGCGTCATACGAGCTCTAAATGGACGGAAGAATGCCCGTCGTCCGGCCAATGCGGTGTGGCGGCTTTGGTGATACAGGATCAATTCGGCGGCGCCATTTATAAAACAAAAGTCGGTGAGAGCTGGCATTTTTATAACAGCATCAATGGCGTGATGTACGATTTTACGAGTGAACAGTTTCAGGCGCCTATTGACTATCAGCATATTCCTTCCTCAAGGGAAGAGGCGTTTTTAGATACGAATGAGGAACAATATCAGCATCTTTGTTCAGCGTTTTCCCGCGCCATGAATAGCATTTCCGAGGAAACCTGAAAACACGTGTGATAAACTGGAAGAGAGGTGAATGATTGTGATTTATATCGGACTGACGGGATGGGGGGATCATGACAGCATCTATCCGCCGAAAACGGCCAGCCAGAAAAAATTGCAGGCCTATTCCTCCCATTTTCCGATCGTTGAATTAGACGCGAGCTTTTACGCGATTCAGCCGGCGCGAAATAATGAAAAGTGGGTGAAGGAAACGCCGGAAACCTTCCAATTTATCGTGAAAGCGTATCAGGGCATGACGGGGCATCAGCGCGGCGACATTCCCTTTGACTCAAAAGAGGAGATGTTTGACGCGTTTAAGGTGTCTTTAACGCCATATTTACATAGCAATAAGCTCGCCATGGTGCTGTTTCAATTTCCGCCGTGGTTTGACTGCAAGAAGGAGAATGTCGCTTATTTGAGATGGTGCAAGCACCAAATGGGCGATATCCCATGCGCGCTTGAATTCAGAAACCGCTCCTGGTTCTCGCCGCCATTTTATGAGCAGACGCTTTCATTTATGAAAGCGGAAGGCTGGATTCACAGTGTCTGTGATGAACCGCAAATCGGAGAAGGCAGCGTGCCGACTGTGCTGCGCGCGACCGATGAAAACAAAACGCTTGTCAGGTTTCACGGGCGCAACAAGCAGGGCTGGATGAAGCCTGATGGCGGGAAAAACTGGCGGGAGGTCAGGTACTTATACCGCTACAATCAACAGGAGCTTGCGGATTGGAAAAACCACCTGAATGAATTACAGCAGCAATGTAAGGATGTTTTTGTCCTGTTCAATAACAATTCCGGCGGAGACGCCGCGGATAACGGCAAGCAGATGCTTGAACTGCTTGATATCGAGTATAGCGGACTTGCTCCGAGACAGCTCGATTTATTTTAGAAAAGAGGTTTTGTTTGATGTCGTTTGTGATTTTGGCCGTACTGGGATTAGTTGCAGGTACGGTAGGAAGCCTGATTGGGCTTGGCGGCGGAATTGTCATCGTTCCGTCTCTGATGTTTTTGAGCACAGTGACGCCGCTGTATCAAGATGTGACGCCACAGGTTGCGATTGGAACTTCGCTTTTGGTCATTATTTTTACGGGTCTTTCTTCAACTTTGGCTTATATTAAATATAAAACCGTTGATTATAAAAGCGGGCTCATATTTTTTATCGGTTCAGGGCCCGGCAGTATTCTCGGGGCTTACGTGTCAAAGCTGTTCAATTCAAACTCGTTTTCCATTTGGTTTGGCATTTTTATGATTCTTATTTCATTAACCTTAATGCTGAAAGCGAAAGCCCGGCCGGTCAACAAAGCTCATAAAGGAATTATTCGGACATTTCAGGATGAGGCTGGTGAGCCTTATACGTATTCATATCAGGCCCCTGTCGGCATTGCGATTGCTTTTGTTGTCGGCTTTTTAGGCGGGCTTTTCGGAATAGGCGGCGGATCGCTCATGGTTCCGGCGATGATGCTGTTATTCCTGTTTCCGCCGAAGGTTGCGGTGGCAACGTCCATGTTTATTATATTCCTGTCCTCAATGACAGGGTCTGTTTCACATATTATTTCCGGGCACGTCAATTGGCTGTACGCCCTCGCGCTTGTGCCCGGCGCTTGGATCGGCGGAAAGCTTGGCGCCGCCATCAACAGAAAAATGAAGACGAAAACGATCGTGATGATCATGCGGATCGTGTTGATTTTGATCGGCTGCCAGCTCATTTATGAAGGCATTTTCAGCTGAACGATTAGGGAGAGATAATATGAAAGAGAAGCTCCGCTTATATCATACCAATGATTTGCACAGCCATTTTGAAAACTGGCCGAAAATTGTAGATTATATCGAGCAGAAAAGAAAAGAGCGTCAATCAGACAGCGGAGAGACGCTCGTTTTTGATCTTGGCGATCATCTTGATCGTTTTCATTTCGTGACAGAGGCGACTTTCGGAAAAGCGAATGTCGATCTCTTAAACCGTCTACATATTGATGGAGCGACGATCGGCAATAACGAAGGGATCACGCTTCCGCATGAAGAGCTCGCTGCCTTATATCATCATGCTGAATTTCCCGTTATCGTCTCCAATCTGTATGACAAAAACGGAAACCGTCCATCCTGGGCGGTTCCTTACCATTTCAAATCATTGAAAAACGGTATGTCCATTGCTATCTTAGGCGTAACTGTGCCGTATTATCCTGTCTATGACAAGCTGGGATGGACAGTAACCGATGCCCTTGAAAGCGTAAAGGAAACCATTCAGGAAGTGAAAGGGCAGGCTGACATCATCGTTCTGCTGTCGCATTTAGGCATTCTTGATGATCAGGCAATGGCTGAAGCGATCCCTGAGATTGATGTGATCCTCGAATCGCACACCCATCATTTGCTTGAAGATGGACAAGTGGTAAACGGCGTATTGCTTGCCAGCGCCGAGAAATACGGGCATTATGTCGGCTGTGTAGAAATCACAGTCGACAGCGTACAGCGAAGCATCATCAGCAAAACAGCGTCTGTGCAGAACATGGCGGAATGGACAGGAGAATCCGAAGAAACAAAAGCGTTTCTTCATGAAAAAGAACGTGAAGCCGAAGATAAGCTGTCCGATGTCGTTGCGGAGCTTGCGCAAGATGCTGAGGTGAAGTGGTTTGAAGAATCAGAGCTGCCTTTGCTTTTGGCATTCGCGCTAAAGGAATGGTGCGGGACGGACATGAGTATGGTGAACTCCGGTGTCATTCTCGGTCCGCTGAGAGCGGGCCCTGTGACGAAGCTGGATCTGCACCGCATCTGTCCCCATCCGATCAACCCGGTGGCTGTCCGGCTGACGGGAGAAGAACTGAAAGAGACCATTGTCCATGCCGCTTCCGAACAAATGGAGCAGCTCCGGATCAAAGGGCTCGGCTTCCGCGGAGAAGTAATGGGGAAAATGGTGTACGCGGGTGTTGATGTAGAAACGAAACGGCTGGATGACGGGATCACGCATGTCACACGCGTCACGCTGAACGGGGAAGAGATTGATAAACATAAACAATACTCCGTTGCCGTGCTTGACATGTTTACGCTCGGCAGACTGTTCCCGATCATCCGCGACGCCGCAGAAAAAGAATATTTTATGCCGGAGTTTTTGCGGGATCTGCTCGCATGGAAGCTCGCGCAATAAGGAGGTCAGCCCACAACAAGCTCTGCCCTTCATCATAAAGTGATGAATGAAGGGAGAGGTTGACGTGGTAAATCTGACACCAATCATGATAGAAGGACAGCCTTTTACAGCTGTGACAGTGAAGCTTCCAAAAACAAATTTTATGGCGGTCAATAATGATCATGGATACATTATGTGCGGGGCGCTTGATGTGGCGCTGCTGAATGAAAAATTAAAGGAGCGGGGCATTGTGGCGGGGCGCGCAGTTGGGGTACGCACCATTGACCAGCTGTTAGACGCACCTTTAGAATCCGTCACGTACGCCGCGGAAGATCTCGGCATCCATGCCGGCATGAGCGGCAGAGAAGCGCTTTTAAAAATGGTGAAATAAAATAATTTGGCCCGGCTATTACTATGTCCCCTCTTACAAGCATACATTGTGATATGTAAGGGGGGATTTTCTTGCCAAGATATCGCGGCCCTTTTCGCAAGAGAGGACCTTTGCCTTTCCGGTACGTGCTGCTCTTGTCGGTTGCCTTTTTTATCCTTTCGACAACAGTCAGCCTCTGGATGATCAATGGCTCGATTAAACCTGTTTTAATGAGTATCGGCGAGATGGAAACGAAGCGTATAGCGACAGAGGTGATTCAGGATTCAATTGAGGATTATATGTCTGACAGTGAAAATATGAAAGATATGTTTCAAATGAATTCTGATGAAAATGGAAAATTAACGACAATCGATTTTAATACACAGGTTATAAACAGTGTGAAAACAAAAGTGACAAAGCAGCTTCAGGCTCATTTGAAAGAGATGGAAACCCACACCGGGCACAGCGGGGCCAGTGAGAATATAATGATCAACATTCCGCTGGGACAGGTAACAGGCAACAGTCTCCTTGGAAACCTGGGACCAAAAATACCGGTCCGGTTCAATTTAATCGGTGACGCTTTTACAGATGTCAAAACCAAAATCAAGCCGTATGGCATTAATAATGCACTTATTGATATCAGCATCTTTGTCGAAATTAAAGTGAAGGTTATCATTCCGTTTGCAAGCAAAACCGCTGTCATCACAAATAACGTTCCTGTATCGATTAAAGCAGTGCAGGGCGAAGTGCCGCAGTTTTATAACGGAAGCGGCGGCTCAGGTGTCACCCCTTCTGTCCAGCTTCCAAGCAGCAAAGAAGAGGACGGTGCCGATTCGAAAAGTGAAAAAGGCAGTCAATAAGCCGCCTGTTTTAGAGGCGGCTTTTCGTTATTTCTTTTTTTTGTACTCATAACGCTCCCACGCTCTCAAATGCGGGTATGGATCAAACGACCATTCGGTTTTTCCGTTATCTTTATACATGCCGTAGTGAAGGTGCGGCGGGAACTTCCCGGCGGTTCCCGGCGGGCCGTATCCTGAGCTGCCGACTGACCCGATCACTTGGCCGGGCTCAACGATTTGCCCTGCTTTTATCCCTTTGGCAAATCCATTAAGATGGGCAAAATAATGATACGTATTGTTAATGTCTCTGATGCCGATTCTCCATCCGCCGAAGCGGTTCCAGCCCTTCATTTCAACTACGCCGTAACAGGTGGATCTGACCGGAAGGCCGTAACGGGCAAAAATATCCGTGCCTTCATGAATCCGTCTCCCTCCGAAGCCCCGTGCATCTCCCCACGTACTGCGATAGCTGTAATCGGTTCTGATCGGAAGCGGAAACGCATGCTCGTCCAGATCAATATGGCCGTAAGTTTTAAACAGCTTCATGAATTCAGAGATGATCCCTACTGTCTGATCCCGGCGGTAATAATTCCAAAGCCCGATGCGGATGTTGTCTTCATCTGTGCCATACGACAGCAAGTATTGGCTGAATGTATACAAAATATCGTCATCATTGCTGACCTCGGCTTTCCCGTCACCGTCACCATCCATACCGATTCCGTCAAACACTTTAATGCTTAACGGCGCATCGTCTTTCGGATTCGGGTTTTCAGGTCCGCTCCAGATTTCATCGGGTATATAGATGCTGATGATTCCCGCTTTGTCAGGCAGGTCTTTTCGGTTGCTTCGCACATTTTCCTCGTATTGATCTACTGCGGCGAGCGCATACCAAGGAATCTGCGTCACAGCCTCGACTTTATGATATAATTCCATCCGTTTCGACAGTACTGGATCAGAAAGCTTTTTTCCAAACGCAGAAGGCTCAAACGCAAACAAAAGGAGAAGAAGAGCGGATAACAAAACTTTCACAAAAATAATCTCCTTTCATATTGAATACACATAGTTTGCGGCAAGCCGGCTTAAAAATGTCAGTAATCATCTTCCCTTGTCGAGAAATTTTTCCTATGTTAAAGTGTCTAAAGAAAAGACTTTCTTTAGTTAGAAAAACATGATTTATGCTGCAGAAAAAAAACCTGCACCTTTCTCGTTTTCAGAATGTTTCGTGCCAGAAATTTGAGTATATTGGATATTGGAGATGATGGGAATTGGCAAAGAAAGACGAACACCTCAGAAAGCCCGAATGGCTCAAAATCAAATTAAATACAAATGAAAACTATACAGGGCTCAAAAAACTCATGCGGGAAAACAACCTGCATACCGTATGCGAAGAAGCTAAGTGTCCGAATATTCATGAATGCTGGGCGGTCAGACGTACAGCGACATTTATGATTTTAGGTTCTGTTTGTACAAGAGCATGCCGTTTTTGTGCTGTCAAAACGGGCCTTCCAACTGAGCTTGATCTGCAAGAGCCGGAACGCGTGGCGGATTCTGTCGCCCTTATGAATCTGAAACACGCGGTCATTACGGCTGTTGCGCGTGACGACCAGAAAGACGGCGGAGCTGGCATTTTCGCGGAAACGGTCCGTGCGATCCGCAGAAAAAGCCCGTTCACGACAATTGAGGTGCTCCCGTCTGATATGGGCGGAAACTACGATAACCTGAAAACCTTGATGGATACACGCCCAGACATCCTGAATCACAATATCGAAACGGTTCGCCGCCTGACGCCAAGAATCCGCGCGCGCGCGACGTACGACCGTTCGCTGGAATTTTTGCGCCGTGCGAAAGAAATGCAGCCTGATATTCCGACAAAATCAAGCATCATGATCGGACTCGGTGAAACGAAAGAGGAAATTATTGAAGTTATGGACGACCTCTTGGCAAACAACGTGGATATTATGGCAATCGGCCAATATCTGCAGCCGACGAAGAAACACTTGAAAGTCCAAAAATACTATCACCCTGACGAATTTGCAGAATTAAAGGAAATCGCGATGCAAAAAGGCTTCAGCCACTGTGAAGCCGGTCCGCTTGTCCGTTCATCTTACCATGCGGATGAACAGGTGAACGAAGCATCTAAAAAGCGCCAAGCACAAGCATAATGCCAAAACGCCAGATCATCTGGCGTTTTTGTCGTTCCTATTGATTTTCATGTCCTGGCGGGTTTCTCCGTTGGCATTTTCATTCTCTGAGACAGGGCTTCCTTGCGGAGAGGTTTTCATATCTTCAATCGTCCTCGACATGTTCTCTCTGATATTTCTGGAACCGGAGCCGAGATGGCTGTCATTTTCGATGGACTGTATATGGTTTGGGTTATCGGAAATATACACATGATAGTATCGCGGAATCACTGAAGCGGCTGTTTTTTTCACCTGATCGGCCGTCAGCTCGCGGTTTTTGGAATCGGTTTTGTATACGACAAGCGCTTCTTGATCGGTCACCAGCGTTGCAGCCTCTTGAATATGGGGGAGCTGAACCGTTAAACTTGATATCATGTGAGCGGTTTCTTCCCGGTTCATCACCGGTACTTGCTGCTGTTCGCCGTCGAATTGTTCTTTTTGATAGCGGACATAGCCAAATTGTTCGTTCTTATCATGCCGGTTAAAAGCCTTGTTGCGGTCAGACACATGAATGGGTCTGGTTTGATTCTGCGTCTGATTTTGGGCGTTTTGCTTGGCATTATTAAATCCTGCGCCTCCGCACCCGGATAAAAGCCCAGTCAACAGGCAGAGGCTGACAGCAGTTCGTTTCATATATAAATCCCTCCTCATATGTAGGGTAGCCAAATCGCATGATTTATTCTTTAGCAATTGATGGGGACGGGGCAATGAATTATGATAGGAATGAGTGAAAAAGAGGTGAGATCATGATTCTTATTCAAAATGCCGAATTTGAATTGGTGCACAATTTCAAAGATGGCTTCAACGAAGAGGCTTTTAAAGCCCGCTACTCCGATATTTTAAATAAATACGATTATATTGTGGGAGACTGGGGATACGGTCAGCTCAGGCTCAAGGGCTTCTTTGACGACCAGAATCAAAAGGCAACCTTCGAAACGAAAATCAGCACACTAGATGAATACATTTACGAATACTGCAATTTCGGCTGTGCGTATTTTGTCTTGAAACGGATCAGAAAATAAACATACACAAAGGGGATGCTGTCATGTATTTTGTTGACAGAAACAAGATCGAGCAAACACTCGGTTTCTTTGAGCACCAGCTGGCACTTTTTAACTCACAAAGAGATTGGCAGTCTGAAATCGAGAGACTGGCGCTTGAGCGTATAGGCCATCTGTTAATCGAGTGCATTCTGGATACAGGCAATGACATGATTGACGGTTTTATTATGCGGGACCCGGGCAGCTATAATGACATTATGGACATACTTGTTGATGAAAAAGTTGTCACGGAAAAAGAGGGAACTGAGCTCAAGAAATTGATCGCCTACCGCAAAACATTGGTTCAGCAGTACCTGCTCGCCGACAGCGCCGAACTTTACAGGCTGATCACGGCGCATCAGACAGCTCTTCAAGCCTTCCCGAAACGGATCAGAAGCTACTTGGAAACAGAGCTTGGCCCTGTTTCCGCGTTTAAATAACAACTGGAAAGCCACAGGAGTGTTGGACATGAAAACATATAAAGGGTATTTAATTGATTTAGACGGAACAATGTACAATGGCACGGAAAAAATCGAGGAAGCGTGTGAATTTGTCAGAACGCTGAAAGCGCGCGGCGTTCCTTATCTTTTCGTGACAAACAACTCTTCGCGCACACCGAAGCAGGTGGCAGACAAGCTCGTGTCTTTTGATATTCCTGCAACGGAAGAGCAGGTCTTCACGACCAGCATGGCGACTGCCCAGCATATCGCCCAGCAGAAAAAAGACGCGTCTGTGTATGTGATCGGGGAAGAAGGAATCCGTCAGGCGATTGAAGAAAACGGCCTGACGTTTGGCGGGGAAAACGCGGATTTTGTCGTTGTTGGTATTGACCGTTCCATTACATACGAAAAATTTGCTGTCGGCTGCCTGGCCATCAGAAATGGCGCCCGCTTTATATCCACAAACGGAGATATTGCGATCCCCACCGAAAGAGGCCTCCTGCCTGGAAACGGTTCGCTGACATCTGTATTAACCGTATCCACAGGCGTACAGCCGGTATTTATCGGCAAGCCGGAATCAATCATTATGGAACAGGCGATGCGCGTTCTCGGAACGGATGTGTCCGAAACACTCATGGTCGGCGACAACTACGCGACGGACATTATGGCCGGCATTAACGCCGGTATGGATACACTGCTTGTGCACACAGGCGTAACAAAAAGAGAGCATATGACAGACGATATGGAAAAACCGGCTCACGCCATTGACTCACTGACTGAATGGATTCCATACATTTAAAAAAGGGCGCCCCAAAAGGGTGCCCTTATTCTGTGTGCCGCGCGCGGTGTGCGAGCCTGCTTGAGGCCGCCGCGGAAATCGCTCCGACGATGTCATCTAGAAAGGTATGGCATTCGCCGGTTGATTTATCGTTCAAATGTTTAAGGATTCCGGGTTTTTCTTTATCGATGTAACCGTAGTTCGTAAACCCGATTGATCCGTAAATATTTACTATGGAAAATGCCAGAACTTCATCCACTCCATATAAACTTTCATCTGTTTCCAGCATCGTTTGCACTGGTTCAGACAGTTTTTTCTGCTCAGCAAGAACATCCAATTCAATGCCCGTTAAAATCGCGTTTTGCACCTCGCGTTTTGCGAGAACGCGATTGACGTTCAACGTGCATTCATCAATGTGTAAATCCGGATGATATTTTTTTTGCAGGAAAAAGACTAGCTCGGCAATGTCTGACACCTCAACGCCGCGCTCCTTCATCCGTGCTCTTGCTTTTGCTTCCATCTGGCTGATTTGTTCGTTTTCTGACATCAGTTTCACCCAATCTTTTTTACTAGTTTATACAAAATATTTGAGATGTTTACGACTTTTTCTTGCGTCTTCGTCGGATTAAAATATGTATTCATAATTCCGGACGTGTATGACTACGATGTGATGAGCCCTAATTCAACAGGCAGGTGATCATGATGAAAGGCACAATAAAAGAAAAATACGGTATTCACATCAGGCAGCTTTCCATGTATCAGCACACATATCAATGCTTTCAGACACCGAATTCATTCTTTCTGATTGTCCCCGTTTCCCAATTCTCAGATACAGAGCTGGCGGAGCTTTATTACATGAGTCAGTATTTACAAGAACAAAGTGACCCATACGTTCCGATTTTTATCTTTACAAAACAAGGTGAGCTGACATTTGAACATGAGGGAAAAACGTACGCTCTGCTGAAAGCGGCACCACCTTATTCAAACCGGGCGTTCTCCATTGGAGCGGAACTGGCGGAATTTCACCGAAAAGGCAGAGGGTACCCGTATGAAGTGAAGGCAGCCGGAAGAATCGGCCAGTGGAAAGATTTGTGGGGAAAACGCATTGATCAGCTGGAAGTGTTTTGGCAGCGAAAGGTTCAGACTCCTCCGCACGAGCCATTCGATAAAAAAATGATCGAATCATTTCCATATTATTTAGGACTGTCAGAAAACGCGATACAATATTTAGTGGACACTGAGCTGGATGACAAACCCCAAGCTGCTGATTCTGGAACGATATGCCACCAGCGGATGGAAAGACATACGTGGTCATCCGAATCTTTGATCAGGATTCCTGCGGATTGGGTATTTGACCACGCTTCACGCGATTTGGCTGAGTATATGAGGCATACGTTTTTGCATCACCGACAAGATTTTAATCAGCAGGGCTTTCTCTTTTTACAGGAATACGAGAAAGTCACGCTGCTGTCTTCGTTTTCAAAACGTCTCCTGTACAGCCGTCTGCTCTTTCCGCTTCATTATTTTGAAATCGTGGAGAGCTACTACATGTCATCAGAATCAGAAAAGCATTATTATGAAGAGCAGCTTGACTTCATTCTGAATGATTGCGGACGCTATGAACAATTTCTCAATACAGCACAGGAATTCATGAATATGCGGGCGCAGAAGCCATTTGTTCCCCGCGTGAGCTGGCTCGGCAAAGGAAGCAGAGGATGAGGAGAAAATCTGACAAAAATAATTAGAAAATAAAGAATCTTGTCATATCAGTTGGTTAAGCGTTTACATTCGTAAAATTCAGCCTATTGCTATCTTGTCAAAACAAGAGCGGGCTTATATAATGTTTGTAACTTATATGTCTGTGTTGAGTTAACAATTGTCTTTTTTGAGAGGACAATTAAAAGAAAGGTGGAGTTTTTTTGAAAGCGATTCGTGTAGGGCTTTTAGGTTTAGGTACCGTCGGAAGCGGTGTCGTTAAAATTATTCAAGACCATCAGGATAAGCTGATGCATCAAGTCGGCTGTCCGGTTACGATAAAAAAAGTGCTTGTAAAAGATCTAGAGAAAAAGAGAGAAGTAGATTTCCCGAAGGAAGTGCTCACGACAGAAGTGTATGATGTCATCGATGATCCAGATGTTGATGTCGTTATCGAGGTAATTGGCGGAGTGGAGCAGACAAAACAATATTTGGTCGACGCGCTCAGATCGAAAAAGCATGTTGTCACAGCAAACAAGGATTTAATGGCTGTGTACGGCTCCGAGCTGCTTGCGGAAGCGAAGGAAAATGGCTGTGACATCTACTTTGAAGCCAGTGTTGCCGGCGGGATTCCGATTCTGCGCACGTTAGAGGAAGGCCTCTCATCAGACCGGATTACAAAAATGATGGGGATCGTGAACGGAACAACGAACTTTATCTTAACAAAAATGATCAAAGAAAAAAGCCCTTACGAGGAAGTGCTCAAGGAAGCGCAGGATCTCGGTTTTGCCGAAGCTGATCCGACTTCAGACGTGGAAGGGCTTGACGCCGCAAGAAAAATGGCGATATTGGCGCGCCTCGGCTTCTCGATGAACGTGGATCTCGATGACGTCAAAGTAAAGGGAATCTCCCAAATTACAGACGAGGACATCAGCTTCAGCAAACGCCTTGGCTATACGATGAAGCTGATCGGGATTGCACAGCGTGACGGCAGCAAAATTGAAGTTAGCGTACAGCCGACACTGCTTCCTGACCACCATCCGCTTTCTGCTGTGCATAATGAGTTTAACGCCGTTTACGTATACGGCGAGGCTGTCGGTGAGACGATGTTCTACGGACCGGGAGCCGGAAGCATGCCGACTGCGACATCCGTTGTTTCTGATCTTGTCGCCGTCATGAAAAATATGCGCCTCGGCGTAACCGGCAACAGCTTTGTTGGGCCGCAATACGAGAAAAACATGAAATCGCCGTCAGACATTTACGCGCAGCAATTTTTAAGAATTCATGTTAAAGATCAGGTCGGTTCATTCTCGAAAATTACGTCTGTCTTCTCAGAACGAGGCGTGAGCTTTGAAAAGATCCTTCAGCTGCCGATTAAAGGCCATGATGAGTTAGCAGAAATCGTGATTGTCACGCACCATACATCAGAAGCTGATTTCAGTGATATCCTGCAAAACCTAAATGATTTGGAAGTCGTTCAAGAAGTCAAAAGCACATATCGTGTAGAAGGGAACGGTTGGAGTTAATGTGGAAAGGACTAATCCATCAATATAAAGAATTTTTACCTGTAACAGATCAAACACCGGCGCTTACTTTACATGAAGGGAACACACCTCTTATTTACCTGCCGAAGCTGTCTGAACAGCTGGGAATTGAACTTCATGTCAAAACGGAAGGCATCAATCCTACAGGATCATTTAAAGACCGCGGAATGGTCATGGCTGTGGCGAAAGCAAAAGAAGAAGGCAACGACACGATTATGTGCGCGTCTACAGGAAACACTTCCGCTGCTGCGGCTGCATATGCAGCCCGCGCTAACATGAAATGCATCGTGATCATCCCGAACGGCAAAATCGCGTTTGGAAAACTGGCTCAAGCTGTCATGTACGGAGCTGAAATTATCGCTATTGACGGAAACTTTGACGATGCGCTTAAAATTGTCCGCTCCATCTGTGAGAAATCACCGATTGCTCTTGTCAACTCAGTTAATCCTTACCGCATTGAAGGCCAAAAAACAGCTGCCTTCGAAGTGTGCGAACAGCTGGGAGAAGCGCCGGATGTTTTGGCCATCCCGGTCGGAAACGCAGGAAACATTACGGCATACTGGAAGGGATTCAAGGAATATCATGAGAAAAACGGCACTGGCCTTCCGAAGATGCGCGGATTTGAAGCGGAAGGCGCGGCGGCAATCGTGCGCAATGAAGTAATTGAAAATCCGGAAACAATAGCGACAGCCATTCGTATAGGAAACCCTGCAAGCTGGGACAAAGCTGTAAAGGCAGCTGAGGAATCCAACGGGAAAATTGACGAAGTCACTGACGATGAAATCCTTCACGCGTATCAGCTGATCGCCCGTGAAGAAGGTGTGTTTGCAGAACCGGGTTCTTGCGCGTCTATCGCAGGAGTGCTGAAACAGGTGAAGTCCGGAGACATTCCGAAAGGCAGCAAGGTCGTCGCTGTTTTAACAGGAAACGGACTGAAAGATCCGAACACAGCGGTCGACATTTCAGAAATCAAGCCGGTCACATTGCCGACCGATGAAGACAGCATTCTTGAATATTTAAAAGGAGCGGCCCGTGTATGAACGAAGCCGGCATGCTGTTCACTGTCACTGTTCCCGGAAGCACGGCTAACCTAGGCCCGGGTTTTGATTCAGTCGGAATGGCGCTCAGCAGGTATTTGAAGCTGACCGTCTTTGGAAGCGACAAATGGTCTTTTGAAGCTGAAACAGAAACAGTCGCCGGAATTCCGGCGGGTACAGATAATCTGATCTATCAAGTGGCAAAACGGACAGCTGATTTGTACGGAAAAGAAATGCCTCCCGTCCATGTGAAGGTATGGAGCGATATCCCGCTCGCCCGCGGCCTTGGCAGCAGCGCCGCGGCGATTGTAGCGGCCATTGAACTGGCTGATGAATTATGCGGCTTAAAGCTGTCTGAAGCGGACAAGCTGCATTTAGCCAGCCTTGAAGAAGGGCACCCGGATAATGCAGGCGCTTCTCTCGTTGGCGGGCTTGTCATCGGTCTGCATGAAGATGACGAGACACAAATGATCCGTGTCCCGGATGCTGACATTGACATTGTCGTTGTTATTCCTTTTTACGAGGTGCTGACAAGGGACGCAAGAGACGTGCTTCCGAAAGAGTTTCCGTATGCGGACGCTGTAAAAGCAAGTGCCGTCAGCAATTTGCTCGTTGCTGCGATCATGTCCAAGGATTGGCCGCTTGTCGGGAAAATCATGAAGAAGGATATGTTCCATCAGCCGTACAGGGCGATGCTTGTCCCCGAATTGTCAAAAGTAGAACACGTCGCCGAGATGAAGGGCGCATATGGAACGGCTCTCAGCGGAGCAGGCCCGACGATTCTCGTGATGACTGAAAAAGGAAAGGGAGCAAAGCTGAAAGAGCAGCTCACGCTTCATTTCCCTCATTGCGAAGTAGACGCTTTGACCGTTCCAAAAGAGGGAAGTATAATAGAGCGAAATCCTTTATATCAAGTAAAAAGTGTATAGAATATGCCAAGCGTTCCTCAGCGTCAGCGGAGGACGCTTTTTTTCTGCTGGAGATAAAGGAGTTTTTATTTAGAAAAACGAAATACATGTAAAAAGGAGGAGATGAATATGAAAAAGCTGATAACCGCAGAAGACATCACAGCGATTGTCTCTGTGACCGATCCTCAATACGCCCCAGACGGCAGCCGTGCCGCATACGTGCAGTCGCAAGTGAATCAAGAGAAAGATTCGTATACATCAAATATATGGGTTTATGAAACGAAAACCGGCGGGTCTGTTCCTTGGACATATGGAGAAAAGCAGAGTACGGACCCAAGATGGTCTCCGGACGGGCGTACGCTTGCCTTTATTTCTGATCGTGAAGACGATACAGCACAGCTCTATCTCATGAGCGCTGAAGGCGGAGAAGCGAGAAAGCTGACGAATATACCGTATGGCGTGTCAAAGCCGGTATGGTCCCCGGATGGCGAGTCGGTGCTTGTCACTGTCAGTTTGGGACAGGAGGAAAGGGTTGATGACCAAGAGAAAACGGAGCCGGACAGCTTTGAACCTGTTGAAGTGAAAGGTCTTTCCTATAAACGGGACGGCAAAGGGCTGACGAGAGGTGTGTATGCCCAACTTGTGCTTGTCAGCGTGAAGTCTGGCGAAGTAAAGCAGCTGACAAACCACAAAGCCGATCATGGCGACCTTGCTTTTTCTCCTGATGGCAAATCGCTTGTTTTCTCAGCTGATCTGACGGAAGCGGATGATGCCAGCAAGCCGCATGACGTCTGCATGATGTCGCTCGAGACTGGAGATTTCAAGGTGATTACGTCTCATCGCGGCTCATTCGGACCAAGTTCATTTTCACCGGACGGAAGGTATCTTGCTTTGCTTGGGCATGAACAGGAATATCAGAATGCAACGCTCGAAAAGGCGTGGCTTTATGATCTCGAACAAGACCGCCTTACATGTCTGACTGAAATGCTTGACGTTCATTTAGCGGATGCGCTCATTGGAGATTCATTGATCGGAGGTGCCGAGCAGCGCCCGGTTTGGACAAAAGACAGCCAAGGGTTTTATGTCATCGGCACAGATCAAGGCAGTACGGGAATCTACTATATATCTATTGAAGGCCTTGTGTATCCGATTCGTCTCGAAAAAGAGTACATCAATAGTTTTTCCATTTCACCTGACGAACAACACTTTATTGCGAGTGTGACAAAGCCGGACAGACCGAGTGAGCTTTACAGCATCCCGCTTGGGCAGAAAGAGAAACGCCTGACTGGCGCGAATGACAAGTTTGTCGGCGAGCATACGATGTCAATACCTGAAGATATTCAATATGTCACAGAAGACGGCGTGACGGTGAACGGCTGGCTGATGAAGCCTGCACAGGCTGAAGAGGAAACATCATATCCTCTTATTCTCAACATACACGGCGGTCCGCACATGATGTACGGGCATACATATTTTCATGAATTTCAAGTGCTGGCGGCGAAAGGATACGCGGTAGTGTATATCAATCCGAGAGGAAGCCACGGCTATGGGCAGGAATTTGTGAATGCCGTCAGAGGAGATTATGGAGGAAAGGATTATGAGGATGTGATGCAGGCAGTGGATGAGGCCATCAAACGAGATCCGCAGCTTGATCCTGAGCGGGTAGGTGTCACGGGCGGAAGCTATGGAGGCTTTATGACCAACTGGATCGTTGGACAGACGAATCGCTTTAAAGCCGCCGTCACCCAGCGCTCGATATCAAATTGGGTCAGCTTTCACGGCGTCAGTGATATCGGCTATTTCTTCACAGACTGGCAGCTTGAGCATGACATGTTTGCAGACACAGAAAAGCTCTGGGACCGTTCTCCTTTAAAATACGCAGCAAACGTGGAGACACCGCTATTGATTCTGCATGGTGAGCGGGATGACCGGTGCCCGATTGAGCAGGCGGAGCAGCTATTTATCGCCTTGAAAAAAATGGGCAAGGACACCATGCTCGTCCGTTTTCCAAAAGCGTCGCACAATTTGTCACGCAGCGGACACCCGGGGCAACGGATCAAGCGCCTAAATTATATCAGCTCATGGTTTGATCAATATCTCTAATAAAAAAGCCAGGCTGATCAAATATCAGCCTGGCTGCTTTATTAAAAGACTTGTTCTACTTCAACGACACCCGGCACTTCTTCAAGAAGAGCGCGTTCAATTCCGGCTTTCAGCGTAATTGTTGAACTTGGGCAGCTGCCGCATGCGCCTAGAAGACGAAGCTTAACGATACCTTCATCTATGTCTACAAGCTCACAGTCACCGCCGTCACGAAGTAAAAACGGACGAAGTTTGTCCAGTACTTCCTGCACCTGTTCTTTCATTTCAACCTCAGTCATGACATTCGCTCCTTTCGTCATCATAAAACCATTATATTCAGTGTAACAATAAAAATCTATTGTTTAGTTTGAAAAGTTGCTTTCCCCATTATAGCACATTCGGACTTGAACACAAAAACGGTTTTTTTCTATCAAAACGTCTTTTGGCTCTGTATACTGAAAAGAAAGGACTACAGGGAGAAGGGGGCGTTTATCAGTGACAAAACCAGTCATGCTCAGCGTCTACGGCGCAGAAACCATTTGTGCAAGCTGTGTCAATATGCCGACAGCCAAAGATACATACGAGTGGCTTGAGGCTGCGCTGAAAAGAAAATATCCAAATCAGCCTTTTGCGATGCAATATATCGATATTCATGAGCCGCCTGACAATAAACAAGAGAAAGAGCTTGCGGAAAAAATCAGAAATGATGAGTATTTTTATCCGCTTGTTCTCGTAGAAGACAAAATTGTCGGTGAAGGCAATCCGACATTAAAAGACGTCTATAAGGAAATGGAGAAGTACGGGTATACAGAAAACCGCTGACAAGATCAGCGGTTCTTCTCTATCATTAACCGTTATGGTGTTTGTACATCCATAGCAATCCGGATTTCAGCATGCGCGGAACACGGCCGATCAGCGGACGGTCAGCAACAAGGCCGAAGCCGGATTTTTTTCCAAGTGAGCCAAGAACGCCTTTCAGCTTAAACTGCGGCATTGACTCTGGAAGGGCTTCTCCATTCCAGCGTTTTTGCAAGATTTGGACAATCTGCTCTGCTTGCGCCTCTGCAAGCTGAGCGCTCGGTGCATGAGGAAGGCTGGCGCAATCACCGACAACGTACAAATGTTCATCACCGGGAAGATTGTGATGCGGCGTTAATACGATACGCCCTTGTGCATCCTTCTCCACATCTAAATCCCTGACGACTTTGTTCGACTGTATGCCAGCGGTCCATACGATGGCGTCCGCAGAAATCGGATCATCGTGGTTATACACAACGCCTTCTTCTACTTTGGTGATATTTGCCCTGTTAATAATACGGACACCGTGCTCTTCGAACCATTTTTGCACATATTTGCTCAAACGCTCGGGAAAGCTTGATAAAATGAGATCGCCGCGGTCAAACAAAATAATGTTCAGGTCGTCACGGCTTTCCCTCAATTCACTTGCAAGCTCAACGCCGCTTAAGCCCGCGCCGACAATGGCGACAGTGGCATTAGCGCTCAGGTTATTCAGCTTTTGATAAGTTTCTCGGGACTGGTCGATGGTTTGAATGCTATAGGTGAATTCAGGCGCTCCCGGCACGTTGTGATATTTATCCTCACAGCCGAGCCCGATCACAGCGTCATCGTAAGAAATCGGTTCACGATCATGGAACAGCACTTGTTTTTGTGCAATATCAATTGATGAGATATCTCCGTATTGGACATCCAGGCGAGGGTGCTCTGGGAATGACACTCTGATATGATGGTCAGAAATTGTGCCTGCGGCAAGGGCATAATATTCTGTTTTCAAGCAGTGATAAGGATTTCTGTCAATTAACGTGATTGAAACATCATCAGGCAGCTGGTTTGGCAATAAGCGATGAAGAACACGCATATTCCCGTAACCTCCGCCGATCAAGACCAATTTTTTCATTTGAATTCCCCTTTAATCCGAAGAGTATGATAGACACATTGAAGAAAATACGAACTATGTAAAATAACATCTAGAATTATATCGAATTTGATCTAAAATCACAATAATAGTTTGAAAATAACCTACAAATTAGCCTGGAATCGCAAATTAGTAAAACGTTATTCTGAAAATGATATGTTACGATAATAAATTTTGAAGAATCCATTGTCTTTGACGAATGGTGAAAAATTCGCGATAATGGACATATGTGAGGTGAAACCGCATGAATCCAATGATTGAATTTTGTGTCAGCAATCTGGCTCACGGCTCTCAGGAAGCCCGGGCGATTTTGGAGAAAGATCCAAACCTGGATGTCCTCGAATACGGCTGCTTAAGCTACTGCGGGAAATGCATGGAGTCGCTTTTCGCTCTTGTAAACGGAGAAGTCGTCATGGGTGAAACGCCTGCTGAGCTTGTTGAGAATATATATACATTTATTGAAGAAAACCCAATGTTTTGAAGAAAAGGGCCTGGACAGGCCCTTTTTTATTTTGTCGTCCAAAAGAACTAAAAAAATGTGTAGACATCAAAAACGATTATTGTTATCGTATAAAAGATTTGTTTTAAATAAATTTTAAGGGTGTAGGTGTATTCATGAGTGTTCTCTGGGGACTGCTGGGCGCAGTTGCGATCATTGCTATCGCGTTTTTATTTTCAGAAAAGAAAAGCAATATTAAAATAAGAACCGTCATCGTTGGTTTATGCATACAGGTGGCGTTTGGATACATCGTGTTAAAATGGGAAGCGGGACGCGCTGTTTTTTTATGGTTTTCAAGCCGTGTACAGCTTCTGATTGATTATGCGAATGAAGGCATCAGCTTTATTTTTGGACCGCTTCTAAAAGTCGGCGACAGTCCGGCATTTGCCTTAAGTGTACTGCCCGTTATCATTTTCTTCTCAGCACTGATTGCCGTTTTATATCATTTGAAAATCATGCAGCTCGTTTTCCGTGTCATCGGGGGCGGATTGTCGAAGCTTCTTGGGACAAGCAAAACGGAATCTCTTGCGGCTTCTGCTAATATTTTTGTGGGACAATCCGAATCTCCGTTAGTGATCAGGCCCCTGATTGCCGGTCTGACGCGCTCTGAATTGTTCACGATTATGACGAGCGGTCTATCGGCTGTTGCGGGTTCAACCTTGTTTGGATACGCGCTTCTCGGTATCCCGATTGAATACTTGCTTGCGGCCAGCTTTATGGCTGCTCCGGCTGGCCTTGTCTTTGGTAAATTGATTATACCCGAAACAGAAAAGCCGCAAACTATAAAAAGCGATTTCAAAATGGATGAAGGAGAAGGCGCAGCCAATGTCATTGACGCAGCTGCAAAGGGAGCTTCAACCGGACTGCAAATTGCCTTAAACGTCGGAGCGATGCTTCTTGCGTTCGTTGCATTAATCGCCGTAGTAAACGGTGTCCTTGGCGGAGTATTCGGCTTGTTCGGCTTAAAAGGTGTCACATTAGAATCCATTCTCGGCTATGTGTTTTCTCCAATCGCCTTTTTAATTGGCGTTCCTTGGCATGAAGCGTTGCAGGCAGGAAGTTATATCGGCCAGAAATTGGTGCTGAATGAGTTTGTCGCTTATTCTAACTTCGGTCCGCACATCGGTGAGTTTTCTAAGAAAACCGCTACGATTATCAGCTTCGCGTTATGCGGATTCGCCAATTTTTCATCAATTGCGATTATGCTTGGTACGCTTGGCGGTTTAGCGCCTAGCCGCCGTTCGGATATCGCGCGCCTCGGCCTGAAGGCTGTTCTTGCGGGAACATTAGCCAATCTGCTCAGCGCAGCCATTGCCGGCATGTTTATATAAACGATAAAAGCTCCTTGCGATTTGCAAGGAGCTTTTATGTATGAAAAACGGGGGATAATTATATTGTGTCCGTTTATAATAGCTCTTATACTAAAAAAAAGAAAAAAAGTTGGAGGCACCTATGAATTCATTTCGATTTACCAAAATGCACGGTCTGGGTAACAGCTATATCTATGTGAATCAATTTGAAGAGCAGCTCCCGGAAGAAAAACTGTCTGAGATTGCCATTCAGGTTTCTTCTGTTTATACAGGGATCGGTTCCGACGGAATGATCCTGATATGCCCTTCAGATCAAGCGCCTGTTAAAATGCGGATTTTTAATAATGACGGGTCTGAAGGAAAAAATTGCGGCAATGGTTTGCGCTGCGTCGCAAAATATGCGTATGAGCATAAGCTGGTTGAGGAAACATCTTTTCTGATTGAAACCCTCTCCGGGCTTGTGAGAGCGGAGGTTCAAGTTGAAAATGGGAAAGTGAATGTGGTTACTGTCGATATGGGCGAACCGCGCCTGACAAAAGCCGAGCTTCCGATGCTTGACGGCGGGGAAGAGCACACGATCAATGAAACGATGGCATTTGGGGAAGTTGAACTAACAGGCACTGCCGTTTCAATGGGAAATCCCCATATCGTTTTTCCGATCGCTGACATTGAACAGGCACCTCTGACGACACTAGGACCGGTGATTGAGAAAGATCCGAGATTTCCGGAAGGCGTCAATGTGGAATTCGTCGAAACCGTGAATGATCATGAGTTGCATTTCCGCGTCTGGGAACGGGGATCAGGTGTTACTCAGGCATGCGGGACAGGAGCATGTGCAGCTGCGGTTGCATCTGTGTTAAACGGCGTATCAAAACGAAATCAGGACATCACGGTGCATTTAGCAGGCGGAGATTTGGTGATTAACTGGAAAGACAACGGCCATGTGATGATGACAGGGCCGGCTGAGACCGTTTGCGAGGGTGTCTATTTTTTGTAAAACACCTCGTTTGAGAATTGGACGAATCATGTTTATAATAAAAGACAACATCCGGTTTTTAAAAGGAGGTTCATAATGATGAGCAACCCGGTAACAATTACAGAAGCAGCTGCTTTGCATATAAAAGATATGATGAAAGAGCATGAAGAAGAAAACGCGCTTTTACGAGTAGGCGTAAAAGGCGGCGGCTGCAGCGGCCTTTCATACGGAATGGGCTTTGAACATGAAAAAGGTGAAAAAGACAGTGTATTTGAGGAACATGGCATCACTGTTCTCGTTGACAACGACAGCCTTGATATCATGAACGGCACGATCATTGATTTTAAACAATCCATGCTTGGCGGCGGTTTCACCATCGACAATCCAAACGCCATCGCTTCATGCGGCTGCGGTTCTTCGTTTAGAACAGCGACGAATGCTGGTAAGCCTGAAGAGTGCTAATAACAGAAAACGCCAAGTCAAGCGGCGAACCGCTGGCTTGGCGTTTTTTATTTTTAATACTTATCCCCATTAAAAATCGAATTCTTCACAATCACATAATCCACATTGCGGATCGCGTCAAGCTTCGTTCCACCTGCATAAGAAATAGAAGATTGCAGATCCTGTTCCATTTCAATCAGTGTATCCTTGATAGAGCCTTTATGCGCCACGTGCATTTTTTTGCCTTCTACATTTTTCTTTTCGCCTTTTTGGAATTCAGAGGCCGAGCCGAAGTACTCTTTGTAGAGCTCTCCGTCTTTTTCGATCGTTTGGCCTGGTGATTCTTCATGTCCGGCAAATAGTGAACCGATCATGACCATCGTTGCGCCGAATCTGATTGATTTTGCGATATCGCCATGTGTGCGGATGCCGCCATCTGCGATAATCGGTTTGCTGGCTGCTTTGGCGCACCAGCGCAGCGCCGCTAACTGCCAGCCTCCTGTGCCGAAGCCGGTTTTGATTTTCGTAATACATACTTTCCCCGGACCGATGCCGACCTTAGTGGCATCCGCTCCCGCGTTTTCAAGTTCTCTGACTGCTTCCGGCGTTCCGACATTGCCGGCAATGACAAAGCTGTCCGGCAAATGTTTTTTGAGATGCTGG
The DNA here is from genome assembly GCF_036765155.1 of Bacillus sp. 0102A. Taxonomy (NCBI): domain Bacteria; kingdom Bacillati; phylum Bacillota; class Bacilli; order Caryophanales; family Bacillaceae; genus Bacillus; species Bacillus sp. 0102A. Next base: position 175,652 of record NZ_JBAIZW010000005.1, read on the forward strand.
ATCATTTCGATAACGGCATTTGAATGACCGTGCGCAATGTCAATTGTCACGTAATCGGGAGTCAGGTTTTCTTCTGCCAGCTGGCGGACAAATTCATACTCCTCATCTTTGACGCCCACGCTGATAGAAGAGAATAATCCGCGTGCGTGCATATCTTTCATAAAATCAATTCGTGTTTCAGGTTCAAATCGGTGCATCACATAAAAGTAGCCATTTTCGGCTAATTGAATGGCTAGCTTTTCATCTATAATCGTCTGCATATTGGCAGGAACGACGGGCAATTTAAATGTGCGTCCGCCTAAACGTATGGATGTATCACATTCTGAGCGGCTGTTTACAATGCATTTTGCAGGAATTAGCTGAATATCTTCATAATCAAATACGTTTTCCATGTTTTTCACTCCTAAAAACGAATATTTAAAAGAATAATAAATGAAATGTTCGCCTTGTATAATGTACTCTGTTTTATTTAGGATGTCAAACGTTTTTATTTGCTTACAGGTGTGGGCAAGCGCCGATGCTTGTCATGCACAGTGAGTTTGGGTATGATAGTTTTAACGAATGGTCTTAGAGAGCGGATCAAAATGCGAATCATATACGTTCAGCAAAGCTTAGTCGTTCAGCACCAGGCTTTCTTTATGACATGAACGTGTGAAAGGAGCGAATCAGATGACTCAAAACGAAGGAAAAACACCGAAGTCGCAAAAGATCCAAGATCGCATTATCATGGCAATGATCTGGATCGTCGCAGCCCTTGTGATTGCGCTGGTTATTGGAACTGCGATGAATTATATCAATATCTTCAAATAAAAAAGGAGCTGTGTCGCTGACACAAACTCCTTTTTTTATTATTTATTTTCAAAAAGACTTGTTGAGTGAAGAGGCTGTACGCGGGCTTTTGGATCCATGTAAGCTTTGGCGTTGTTCACTGCTGTCGGCGCCTCGCCGAAGCCGCTTGCGATCAGGTTGACTTTTCCTTCGTATGTGCAAATGTCACCTGCGGCAAAGAAGCCTTCGATGTTTGTTTCCATAGTTGATTTGACGACAATAGAATTTTTCTCGATGTCCAGACCCCAGTTTTTAATCGGTCCAAGAGATGAAACGAAACCGTAGTTGACGATTAAGTCATCAATTTCTAAAATCTCTTTGCGATCGCCTTTCACTTCTTCAAGCACTAGCTGTTCAATTTTGTCTTCCCCGATCAGCTCCGCAGGGACGAATGGCGTCAGGACATTAACCTTCGACGCATGAAGGTTTTCCACACTGTGCTCGTGCGCGCGGAACTTATCGCGGCGGTGAATGATGGATACTTCTTTTGCGATTGGCTCAAGCATAAGCGCCCAGTCAACCGCTGAATCTCCGCCGCCAAGGATTGCAACTCGTCTGCCGGCGAATTTTTGCAAATCGTCAACGAAGTAATGAAGGTTTTTGTTTTCATACTGCTCGGCATTTTCAAGTTCCAGCTTTCTCGGTTTGAATGCGCCGTTTCCTGCAGTAATGATCACTGTTTTGGAGTAGTGGATTTCTTCATTTGTCACAAGCTTAAACACGCCATCCGCTTGTTTCTCAACAGATTCAACGGCTTGCTCCAGACAAATGGTTTGTTCGAATTTCGCCATTTGCTCTTTTAGGTTATTGATAAGCTCTTGTGCGCGGATTTTCGGAAATCCCGCTACATCATATATATACTTTTCAGGGTATAGGGCGCTAAGCTGTCCACCGAGCTGAGGCAGGCTTTCGATAATTTTGACGCTAGCCTGTCTCATGCCTCCGTAAAAAGCGGTGAATAAGCCGACCGGTCCCCCGCCTATAATGGTAATATCATAAACCTTTGTATCCTCTCGCATACGAAAATTGCCTCCTAAATGAAAATTGTTATTAATTATACCATATTGCCGTTCGAATTGACGAGTCAGCAGAAAAAATCGTAAGTGTATAAAGTGCGCATCCATTCTTGAAAAATTTTCCGCAGGCCGATACGATGATAACCAAATGAATTGATCTTTTTCTGAATGTTTCTTGGGCCAGCCGGATAAGTATGATAGTAGTTCTATGCGTAAGGACTTCACAAAAAACTTTTCAATATATTTCATAAAATCCCGCCAATAAGCTGAAGCTAACACAAATGATGATTTTATTATGCGTCTAACAAAAGCAAAAAAGAGAAGGTGGATGTGATGGCATTGAATAAGCCCAAAATCGTGATTTTAGGTGCAGGATATGGCGGATTGATGACGGTAACTAGGCTGACAAAGTTTGTCGGACCGAATGATGCTGATATTACGCTTGTGAATAAACACAATTATCATTATGAAACGACATGGATGCATGAAGCGAGCGCGGGTACGCTCCATCATGACCGCTGCCGTTATCAGATAAAAGATGTAATCAACCAGTCGCGGGTCAATTTTGTACAGGATACCGTAAAAGCAATCAAAATTGATGAGAAAAAAGTTGTGCTTGCGAATGGAGAGCTAAAGTACGATTATGTAGTCATCGGGCTCGGCGCGGTGCCCGAGACGTTCGGTATTAAAGGTTTGAAAGAATATGCGTTTCCGATCTCCAACATCAACACGTCGCGCCTGCTGCGGGAACATATTGAGCTGCAGTTTGCGACTTACAATACGGAAGCGGAAAAACGGCCGGACAGGTTAACGATCGTTGTAGGCGGAGCCGGATTTACGGGGATTGAATTTCTCGGCGAGCTGGCGGCCCGCGTGCCGGAGCTCTGCAAGGAGTATGACATTGACAGAAGCCTCGTGCGAATCGTATGTGTGGAAGCCGCGCCGACCGTTTTGCCGGGCTTTGATCCTGAGCTTGTCGATTATGCGGTTCATTATCTTGAGGAAAACGGAGTTGAGTTTAAGATCGGCACGGCTGTGCAAGAATGTACACCGGAAGGAGTCAGAGTCGGGAAAAAAGATGAGGAACCAGAGCAAATCAAATCGCAAACCGTTGTATGGGCGGCAGGTGTCCGTGGCCATCCGATTGTAGAGGAAGCCGGTTTTGAAAATATGCGCGGCCGGGTCAAAGTCAATCCTGATCTTCGCGCACCCGGGCATGACAATGTCTTTATTCTCGGCGACAGCTCGCTGTTTATGAATGAAGATACAGAGCGCCCGTATCCGCCGACTGCGCAAATTGCGATGCAGCAGGGAATAACGGTTGCTAAAAACCTTGGCAGGCTCATTAAAGGCGGAGATCTTGAGGAATTCAAGCCGGACATTAAGGGAACCGTTGCTTCTCTTGGCGAGCATAACGCGGTTGGGGTCGTGTATGGCAGAAAGCTGAAAGGCACGCCGGCTTCGTTTATGAAAAAAGTCATCGATAACCGCTCGCTGTTTTTGATCGGCGGACTTGGACTGACGTTGAAAAAAGGCAAGTTTAAGTTTTTCTAAAAACCCGCTTCCGCGGGTTTTCTTTATTAAAAAACGCCAAAATAAAAAGATAATAAGAGGAAAATGAATATGTTTCCGCTTACATGAAAAGATTTGTCACATGATCTAACTTTATTGTTGACAGCCTAATATGTTATATTATCAGAAAATTAAGAAAAAAGGGTGATGATCAGATGAAAACTGCAACGACAACCGCTTCACATGCATGCCCATTTTGCTCAGGGAAAGGGTACTTTCAATTGATTCTCGGCGGTTCAGAGACTTGCCCATCTTGCCAGGGGACAGGAAAAGACAGTCATTCTTTTTCCAGCCGTTGACTTTATTTCAGCCCCCGCGTTACACTAAAAACAACGCAGGGGGTGGAATAGGTTGATTAGTCTGCCAGTCGTCATCATCTCAATTGTTCTGTTTTTTGTTTTGTTTTTTGGAATCGGTTTCTTATTAAACATGCTGCTGAGGATGTCTTGGATTATGGCTGTGATATATCCAATTGTATGCCTTTTCATTATCAGCAAGGAAAAGCTGATCAGCTATATCCAGTCGCCGGGAGAATCATTTGCCGGCCTGTTTCATCGTATCGTATCATTAGCGGCTGCCGATGTGCTGATTTTAGCCAGCGGTTTGGCTGGCGCCGTCGTGTCCGGTATCGCGATCAACATGCTCAGAAAAAGAGGATATCAAATGTTTTAAATGCCGCTTTCTTCCTAAAGAAAGCTTTTTTTGTGCTTTCTGCTCATTCACTATATTGAATATTGCTCTCTCCAATTGGGAACAATGATTCGGAGGAGAGGTGGATGATGTTGAATATGATCAGACGTTTGCTGATGACCTGTTTATTTCTGCTTGCATTTGGCACGACACTTTTATCAGTGTCAGGAATCGAAGCGAAGGACTTGTCAAAATGGGTGCAGGAACATCAAGAAAAGCACTTGAAGCATGCAGGACTGACATTAAAAGCATTGCAGCAGAAAAAAACACAAACCATGTCCGCGGACAAGGATAAAACAAAACCGTTAGAAGAAGCTTTTGATTGGAACGAGTATCCGGTCCAAAAAGTAACAGCAACAGGCTACACGGCAGGAGCTGAATCGACGGGAAAAAAGCCCGGTGACCCATTATACGGGCTTACATATTCAGGTGTGAAAGTAAAACGGGATTTATACTCCACGGTTGCCGCTGATCCGTCCGTTTTCCCGATCGGCACGATTTTATTCATTCCGAACTACGGTCTTGGAGTTGTGGCAGACACAGGATCGGCTATTAAGGGAAACCGCCTTGATTTGTACTTTGAAACCGTCAAAGATGTGTACAATGAATGGGGCAAAAAAACCCTTGATGTATATGTGATTAAAAAGGGAACGGGAAAGGTCACCGAGGATGAGCTTGATAAGCTCAATGAAACAAAATCTTTGCAAGTGTTCAGAAATCAATATAAAACAGTGAAAGAATAAAACGCTCCAGCCACCGCTGGAGCGTTCAGCGTGTCGACAACCCCTCGCATTCGTTGTCAGGACTGCGCGTCGGTGCTCACGTGTTATGAAAGGAACGGCGGTTAAATGCTTAGGCGTCCTGCTTAAACACCGCCGTCATCACATCCTGTGAAAGTCTGCTCCGATGCTCGCCCTTCCTAGACTTCAAGGGTTTTCAATCACGCTGAAAAGATGACAAAGTCATAAAACAAAAACCGTTTTATGACTTTGTAACAATCTGAACGCTCCAGCCACGACTGGAGCGTTTTTTACATGAATAAGTAAGCGAGTATCAATGTTAGTAAGATACCTGTTAAACCTCCGAAAAAAACCTCGATCGGCTGGTGTCCGAGAAGCTCCTTCAGCTTTTTTTGCTTTTCTTTTTCTTTGGCTTTCGGGAAGTCCTTTGCTTCATTCACGAAGCGGTTAAAATCAATGACAAGCTTATTGATGACTGTTGCCTGCTCACCGGCATGCCGTCTGACGCCAGTTGCGTCAAACATGGTAATGACGGCGAAAATAGCGGAAACTGCAAAGAGAGAGGAGCTTAGACCATGCTCCAAGGCTACGGCTGTAGAAAGCGCGGTAACCGCTGCGGAGTGGGAGCTCGGCATGCCGCCTGTGCTTGTTACCAGCGTCCAGTCCAGTTTTCTGGATGCGATAAACTGTATGGGCACTTTGATGACCTGAGCAAAAACAATCGCGGCCAGACTTGATAATAAAGGGAAATTTGTTAAAAGTTCCATTGGCGACATCCTTTCTATTTGAAAAAATCCTTCGTGTTTCAAAAGAAAAAAACAAGTCTTAGACTGTTGTTTGATAAAATAAGTGTAATGGAAAGAATGTTTTTCCTATTATACCATTGTTCATAACAAATACCCATTACGTTAGGAGTGTAAGCATATGTTTTATGCGATTCAGCAATTAGAGCATACGGAAACCCTTGTGGTTGGACTTTTTCAAAAAAGCCAGCTGTCAGGCAAAGCGTTGGAAATGGATGAAATGCTGGAAGGCCATCTGACACAGCTTTTGAAAGATGGTGATGTCTCTTCGAAACCAAATCAAGTATCAAAAGTATTCCCTCCATCCTCTGCGGATATGAAACGAATTTATTTCGTTGGTCTGGGGAGAGAAGCCAATTATTCGTTTGAACAGGCGAAGGAATGTTTTGCCCATGTTTTTCAAGCGATTCATAAAGACCGGAAACAAGAAGCGGCTGTCCTGCTTGACACGTTTATTTCGGAAGACGTGCCTGCAGCCGATGCCGCTCATGCTTTAGCTGAGAGCTGCCTGCTTGCTTCCTATGAGGTGCAGGATTATAAGCACAAATCAAATGAGCCGGACAAACAAATTGAAGCCGTGTACGCTGTCACAGATGAAGACACACAAGAAGTGCAGGCGGGACTTCGCGTCGGCCAGGCATACGGGCAAGGGGCAAATTCGGCTAGAACGCTAGTGAATATGCCGGGAAACATGCTGACAGCGACTGACCTCGCTTCTTATGCAGAAGAGCTTGCGGCGAAATATGATTTTGAGTGTGAGATATTGGAGAAATCAGAGATGGAAGAGCTCGGTATGGGCGGAATACTTGCTGTAAACCAAGGCTCGGCCGAACCCCCGAAAATGCTTGTTTTGAAGTATCAGGGCAAAAAGGAATGGGAAGATGTCGTCGGACTTGTAGGAAAAGGGATTACCTTTGACACAGGCGGCTACTCCATTAAAACAAAATCTGGAATTGTCGGCATGAAATCTGATATGGGAGGAGCAGCTGCGGTTCTTGGCGCAATGGAAACGATCGGAGAGCTTCGTCCCGAGCAAAACGTGCTGGCTGTCATTCCTTCAACCGATAATATGATCTCAGGCGGAGCGATGAAGCCTGATGATGTGATCGTATCATTAAGCGGAAAAACAATTGAAATCCTCAATACGGATGCTGAAGGAAGGCTTGTGCTTGCAGATGGCATTACATACGCGAAACAGCATGGGGCGTCAGTTCTTGTTGATGTAGCTACGCTGACCGGCGGCGTTGTTGTGGCATTAGGGACAGAAACGACCGGCGCTATGACAAATGATCAAAGCTTTTATCGGCAGGTAGCTGATGCTGCGGAAGAATGCGGCGAGGCGATCTGGCAGCTGCCGATAACAGAGAAGGATAAAAAGCGAGTGAAGAGCAGCCAAATGGCGGATCTCAGCAATTCGCCGGGACGCGAAGGACATGCGATTATGGCAGGAACGTTTCTTGGTGAATTTGCCGAAGCAACGCCTTGGGTGCATCTTGATATTGCGGGCACGGCGACTTCAAATAAAGCAACCTGCTTCGGGCCGTCCGGGGCTACCGGCGTTATGACCAGAACACTTGCCACACTGGCGGGGCGATTTACATTGGAAGAAGATAAAAGCGAATAATGTTGGACCCCTGCTGCGGAATGCGGCGGGGATTTTTTCTTCCGAAATCTTTAGTTGACTAAAGTGTAGCGATTATGATACGATACGTTCGTACTTTATTTATCTACTACATTAGCAAACTAAAGGATTTTTTGGAGGGTTATCATGAATGCAGTCGTCATCGCAGTGCTGCTTATGCTTGTTTTAAGCCTGCTGCGTGTCAATATCGTTATCGCATTAATCATAGGGGCCCTGGCCGGCGGGTTAACAGGCGGGCTCGGGCTTGGAGAAACGGTTAAAGCTTTTACAGACGGGCTCGGAGGAAATGCCACCGTTGCAGTCAGCTACGCCATGCTTGGCGCGTTTGCTGCGGCATTAACGAAAACAGGTCTTCCGGACGCAATGGTGGAAGCTTCCGTTAAATTGATCGGAAATAAAGAAGACACCCGCAAAAAAGCACTGTCCAAAGTGCTGATTGTCCTGATAATTTTAATCATATCTTGTTTTTCGCAAAACGTGGTTCCGGTTCATATCGCATTTATCCCGGTCCTGATTCCGCCGCTGTTGAAAATCTTTAATGAACTTGAAATGGACCGCCGTCTAATTGCGTGTGTGATTACATTCGGTTTAACGGCGCCTTATATTTTAGTGCCGGTTGGTTTCGGCCAAATCTTCCAAGGCATGCTCAAGGATAATGCAGAAGCCGCCGGATTAAACGTATCTCTCGGTGATATTCCTTACGCTTTAATGATCCCGGTTGCGGGAATGGTTGTAGGTTTGATTATCTCAATCATCGTCTTCCGTAAACCGAAAACATACGAAACAAAAGAAATATCTGGTACGAATGCTTCTCCATATACAAAAAAAAGCCTGGCCATCGCGGTTCTTGCCATCGCAGTGTCACTCGGCGTCCAGCTCTATTTATCTCAGACTTTGGGAGTAGAAGGGATGATTATGGGGGCGCTGGCAGGTCTGATCATTCTGTTTGTCAGCGGTGTGATGAAGCGTGATGAAGCGGACTCACTGATTACTGACGGAATGGTTTTAATGGCTTTTATCGGTTTTGTCATGCTCGTTGCAGCCGGGTTTTCAAATGTATTGACGAAAACCGGAGATGTAGAGTCACTGGTTAAAACAGCAGCTGGCATTATGGGGAACAGCCAGTTAGTGGGCGCATTGTTGATGCTTATTGTCGGTTTGTTCATTACAATGGGAATCGGATCTTCTTTTGCGACGATTCCAGTTATCACAACGATCTTTGTGCCTCTTTGCATGCAGCTCGGCTTCAGCCCGATGGCAACGGTTGCGATTATCGGAACGGCTGCTGCGCTCGGTGATGCCGGTTCACCTGCCAGCGACAGTACACTTGGACCGACTTCAGGTTTGAGTGCTGACGGCCAGCATCATCACATTTGGGACACTTGTGTGCCGACATTTTTATTTTATAATATTCCGCTTATCATCTTTGGCTGGATTGCGGCGATTGTTTTATAGGAAAAAGGCTCCCCTTTACTGGGGAGCCTTTTCTCGTTATGATAAAAAAACCGTCCAAGAGAATGATTTTTTACGTGGACGATATGTGATTTCTATTAAAGCCGGTTGCTTTTTGAATAGAGCGGTAGATCGCAGGTGCGATAAACGCCAGCACCACAGCCAGCGCCGTGTCTTTGACCATAAACCAAGTCATAAAGCCCCAAGCCGTGCCGTAGCTCACTGGCGTATGAATCCACAGCTTCAGCGCAAGATACATATAGGTAGTCCCGATGATATACATGATGGCGGTTCCGATAAGAGAAGCCATCAAAAATCGGATGTTGCTCGGCTGCATTTTGCGTTCTAAAAACCATCCAGCTGCATACGCCGCTGGGATGTATGAGAGAATAAATCCGCCGCTTTTTCCGGCAAACGGTGCGAAGCCCGCTGAAAATTGAGCAAACACAGGCGCTCCGGCCAATCCGACAAGCGCATATACAATCATGGCAATCCCTGCTCGTTTGCTGCCGAGCAACAAACCCGCCAAAATACAGAAGAATGGCTGCATTGAAAGCGGAATGCCGGCTACTTGTAAAAAGGGTGCCACTGATGTAATGTTGGCGCCGACAGCCATAAGTGCGGCGAACATGCCGATCAGGGCCATATCTCCCGCACGAAGTTTTTGTTGTTTCATTGTTGTTCCCCCTTAGGTTGACATACACAATCATAGAGTAATAAAGAATGGATATATTGTCAACATAAAATGAAATAAGGTTAACAAAAGGAGGTCTCCATATGTATTTCGGAAAAACAAAACAGACTGACCAATCTGGGAGAGTGCCGCCAAATCAAAACGTCACAACCTCATTTCCTGTGCTTCATACTGGAAATGTCCCATATTACGAAGATATGACCAAATGGAATCTGCAAGTATATGGATTGGTTGACCAGCCGATGCTGTTGAGTTTCGAAGATGTTAAGGCCTTTTCTCAGTACGAATCGAAAAATGACATTCACTGCGTCACTGGCTGGTCAAGGCTTGATAATGTGTGGCAAGGCGTGCGGGCTCGCGATATAGCGGAAAAAGCGGGTGTAAAAGAAGAAGCGGGTTACGTCATTTTACATGCGGAAGAGGGCTGGACGACCAATCTCACGCTTGATGATTTCAAGGCTGAAACCTCACTTCTGGCTTATGCCCATAATGGCGAGCCTTTAACGCCTGAACACGGCTTCCCGCTGCGGGGCGTATTTCCGCATCTGTATTTTTGGAAAAGCGCCAAGTGGCTGCGCGGCATCCAATTTACGAAAGAGAATCACCCTGGCTTTTGGGAGCAGAACGGCTATCACATGAGAGGCGACCCTTGGCAAAATCAAAGATTTACATGGGATTAAGGTTCTATTTTTGGCAGGACAATCTGCATCTTTATAAGGTTTTTATTTCCATATAGATAGTCTTTAGGTACCTTATTTGATGAAGGTGCCTTTTTTAATTGGAAAAAAGTTGACTTTCTTTGGAAGAAAACCTATTATTTGAGTTGTCTAGTTGATAGTGAAAATCATTATCATATATTGCGATTTAGTTTAAGGAGAGGAATGTCGTACTGCATGAATGAGAAAACAACAGACAGAGTGAAAGGCGGGACGCAAGACGCATTTACCATTCCTGGGACGGAAGTGCGTATGATATCTTCAAGCACTGAAAACCGTGTCTACCAAATTTTCATTTCGAAACCGAGTACCCCGCCGCCGCCCGCTGGTTATCCGGTTATTTATCTGCTGGATGCCAATTCTGTCTTTGGAACGATGGCGGAAGCTGTTCGCATACAGGGGCGCCGTCCTGAAAAAACCGGAGTGATCCCTGCTGTGATCGTCGGCATTGGCTATGAGACAGCAGAACCGTTCTCCTCAACGCGTCACCGGGATTTTACAATGCCGACGGCTCAATCGAAGCTGCCGGAAAGACCCGACGGCAAAGAATGGCCGGAGCATGGCGGGGCAGAGGGCTTTTTCAGATTTATTGAGGAGGATCTAAAACCGGAGATAGAACGAGATTGCCAGATTGACAGAAACAGACAAACGATCTTTGGCCACTCGCTTGGCGGTCTGTTCGTGCTGCAGGTGCTGTTAACAGCGCCGGATGCGTTTCAAACGTATGTCGCGGGAAGTCCGTCTATTCATTGGAATAAGCCATTTATTCTCGAGAAAACGAGCCATTTCGCCTCCCGCTTCAAGAAAAACAATCAGCCTATCAATATCTTGCTTGCTGCAGGTGAATTAGAGCAGCATCATAAAAGCCGGATAAACGATAATGCGAGGGAGCTTTACGAACGGCTGGCCGCTTTATCTGAACAAGGCATGCGGGCAGAATTTTGCGAGTTTTCAGGAGAAGGGCATATTTCGGTTCTTCCTGTTTTGGTCAGCAGGGCGCTGCGTTTTGCGCTTCACCCTGACGGACCGCATATGTCAATGGGCTGAGATATTCTCAGCCTCGCTAATACATATAAAATATTCGTCATTGAAATTATATTTGACTGTCACATGACAATTGGATATGATTATTTTTATAATTGATAATGATAATCATTATCAATAAATTGTGCTTTTCTTTTCAAGGCGCAGCAGTTTTTTCGCTGGATGTCCGTCCGGCATAAGCGAAGAAAGGAATTGATGACATGAATACAAAGGGTATAGAGGGCAAAATTGCGTTGATAACAGGAGCTGCCCAAGGGATAGGTGAAGCTGTTGCTCGGACGCTTGCCAGTCAAGGCGCACACATTGCGGCAGTTGATTATCATCCTGAAAAGCTGCAAAAGGTTGTGGACAGTCTCAAAGCGGATGGCTGCCATGCGGAAGCCTTTCCCGCGGATGTGAGAGACAGCGCGGCGATTGACGACATCACGGCCCGCATCGAACGTGAAATGGGGCCGATCGATATTTTGGTGAATGTAGCGGGTGTCCTTCGCCCGGGGCTAATCCATACACTCAGTGATGAGGAATGGGAGGCCACGTTCTCAGTGAATTCGACCGGCGTGTTTAACGTCTCGCGTTCAGTCAGCAAATATATGATGGACCGGAGATCGGGTTCGATTGTAACGGTCGGATCGAATGCTGCGGGTGTGCCAAGAACATCTATGGCGGCATATGCCTCTTCAAAGGCTGCGGCTGTGATGTTTACGAAATGCCTTGGCCTTGAGCTTGCAGAATATCATATTCGCTGCAATATTGTGTCTCCCGGATCAACCGAAACAGACATGCAGTGGTTATTATGGGCCGATGAAAACGGAGCGGAGAAAGTCATAAAAGGATCACTTGAGACATTTAAGACGGGAATCCCGCTGAAAAAACTGGCTCAGCCTTCGGATATTGCGGATGCCGTGCTCTTTTTGGTTTCTGACCAGGCGGGGCATATTACGATGCATAATTTATGTGTAGATGGCGGCGCGACCTTAGGTGTGTAACTCATTTTAAAGGAGGTTCATGAGAATGTTGGAACAAAACGTTGTACCAGGAACAAAAGCGGAGCATTTGCTTCATGAGTATCAGCCGGGTGCTTTTTTCTTAGCTTCTCCCCATCGCGTGCTGTTAGCGAAAGGCATTAGTGAAATCGTACCGGAGGCAGAAGGGCAAAACCAAATAGAAACCCTTTCCGGCCGTATTGCAGAGACGCTGCGTCAAGCAAAGCAGTCGGGGCAAAGCCGTCCGCTTGTTGTCGGAGCCGTTCCTTTTGATCATGTAAAAGCAGCTCGGCTTGTTGTTCCTGAAGAAGTGCGCTGGTCTGGACCGCTTCAATTTGATTATGCGGAGAAGGAGCAGCAGCCTGAGCATACATACCACATAGAGCCTGTTCCTGCACCGGAAGGGTATAAAAATGGTGTCGAACAAGGACTGGCGCGCATTGCCGATGGGACACTCAGCAAGATTGTCCTGTCCAGATCGCTGCATTTGACATCGTCTGAACCGATTCAGACGGATGAACTGCTTAGACATCTGGCGCAGCATAATACGCATGGCTACACGTTTGCCGCGGACGTGTCCAGACAAGCGGAAACGTCGTCGAGCCGAACTTTGCTCGGTGCAAGTCCGGAGCTTCTCGTTTCAAGAAGGGGAACTCAGGTCGTTTCCAATCCATTAGCCGGCTCAAGGCCTCGCAGTGATAATCCGGCTGAAGACGAGCGCCGGGCTGCCGAATTGCTTTCTTCCGCTAAGGATCTCCATGAGCATGCGGTTGTGGCTGACGCGGTTGCGGCAGCGCTCCGGCCTTTCTGCCGGACGCTGGATATTCCGGAGAAACCTTCACTGATCAAAACGGAGACGATGTGGCATTTGTCCAGCGTGATTAAGGGAGAGCTTTCCGATCCGTCGGTGACCGCACTGGAATTGGCAGCGGCGCTCCACCCGACGCCGGCCGTCTGCGGAACACCGACTGATCTTGCAAGAGAAGCGATTCTCAGCATTGAACCGTTTGACCGCGGTTTCTTTACCGGCATGGTCGGCTGGTGTGATGACGCGGGTGACGGAGAATGGATCGTTACGATTCGTTGCGCAGAGGCAGAAGAACGCTCACTTCGCCTGTATGCAGGAGCGGGTGTTGTTGCCGGATCAAAACCAGAGGACGAGCTTCAGGAGACATCCGCGAAGTTTCAGACAATGCTGCGGGCAATGGGCGTGAATCATATATGATCAGAATGAATTGCTGGAGGGATACAACATGCTGAATGGATTTACTCCTTGGCCTGATGAGGTAGCTGAGACATATCGGAAGAACGGCTGCTGGGCCGGCGAGACGTTTGGAGATATGTTAAGGGACAGGGCTGCCAAACATGGTGATCGCATTGCCATTACATGCGGAAACACACATTGGAGCTATCAAGAGCTTGACACAAGGGTTGATCGTCTGGCTGCCGGATTTCAAAAGCTCGGCATTCAACAGATGGATCGTGTCGTAGTGCAGCTCCCGAATATCGCAGAGTTTTTTGAGGTCATTTTCGCGCTCTTCCGTTTGGGGGCGCTCCCAGTCTTTGCACTGCCTTCTCATCGAAGCAGTGAAATTACATATTTTTGCGAGTTTGCTGAAGCGGCTGCTTACATCATTCCAGACTCTTATTCCGGTTTTGACTACCGTTCACTTGCCAGACAGGTTCAAAGCAAGCTGCCGTCTTTGAAACACGTCATTGTCGCAGGTGAAACAGAGGAATTTTTGCCGCTGGAGGATTTGCATACAGAACCTGTTAAACGGCCTGAAGTCAGCTCTTCGGATGTGGCGTTCCTTCAGCTTTCTGGAGGAAGCACCGGCTTATCAAAACTGATCCCGCGGACTCACGATGACTACATATACAGTCTGCGGCGGAGTGCAGAGGTCTGCTGGCTCGATCACAGTACGGTGTACTTGGCAGCATTGCCGATGGCGCACAATTACCCGCTGAGCTCTCCCGGGGTTCTCGGCGTGTTGTATGCCGGAGGAAGAGTGGTATTATCTCCTTCTCCAAGTCCTGATGACGCGTTTCCTTTGATTGAACGGGAACAAGTCACGATTACCGCTCTTGTTCCGCCCCTTGCAATGGTATGGATGGATGCCGCATCTTCACGCGATGACGATTTATCCAGCCTTCAAGTGCTGCAGGTGGGCGGCGCCAAGTTCAGTGTTGAGGCCGCGCGCAAGGTTAAAGCTGTTTTCGGCTGCACGCTGCAGCAGGTGTTCGGAATGGCAGAGGGTCTCGTCAATTATACGAGACTGGATGACCCTGAGGAAGTCATTGTCAACACCCAGGGAAAACCGATGTCCCCATATGACGAAGTGCGTGTTTGGGATGATCAGGATCGTGACGTGAAACCTGGTGAAACAGGGCATCTGCTTACGCGGGGGCCGTATACGATTCGGGGTTACTATAAGGCAGATGAGCATAATGCCACTTCTTTTACTGAGGACGGTTTTTACCGCACGGGTGATATCGTTAGACTGACAGCAGACGGCTATATTGTCGTTGAAGGCAGAGCGAAGGATCAAATTAACCGCGGGGGAGAAAAAGTGGCGGCTGAAGAAGTAGAAAATCATCTTCTGGCACATCCGGCTGTCCACGATGCCGCAATGGTCTCAATGCCTGACCAATTTCTTGGCGAAAGATCTTGTGTGTTCATTATTCTCAGGGATGAAGGGACGAAATCCGCAGAGCTTAAAGCTTTTTTGAGAGAGCGCGGACTGGCTGCATACAAAATTCCCGACCGCATTGAATTTGTCGAATCCTTCCCGCAGACAGGGGTAGGAAAAGTCAGCAAAAAAGCGCTTCGTGAAGCCATTGCCGAGAAGCTTCTTGCAGGATCAAAAAAATAAAACAAACAACAAGTTGAGAGGAAGTGTTCAAATGGCTATACCTGCCATTCAGCCGTATCAAATGCCGACAGCGTCTGATATGCCGCAAAACAAAGTTTCATGGGTGCCTGATCCAAATCGGGCAGTTCTGTTAATACACGATATGCAAAACTATTTTGTCGATGCTTTCACAGCGGGAGCGTCTCCGGTAACAGAGCTTTCAGCGAATATACGCAAGCTGAAGGACCAATGTGCCCAGCTGGGGATTCCTGTTGTCTATACCGCGCAGCCGGGAAGTCAAAATCCGGAAGACCGGGCGCTGCTGACAGACTTTTGGGGCCCAGGGTTAAACAGCGGCCCTTATGAGGAGAAAATTGTAAACGAGCTGTCACCGGATGATGATGATATCGTGCTGACAAAATGGAGATACAGCGCGTTTAAGAGAACGAATCTGCTTGAGATTATGCGAAAAGAGGGGCGCGATCAGCTGATCATTTCCGGGATTTACGCCCATATTGGCTGTCTCGTTACAGCATGTGAAGCATTTATGGAGGATATCGAAGCATTTTTTGTGGGAGATGCAGTTGCTGATTTTTCATTAGAAAAACATCAAATGGCGTTGGACTATGCGGCTGGGCGCTGCGCGTTTACTGTGATGACCGACAGTCTTCTCGATCAGCTGAAGAATGCGCCTGAACCTGCTCAGAAAACGTCAGTGACGACTGGCAAAGCAGTGTTTACATGTGAGAATATCCGTAAACAAATCGCTGAGCTTCTTCAAGAAACACCTGAAGATATTGCAGATCAAGAGGATTTGCTCGACCGTGGGCTTGATTCGGTAAGGATCATGACATTAGTAGAACAATGGCGCCGCGAAGGAGTCGAGGTGACATTCGTGGAACTGGCTGAACGCCCGACGATCGAAGAATGGCAAAAATTGCTCACAACCCGCAGCCAGCAAGTGCTGCCAAACGCGGATTATTTATAAAGGGAGGGTAAACAAACGGATGCCTGATACAAAAGACCTTCAATATTCTTTGACCGGAGCGCAAACCGGCATATGGTTTGCTCAGCAGCTTGATCCGGACAATCCAATCTACAATACAGCGGAATATATAGAAATCAATGGACCAATCAATATTGCTCTTTTTGAAGAAGCAGTGCGGCACGTGATAAAGGAAGCGGAATCGCTGCATGTCCGCTTCGGTGAAAAGATGGACGGGCCTTGGCAGAAGATAAACCCGTCTCCGGATGTACAGCTGCACATCATTGACGTCAGCTCTGAGCCTGATCCGGTAAAAACAGCATTAAACTGGATGAAGACAGATTTGGCAAAGCCGATCGATTTAGGATATGACCCTTTGTTCAACGAAGCTCTGTTTATAGCCGGGCCTGATCGTTTCTTTTGGTATCAGCGCATTCACCATATTGCGATCGACGGCTTCGGCTTTTCCCTGATTGCCCAGCGTGTGGCAAGTACGTATGCCGCGCTTATGAAAGGACAATCAACTGATGGCCGTTCCTTTGGGGCTCTTCAGGCCATATTGGAGGAGGATGCAGATTATCGCGCATCAGAGCAGTATGAGAAGGATCGTCAATTCTGGCTGGATCGTTTTGCTGATGGCCCTGAAGTTGTGAGTTTGGCTGATCGGGCTCCAAGAACATCTAACAGCTTTCTTCGTCATACGGCGTATTTGCCTCTATCTGATGTAAACGCGTTAAAAGAAGCGGCGCGCTATTTCTCAGGAAGCTGGCATGAAGTCGTGGTTGCGGTGTCAGCTGTTTATGTGCACCGTATGACCGGCTCTGAGGATATTGTGCTCGGTCTGCCCATGATGGGACGGATAGGGTCCGCATCGCTGAATGTGCCGGCTATGGTGATGAATCTTCTCCCGCTCCGGCTGTCTGTCAGCTCTTCGATGAGCTTTTCAGAGCTTATTCAGCAAATTTCCCGGGAAATCCGCAGTATTCGGCGACATCATAAGTATCGCCATGAAGAGCTTCGGCGCGATCTAAAATTGATAGGAGAAAACAATAGATTATTTGGCCCGCAAATCAATCTCATGCCATTTGATTACGGTCTTGACTTTGCCGGGGCCCGAGGAACAACGCATAACCTTTCAGCCGGTCCTGTCGATGATCTATCCATCAATGTATATGACAGAACGGACGGCAGCGGGCTGCGGATTGATGTAGATGCGAATCCTGAGGTATACAGTGAGTCTGATATTAAACATCATCAGCAGCGGATCTTACAGCTGCTGCAAACGGCTTCAGCCGGGGAGGATATGCTGATTGGGCAAATGGAGCTTCTATTACCAGAGGAGAAAGAACAAGTCATTCGTGAATGGAATGAGACAGGGAAATCTGAGAAGCTGCTCAGCCTTCAGGACATGTTCGAGAAGCAGGCAATCCTTACGCCAAAGCGTATCGCTCTCCTATGTGATGACGTTCAAGTAAACTATCAAGAACTGAATGAGGAGGCAAACCGCCTCGCGCACCTTTTAATTGAAAAAGGTCTTGGTCCGGAGCAATTTGTCGCTTTGGCGCTGCCGCGTTCTCCGGAGATGGTAGCTTCGATGCTAGCTGTACTAAAGACTGGAGCGGCGTATCTTCCGCTTGATCCGGAGTTTCCGGCCGACCGAATTTCTTACATGCTCGAGGATGCAAACCCCTCATGTATCATAACGACTGAGGAAATAGCAGCCCGTCTGCCTGATGACCTGTCAGTACCGCAGCTTGTGCTTGATCAGGCTGTTACGCAGGAGGTTCTAAAACGCTATTCGCCTGACAATCCGAATGTATCGGTTTCTCTTGCCCATCCTGCGTATATCATCTATACCTCAGGATCAACAGGAAGGCCGAAGGGTGTCGTTGTTACGCTGAAAAGCTTAAGCAATTTTCTGCTGTCCATGCAGGAGGCATTTTCTCTAGGAGAAGAAGACAGGCTGTTGGCTGTGACGACTGTCGCTTTTGATATTTCAGCATTGGAGTTATATCTTCCGCTTATCAGCGGCGCGCAAATCGTGATCGCAAAGAAAGAAACGATCCGTGAGCCGCAGGCATTGGCTCAAATGATTGAATATTTCGATATCAGCATCATGCAGGCGACACCGACACTATGGCACGCATTGGTGATGAATGAACCTGAGACACTTCGGGGGCTCAGAGTGCTTGTCGGAGGCGAGGCGCTGTCGAGCGGCCTTTTGCAGGCGCTTCAAGAGCTTCATTGTCCAGTCACGAATTTATATGGACCTACTGAAACAACGATTTGGTCTGCAGCAGCTTTCCTTGAAGAAGGGCTGAAGGGCGTTCCGCCGATTGGCAAACCGATTTGGAATACGCAGGTATATGTGCTTGATAACGGTTTACAGCCGGTTCCGCCGGGCGTTGTCGGAGAGCTTTATATTGCAGGAACCGGCTTGGCTAGAGGTTATTTCCGCCGCCCTGATTTAACGGCTGAGCGTTTTGTTGCAGATCCGTACGGACCGCCGGGGGCTCGGATGTATCGGACCGGAGATCAGGCCCGCTGGCGCACTGATGGGTCTTTGGATTATATCGGGCGGGCGGATCATCAAATCAAAATTCGCGGGTTCCGAATTGAACTTGGAGAAATTGATGCCGTGCTTGCCAAGCATCCGGACATTGAACAAGCCGCGGTTGTCGTTCGGGAAGATCAGCCGGGAGACAAACGGTTAGTCGCATATGTAGTCTCTGCTTCGGCTATTGATACTGCCGAGCTTCGCCGATATGTGGGTGCCAGTCTTCCTGATTATATGGTGCCGGCGGCGTTTGTGGAGATGGACGAACTGCCATTAACACCGAATGGCAAGCTCGATCGAAAAGCACTGCCAGCGCCTGATTTTAGCACATCTATCAGCGATCGGGGACCGCGGACTCCTCAGGAAGAAATATTGTGTGACTTATTTGCCGAGGTTCTTGGCCTGGCCCGTGTCGGCATTGATGACAGTTTCTTCGAGCTGGGCGGTCACTCTCTTCTTGCGGCCCGTTTGATGAGCCGTATTCGCGAGGTAATGGGGGCCGAACTCGGTATCGCAAAGCTCTTTGACGAACCGACAGTCGCCGGACTTGCTGTACATCTCGATCAGGCGCAGAGTGCACGGCCCACATTGCAGAGAGCCGAGCGGCCTGATAATATCCCGCTTTCTTTTGCTCAGCGACGGCTATGGTTCCTCCATTGTCTGGAAGGACCGAGCCCTACTTATAATATTCCGGTTGCTGTCCGTCTGTCGGGTGAGCTGGATCAAGAAGTGCTGAAAGCGGCACTATATGATCTCGTCTGCCGCCATGAAAGCCTTCGGACGATTTTCCCTGAATCACAAGGGACATCCTATCAGCATATTTTGGAGGCTGATCAAGCACGTCCTGATTTACATGTTACTGAAATTGCTGAGAAGGAGCTTTCTGAGCGGCTTGCTGAAGCTGTGCGCTACAGTTTTGATCTTGCAGCTGAACCTGCTTTTCGTGCAGAGCTTTTTATCATTGGTCCTGACGAATACGTGTTGCTTCTCCTCTTACATCATATTGTCGGGGACGGCTGGTCCTTAACGCCGCTGACCCGCGATCTTGGGGCAGCTTATGCGGCTCGCTGTCATGGAAGACCTCCCGAATGGGCGCCCCTTGCTGTGCAGTATGCAGACTATGCGCTTTGGCAGCAAGAACTGCTTGGAAGCGGGGATGATCCAAATAGTTTGATTGCCGGACAGCTTGATTTCTGGAAAGAAACCCTGAAGAATTTGCCTGATCAGCTTGAACTGCCAACCGATTATTCACGTCCGGTTGAGCCGAGTCATGATGGGGATACGATTCATTTTCGCATTGAGCCTGAGCTTCACAAGCGATTGCAGGAGCTGGCTCGTACAAATAGGGTGAGCCTGTTTATGGTGCTTCAATCCGGCCTGGCCGCTTTATTGACAAGGCTCGGGGCGGGCACTGATATCCCGATCGGCAGTCCGATCGCGGGGCGGAATGATGATGCGCTGGGCGATCTTGTGGGGCTGTTTATCAATACATTGGTGCTCAGAACCGATACGTCCGGTGACCCCAGCTTCCGTCAGCTTCTTGACAGAGTGCGGGAAGTGAATCTGGCAGCTTATGAAAATCAGGACCTGCCGTTTGAGAGACTTGTAGAGGTGCTCAATCCGGCTCGTTCGCGGGCAACGCATCCTTTATTCCAAATTATGCTTGCGTTCCAAAACACACCAGACGCTGAACTGCATCTTCCTGACATGGAAAGCAGCCTGCGAATCAACAGTGTCGGTTCTGCCAAGTTTGATGTGACGCTGGAAATCAGTGAAAACCGGCTTGCTGACGGGACACCAAACGGATTGGAGGGACTGCTCGAGTACAGCACTGATCTTTTCAAGCGGGAAACTGCCCAGGCTCTTGCTGACCGTCTGATGCGCCTGCTGGAGGCTGCCGAGTCTGATCCTGACCAGCAAATCGGAAATCTGGACATTCTTGCACCGGAGGAGCGCAGCAGCATGGTGACAGATTGGCGAAGTGTTTCTGAAAAGATTCCGCACGCAAGTTTGCCGGAGCAGTTTGAGAAACAGGCAGCTTTAAGTCCAGATGCCATTGCCGTTGTTTATGAAGATCAGGCGCTGAGCTATGCAGAGCTGAATGAACGAGCAAATCGGCTTGCCCGAATGCTGATCAGCAAAGGCGTCGGACCGGAGCAATTTGTGGCATTAGCAATGCCCCGATCACTGGAGATGGCTGTCGGGCTATTAGCGGTGCTAAAAGCCGGCGCGGCTTATCTGCCTCTCGATCCGGACTATCCGGCTGACCGAATCGCATTTATGCTGAAAGATGCACAGCCCGCGTTTATTATGACGAACACAAAAGCTGCGGAGCATATTCCATCAGCGGAAAACGTGCCGAAAATCGTGTTGGATGATCCGGTACTGGAAGAGAAACTAAACACATACTCTGCTGAGAATCCGAATAATACGGATCGGATTCAGCCGCTTTCTCCTTTGAATACGGCGTATGTCATTTATACATCCGGTTCAACGGGAGTTCCAAAAGGTGTGATGATTCCTCATCAAAACGTAACGCGTTTATTTGCAGCGACCGACCACTGGTTCCATTTCAGCTCGGACGATATCTGGACCATGTTCCATTCCTATGCGTTTGACTTTTCGGTGTGGGAGATTTGGGGTCCTTTGCTGCACGGCGGACGTCTTGTGATCGTGCCCCATCATGTCAGCAGATCGCCGGAAGCGTTTCTGCGCCTGCTTGTAAAAGAAGGTGTGACCGTTCTGAATCAGACACCGTCTGCTTTCTATCAGTTGATGCAGGCAGAACGAGAGCAGGCGGATTTCGGACAGGCGCTCAGTCTGCGCTATGTCATTTTTGGCGGAGAAGCGCTTGAACTCAGCCGTTTAGAGGATTGGTATAATCGCCACCCTGAAAATAGACCGAAGCTGATCAATATGTATGGGATTACTGAAACGACTGTGCATGTGAGCTATATCGAATTAGACCGAAGCATTGCAGCTTTACGGGCAAACAGTTTGATCGGCTGCGGGATTCCCGATCTTAGCGTATATGTGCTGGACGAGCGCTTGCAGCCGGTTCCGCCGGGTGTTGCCGGAGAGCTGTATGTATCAGGAGCGGGATTAGCACGAGGCTATCTGGGACGGCCTGGTTTAACAGCGGAACGCTTCATAGCTGATCCATTCGGTCCTCCGGGCACTCGGATGTATCGCACTGGCGATGTGGCCCGCCTCCGCGCTGACGGTTCTCTCGACTATGTCGGCCGTGCCGATCACCAAGTGAAAATTCGAGGCTTCCGGATTGAACTGGGAGAAATTGAAGCCGCGCTAGTTCAGCATTCACAGCTTGAAGATGCGGCAGTGATCGTTCGTGAGGATCAGCCGGGAGATAAACGTTTGGCAGCTTATGTTATCCCTTCGAAAGAAACGTTTGATACAGCGGAACTGCGCAAATATGCTGCTGATAGACTGCCGGATTACATGGTGCCTTCCGCCTTTGTGACGATGAAAGAATTGCCGCTGACACCGAACGGAAAGCTTGACCGTAAAGCGCTGCCCGCTCCGGATTTCGCAGCGGCGGTGACAGGACGCGGACCAAGAACACCGCAGGAAGAAATCCTCTGTGATCTGTTTATGGAAGTGCTTCACTTGCCGCGTGTCGGTATTGATGACCGTTTCTTCGATTTAGGCGGACATTCCTTGCTTGCTGTTCAGCTGATGAGCCGCATTCGTGAAGCGCTCGGTGTTGAACTCAGCATTGGCAACCTATTTGAAGCACCGACTGTGGCCGGGCTTGCTGAAAGACTTGAGATGGGTACAAGCCAAAGCGCACTCGATGTTCTGCTGCCGCTCCGAACAAGCGGAGACAAGCTTCCTTTATTTTGTGTTCATCCGGCAGGCGGACTCAGCTGGTGCTATGCTGGTTTGATGACCAATGTAGGAACAGATTATCCGATTTACGGCTTGCAGGCCCGGGGAATCGGGCAACGGGAGGAGCTTCCGAAAACGCTTGATGACATGGCTGCCGATTATATTAAACAAATCCGAACGGTCCAGCCGAAAGGCCCGTACCACCTGCTGGGCTGGTCCCTGGGCGGGAATGTCGTTCAAGCCATGGCCACTCAGCTGCAAAATCAAGGAGAAGAAATATCTCTGCTAGTGATGCTGGACGCCTATCCGAACCACTTTCTTCCCATAAAAGAGGCGCCGGATGATGAGGAAGCGCTTATTGCCCTTCTGGCGTTAGGCGGGTACGATCCAGACAGCTTAGGGGACAAACCGCTTGATTTTGAAACGGCGATTGAGATTCTTCGCCGTGACGGCAGCGCGCTTGCGAGTCTGGATGAATCAGTCATTTTAAATCTGAAGAATACGTATGTCAATTCTGTCGGCATTTTAGGCTCATATAAGCCGAAAACCTTCCGTGGAAATGTCTTGTTTTTCAGATCAACAATCATACCTGAATGGTTTGATCCGATTGAACCGGATTCGTGGAAGCCTTATATTAACGGACACATTGAACAAATCGACATCGACTGCCGCCATAAAGATCTTTGTCAGCCGGCACCGCTCGCTCAAATTGGCAAGGTTCTCGCTGTCAAACTGGAAGAGATGAATAAATAAGGGGGGAAGAAAGAGATGGCAAATCCTTTTGAAAATACGGATGGCACATATTTGGTGCTGATCAATGAAGAGGGCCAATATTCCCTATGGCCGGGATTTATAGATGTGCCGAGCGGCTGGACAGTCGTTCATGAGCAAAAAGGACGTGAAGCTTGTCTGGACTATATCCAATCGCATTGGAGTGATATGAGGCCAAACAGCTTAAAGCCTGTTGGAAATGTGTAATAGCATACAGAAATGTGTAATAGCACAAAAGAGACTGCTTGCCGCAGTCTCTTTTTCTATCTTACGCAGACGTTTGGGTATGATCACAATCTCTGACCGGGTTTCCGTTTTCATCCGTACACCAAGATTGGGATAAAAACGCTAAAAACACAGCGGCCCACTGATCGGCAAATTGTATCAGAATGCCTCCGTCATGCCAAGAGCCGTTGTCTTTTTTCCAGCGGCTATCCATTGCATTCCCTTGATTCATATGGATATTGTGCATGCCGTTGGTCGGAGTAAAGCCGAATATTTTATCCGCAGCCTGTTCCGGCCCAAATTTTGAACCGAATATATAAACCGGCGCTTTCTCTTCTTGCGCTTTCTTCATATACGTTTCAATAAAATCATTTAAATCATTATCAGGCCCCGTGATTTCATGAGGCAAAGGCTTCATTCCCCGCGGATCAAACAAATTGCCCCGCACATAATCGAGCGCCACTTCACGGTTTGCCTCATTGATCCTTGTATATCCATACGGCATGTTCGGAAGGATGGTGATCGAGCTTGAATCAAACTGATCGTCAGCCACATACAATACTTCAGATTCCTCAGAGCTGGACATCACATTGATGGCGCACCTGTAATACGTATTCTCTTCACCGAGCACTTTGACTTGGAAATGAGGACTGTCATCATCTGTTTCCCGCTTCATGTCTAAGACAATGCCTTTTAAAACGCCATATTGTTGAACAGCCATATGAATCCTCCTTTATGATCAAGTTCATCGTTTTAGTTCGTGAAATGGTTCCTCTTTTCCTTTTAAAAGATGAAAAAAGCCTGCAGAAAATCTTTCTGCAAGCTTAATGTGAATTAAGCACCCGCTACAGATGACTCATCCTGTAAAGCTTTTTCGGCAGGCACATACTCGTATCCTAAATCTTTTGCCACAGCCTCATAGGTCACGTGTCCGTTTGCTGTGTTTAAACCAGCTCTCAGTGCCGCATTGTCTGCGAGCGCTTTTGCTGCTCCTTTGTTCGCGATTTGCAGCGCGTATGGAACAGTAACGTTCGTCAGCGCGATTGTTGATGTTCGAGGGACAGCGCCCGGCATGTTCGCCACAGCGTAGTGGACAACGCCGTGTTTTTCATATGTCGGCTGATCATGCGTGGTAATATGGTCGACAGTTTCGACGATGCCGCCTTGGTCGATCGCAACATCGACAATCACTGAACCAGGTTTCATTTGTTTTACCATTTCCTCGGTGACAAGAGTCGGAGCTTTAGCCCCCGGAATTAAGACCGCGCAAATGAGAAGATCCGCTTCTGCCACAGCATCTGCAATATTGACCGGATTAGACATTAACGTTTTAATCTGATGGCCGAAAATGTCATCAAGCTGGCGCAGGCGGTCTGCGTTTAAGTCGATGATGGTCACGTCTGCACCAAGGCCGACAGCCATTTTCGCCGCGTTTGTGCCGACAGCGCCTCCTCCGATAATCGTTACTTTTCCGCGGGAAACGCCTGGCACTCCGGCAAGCAAAATGCCTTTTCCGCCCTTAGGTTTCTCTAAGAATTGAGCTCCGATTTGCGCTGCCATTCTGCCTGCAACCTCTGACATTGGCGTCAGAAGCGGCAATGTCCGGCCGTCACTAACTGTTTCATATGCGATCGCCGTAACGCCTTTATCTTTCAAGGCTTGCGCAAGCTTAGGCTCGGCGGCTAAATGAAGGTACGTAAACAGCACAAGTCCTTTTCGGAAGTAGACATATTCTTCCGGAAGCGGTTCTTTTACCTTCATGACCATTTCGGCGTCCCACACCTGTTTCGGCTCGGCAATGATTTCCGCTCCTGCTGATTCATAGGCTTCATTTTCAAATCCGCTTCCAAGGCCCGCGCCTGTTTCAACCAGCACCCGGTGGCCGTTTGAAATAAGCTGGGAAACGCCTCCAGGTGTTAGTGCGACACGGTTTTCATTGTTTTTTATCTCTTTAGGAACCCCTATGATCATATCTGTCTCCTCCTGTATACGTGATGTTTTTAGTGTAGAATGATTCTTTAGAAAATTCTTTGTTTGAATAAGAAAATAAAAAAACATGGATTTGTGAAATTTCACAAATCCATGTGCCGAAGCTTAATATCTAAATAGATGGTGAATTTTTGATTTACATTTTTCAAATCGATTTCAGCGATCTGGCTGATACGCTTGAGGCGGTAATTCAATGTATTAACATGTATATTTAACACCTTGGCAGCGGTATTCACGTTGCTGTCAGCTTCAATAAAACGTTCTAGCGTTTCTACCATATTTGACTGGTGATTCCGGTCATACTGTTCCAGTTTGGATAGCGAATAATTAAAATATCCCGTCTGCTTCCGTTTTTCATGTAAGACATCTAAGTATTGATAAATGCCTAGCTCAGAAAAGCTGAAAAGATGTTGGGTCTCTTCTGCGAACCGTTCCTTCGCTTTTAAAACGGACAATGCTTCCTGATACGAGCGGGAGACAAAAGAAATAGAGTTGTATATTCCTCCAAAAGCGATAGAAGCGCCTTCTATTTTATAACGTTCCTTCAGCTGTTTTTGTGTACTCAAAGCAAACTGTTTTAAATCTTGAAAAGGGTGTTCTGTTTTGGGGGCGGTTAAAATAATGAGTTCATTGGAATCTACGGTCGTCAGCAGCACGTGAACCTGCTGGGTCGTTTCCTGCAAATATTGCAGTTGCTGTTCGATTTTTTCCGTCAGTTCGCTGTTTATCCGGATGATCATCACGGAAAACTCAGAAGGGGCAACCATTCCAAGCTTGTGGAACCCATCCGCCATGTCATGCTCCTGGTGAATGTGTCCGGTCAGCATTTTCCAGAAAAACTCTTGGCTTCGTTCTTCATTTTTTGTTTTTCTGATTTGGAGTTTGAGAAGCTTGTTTCTCACTGCTTTTGCCGCCATTTGCAACGTCATCAGATCATCGTCAGACAATGTTTTTTGGATCTCAAGCGCCCATATGAAGCCAAGCACTTGGCTGTTTTTCCAAATCGAAATGGCAACACGGTTGCTTAGCCCCACATCATCTATTTGCTTTACTCTGATCGGCTGGTCCGTTTTTAAGAGGGCTGGAATCGTCCCGTCTTTCCACAACTTATTAATGACCTTCTCAGGTACTCTTCTGCCAATGATAGTAGACGTCCGGGCAGGGTCTGTGCAGTCGCTGTGTGTGCTGTAGGCAAGAAGCTTGTGGTTAACATCCTCTATGGTGATCGGGCACCGCAGCACGTCGCTGATATGATCAGCCACATCTTCAAGTCTGTCAAAACTGTATTTAAACGGATCATTCGGCATGGTCACAAATCTCCCTACTTTTCATGCTTGATTTCTCTTTGACATCTCATTATCTACCTTTTATTATGATTGTTGTTGTTTGTGAAAATCAACAACAAAGAGCGGGAGCCAAACAACAAAGTAAACGGTATACTAGAGAAACGTCTTATATATGATTGGCAGAGTAATCGCCTGCAGTTTTGCGCCTTATATGATGTGAAAGTTTATTCTGGCTATTCTTTTAAGAAGGTCATCGGAGGCGAAAATTAAGGAAAGAAAAAACTCAACCTTTCAGAAATGGTGCTGTAGCATCAAATTTTCTGAAAGGTTTTTTTTGGGAGTTGGAGAATCATTTGGGTCTTTTGGATTATTCGAAGAATGAAGAGAAGATTAAGAAAATGAACCTACTTGTTTAACAATATATGTCATTTTTGAGTGATCCGGGATAAACCATTGGACTCATTTTGTAAAATTAAAACATATTTGTTTGACTGTGCCGGAAAACTGTTTTTATAATAATGACGTTCTAAAAATAAGTGAATTAGCCCATATTTAGGCTGATGGCACAGGAGGTAATGAGGAATATGGCAGGATTAATTCGTGTCACACCCGAAGAGCTAAGAGCGATGGCGAAGCAATACGGCGTCGAAAGCCAAGAAGTATTAAATCAGGTTGATCGTTTAAACCGTATGATCTCTGATTTGAAAAGCATGTGGGAAGGTGCTTCAAGCGAAGCGTTCGCAGATCAATACGAGCAGCTCAAACCTTCATTTATCAAAATGTCAGATTTGCTTCAAGATGTGAATCAGCAGCTTGATCAAACAGCAAATACACTTGAGTCTACTGACCAAGACATCGCAAATCAAATCCGCG
Source organism: Bacillus sp. 0102A (assembly GCF_036765155.1). Lineage (NCBI taxonomy): Bacteria > Bacillati > Bacillota > Bacilli > Caryophanales > Bacillaceae > Bacillus > Bacillus sp. 0102A. The sequence continues at coordinate 203,219 of NZ_JBAIZW010000005.1, forward strand.
GATAACAGTATGAAAGGGAAGGAGCGCCTGATTCACCAGAAGACGGCGCTCTTTCTATGTAAGGGTGATCCTAAAATGTATATTGATATTACAATAGATTTGAAACATTATAACGGCAGTGTCTTTGATCTCAGATTGTCAGATTACCACCCGGTGAAAAAAGTAATTGATATTGCTTGGCAGGCTCAAAGCGTAGCTATACCTCCGCGCGAAGGGCACTGGATCAGAGTGGTTAATAAGGATACGGTGTTTTCCGGAGAATGCAAGCTGTCTGATTGCGGCATTACAAACGGAGACCGGCTTGAAATATTATGAAAGGATCTGGTTGAATGTCAGGTAAACAAAAATCATATTTAGAAAACCAATTAGAAGCCGTTGCCGAGAAAACAGATGCCGGCTATACATTTACCTTTCAGCGGGAAACAATAAAGCTTCTGGACGGTCTCGAAGCCAACGTGATCAAAGATGTAAATCCATTTTTTCATAAAGAGATCGATGTGACGGATGATGAAGTAATCATCACAATCCAACCTCCTCCCTCCTATAAAGCATTCCGCTTCATGAAAGCTAAAGATAAAAAAAGCAAATGGCAGTTTGCCTATCAGCTTGTCCAAGCTGTACAGCAGCACAATCTGTCGAGGCTGAATGTGATTGTCGCTCCTGAAAACATTGTATTCGATAAAGGGCTGACGCCTTATTTTCTCCATTATGGAGTAAAAGAAAGCATTCCTCCTTACGAGCATGATGAGGAAAGAGTGTGGCGGGAGCTGAAAGCGGCAGCGGCTTTGGCAGTTGACGGCGCTTTTGCATTTGAAGAATACCTGAAATTCAATGAAACGCTGACGTTCTCCGCAGAGGCTAAGGCGATATTGGATGCGGCGTCCTATGAAGACTTGCTCGAGCTGATTCAAACCCATATCGATCAGCTTGAAGCCAAAGCGAAAACATACATACATATCCCAAGAAAGAAGTGGAACATCCAGCGATACATCGGCCTGGGGCTTATTGTTTTGCTGGTCCCGGCGCTTATTTATTCGATGTACGCCTTATTTTTCGCACAGCCAAAGCACCAGGCGATAGTGGACAGCAACCGCGCTTTCTTAAACAAGCAGTACAGTGAGGTGATCAGCACGCTGTCGAAGTACGATGCGGAAAGCCTGCCGGAATCGGTGCAGTATCAGCTTGCTTATTCCTATGTAGAAATTGAAAAACAGCTTTTAGATTATCAACGAGATAATATTGAGAAGCTGGTGACATTGCAATCTGAACCGCAGCATTTCCTTTATTGGATTGATATTGGCAGAGGGGATTATAAAGAAGCGATCAGTATTGGACATAAGCTCGAGTATAACCCATACATTTGGCTTGGCCTTTATAAATATAAACAGCAGCTCTTAGCTGAGGATAGTAATGATGAAGCAACTCAAAAAGAACTTGATTCTGTAGACAGCGAACTTGATAAAGTGAATAAAGCTAACGCTGAACAGAAAAAAGAATCGAACACTGAGTCTTCAACAACTGGTACAACCGAACAACAAACACAAACAGACAAAGAAAAACAACAAGCTGAAGAGAAAGCGGCAGAAGAAAAAGCCGCAGCCGAAGAAAAAGCGAAAAAAGAAGAACAAGCGAAGAAAGAAAAAGAAACAGAAAAGAAAGATGAGAAAAAAGATGACAAATAACGTGAGACATGAAGCGCGGGTCATCGGATGCTGCCGTTTGGCCGTTAGGGGGTTCGCCATTTGAGTCTATTATGGGTTTTTTACCAAAATAACGTTCAAAAACTGAAACTGTCTGACCTCCCGTCGTCCCATCCGGCGACCATTGGGCCTGATGTGAAGGATTCCATTACGATCGGCACCATTCCGTTTGAAAGCGGAGTGATTTCTCTTCAAAGAAAGGAATCTGAAGGCCAATACGAAGTTTTCCTGGGAAATGATGGTCTCGGCGTGATTGAGCCGGATACATCATTTTCTCTTCAAACGGATCAGCAGGATATACGCTTGATCTTGACGGGCAATGAGCCGGAGAAATCCGTTTATTTTACGGGGAATCGGGATGGAATCATATGTTCTTCAGAAAACCCGAATGCAGATATTTATCTGAATCCGCAAGATTTAGCTTTTGCAGAACAAAGCACGTTCTCTTTGCTTCGTGTCGGTCAAAGCTGGTCGGTTCAGCCTGATAGCGGGACGGTCTTCTTGAACGGAGAGAAGATCAACGTCAATACACCGCTCCAGCCGGGAGATGAAATCTTCTGGAACTTTACGCAAATGAGAGTGACGGAACAAGACCTTTTAGAAGTTGTTCATTTTGCACCATTTGAAACAGCATTAACAGAAACGGTCAAACCGAGCACAGAGATGCAGAAAAAATATCCGCAGTACAGAAGAACGCCGCGAATGGTGTACGACCTGCCGGATGACCGCGTGTCCTTCAGTTTTCCCTCCCAGGAGAGCGATCAAACCAATAGAGGGCTGTGGCTCGTCATCCTGCCTCCGCTTGTGATGCTGATCGTGATGGGCGTTGTCGCCATCATCCAGCCGCGCGGCATATTCATCCTCGTTTCTCTGGCGATGTTTATGATGACCCTCATTACCTCGACGGTGCAATATTTCCGCGATAAAAACCAGCGGAAAAAACGCGAGGAAAAACGGGAGCGTGTGTATAAGCTTTACTTAGACAACAAGCGGAAAGAACTTCAGGCGCTTGCTGAAAAGCAAAAGCAGGTTCTTGAGTTTCATTTCCCTTCGTTTGAACAAATGAAATACTTAACAAGTGAAATCAGTGACCGGATCTGGGAAAAATCACTTGAAAGCAAGGATTATCTCCAGCTGCGGATTGGGACGGGAACAGTCCCATCAAGCTATGAAATCAATATGAGCGGCGGAGACTTGGCCAATCGTGATATCGATGACCTCATGGAGAAATCGCAGCACATGCAGCGTATCTATAAGGACATTCGCAATGCGCCGGTTACGGTCGATTTGGCGGAAGGTCCGATGGGACTTGTCGGTAAAGCACAAATTGTGAAAAATGAGATTCACCAGCTGATCGGACAATTGTCGTTCTTCAACAGCTATCACGATTTGCGTTTCGTATTTATTTTTCATGAAGAAGAGTATAAAAACTGGGAGTGGATGAAGTGGCTGCCGCAATTTCAAATGCCCCATATTTATGCGAAAGGATTTATTTATAATGAGCAAACCCGAGATCAGCTCCTGTCTTCACTTTATGAATTGATCAGAGAGCGCGATCTCGAAGATGACAAAGAAAAATTGCAGTTCAAACCGCATTTTGTATTTGTCATCACGAATCAGCAGCTGATCTCAGAGCACGTCATTCTCGAATATTTAGAAGGGCAGCATGAACATCTGGGTATCTCTACAATTGTTGCCGCGGAAACAAAGGAAAGCTTGTCGGAAAATATTACGACTCTTGTCCGCTACATCAATGAGCATGAAGGGGACATCTTAATACAAAAGAAAAAAGCGGTAAGGATTCCGTTCCGCCTCGATCATCATCAGCGCGGGGACAACGAACGGTTCTCACGCACGCTGCGGACGCTGAATCACCAGGTTGGCATTACGAATTCCATTCCGGAAACGGTATCGTTCCTGGAGCTTTTCCATGCGAAGGAAGTAAAGGAAATCGGCATTCAGCAAAAATGGCTGACGAGTGAATCGGCGAAGTCGCTATCAGTGCCGATCGGCTATAAGGGGAAAGATGACATTGTGTATCTGAACCTTCACGAAAAAGCCCACGGTCCGCACGGGCTGCTTGCGGGGACAACGGGGTCAGGAAAAAGTGAATTTCTCCAGACCTACATTTTGTCACTTGCGGTGCATTTTCACCCGCATGAAGCGGCTTTCTTATTAATTGACTATAAGGGCGGAGGAATGGCGCAGCCGTTTCGCAACATTCCTCATTTGCTCGGCACCATCACGAATATTGAAGGAAGCAAAAACTTCAGTATGCGTGCGCTCGCTTCGATTAAAAGCGAGCTGAAAAAAAGGCAGCGCCTGTTTGATCAGTATCAAGTCAATCACATCAATGACTATACAAAGCTGTACAAGCAGGGGAAAGCGGAAGTGGCAATGCCTCACTTGTTCTTAATTTCTGATGAGTTCGCCGAGCTGAAAAGCGAGGAGCCTGATTTTATCAGGGAGCTTGTCAGTGCCGCGCGTATCGGGCGAAGCCTGGGCGTTCATTTGATTTTGGCGACACAGAAGCCGGGCGGCATCATCGACGACCAAATCTGGAGTAACTCGCGCTTTAAAGTGGCGCTGAAGGTTCAGGATGCCACCGACAGTAAAGAAATTTTGAAAAACAGCGATGCCGCCAACATTACCGTGACAGGACGCGGGTATTTGCAGGTCGGCAACAATGAAGTGTACGAGCTGTTCCAATCCGCTTGGAGCGGTGCGCCTTACTTAGAGGAAGTCTACGGAACAGAGGACGAAATCGCGATCGTCACGGATACGGGCCTGATCCCGCTTTCTGAAGTGGATACCGAAGATATCGCGAAAAAAGACGTTCAAACAGAAATCGAAGCTATAGTTGATGAAATTGAACGCATCCAAGATGAAATGGGAATCGAGAAGCTGGCAAGCCCATGGCTGCCGCCGCTCGCGGAACGTATCCCGCGCACTCTTTTCCCATCAGACGAAAAAGATCAATTCCACTTCGCGTATGTCGATGAACCTGATCTGCAAAGACAGGCGCCAATTGCTTATAAGATGATGGAAGACGGAAATATCGGCATATTTGGCTCTTCCGGCTACGGAAAATCAATTGCCGCCGCAACGTTCCTGATGAGCTTTGCGGACGTATACACACCTGAACAGCTTCATGTCTATATCTTTGATTTCGGAAACGGGACGCTTCTGCCATTAGCAAAGCTGCCGCATACCGCGGACTACTTCCTGATGGACCAATCACGAAAAATTGAAAAGTTCATGATTCGGATCAAGGAAGAAATTGACCGCCGTAAACGCCTGTTTAGGGAAAAAGAAATCAGCCACATTAAAATGTACAATGCGCTGAGCGAAGAAGAGCTTCCGTTCATTTTCATCACCATTGATAACTTTGACATCGTCAAGGATGAAATGCATGAGCTTGAATCGGAGTTTGTCCAGCTTTCCAGAGACGGGCAGAGTTTGGGCATCTACTTCATGATGACAGCAACGCGGGTGAATGCTGTCCGCCAATCATTGTTAAATAATCTGAAAACCAAGGTTGTCCACTATCTCATGGATCAATCTGAGGGATATTCGATTTATGGACGGCCGAAGTTCAATCTTGAACCGATTCCGGGGCGCGTCATCATTCAAAAGGAAGAACTTTATTTCGCGCAAATGTTCCTTCCTGTTGACGCGGATGATGACATCAGCATGTTCAACGGGCTGAAAGCAGACGTTCAGCATCTTCAGGAGCGCTTTGCTTCACTGGAGCAGCCGGCACCGATTCCGATGCTGCCTGAGAGTTTGTCGACGAGAGAATTTTCTCTTCACTTCAAGCTGGAACGCAAGCCGTTATCTGTACCGATCGGGCTTCATGAAGAAACAGTCAGCCCAGTCTATTTTGATGTGGGCAAGCATAAGCACTGCCTGATTTTAGGCCAGACCCAGCGCGGGAAAACAAACGTCTTAAAAGTCATGCTTGAGCATCTGATTGATGATGAAACCGAAATGATCGGCCTGTTTGACTCGATTGACCGCGGTTTATCCCATTATGCGAAGGAATCAGATGTCTCATACTTGGAAACGAAAGAAGACATTGAGCAGTGGATCGATACAGCAGAAGACATTTTCAAAACAAGAGAAGCCATGTATGTAGAAGCTGTCCGTCAGGGGGACGCGCAAAATCTGCGATTCTCACAAGTGGTGCTGATGATTGACGGAATTACTAGATTCCAACAAACAATTGATACGAGAATACAAGATCGTCTGGCAAACTTCATGAAATCATACGCGCATCTTGGCTTCAGCTTTATTCCGGGCGGAAACCACAGTGAATTCTCAAAAGGCTATGACTCCTTGACGACAGAGATGAAGCAAATCCGCCACGCCATTCTGCTGATGAAAAAATCTGAACAAAATGTCATTCCTCTTCCATACCAAAGACAGGAGCCTGAGATTCAGCCGGGCTTCGGATATGTTGTGGAAAACGGGAAGGAGCAAAAAGTTCAAATTCCTTTATGTTCTGCTGAAAGGGAGAGTGCTAGATGACAGAACAACGAAAAAGCTTGATCAAGTTAATATCCGCCGTCATCATCATTTTGATGCTGCCGGTTTTGTTTTTCCGTTTTATCGGAGAAGACCCGGCGAAAAAAGTAGCCAATTCAACGCGGCAAATCGCGGTGGTGAACGAAGACACAGGCGTATTGAGTGAAGAGGTGAAGTCTGATGAAGAGGACAGATCCGCCCAGTTCGGCAAAGAAGTAGCTGCCGTTCTGGGAGAACGCCCTGATTATTCGTGGACGGTCCTAAACCGAAGCGCGGCCGAGACAGGTCTCGCATCAAAGAAATACGATGCGATCGTCTACATTCCCTCAGATTTCTCAAAAAACATTTTGAGTTATGACAAAGATCATCCTCAAAAAGCAACACTCGAATTCAGCATTCAAGATAACCTGAATGCGGTCAACAAAGAAAAAGTGCAACGCGAGCTTGAGGATGCGCAAAAGACAATGAATAAAAAAATGTCGGCTTTATACTGGAATTTTGTTTCACAAAAAGTGGACAACATCAGAGGAGAATTTGACAATATCGTCAATAAAGAATCTGAATTCCAAAATGTCATGTACAACTTTTACAAACCTAGCTCAAATGATTTAGCAGGTGAAATCAAACAGCAAAAAGACTTAATCGATGAGCTGAAGAAATCAATGAATGAAGCGCAAGGCACGACAAAAGAAAAAGCTTCAACAGCGGAAGAAGCCAAAAACACGCTGAAAGATTTCGTTGATACCGTTGAAAGATACAAAGAATATCAAGAAAATCAGAAAAAGCTGCTTTTGGCAGCCCAGGATTCAACTCAGCAGCAAATCCAGACAGGACTGGATGCCATTTCAGCGCAGCAAAAGGCCAATCAGTTCAGCGAACGCATGAGCGGACTGGCAACAGGAATCAGCCAAGCGAAAACACAGCTTGTACAAACAAGTACAGTGTTGGCAAATGCCCAGCAACTGAGAGAGGGACAAGTTCCTCAGCAGGAGCTTGGCATGGCAAAAATCCAAAGTAATTTAATTGAACAATATCAGGCCGCTTCAAGACAAACTGCATTAAACCAGGTATACGGGCTGCTTGTTGATGCGCGCAAGGAGCTTACTGATGCCAAAGGTGGCCCGCAGCCTGATGGAGGTAATGGTTCAGATGATGAAGGTAAAGACCCGAAGAAAGTAGACCCTGAAGAACTCAAAATTGATCTTGAAAAACAGCGTGAAGAACTGAAAAACATCGCTGCTGATATTCAGGATATTTCAGACAATCTGAAGGAGCCTGAAAAAGAGGACCCTACTCCAGAGCCGGATACAAATTCCGGAAATAATGATGGAGACGGGACGATTCCAAATGATCAAAATGATAATTCTGGAGAAGACAATAACAGCAGTGATACCGAGACTGGCGGACAAACGGACGGCGATACTCAGGATCAAGGCCAGCAGCAGGAAACAGACGGCCAGGAGCAGAACGGCGATGCCTCTAACGGCGAGTCAGACAGCGGACAAACCGAAACGGACACATCTGCCGAACCAACTGCATCATCTGACGCAACCCTTCAAATGATCCAGCTGGCAAATGAAGATGGAGCCGGAGATTCAGGCGATACCGAAGGCGACGGCGGGACGACGCAGCCTGAGGACGAAGATCAAACAGGAAACGATGAGGTTTCTGATATCGCAAAAGCAAAAGAACAGCTCAGCAAAGCGTCTGAGCGAATCAAGCAAATTGAAGAAGAGCTCAAAGAAAAAGAAACTGTCCATAATGAAGCGCTAGATAAGAAATTAAAAGAATTGCAAGAGAAAATAGACAACCTAGATGATGAAATTGTTAAATTGAAGAAACAAGTAAATGATTTAGAAGATCAGTTAAGAGATATGCATGATCAGGTGTATAATAGTGGAATTTATAAAATGATTCGAGAGCTAGAAAATAAAGATCAGCTACAGTATCAAAAAGAATTTCAAGGGGAAATCAATACAGAAAACATTAACGCTTTAATGAGATACTTTAAATATTTATCCGTTTATGACTCTGTATTGTCCGGAACGGTTGACAGCTCTGCGAAAAACAATGCCATTGACGGACAGCAGGGCAAAGTCAAATCCATCCTGGCTCTCACACCGGAAGAATCAGCCAGCTGGGAGGATCTCAAAAACAACATGATGCTAACGGATGAAGACATTAACAGCTTCATCGACGGCATGACCAAATTCACGGAAGACTACAGCGGCTTTATCCGTGACTCTCAAGCAGGTGTTCTCGACGAACTGACGAACATCTCTGACAGCGCCGCAAAAGCGTCGGAACAGCTGGTAACAGGCGCAACGCAAGAAGCGGCGACGTTCAGTAACGACGGGCTGTCTGGCACAATGGCACTGAGTGTCCAAGATACGGTCGGCCAGGAAGTGCTGCAAATGTCTGACATGATGGGGTCATTGTCTGATCGCCAGTCAGGCATTATTGATTACACAACCAACATGCAGCAAAGCGTCAATGATGTTCAGGTGAAAGCTGACACATTAAACAATAACTGGGGGAAAAATGTCGCCTCCACAAAGCTTGTCCGCAGTGATGTATACGGCATATTGGGAAATACATTAGTAGACGGGCAAAACAACGGCTATGTATATGATTACTTGGCGAATCCGCTTAAAATCAGCGGAGAGGTTCCGGAAGAAAAAACGCAGACGGTGCCGCCGGTTGTTATTCTAGTCATTGTATTGATCAGCAGTTTGTTAATCGGCTATTTCAGCTCGTATTACCAAAACGCGCCGCTTCTCGTCAAAGGAGCGCTATTCGGCATTCTGAATATCCTTGTCGGACTGATGATCAGCTTGTTCGGTTTGAATATTTATTCGCTGCCGGACGATCAAACGATCAAGTGGTCTGTATTTACGATTCTCTTGCTCGTGGCAAGCTCTGCCTTCATCCGGGCGGCATTCAGATTCGGATCAATTCCTGGATGGGTTGCTTCAGCGGCAATGATTCTATTCTACGTCGCACCGCTTATTGATTTGATTATGCCGAACTTTACATTTGAAGATCCTGTCTCGAAAGTATTTATCGACATCCAGTACGGCACAGGGCACTTGTTTACAATGGGAATAACAGTTCTGCTGGTCATTACGGTGATTGCCGCGGCTCTGCCGCTTGTGATCCGGCTGATGGCCGAAAAAACAGCAGAAAGCGATGAAACGTATGAAGCGTAATCGCAGTATGGAAAAGGGGATCATGATTTGTATGTTCTCCTTTTCCCTTTTCATACCCTCTGCCGCCGCTGCCGAAACCGAAGAAAATACAGATGTCGCGCCAAACCAATATGAGAAAAAAGACATCGAAATCGATACGAATTATTTGCATGAAGATTCCTACTATGAAGAGAAAACAGAACTGCCTGAGGAACAGAAGGATATTACCTTTGATAAGCCGGAGGACAAGGACGCCGAGCTGATAAAAGGTTTGTTTACATCAACAGATGCCGAGGAATCCAACACGATTGCGGCCCAGTCGAAACAGCTCGGGATTACGTTTGCTGAAAAACCAATCACAAAGACGTCATCCACGGAAACAAAGGAAGAACAAGCAACATCTTCACTGCTGCTTCCGATTCTGTATGTCGTGCTGATTCTGCTCGGAATTGCAGGGATTGTGTTCCTCATCCCAAAAGTCACAGCGCAGGAGAACAAAAAGGTGTAGACAGCGTGCTTGTGTTGTGCAAAAGCGGTACCGTACAATAGGAACGGAAGGAGGAGGTTTCAAATGGAACTTTATATCATCACCGGAGCGTCAAAAGGACTGGGAAAAGCCATTGCATTACAGGCTTTAGAGAAGGGCCATGAAGTCCATGCCTTATCCAGAACAAAAGCTGATGTCTCTCATGAAAAACTGACACAGCATCAAATAGACCTCATCAATCTCGAAGAAGCTGAACAGCAATTTGAAACGTTGCTCTCATCCATTAATCAGGATCGTTATTCAGGTATTACGCTGATCAATAACGCCGGAATGGTAACGCCGATCAAACGCGCCGGCGAAGCGTCTCGTGACGAGCTGCAGCGCCATTATCAGCTGAACCTGACAGCGCCCGTGCTTTTGAGTCAGCTGTTTACAAAACGGTTTGCTTTATACAGCGGCAAAAAGACGGTTGTCAACATTACGTCAGGCGCCGCCAAAAATCCATACAAAGGATGGAGCGCGTATTGCAGCTCAAAAGCCGGGCTCGACATGTTTACGAGGACATTCGGATTTGAACAAGAGGATGAAGAACTGCCGGTGAACATGATTTCCTTCTCACCAGGTGTGATGGACACTGAGATGCAAGCCGTCATCCGTTCTTCATCTAAAAAGGATTTCCACGACATTGAACGATTCCGGAAGTTAAATGAAACAGGAAGCCTTCGCAGTCCGGCCTTTATTGCCGGCACGCTTCTTTCTTTATTAGAAAAAGGGACGGAAAACGGACGCATTTACGATATGAAAGAGTTTTTGTAGAGCAGACATTTTCTGCTCTTTTTTTGATTAAAAAGGCAATCGCCCGCGCGTTTTGTTGAGCAGCCGCATATACTGACTGAAACGCTGCTTTTAGGGTATAACAATGATGATAAGAAGATAAAATGATGTGACATAAGAATTGAGTTTCTCTGCAAATTATGTTAGGATTCTAAAAATATCTAAAGGAGGGGTTTCCATGAGAAAGGTTACATTAATGGATGTTTTCACCCATCCAATTGCACAAAAATATATGCAGCGCTCCGGCGTAGCACATGCGATTGCCTGCGCTTACCATGCGTACAGGCTGTCTATAAAAGCTGACATCAACCCTGATTTAGCTGCGAAAGCGGCGCTGCTGCATGACATCGGCCATTATGAATGGTATACAGACGGCAAGTGGGATTATGAGAAATACAAAAGAAATGACATTCATGCCATTAAAGGGGCGGAACGGGCACATAAGCTTCTGATTCGGCTTGGCGAGGAACCGAAAGCGGCAAAAGAGATTGCCCTTGCCATTTTACTTCATACAGATTCCTATTTGCCTGAAGGCGAATTAGATAAAAACACGCTGCAGCAGATTGTCAAAAAAGCGGACGAACTTGATGAAGAGCCGGGCGGCCGACATCATTACCGCCAGATTGATTCTTCAACGGCACGTAAAAAAATAGAAAAGCTGGATCAATTAATCGACCAAACTCAGGCATCGACGATAAAGTCTGTATAAGTCCCGCTTGTTATACACGGAACAGCGCCAGCTTTCTTCGCTGTCTCCGCTTCACCGCTATTTCCTTTACACCCGCTTCCAAACATCTTCTCCTATAGTCTCCGCACCCCTTGGTTTTATCAGGAAAGCCTGTGTCATTATCCATAATAACGGCATAAGCTGAGATAAAACTTAAAAAGGGGATTGAAGTATGGTCAACCAAGGTAGTCCGCAACTGGTCTCTTTAGTCGATCCTTATGTCTATCAGACCATTAAAAAGCTCATCGGCTCAAGGTTCATTATACAGACAGTACGAGATACGGTCAGAGGCAGACTGATCGATGTAAAACCTGACCATATCACAATTGAAGGAGCCCGAAATTCCGTTTGTTTGATCAGAATCCAGCACATGATTTCCGTCACGCCAGATTACAGTGAGCGGGTTTAACAGTGCTTGCGCATGAAAAATAGGCGTACACCGTGACGTCCTATTTTTCAGTTAAGCGCTGCAAAAACGCACTGTGGTACATCGTTTCGTCAAGATCAAATCCGGCAAATTCCTGATAGAGGGCATCTGAAAAACAAAAAGTAACGCCGTACACTGTATAGCTGGAACTTATTGAAGTATGTTGACGGACACGAAAATGATAGCCGTCTGCATCTTTTACATATATCCGGGATGTTCCGGCAAACGGGGCACAGAGCAAAGCTGCCTCACCAAAACATTCGAATCCGGCAATTTTGCTGTCTAGGCCGATATCCAGCAGGATACAATCATTGACTTTAAGCTCCTCCGACTGTACATTCCCGCGCATATTCGGAGGAAGAAGGTGGATATAAGCCAGTTCTGACTCTTTATCGTATGTCACGGCCTTCATCACCAACACTCCTTTCATCACATTAAGAGTTCTGATATGAGTTCATTTTTGTTACAATGATGGGTATAAGCCCTTTTATCTGACAAACAAAGAAAAACTAGGAGGAACAAAGCTTGTTGAAATCAAAAGTCCATTTTTGGACATTGCAGATTTTATTTGTTTTGCTGATTATTTATGTAGCAACAAAGGTTTCATTTGTGTTTCAGCCGTTTATTGTTTTTATCTCGACACTGTTTTTCCCGATGCTGATAGCGGGAATTTTGTATTTTATTTTTAATCCGGTCGTCCGCCTGCTTGAAAAAAAAATTCCGCGAACCTTATCCATTCTATTGATCTATTTACTATTTATCGGTTTGCTGGCCTTCGTTTCCGCGGCAGTCGGACCTGTCATTACGTCGCAAGTGACCGGGCTGTTTAACAATCTTCCTGATTATATAAAACAGATTCAGTCGCTGACAAACGATTTGTCCCATTCCCAATGGTTTACCTGGATGATGAACCAGGATTATGTATCAATATCAAAAATTGAACAGTCGTTGACAAGCTTTCTCCAAAACCTGCCGCAAAATATCACGTCCAGTTTATCTGCGGTGTTTGGCGTCGTGACAAATATCACGCTTGTTATTATCACTGTTCCATTTATCCTTTTTTATATGCTGAAAGACGGACACCGCTTTCCGCACCTGGCAGTGAAAATTCTTCCGGCTTCTTATCGGACAGAAGGCTTAAAGATTTTTAAAGATTTATCCGATACGCTTGCGGCTTATTTTCAGGGACAGCTGTTAATCTGTCTTTTTGTCGGAACAGCGTGTTTTATCGGCTACTTAATCGCCGGTGTGCCATACGCCCTGATTCTTGGGATTGTCATGGCGATTACCAACATCATTCCTTATGTCGGGCCTTTTCTCGGTGCTGCGCCGGCTGTCATTGTCGGTTTTATGGACTCGCCGGCCAAAGCGCTGTTCGCGATTATTGTGGTGGTCGTCGTTCAGCAGCTCGACGGGAACTTGCTGTCTCCTCTCGTGATCGGAAAGCGGCTCAATACGCATCCGCTTACGATTATTTTACTGTTGATCGGAGCGGGAAGCTTCGGCGGCATTCTCGGCATGATTTTAGCGGTGCCGGTGTACGCGGTAGTGAAGGCATTCTTCCTGAATATTGTCCGCCTAATCAAACTGCGCCAGCGGTCACGCCTTGAAGAAAACGCGAAGCCCGCTGAATAGGCGGGCACCATTTGCGCCTCTTTGCATATGATGCTGTAAATCAATGCGGAGGTGGGGAAATGCCTGCGATTGTAGGTCCGATTTATATTATGTCAATATCAGGTGATGCGGCGGCCAGTTTTGGAGATGTGTTTGCGATTTCGCCGAAAAGCGTCGATCACTCAGGCGTGGGCTCGGGGGCGTTTCAGCTCGGTGATTTTGTGAGCATCAATAACCAAACGAGTAAAACGCTCTTCAAAGATGCCGATATCATTGATGAAACAGTTTCGTTTAACGGGTAACAGCCTTTTCAGGGGAGGCTGTTGCTTTTTTATTGTATAATATGGGTAGTCTTTGAATAGAGAGGTCATGTTATGAAAATAAGAAAAGCGAATATCAATACGCAAACCGGAATGATCACAGACGTGTATCTGCATGAAAACAGAAAAGAACTGCGTACGCTTGTAGCGGTTCCTCAGCTGGAGTGGAGCACGATCATTTCTTATGAAGAAGATAAAGCAGCTCTGCCTGAACGGCTGGAAGCTTCTTTGCGCCGGCATACAGAGAAAGATACGGCAGGTGAGCTGGCCAAAAAAATCATTCATTGGGTAACAGAAATGTAAGCGGCCCTTGAAAGTTTAGCTCCTGCCTGATCAGGTGATAATGAAGACAAACAAGACGGGAGGACGAGCTTTTGAGTGATGATAAAATGGATCTCTATTTGCAGCAAGGAATGTATGGGCCCTTGGAAACAAAGCCTGACGAGCGCCACTTGTTTTTAGGCTCATTAAGGGAAAGAACGCTTTTGGCACTGACGAAAGGACAGGTGCTCAGAAGCAAACCGTATGAAGAAGCGGAGCGTGCGCTCAAAAACAGCAAAAACATCACCCTTTTGATTAATGGAGAGCTTCAGTATCAGTCTTACTCTCCTTATATCCAAATGGCGAACCGGAACGGAGTGCACTTCAAGATCGTATCGGATCTTCAGTTTCATACGCCTCTAGGCCTTGTCATTGCGGCTGACACCGCTGTAAATCGTGAATTGATATATATTCAGGATGACATTTTTAACCAGTCAGTGCTGAAATCTTAAGAGACAAACGGATCGTTTGTCTTTTTATTGATGGCAATTCCCTTACAACTGGAGATAAGATATAATGTTCTCATACTGATGGCGGGGAGGCCAGCTATGAAAAAAGCACTTATTTGTATAGATTATACGAATGATTTTGTGGCGAGTGACGGAAAATTGACTTGCGGAGAGCCTGGCAGAATGATAGAAGAGGCGATCGTCAATTTGACTGAAGACTTCATCACAAACGGTGATTATGCCGTATTTGCAGTAGATTCTCATCATGAAGGGGATCAATATCACCCTGAAACCCGTCTTTTTCCTCCGCATAATATTAAAGGCACGGATGGAAAAGATCTGTACGGAAAGCTTTTGCCTCTATATCAGAAACATGAACATGAACCAAACGTATACTACATGGAAAAAACGAGATATTCTGCTTTTGCGGGTACTGATTTAGAGCTTAAACTCAGAGAGCGGCAGATTGGCGAACTGCATCTTGCCGGCGTCTGCACAGATATTTGTGTGTTGCATACAGCGGTTGACGCATACAACAAAGGGTTCCGGATTGTTGTGCATAAACAGGCTGTTGCCAGCTTTAATCAGGAGGGGCATACGTGGGCTCTTTCCCATTTTGCAAACAGCATCGGAGCGCAAGTGGCAGAGTAAGGAAGGGGAAAAACAGTGTTAGAGTATGGATTTAAAGATGACAGCCTGTCATTACATACAGACCTTTATCAAATCAATATGGCCGAAACCTACTGGAGGGACGGCATTCATGAAAAGAAAGCGATTTTTGAGCTTTTTTTCAGAAGGCTTCCGTTTGAAAATGGCTATGCGGTATTTGCGGGCTTGGAAAAAGCCATCGAATACTTGGAAAATTTCAAGTTTACGGATAGCGACCTGAATTATTTACAGGAAGAACTCGGGTATCATGAAGATTTTATTGAATATTTGCGCGGTTTAACTTTTACAGGTTCACTTTATTCCATGAAAGAAGGAGAACTCGTTTTTAACAATGAGCCGATTATGAGGGTGGAAGCCCCCCTTGTAGAAGCGCAGCTGATTGAAACGGCTTTGCTCAACATTGTGAACTACCAAACATTAATCGCAACAAAGGCTGCCCGGATTAAAGGCGTCATCGGCGATGAAGTCGCGCTTGAATTTGGAACAAGACGGGCGCATGAAATGGATGCGGCCATGTGGGGAGCGAGAGCAGCCTTAATCGGCGGCTTCAGCGCGACAAGCAATGTAAGAGCCGGAAAGCGCTTTAATATCCCGGTCTCCGGCACTCATGCGCATGCGCTTGTGCAGGCCTACCGCGATGAATATACAGCTTTCAAAAAATACGCGGAAACGCATAAGGATTGCGTCTTCTTAGTAGACACGTATGACACGCTTCGTTCAGGCATGCCGAATGCGATTAAGGTTGCCAAGGAATTCGGAGACCGCATCAACTTTATTGGCATCCGCCTTGACAGCGGCGATTTGGCGTACCTGTCAAAAAAAGCCCGGAAAATGCTCGATGAAGCAGGATTTACAGACGCGAAAGTCATTGCGTCAAGTGACTTGGATGAGCATACCATTATGAATTTAAAGGCTCAGGGAGCGCGCATTGATGTCTGGGGTGTCGGTACGAAGCTGATTACAGCCTATGACCAGCCGGCTCTCGGGGCGGTTTACAAGCTTGTTGCCATTGAAGAAGACGGGAAACTGGTCGATACGATCAAAATTTCTTCCAATCCTGAAAAAGTGACGACACCGGGCAGAAAGAAAGTGTACCGTATTATCAATCAGTCCAATCATCATTCTGAAGGTGACTATATTGCGCTTTATGATGAGCAGGTGAATGATCAGAAGCGGCTCAGAATGTTCCACCCGGTTCATACATTCATCAGTAAATTTGTCACCAATTTTTATGCGAAGGATCTTCATGAGCTGATTTTTGAAAAGGGTATTCTTTGCTACCAAAACCCTGAGATATCAGACATACAGCAGTATGTACAGGATAACCTCAGCCTGCTGTGGGAGGAATATAAGAGAATCAGCAAGCCGGAAGAATATCCGGTTGATTTAAGCGAGGACTGCTGGAGCAATAAAATGCAACGGATTCACGAAGTGAAAAGCAGACTTGATGAAGAACTTGAAGAAGAATAAAGAAAACTGGCCTTTCGTTCGCGAAGAGGCCAGTTTTCTTTATGAATATATTATTTTTCATGTTTAGACAATTTTCGTCAAATTATTTGATATACTTAAGAGTGAACGCCGCGCGTAGTGTAAGGGGGATAAATCAATGAGGGTGTTTGTTGCAAGACAGCCTATTTTTAATAGAAAAGAACAGGTTGTTGCTTATGAACTGCTGTATAGAGAAAGCGAAGAGAATGTCTATAGCGCTAAAGACGGCGACCAGGCAACAGCAGATTTGGTGATTAACAGCTTTTTAAACATCGGAATTGAGAAGCTGACGGAAGGGAAACGCTGTTTTGTTAATTTTACGGAAAGCCTGATGTTTTCGAATCTTCCCACCTCCTTTAATCCGAAGCAGCTTGTCATTGAAATCCTTGAAGATATACCGATCACGCCGGCCCTCATCTCAAGATGCAAAGAACTGAAAAAAATGGGGTATATGCTGGCGCTCGATGATTTTTATGCAATAAACCCGCAAAATGAAGACTTACTGGAAAAGCTCATGAGCTATATTGATATATTGAAAATTGATTTTCTTAAAACAACCCGAATGGAACGCAGAAAAATTTTGCAAACCTACGGCTGCAGAGGCTTGATCTTTTTAGCGGAAAAAGTTGAGACCAGAAAAGAATATAAACAGGCGGCCCAAGACGGCTTTCAATTATTTCAGGGCTATTTTTTCAGCGAGCCGCGCATCATCAGCGGGCATGATTTGTCGACTCATTTCTATTCATACTATGAACTGCTTAACGAATTGAGCAAAGAGCAGCCTAACATAAAGCGTGTAACAGAGTACATAGAGCGGGATTTATCACTGTCCTATCAAATCTTAAAATTTTTAAACTCATCCCACAGCCGTTTGAGCCAGAAAATTGAAAGCATTCAGCAGGCTATTATGCTGCTGGGATTTAATGAAATCAAACGGTGGATATACATTCTTTCCTTTAAGGATTTAAGCAGAAAAGGGCATTCCAGCAAGCACGAAATCATTAAGATTTCTTTGATGAGAGCAAAGCTTTGTGAACTGCTGGCGAGAAAAACAGCCCGGCCGCAGCCTGCTTCTTATATGCTGATCGGAATGTTTTCTCTCATAGACACCCTGCTGCATAGAGAAATAGAAGAGATTATTCAAGAATTGCCTTTAAAAGATGAAGTCGGAAAAGCGTTATTAGGTCATCAAAACGACTACTACCACATGCTTGAGCTTGTGAAATGTATTGAAAGCAACAACTGGGACACTCATACAGAATTAGGCAAAGAACTGGATAAAGAAGAAGCGTATGAGTGTTATCTTGAGGCTCTGGAGTGGTGTCATCATCTGATGGACGCAAAATGATTGCGGTCTTCTGACCACCGCAAAGCAAGAATCATTCGGCTTTGCGCCCCGATAAGGCTGATATAAATGCCGTCGGGATTAAAGACCGCATCCACTTCATGCCGTACGCCCATTTGTTTGATCAGGCGCTTTACAGATTGTTTATCTGACTGCTCGGCTGCGGTCAGGATGCGGCGCGAGAGCTCCCGCGAGCCCGCAATGCGGCTGAGAACGAGCTGGGCATCCGCGAACATTCCTGCGGCCTGCTTCGCTGAACGGATAAAGGTATCTGTATTGCCGTCAGGAGCAGGCGGGCGGCGTATCTCATACGGATAGGCGTAAAACCAAGGATAGTGATATCTCATGGGAGCACCTCACTCAAAAGGGATGTTTCTATATGTATAGATTTCTAATCGCCGAATATGACAAAGCGAAAGGCCACAACTTTAGCGTTGCGGTCTTTTCGGTGTTTGTCGGTCAGGATACGGCAAGAATCGCGTATTCAATTTTGAAAATACAGTACGGAGGACTATAGTCTTACTTAGTTAAAATGCGAAATGCGTTCAAATCAAGGGAAGTAAGAATCTTTCTCAATTCCAGCAGAAATATACGCTCCTTCACATAGAAATAAAGTCCCGTTCTCGTTGTGATCCCTTAGAGCATAAAGACCTATTGATATTTGCGGTGTCACGCAGGACTTTTTTGCATACTTTTCGGTGAAAAATAACCTGAAAGCAGATACACTATTAGTAACAGATCAAATACCTAGGACTCGTTCACCATACACAATTCATTGATCTTTCAAAAAAAGGAGTGTGGAAACGATGGAAAAGAAACTTGAAGAAGTAAAACAATTGTTATTCCGACTCGAACTTGATATTAAAGAAACGACAGATTCATTACGAAACATTAACAAAAGCATTGATCAGCTCGATAAATACAATTATGCAATGAAAATTTCGTGAAAAAGACTTGGAAACAAGTCTTTTTTTTCGTTCTACATATACAAATAAAGGATAAAGTATTATATGATTGTTAAAAAACGAAAAACCTGCTGTCCTTTGGATAGCCCATTTAGTAAAATGGAAGGGGAGGGGGGAAGTCGTTATTGAGCAGATATGTTTAGATTCTGTCCGGATCAAGGAGAAAATGAAGGAGATTGTAGATGAAAATATTTTAAATGAGGACTTGAAAGCAAAACTCATATCATTTATTGAAGAAAAAAAACAATTTTCATTTGCTGAATTAGCTTATAACCATTACATAGCATTTGACGGAAAAGATGATACAGCAATTGAGTTGTTGGCTTCCGGTATTGAACTTTTAATTTTATCTGCTGACATTTTTGACGATATTGAAGATAAAGACAATCTTCAGGCTTCTTGGATGAAAATAGATCCTTCTATAGTCATTAATGCAACTACCGCACTTTATACATTGAGTTTGCAAGTAATAAATTCAGTTTCTAACAATCCAACACTTTTAAGTCTGACTTTACAATATTCACTACAATCTTTACAAGGGCAACATGTTGATTTGAATTTAAAAGTCTCATCAGAATCAGAGTATATTGAGATGATTAAATCTAAGTCAGGTTCGCTGGTGACATTGCCAAGTGTCCTTGGTGTTTATTTGGCAACTGAAGAATATAATGAAATAGTCGATGAATATTCACGTTATTTGGGCGTAGTCGAGCAAATTGCGAATGATCACTATGGGCTTTATTATCCAGACAATAATGACTTGAAAACAAGACACACTCTTGCCTTCTACTATCTAAAAAATAAATATAACCAATCATCAATTGACTTATTAAATTTTTATGCGCAAGAAAATAATATGATAAATAATTTGAATGAATTGAAAAGGAAGTTACGTGATTCAGGAGTAATACTGTATTTAAATGTTATTAAAAATTTAGCATTGGAAAATTTTAAGGAAGCATTTAAAAAACTGAGATTAGATGAACAAAGAAAGAATAAACTATTTGTTCAATTATTAAGGGGGAATATAAATTGAAACATATTGATAAAATCATAAGCCATCTAGTAAATAATCCCGAAGCGTTTGATCAATTTAAGAATGGGAACTTAACCTTGCTAAATATAAATGAGAAAGAAAAGAAAGCATTATTATATGCGTTTGAACAAGGAGAAGTGCCAAGAACAAGCAATTGGCCTCCAATAGAAGCTATCAGTAGTTTTTTTGAGGATGATAAAAGAAAAAGTTTTATATAATTACGGGATGATGTGATGCAAAGAAATATTAACTTCTTTAAGTATTTGTCTTTAGCTTTTATCATTTTAAGTTTTATTTATGTTATCTACCTCTCTTATATTTCTGTTTTTAACATCTTCGTAGGAGCGGATGTGAAGATTAATGAACAGGGTAAGTTAGAGGTCACCAACGTTGTAGATTATACAGATGAATATTATACGGGTGTGAAAAAGGGTGACATCATTCTTGAAGTGAATGGGGAAAAAGGCAGTGAAGTCCAGTTAGAAAGCGGAAGATTGGTCAATGTAGAAAGTTTAATTGTTGAGAGAGATAATAAATCATTTCATTTACAAAATGTAAGCTTAATAAGTGAAGAGAATTTATTTATGTATCTCATTCCAATCATCTCTTATTCAATCTGTTTATTTTGTATATTTTTTGTTTACAGAATAAATAAAGTTAGAAAATCATCTTCCGCTTTTGTTTTAATTTTATTTTTGTTATTTGTACCAATAGCGTATGTAAGTGCCTGTGGGGCAAGAAAAGGTGAAGAGGTTAGCACTTACCTACTTGTCCTAACTTTAGTAAGTTGTCCAATTTTATATATTCACTTTATATATAAATACTTTGCTGAATTAGGCACTAAGTTATTCAAAAAGAAGATTTTAATCATTATGTATATGTTTCCACTAATAAACTTGTTATTAGAAGCTATTATGGGTAATAGATTAAATTCTTCGACTTTTTTGTCTAACCTGAACTTAATTTCTTTTTTTGTCTTAGTTCTTACTGTATCTATTCTTATCCATCAAGGGATAAGAAAAATTAAACAAAATGAGCAAAAATCAATTTTGAAGGTACTTTCTTATACAAATATTCTTGCTTTTAGTCCTTTTATTATCTTTTTTGTTATCCCATATGTGTTGTTTAATACGTATCTTTCACCCTTTAGTTTGGCAGCTTTTACACTTGTTATACCTTTTTCTTTAGTATATCAGTTTATGACCAATAGACTTTACAATATTGACTTTGTTGTAGGACGGCTTAAGTACTATGGATTTTTAGCCATTACACCTACTGTGATTGTAGTCACCATATTTAATTATGTCCAGAAACCAAAAGATAACTTCTATTCCGTTAAACTAACAATTGTAATATATTTTCTTATGTTTGCTGTTTTTTACTTTAAAGAGATCATTGACTTTCGTTTCAAGTTGAAAAGATTCACAGAGAAATTTAATTATCAAGATGGAATTTTTAAATTTACTCAGTTAATAAAGCAAGCATCGTCGGTAGATCAAGTACTTAATCATTTTAAAAATACAATCTTAGAAGTACTAAACATAGATAATGCTTGTGTGTATGATAATTCTAAAGGGGAAATTACACTTATTAGCAAGAATAACTTCAAAGATATAACTTATAAGAAATTTGAGCAATATGTCCAAAATTTCTCAGGTGAGATCGGGGAAATAAGAGAGTTTAAACAGGGTTTTATTATTAAAATAGGTGAACGAGGAGACAGGTCATCTTTAGTACTCTGTTTCTCAAGTTATAATACTTTTAAATTAACAAGAGATGAAATTGCATGGCTTCAAACATTAGCGTTTTATACAAATGTTTCATTGGAAAATGTGATGAAAATCGAAGAATTGATGGTGCATCTTGAAGATTTAAAACAACAAGAATCAAACCCAGTTTGGCTCAAAAAACTCATGTACACCATCGAAGAAAAACAACGCTCTGATCTCGCCCGCGATCTCCACGATTCCGTTCTTCAGGATTTGATTTCATTAAAACGTCAGTGCGAGCTGTTTTTGGCTGATTTTAAGAAGGATGATAATCCGTGCCAGGAAGATGTGCAGGACAAGCTTGTACAGATGAATGAGCAGATGTCTGATGTGATTTCGATGACGAGGGAGACGTGTCATGAACTGCGGCCTCAGCTTCTGTATGATCTTGGGCTTGTGAAGGCGCTGTCCAAGCTGGTGGCTCAGCAGCAGGAACGGGTTCCGTTTCATATCCGTTTAAATACCGGCAGATTTACGGCTTCGCTTGATCTGGATTCGCAGCTGAATTTGTACCGGATCATTCAAGAGTTTCTGTCTAATGCGGTCAAGCATTCTCAGGCGACGGATGTGCTGATTATGCTGATCAGTATTCAAAACAAGATCGTTCTTCATTATGAGGACGATGGTGTAGGATTTGATCAAGAGAAAAATAATGAGCATTCCATGAGTATGGGGCTTTCCGGCATTAAAGAGAGAGTCAGGGCTTTAGATGGACGCCTTCGGATTGAAACAAGTGAAGGAAAGGGCTTTAAGGCTGATATTGAAATCGAATTGTAATGGTTTTATAACGGAAACGACTTGGCACAAGCCAAGTCTTTTTTATAAAATGGAAAAGAGTGAGTAAAAGGGAGGAAAACATGAAAAAGATACTAGTGATTGATGACCATCCGGCTGTCATGGAAGGCACCAAGACAATTTTGGAAACGGATTCGAATCTGTCTGTTGATTGTCTCAGTCCTGAACCGAGCGAACAGTTTATCAAACAGCATGATTTCTCGTCATATGATCTCATTTTAATGGATCTGAATTTAGGCGGCGAGATCAATGGGATGGAGCTTTCTAAACAGATTTTACAAGAGAATCCTCATTGTAAAATTATCGTGTATACCGGTTACGAGGTTGAGGATTATTTTGAGGAAGCGATTCGTGCGGGTCTGCACGGTGCCATCAGCAAAACGGAATCTAAAGAAAAGATCACCCAATACATATACCACGTACTCAACGGAGAAATTTTAGTCGATTTTGCTTACTTTAAACAGCTGATGACTCAGCAAAAAACAAAGCCGGCTCCTTCCTCTCAAAAAGAACAAGATGTGCTCACACCTAGAGAATGCCTGATTCTTCAAGAAGTTGAAAAGGGGTTTACAAACCAAGAAATCGCAGATGCGCTTCATTTGAGCAAGCGGTCCATTGAATACAGTCTGACATCGATTTTCAATAAGCTGAATGTCGGTTCCCGAACGGAAGCGGTTTTGATTGCGAAATCAGACGGTGTACTTTAAATAAGGGAGTTGTATAGGATGGACACGAAACACACATTGCTTGAAGCGCTTGGAATTAAGATTGTTGAAAACACAGCGGAACGATGCGTTGCGGTCATGCCGGTGGATCATCGGACGGTGCAGCCGTTCGGCTATTTGCATGGAGGCGCTTCAGTGGCGCTGGCAGAGACCGCGGCGAGCGCAGGTGCGCAAAATCTGATTGATCACACAACACAAGCTTGTGTCGGTTTGGAGATTAACGCCAATCATTTGAAACCCGTCAAGGAAGGAACGGTAAAGGCGGTAGCCGAGCCGGTTCATACAGGCAGAACGACGATTGTCTATCAAATTCACATTTATGACGAGCAAGAAAGGCTGATCTGTATATCCAGATGCACGCTGGCTGTCATCAAGAAATAAAAAAACAGCCGGAACTCTGCCTGTCCGGCTGCTTATTTTTATAAGTAAGAATCCTCTTTTCGTTTAATCACAAAGTTTCTGATTCCGTTGTAGTCATCCTGTACACTTCTCTTATCAAGCTTGACGCCGGAGTTGTACGCGGCACGGCAGATCAAGTGTCCCCCGACAGGCGACGTAATAAAGATAAACAGAATCCCGAGCAGGATTTTAGCGGAAATGTTCCCCGTCACAAACCACAAATAGAAGAAGACACCGAGCAGAATCATATTGACGCCCAACGTTGAGCCTTTAGATGCAGCATGAGAGCGTGTAAACACATCGGGAAGGCGAAGTATCCCAAATGAAGCAACAAGGCATACAAGAGCGCCAAGCAAAATGAATACAGCCACAACGACCTTAGCGATTTCGATCATTTTCGATAATCTCTCCTTTCTCCAGGAATTTGGAAAATGCAATGGTTCCGATAAATGCTAAAATGCCCAGCAGCAAAATAATATCCAGAAACGCATTTGTTTTCAGCAAAATGGAGACAAGCGCCGTGATCGCAATCAGATTGATGCCGATTGCATCCAGAGCCACTACCCGGTCAGGCACAGTCGGCCCTTTAATGACACGAATGACATACAAAAAGGTAGACACTGCCATAATGCCGAGCGCGAGTTGCAGGATCAGCGTAAACATCAGCGGCTCACCTCCTGTATGGCTTTTTCAAATGACTCACGAATATCAAAAATGGCTTTTTCCGCATCCTCAATATCCATCGCATGAATATAAAGTATTGTCTGGTCATCGGAAATATCCATCACCAAGGTTCCGGGTGTTAATGTAATGAGCAGGGAAAGCAGGGTAATTTCCCAATCCTTCGTCAGTTCAGTCTTAAAAGCGAAAATGCCCGGTTTGATATTCATTTTTGGCGATAAAATGGATTTCATTACACTGACGTTGGCAAGGTATAGTTCCTTTAAAAAAATCAAAAAGAGTTTGATGATAGAAATCATTTTCCATAGATAAAACTGGCGAGTAAAAAAGCGCCGGAAGAAAAACAAAGAGAGCATTCCCAGAATATAGCCTGTGATAAATCCTGCGGCGCTTGGATTATTGCTCAAGAACATCCAGCAAAAAGCGAGAAACACATTTAATAAAATTTGAAATGCCATGCGATCTACTCCTTCAAAACAGCTTCAATATATTTTTCCGGATTCAGCAACGTCTCGGCCGCTTGATCAACGTAAGGTGACACCCACTCTGTACCCAACCCGAAGAGAAGAGATAGTAAGAGAAAAATAGCTGCCGGATAAAGAAGTCCTTTAGCTGTTTTATGATTTGGTTTCGGTGTTTCTTTTTCTTCGCCCCAAAACGCATGCATAAAGATCCTCAGTACAGAGTACAGTACGAGCAGACTCGAAAGCAGAATCAGCATGGAAATCGTAAATTCACCTTCTGCGAAACCGCCCTCCGCAATTTTTAATTTACCGACAAATCCGCTGAGAGGCGGGATGCCCGCGAGAGAAATCGCTGAAATGAAAAACATCCATCCGAGCAGAGGATAACGTTTGATCAGTCCGCCCATTTTGTGCAGGCTCGCTGTTCCAGTCAACGCGATCAACGTGCCCGCCAGCATAAACAAAGCGCCTTTAATCAGCATATCGTGAATCAGATAATAAATCGCGCCTTGAATGGATGCGGGGGTATGAACTGCTACCCCGAACAAAATCACGCCGACAGCTGTAATAATGTTGTAGATCACAATTTTCATGACATCTGAATAAGCGAGTGAGCCGATCACACCGAAAATCACAGTCAGCGCCGCCAGCCAAATCATCAGCTGATGAGTAAAGGCTGCATCGTGAATGAAAATCAATGTGAAAACCCTAGTAATCGCATATAAACCGACTTTTGTCAGCAATGCGCCGAACAACGCGGAGATTGCCGCTGGAGGCGCGTAATAAGAGCCTGGAAGCCAAAAGTAGAGGGGGAAGATTCCGCCCTTCATGCCGAATACTAAAAGCAGCAGGACACCAATTACAGTGATCAGCCCGGTTTGTCCTGATTCGCTGATTTTCACACTTAGATCAGCCATGTTTAACGTTCCGGTTACAGCGTATAAATAGCCGACGCCAATGACAAACAGGGCAGACGATACGATATTAAACACAATATATTTAAGGGACTCCCGCAGCTGAATTTTTGTGCCGCCTAATACGATCAGCATATAGGAAGCAATAAGCAGAAGCTCAAAAAATACGTACATGTTAAATAAATCGCCTGTTAAAAACGCTCCGCTGACACCGGCAAGCAAAAACTGAACACCGGAGTAATAAAAGGAACGCTCCCGTTTTTCACCGACAGAACGGAAGGAATAAAGGACAACCAATAAACCGACGACCGCTGTTGTGAGAACGAGCAGGCTGGCGAACTGGTCTGCTACCAGCACAATGCCGTACGGCGCTTTCCAGCCGCCCAAACTGAGTGTCTGGATGCCATTTGTAAAGACAGTCTGTACGAGTATGCAACTGATCACAATCCCGATTGCCGATGCCGCAGTGCTGAAGATCCGCATGAGCATAAGATTCTTCGTCATGAAAATCAGCAGAATGGCCGACAGGAGCGGGATCAGGATTGGCAAAATAACAAAATTATTCATGTTGATCATTTCCCCTCATTTGATCCATATCGTCCGTTTTCAATTCCTGATAAGCGCGGAAGGCCATGACGAGAAGGAATGATGTAACGCCAAATGAAATGACAATGGCTGTCAAAATCAGGGCTTGCGGAAGCGGATCGACAAATGATTTGACATGCTTGCTTAAAATCGGAGCGGCGCCTTCCTTTAATCCTCCCATAGTCAAAAGCATTAAATGAACGCCATGGCTCAAAAGTGCTGTTCCGATAATAACGCGAAGCAGGCTTTTCGAAAGCAGTAAATACGTGGCAGCCATAAAGATAATACCGGCTAAAACAGACATCAAGATTTCCATTATTCTTCCTCTCCAATCGTTTGAATAATGGTCATCGTAATGCCTACGACAACAAGATAAACCCCTAAATCAAATATCGTCGCCGTGGCGAGCTCCGTTTCTCCAAATATCAGCAAATGAAAGTGCCCGAATGTATGGCTTAAAAATGGAGCCCCGAATACAAAGGAACCAACGCCGGTTAATACAGCGAGCAGAAGCCCGGCTCCCGCCACGTAAATGAAATTAACCGGCAAAATTGCACGGACGGTTTTTAAATCATATGCCAGAAGCAACAGAACGATGGAAGCGGACGTGATCAGCCCGCCGACAAAGCCTCCTCCAGGCGCGTTATGCCCTGATAAAAATAAATAGAAAGAGAAAAGCAAAATGATAAAGGATACAAGTTTTGTCACGGTTTGAAGAATTAAGTCATTTGTTTTTTGTTCATTCACCGCTTCTCCCCTCCTCTTTTACTTTTGTTTTAATCATGCTGTAGATGCCGAGAGCGGCAACGGCCAGCACCGTTATTTCAAACATTGTATCAAAGCCCCTGAAATCAACGAGGATGACGTTGACAACATTATCCCCTCCGCCGAGATCATGGCTGTGTTTTAAGAAGAAGGATGAAATGCTGTCTTTTGTCCGCTGGCTTGAAGATGCGATGCCAAGCAGAGTAACGATAATGCCGACTCCTAAAGCAATGATAAAGTTCGTCAATCGGAACGTTCTTGTTTTCCTTTTCAGCCTCAATTGCGGCAGATGGTAGAAACAAAGCAGGAACAGCGCCACAGAAATGGTTTCAATGACAAGCTGAGTCAATGCTAAGTCCGGCGCTCTGAAAATCACAAAAAACAATGCGAGCGTATAACCGACCACACCAAGAGAGATAATCGCTGTCAATCTTGAACGGGCAAAAACAGTCGCCGCTGTGGCGCTGATCATGACAAGCGTCAGAATCATTTCGTATCCGCCGATTTCAGCCATGCCTTCTGTTGTAAATGAAAATCCGCCTTTGATCATCATAACTCCGCCCATCAGAATGATGAAACCAGCGAAGATATACAGCAAATAATCCCTTAAAAACCCAGTCATATATTGTCTAGTGACTCGGTAAGAGCCTTTTTCCATGACGGCCAGAAGCTTATCGTATAACCGATTGAGTGTTAGTTTCGAAGGAAACAGTTTATAGAATCCTTTCCACTTATTCAATGTCACATATCCAAGGATGCCGAGAATAATGATGCCGGCTGTCATTTTCAATTCTGTTGTCGGCCCATGCCATTGTGTAATGTGCACATGGAATTTCTCGTGGCTGTCCAGCAGCGTCGGATAGATTGAGTTCATCGCCGGCTCAATCAAGCTGTACGACAATATATTCGGGAAAAAGAAGAGACTGACAACCAAAGCGGCAAGAATGACAGGTGCTACGAGCATGCCCGCAGGCGCTTCATGAGCCGGCTTTTTAAGCTGCTCAGGCTGGTATTTTCCCCTGAACGTTTTAAACAGCAATTTCATGCTGTAGATAAATGTAAAGACGCTTCCGACCCAGGCGAGAACAGGGAATAGAATGCCCCATGTCTGCACGTTGAACAGATCGAAATGTGTCACGCGAAGCATGCTTGTGAAAAACATTTCTTTACTCAAAAATCCGTTAAACGGCGGAAGGCCGGCCATTGAAAATGTCCCGATTAAGGAAATGGTAAACGTAATCGGCATAATCGCCATCAAGCCGCCGAGCTTCCGGATATCCCGTGTGCCTGTTTCGTGATCGATAATGCCGACTGCCATAAACAAGCTTCCTTTAAAGGTAGCGTGGTTGATTAAATGGAAAATGGCAGCCATGGCGGCAACTGTATAATATTCTGTATGGCCGTAATGAAGAGCCGCGGCACTGGCACCAAGCATGGAGATGATCATGCCGAGCTGGCTGACGGTTGAAAACGCCAAAATCGATTTTAAATCGGTTTGTTTCACGGCTTGGAAAGAACTCCAGACCATCGTAATGAGCCCGACGAGGGAAACGATCCAAAACCATTGAGCTGAAAAGGCGAAAATAGGACTGAACCTCGCAATGATATAAATGCCGGCTTTCACCATTGTAGCTGAATGAAGATAAGCGCTGACAGGCGTCGGAGCTTCCATTGCGTCAGGCAGCCAGATATAAAAAGGGAATTGCGCAGATTTCGTAAATGCCCCTAATAAAATGAGAATCATCGCCGGAATAAACAAGTCGTGGCCGGCAATTAATTGAACTTGATGGATCATCTCTCTAATACTGAAGGAATCCGTTATCAGATAGAGGAGAATAAATCCGCCGAGCATGCACAGCCCGCCGCTGACCGTAATCAAAAGTGATTTGGCTGCGCCGTAGCGCGACTTTTCACGCTTATACCAATAGCCGATCAGCAAAAAGGATGAAAGGCTGGTAAGCTCCCAAAACATATAGAGAACCATGACATTGTCTACAAGAACGACACCAAGCATAGCGCCCATGAACATCAATAAATAGACATAAAAGGGCCCAAGCTGTTCTGTTTCTTTCGATAAATAAAAAATGCTGTAAAGAGTGACCAAAGAGCCGATGCCTGTGATCAGCAAGGCGAATAACAATCCGAGACCGTCTATATAAACGGTGAAATTAATCCCAAGTGAAGGAATCCACTCCAATACCGACCGCAATGTTTCTCCCGATTGTGTCATCCTGATCATTGGGAGAAAGTATATAAACAGCAAGACGGGCAGGATCAACACAAACCAGCCCGTGTGCACTCTTTTTGCGTATTTTGCCAAGATGGGAATGAAAAGAGCAAATAAAAAAGGCGATAAAATAGCAAAATGTAAGAGCTGCAAAGATAAGACCTCCTTTTTCTTGTTCTCAATTAAAAAATGCGCTATGTATCAATATACGGTCAAACGACCTAGTCCAAATTATATCGCACTTTTCTGCAAGCCGCCATGCTTCGAACTGCAATATGGGATTTTATAAGTTCTTTTGACCTTAAAATAAGTCTAACAAAAATAAACCTATTTGTATATTTAAAATCATTCCTGCTCAAGCTGAATGTAAGGAGCTGGTCATGTGAAGAGAAAGGTTTTGATATGTTCGGGTTTATTCTGCACAGTATTTGCGGGTGCATTCATTTTAAATCAATATGACGGGCGCAACGGTACGGCGGTTAGTGATGAGTGGGAGCTGTATTTACTGGAGCACCACCTGTCAGCCAGAATGAGTGAGATGGAATCAAAGGATATGCCGTTTGCTCCCCGAGAGTATATTCGGATTGTGAACAGATAAAAATGACAAAGTCCTAAAACGGTTTTCGTTTTAGGACTTTGTCATCTTGTCAGCGTGATTGAAAACCCTTGAAGTCTAGGAAGGGCGAGCATCGGAGCACAGCGAATGTAGGGATTCGTGAGCACCGACGCGCAGGCCTGACAACGAATGCGAGGGGTTGTCGACACGCTGACAGTTCCGCATAGAACGGAACTCTTTCTCTGTTTATGAAGTGAAAAAACGAAGCAGAACTGTCGCGCAAATGACTGTGCCTGCACCGCCGAGACGGGTGGAAATTTGGGCGAACGGCATAAGGCCCATTCTTCCTGACGCTGATAAAATCGCAACATCACCCGTTCCGCCGAGACCGCTGTGGCAGCAGGTAACGATTGCGGATTCAACCGGGTACATGTTCATCAGCTTGCCCACAAAATATCCAGAAGCAATCATTGCGACAACAACTGAAATACATATGATGACAAACGGAACAGAAATCACAGCCGCCACGTCATCTAACGGAATAAAGAGGATCCCGAGACCGACCATCAGCGGCCATGTAAAGCTGGACGAAACAAATTTATAAAGCTGGTAAGCGCCATCTTCCATTTTTTTCGGAAGAATATTCGCATACTTGACAGCCGCAGCTGAAATAATCATCAAGATCGCGCCCGGAATGAAGATAAATTTCTCCAATAACCCGCCGAAAATAAAGAATGTACACGCGAGCAGAACACCGGCACCCATCAGTTTAAAATCAATTTTTGCTTCGGCTTCTTTTTGATTGAAAATTTCATTTGCTTTTTTAGATTTGACAAGCCGTCCGTTTCCATTTAGATCTGGACGTTTATCGCCAAGCTTTTTCATTAAAGCTGCGCAGATGATCGCAAAAACGTTTCCGATAATAGCGGCGGGAACCAGCTGAGACACATACACATCAGCGGATGAACCGAGTATTTGTGAATAGGCGATCGAGAGCGGCAAAATGCCTTCACCTATTCCCCCGGCAATAATCGGAACAACGACAAAGAAAAAGGAATCATAGGCGCTGTAGCCAAAAATAAATCCGACAAGAATACCGGCTGTAACCGCCGCGACCGTTCCCGCAACGAGTGGAACGAACATTCTGATAAAACCTTGTATTAAAACAGTTCTGTTCATTCCGAGAATACTTCCCACAACAAGACAAGCGATATAGAAATAAAGGAAGTTAGACGTTTTCATCAAATTGGTTACAGCGTCTAAAGATGTTGGATTCAGCACATTGTAAAAGACTAAAAATGAAGGGACAAACAAAGATAAAATGGCAGGGCCGCCAATATCCTTCAATATCGGAATGCGCTGGCCGATGTCTCCAAGAAACACACCCAGAATCATGATGATGGCAAACCCGCCAAGCATATTTGCGGGCAGCTCATTGTAATACGCTGAAAGAATAATAATAACAGCTAATACTGTGTATAATGGCAAAGGAATCACACCGATTTCCCAAGTCCATATTTTTTGAAACAGGTTTTTCTCCTGTAGGTCTTTTTGCTCAGGTGAATTTACTCCTGATTTTGGAATTGCTCCCATGTCATACACCCCCATGTATTGTTTGTTACAGTCTACAAGAAAGCGTTAACACTTCATATTTTTTTAAGTTAAAAAACTGATAAACAATTAAATTAATGAGGACGTTTGGATTAGAAAAAATCCCTGAGAAGCGTCTTCCCAGGGAGAATGTTTTATCGTTTTCCTTTTATGCGAGGCATGCCCGGCATTAGCCAAGCGAGAATTGTTAAGAGATCAGAGTCATAGATATGTCTTTAGAGTGAGCCGTTGCTTTTATAACTGTTTAGTTAACAGCGCTCCAGAGTGAACAGTGCGTTTTCTTATAGATATTGCTTAATTCCGTTAAAGTTTCCTGTGTTGACGTTGTACTGAAACACAGGTCTTCCGATTGTTCCGTACGCCATTTCTACATTCAGAACCTGTATATCTTCAAGAAATTTCAAGTATTTTCGTATGGATACTTGAGAGATTTCTGTATGCTTTGCTAAGTCTTCTGTTGTAAAAGATTCATTTTCAAATGATTGGATACTGGACCAAATCAGATTCAGCGTGCTTTTTGTCAGGCCTTTAGGAAGCTGTACTTTTTCTGTTGCTTCTTTCTTTTGAAAAAGCTCGGCGTCCAGTTCTTTTTGGCTCATGTTGCGATGGGTTGAATAAACCTTTTGTTTCCGCCTGTAATCAGACAGGGCTGTTTGGAAACGTTCAAATTCAAACGGTTTGATTAAATAATCGACAGCGCCGTAACGAAGTGTTTTCTTGATCACGTCAAGCTCGCTGGCCGCCGAGATCACAATCACGTCAACTGCTTCATTTTGTGCTCTCAGTTCCGTTAGCAGTTCCAGCCCGTTTTTACCAGGCATATAAATATCGAGCAAAATGAGGTCGATGTGATGCTCTCCTAAAATATGCAGAGCGCTTTGAAAGGAAGAGGCGATGCCTTTCAGCTGAAAGCCTTCTATTTGGCTTAAGTATCGTTTATTTAATTCACCCACCATGGGGTCATCTTCAACTATTAGTACATTAATCATGATTTTCCTCCTTCGGTTCGTATGGGACGCGAAGACTGAATGTCGTTCCTTCATTCTTTTCGCTTGTGAGAATCATTTGGCCCTTTAAATTTTCGACGCTTTGCTGTGTAAAAGAAAGGCCGAATCCCCGGTTCTTGCCCTTTGTTGAATAGCCTTGTTCAAATACTTTGGCTTGATCTTCTTCAGACATGCCTGCTCCTGTATCGGTAATTTCAATGTCCAGTATGCTGTTATGAAAACGCATGGACATGGTGATTTGTTTTTTCGGCATATTGGCAACGGCGTCCAGCCCGTTGTTGATGAGATTTCCGATGATTGTAATGAGTTCATGAATGACTGAAGGGTCTGCCGCGTTCGGGATGACTCCGCTGCATTCAATATCAAGATTTGCGCCCTGCTCCCGTATGAAGCTCTGTTTTCCGAGCAGAAAACCGGCCAGCACGGAGCTTTTGATATCATTTATAATTTCGCTTGTTTCTGACTTTTGCTGAATGGCAATATCTTTTATATAACCTTCAAGGTCGTCATACTCTTTCAGCTGGACGAGACCTAATATGACATGCAGTTTGTTCATAAATTCATGAGACTGGGCTCTTAGTGCGTTTGCATACATTTTAACACCGGAAAGCTGTTCAGCTAAGTGTTTTACCTCGGTTTTGTCCCGGAATGTCGCAATCGCTCCGACGGTTTGTCCTTTCAGCTGGATGGGAACTTCATTAAACACAAGCTCCAGTCCGTTAATGCGGATGTCTCTGTCTTGAAGAGGTTTTTTTGTCTCAATGACCTTTTTCAGGCGGCTTTTCGGCAGAATGTCATTGACATCCTGATCGAAAGGATTTGTGTTGATGCCCATTTTCACGAATAGGCGCTTTGCTTCCGCATTGGCGAGTTTAATTTTGCCGTGTTCATCGACAGCGAGTATTCCTTCCTTCGTCGATTCCAGCATCGCACTTCGTTCTTCGAGAAGAGTTGCAATTTCATAAGGTTCAAGACCGTACATGATATTTTTCACCGTACGGGCAACGATAACAGCTCCGATCACACCGACGAAAATGCTGACGCAGATAATAAAGTAGAGCGGACGTAAGCTGTGGCTGATCACTTCATCAATTTCATTTACGGTGATGCCGACTGCAACTGCACCGACTTGTTTTCCATTCCCCGCGTAGACAGGGACGAATGCCCTCTGTGATTTCCCGAGCGTGCCAGAGGCAGTGCTGATATGAACATGTCCTTTTAATGCTTCGGATTCATCGCCGCCCATGAATTTTTTTCCGATTTTGCTCGTGTCAGGATGGGTTTTGCGAATGCCGTTCATATCCATGACGACAACAAATTCCGTGCCGGTGATGTTCTGAACCCGTTTTGTGTAGCTTTGCAGTTCTTTCTGGTTTTCTCCGCTCTCCAAAGATTCTGCTGTAATCGGCGCTTCGGCCACCATTTCAGCAGTCTGCAACGCTGTGGTTTTTTCTTCATCTCTAATCCGTTGGGTGGTTTGGGCTCCAACTGTGAAAAATGTAATGAGCAGTGCGATTAACACAACGATACAAACAAATATGGTGAGTCTGGTTTGCAATTTTAATGTTTTTTTCATATAAAACTTCCTTACGTTTTATGATTCCTGCGTACTACTTTACCCTCAAAATGCTGCTTTGTGAAGATTTGGGATCTTAATTCGTAAAAAGGAGAAAAAATGGAATAATTTATCTTGTCAATGCGTTTTAAGTCCTCCATAATAAATGAGGTAGATTATAGAAAGGGACTTTTTTATATGAAAAATACTTATTTGACAGGATACTTTCCGCTGATTGCGATCCTGCTTTTTAGTTCGTCTTTATCGATTTCCACTTCACTTTACGCGTTGAAGCTGCTGTCTTCTTTCGGAATGTATGATGGAATGCTCGACTATTTTTCAGAGAAAGGGATCAGGCTTGCGTTATTTGCTGCCTTTGCACTTTTATATTTTATGGTTCTGTCCGCTCTGAAATTAATTGCGAATACCGTGACCGAACTGTCATTGCTGTTTTTTGCTAATGATCCGGAAGGGAACAACCTGAAAACAATCAGAATGGGTTCCATGGTTTATTTAGGCGGCGGGATTTTATCCTTTGTGCTCTTGCAAAATGTCATCTGGATTGTCATCTGGTTTGCGGTCGTTACGCTTGTTTACTTTGTTTTTATCGTATACCGGATTTATCCAACGCTTTCTCTCATGTCATTAGTCGGATTCATTCTATTGGAACTGCTGTTTTGGTTTACCTTTGTTATCGGTATTCTGTTCATATTTATCAAGCTTTATAATAGCATAATGGCTAGCTTACCTGTGTAAGCTAGCCATTTTTTCGTTTATGGTAAAAATCTTTTTTTAATAGAAGGGGAGGGGAGCATACATTCATTTTTTTTGCCAAACCACTTATAGCGGTTTTTGGCAATAAAAGAATAGATCATATCTCTGACAGGCTTCGGCACTGCGAAAAACAGGACGAAGAGCCGCCATGGGCCCCGCAGATGCCTGAAAACTTTAATGGCTGCAGTTGATTTTGTGTACACTTGGCCGTCTTCAATAAAGACAAAGCTGTCAAACTGATCAGTCGGGAGCCCGCTTTTTTTCAGCAGGCTCTGTCCTGTTTCCGACTGCAACGATGTAAAAGAGATCAATCCGTCTGGATCACGTTTAATGATAAATTGCACGGCGCCATTGCATAAATTGCACACGCCGTCAAACAGCAAAACGCGATTTGGAATTTGTTCTGATGCCACGCCATATCCCCTCCGATCCTTTAATAAGCCGCTTGCAGCGTTCCTTTCCAGATGGAAAGCTGAGGGCTGATGCTGTGAAGATATTCAACGCTTCTCGGTGTATCCTTTCCGACCCAGACACCCATTGTATACGTATCTGTCAGGCCGACGAACCACATATCGTGATAATCATTTGATGTTCCCGTTTTACCGCCAATGTAAGGCGCTTTAAAATATGCTTTTTTCCCTGTCCCGCTTTTCACAACGGAATTCATCAGTTTCTTCAGCTGCATATTCGTGCGAACGCTGAATATTTGAGTCGGTTTCTCATTCCATTTATAAAGCGTTTTTCCTTTTAAGTCTGTCACCTTTGTAATCGCATGGCTCGGCGTATAGCTTCCGCTGTTGCCAAATGTTGTATACGCTTTTGTCATCTCAAGAGGCGTCATGCCGTTTGTAAATCCGCCAAGCGCCGCCGGGAGAAGGTAGTCGCTGTCGACAAGTTTGGCGAAATGGTACGGCTCGATATAACTGAATGCTTTTTGGATGCCCACACGATCCAGCATTCTAATGGCCGGTGTATTGTATGAATTTTTAAACGCAGTATCGATCGTCACTGTGCCGTACGTGCGGTTATTGTAGTTTTGCGGACAATAATCTTTGCTGCAAAACTTGCTGGCATCAATGGTGCTGCTTCCTGTCGCGCCGGTCTGTTCAATATAAGGCCCGTAATCAAGCAGCGGCTTAATGGATGAACCCGGCTGCCTGTATGCCTGATAGGCGCGGTTAAAATCATATTTTTGATAGTTTTTCCCGCCGGATAGAGCGATGATTTGATGCGTCTGGTGATTAATCACAGCCGCTCCGCCCTGGACGTCCGCATACGCGAGTTTGGAATTCATTTGTGCTACCACTTGATTTTGCATGTACGGATCAAGTGCGGTATAAATTTTTACGCCGTCTTTCATCAGTGTACTGACTTTTGCGGACAGCTCGTTTTCTATCTTTTCTTTTTGTTTCCCTGACGCTTTTTGAAGCCGTTTATCAAAGCCTTCTGATTCAGACACCAGCTCAGTGAATTCATCACTGACGTAAGAAACGTAGTCCGGATATTTGTCTTCTCTCTTTTCAACATCCAGTTTGATTTTTTGTTTGACGGCTTTTTTGAGCTCTTTGTCCGTAATGACCCCGGCATCTTTTAACCCTTTAAGCAAACGTTCTTGACGGCTTTTCGTGTAGTCAAAATGCTTGAGAGGATCATATAATGTAGGGTTATTAGGTATAGAGCAGATAAAAGCCATTTCACCTACTGTGAGAGATTTCAGCGGTTTGCTGAAATAGAATTCAGCCGCTGAACCGACGCCGTAAACCCCATTGTTGAAATAAATGGTATTTAAGTAAGCTTCAAGTATTTCATTTTTCGTATACTTTTTCTCTAGCTGATAGGAATACGCGAGCTCAGTCAGCTTACGGCTGAAGGAGCGTTCGTGGCTCAAATACAAGTTTCTTGAAAGCTGCTGCGTGATGGTGCTGGCGCCTTGGTCAATTTTCTTGTCTTTTACATTAGAAGCGGTTGCCCGCACCATTCCCATAAAGTCAAAGCCTTTATGCTCGTAAAAATGCCGGTCCTCAGACGTTAAGAAAATCTGTTTGACTTCCTCGGGAATCTTGTCAAATGGAACGAGCACGCGGTTTTCATGATCGCTGACAATTTCCGAGACAAGGGAGCCGTCCCTGTCATACATGTAGCTGTTCTGAACGAGGCTGATATCTTTCAGATTAATATTTTTATCAAGCACCTGATCCAGGGACTTCATTTGTTTTACTTCTTTTCCGGAAGCGATAACTGTAAATGCAAACAATGGGATTATGCAAAGGAGCAAAATCCATCCGATTATTTTTCGTAACATGGTCACTCTCTTTTCTCCTAAATTCTAGCCATATCGTACCATTCTTTTGAGTTTACGAGAAGGTTAAATTTAGAAGATCCCTCAGTTTTTTCTGAGAATCAGCTTGCTTTGGCATAAGAATCCCTCCGGAACCTCTGCATCATCCAAAGCATGCACGCGCCGGCGAAAAAGAGAAACGCTGTGACATAAAAGACGGCCGAAATTGTAAAATGGCTCGATATGATTCCGCCGATAAGAGGCCCGAGCACGTTTCCTAAAAAGCGAAAGCTGACATTGTAGCCGAGGATTTCCCCTTGAATGCTGCCGGGAGCCTGAACGCGGATCGCTGCCGTAATGCATGGCAGCAAGCCGCCCATCGCCATTCCAAATAAAAATCTGAACACAAGGAGCACGCTGAGTGAGGACGCAAGCGCCTGCGGAATAAAAAAGAAAGAGGCAGCGAGTAAAAGTCCGATTAAAATGCGGCGGTGGCCGTAGCGGTCGCCCAGATCGCCCCATTTTCTAGCCAGCAGCAAACTTCCGAGTCCCGTTGCTGAAAATGCCATGCCGGAGAAAAAGGCCAGATTAACAGGTCCGTGCAGCTCATTTACATATAGAGCGAGCAACGGCTGGATACTGAAATTGCCTGTTTGAATCAGCATGGTTAACAGCATCATGACCCAAAGCGCCGGCTGGTGAAAAATATAGGAGAACACTTCTTTTCTCGTGTAAGTCTTACGTTTGGCTGTCTTCTCTGCAAGAGGCTGTTCTTTGACACCAAATAACACGAGAAGAACAGATGAAAAAATCACAAAGGATGTGATAAAAAAGGTATACGTAAAGCCGAAACGATCAGCAAGCAAGCCTCCCAAAAGCGGGCCGAACAAGCTTCCGGACACTTGCCCCATTTGCAGCGTGCCGAGTGTTTTGCCGGCTGAGTTCTTCGGAGTCTGTGCCGAAATCATCGCAAGAGAGGTCGGAATAAATCCGGTTACAAGCCCCATTGCCATACGCAGAAAAAACAATTGGTACACCGATGTAACAAAGCCCATGAATAAAATGCTGAGGGCAATGCCCGTTCCGGTTGCCATAAGGATTTTCTTGTATCCGTGTTTGTCTCCGAACCGCCCCCAAAACGGCGATACCAAAAACGCCATGAGAAATGTAATGCCGAACACATAGCCGCTCCACCTTTGCACAAAGCCGTTTGAAAAAGTGCTGAGCGTCTCAATGTATAAGGAGAGAAAAGGAACGATCATCGTTGTGCTGGCTGAGACAAAAAAGTTCGCCAGCCACACAATGACGAAGTTCTTCTTACGGATAGAAATAAAATCACCTTCTTATTATTTCGGGTTCCTTACCAATTATAAAGAAACGATTCACGATTTAAAAGAAACAAAGCGGCTGGGAAAATTCATTATTTTTAGAAAATGAAGAAAGGTCGAGAAGGTGAATTGATATACTATAAAGATAGTATTTTCTGATCGGAGGAAAGGCAGGTGTAAAAAGGTGACGACAAACAGCTTACTCATTATTGATTTCGAATTTACGATGCCTGAGGGGAAGTACAGTCCGCAAAACTTTTTCCCGGAAATCATTGAAGCCGGAATTGTAAAGTCGGTTGATGATGAAGTAGTTGAGACGTTTTCTAGCTATGTCAGGCCGAAAAAATTCCCGAAGCTTACGAAACGCTGCAAATCATTTTTAAATATAAGCCAAAAACAGGTAGATGAGGGGATGAGGTTCGAGGATTTCATCCGTAAACTAAACGAGCTGGACCCTGAGAAAAATAGCACAATTATTACGTGGGGGAACATGGACATGAAGGTACTGAAGCAAAACTGTATGTTTAACCATATTCCATTCCCTTTTAAGGGGGAAATGAGAGATTTATCGCTCGAATACAAAAACTTTTTTGGAGACCGGACACTGACGGGTTTGTGGAAAGCTGCCGAGGAGTATGGAGATGCCGGAACGGGCACCCATCATAAAGCGCTTGATGATGCCCTCACAGCACATAAGCTTTTTAAGCTTGTTGAACAGGATAAGCAGTATCTCGAAAAGCCAAAACCGCCGACAATCGGCGAAAGAATCGATTTATCCGAACTGTTCAAGCGTGCAACGTAAAAAACCCAATCTTTTGTCAGACTGGGTTAAGGCCGGTTAAAATACTCTTTTTCTAAAATATCCAGATTATTCAGGGAGCGCTTTGCCCACTCCGAACCATCCTCATTTAATTTGGCTCTCAGCTGTGCTGCCGCCTCCCGCAGAGACTCGTTATAATCTGGCACTTCACCGTCATAAGGCTTCACCATATGATGGGGGATGTTGGTCTGTTCACCGTATGCGAGCGCTTTTCTCTCATGAAAAAACGGCACATCCGCCTGTTTTGGATGATGAAGGTCTCCTTGAGCGGGATGGGTGAGAACCGCTTTGATTTTCACTAAATAATGTTGCGGCCTGCAAGCGGTGATTTCTCCTATGTATACACCTGTTTTATAAAATCCTTTAACGAAAGAGCCTGTCTCAAACGTGCTCATTTGTCATCACCTCGCCTTTATTCTATTAAAGTTCCTCTCGATTTGCTAGTGAGAAAGGTTGGCGGGAAGTTTAATTGTTACGGTGGTACCTCTTTGGAAACTGCTGTTAAACGAAATGGTCCCGTGATGATGTTCAATAATTGAAAAGGTTACGGAGAGCCCGAGCCCCGTTCCATTTGTTTTTAATGAATAATAAGGTTCGCCAAGTTTTTGCATCTGATGGTCTGTCATGCCGACCCCGTTATCTGAGATGTTTACCATAATCGTATGGCCGCTTCTTTTGGCTAATACGTGAATCATTCCCTTCCCATGGGGAACCGCTTCAATGCTGTTTTTTATCAGGTTGATGACTGCCTGCTTCAGCTTTGTTGCGTCTCCGTATATAAAAAGGCCCGGATCTGCTTCAGCCTCGACAGTTACAGACTTATAATTGGCATACGATACCATAAGGGAGCTTGTCTCTTTGATAAGCGCTGATAAATCAAAAACTTCTTTTTCGTACAATTGCTGTTTGGCCATATCGAGATAGTTTGTAATAATGCCTTGCGCCCGGTCAAGCTCTGACAGTACAAGCTTTTTGTAATCCGCACTCGATTGGTTTTGAAGGGTTTCGTCATTAAAAAGCAGCTGGACAAACCCGCGGACAACAGTCAGCGGATTTCTGACTTCATGAGCGACGCTCGCTGCCAGTTCACTCACAATCGTCATTTTTTCTGAATGGATCAGCTGTGAACGCAGGGCGATATTTTCGGCGATGCTTTCGATAATATAGATGCTTAAAAGAAGAACGCTGGAGCGGAACAGCCCTGAGACAGCCGCCTCATAAAGTAAAATTCCTGAATTTTGAAAATTTAAAATATTTAAGGCAGAAAAAATCAAGCTGGAGGCGTAAACCAAGAAGATCTCCGAGCAGCCGATCAATAAAGTCAGCATCAGCTTTCTCGCTTTGGACATGAATGGCCATTTTTTCTGAAATAAAATTGGGATGAGAATAAGAAAAGGCAGCAAAGTGAAAACAAACATTGCGGAAGGTTCATAAAACAGCAGTTCAAAACATAAGACAGATACGGCGACTGTAAGTCCGGAAGCAGTACTAATGTAAAATAAACAAATGATGATAGGAATCATCTGAAGGCCGTACTGTATGTAGTCCATTTCCCGAATAGGGAATATAATGCATAAAATGGAGGCGCCGCACGCGAATAACGTGACCAATACGCTGTTTATTTTTGGCACAAGGATCGCCGGCTTTTCGAGCCAAAACACTTGGTAAAGAAGAATAGGAAACAAAATAAAGCAAATATGCAGGAGGTAGTCTTTTAGAATTTCCATTCGTTGTGAAATCCTTTCGTATAAAATATGAATCTATTATAACACTAAATATTAGAAGGGAAAAATGAAATTCCTTTATTAAGAACACCTTTACGAATGAAGACGTAAAGGCGTTCAACAGTTATATTTACGCTAATGCCGCTTTGATGCGGCGCAGGCCGTCCTGCAAGGTTGCGAGAGAGCATCCCGCGTTCAGGCGCATAAACCCTTCTCCGCCAG
Organism: Bacillus sp. 0102A; assembly: GCF_036765155.1. Taxonomy (NCBI): domain Bacteria; kingdom Bacillati; phylum Bacillota; class Bacilli; order Caryophanales; family Bacillaceae; genus Bacillus; species Bacillus sp. 0102A. Next base: position 244,515 of record NZ_JBAIZW010000005.1, read on the forward strand.
GCCCGTATTTCGTCCCGGGCTCTAAAATGATTTTTCCCTTTTTCAGCATCCTTTGCTGAAGCTCCGCGTCGGACAAGCCGTAAGCGCTGAAATCGAGCCAGATCAGGTATGATGCATCCGGTCTCATCATTTTAACTTTTGGTAGCTCGGTGCTCAAAAAGGCTTCTGCTTCGTTCATGTTTTTCTCAAGGTAAGAGATCAATTCATCGAGCCATGGCCCGCCTTTTGAATAAGCGGCTTCGATCGCAGTGACGGCAAACGCGTTCAGCCCGCCTAAACCGTTGTGCAGCAGGTTTGCGGAAAACTTGGCGCGCTTCAGCCGATCCGGAATAATGATGGCCGACGCCTGTAATCCGGCGATATTAAATGTTTTGCTTGGCGCAGCACATGTCACGGAAATCTCGGCGAAATCGTCAGAGAGAGAAGCGAACGGCGTATGTTTGTGACCGTACAGCATTAAATCGGAATGGATTTCATCTGATACAATTGTGACGCCGTGCTCAATACACAATTCGCCGAGCTTCAGTAAATCTTCCCGTCCCCATGAACGTCCTGACGGGTTATGAGGATTGCATAAAATGAACAATTTGACGCTTGGATCACTAAGCTTCGCCTCCAAATCTTCAAAATCTATTTCATATGCGCCTTCTTTTTCGAGCAGCGGATTATGTAAAACATGCCGGCCGTTTTTCTCAATCATATGGTAAAAGGGCGTGTAAACAGGAGGCTGGACAACCACTTGATCTTCAGGTTCCGTGAAAGCTTGTACCGCCATGCTCAAAGCTGTGACAACGCCAGGGCTGAATGTAATGCTTTCCGGGTTTACCTTCCAGCCGTGCCTGCTTTGCATCCATCCGCACACAGCATCCTTCGTTTTTTGATCTGGAGCCGTATAACCGAAAATCCCGTGGCTGAGGCGCTCTTTTAATGCTTCAGTTATTGCTTCCGGCGCGCGGAAATCCATATCTGCCACCCACATCGGGAGTGCGTCTTCCACGCCGAATAATTCGCCTGTTTTGTCCCATTTGACCGATTGGGTGCCAAGGCGTTCTTCTCGTTTATCAAAGTTCATTCTGTTACCCCCTCATGTATGTTTATTCTTCTTAGCGTAACTATGATAAAATAAAACTGCAAATTTTATTATAAGCGGTGATCAATATGGAAGAAAGTCAAGCGGTCAGGGAAATGATCAAGATCATTGCCAAATGGGACCCGTTTAAATATGGAGAAGAGTTTTATGAAACCGAGGCTGTTGATGTCGTACAGGCGGTCTATGATGAAGACGATCCCAACGTGCTGGCGAAAAGCATTCAGGGTATATTTGAAGCTTCTTTTGAACAAACGCTGCCGATCGGCAGCTGCCGGGAAGTGGCTGGCCAGCTTTTATTCATTAAAAACAGCAGCTCCTGCACGCCTTAAAAAACCGGTATCAATCCGGTTTTTTGTTATTTGATAAACTCTGCAATGTGTTCTGAAACGAATTCAGGCTGTTCCTCAGGCACCAGATGCCCGGTCTGGCCAAGTGAGTACAGTACGGAATCAGGCAAATCCCTGTGCAGCCGTTTACCAATCTCCACAGGGACAATTCGGTCCTCCTCGCCCCAAATCAATAGAGCAGGCTTGTTCATTTTCTTTAATTGCTCGGATTCTAAGTCTCCTTCTCTATGGCGGATAAACTTTGTCATGGCTCTGAAAATCTCCTCGTCTTGAAACGGCCTGCCATAGCCGTCAATCATCTCCTCATCAATCAGCGATTTGTCATGCACAACATTCAATAAATTTTTCACCACGCCTTCTTTCGAAAGCCAGCGCTTAATATAAAGATGAAAATACGGGAGGTGGGTCCCGAAAATGATCGTCGGGTGTGAACGTTTTAAATACCCTGAACTGCAGAGCAGTACAACCTTTGAAAAAAGCTCCGGCTTTTGCAGCGCAGCAGCCAGCGATATCTGCCCGCCCATAGAATGGCCGACAAGCGCAGCTTGTTTTACTTGCAAGTGTTCCAAAATCCTAATGACAAGCTTAGCGAGATTTTGATATGTATAGATAAAGGTTCTTGATTTTTCAGATTGGCCGAAAGGAGGCAAATCAAGTGCGATGATGTCGTACTTGTCCCGAAGTAGAGGGATTACTTTTCTGAAGCTGAAGGCAGACGATAAAAAACCGTGTACGCAGACAAGTGTTTGCCTGCCCGGATTTTGATAATGTTCGTAGTATACATTTACCCCATCGACTGTAAGCCGCCTTATTGGTGAAATCGCCTCCATCCGTGTCACTCCCTTTCATGTGATGTCTGTATTATGCCCTGAAATTGTCAATTCTAGCGGAAGTTTCTCCTCGTTTTTTTCTTAGCATTCGTCAAAAAACGTGATATAATGTCATGAAGATTTCTTGACATTGCAAAGGTGTGAATTGAATGAAATTGACAGAAAAAGAAACAGAAATATTAGAAATTTTAGACGAAAACAGCCGCGCCGATTTAGAAACAATCGCAAAGATGGCGGGCATCCCTGTCAATGAAGTAAAAGCAATTATTGACAAACTGGAAAAAGAAAAGGTTATCATCGATTATTCTGCTATGATTGACTGGCGAAAAGTCGACGGACATGAAGGTGTCACAGCCATGATTGACGTCAAAGTAACGCCGAAGCGGGGAGTCGGTTTTGATGAAGTGGCGGAACGCATTTACCGATTCCAAGAGGTTGAATCAGTTTACCTGATGTCAGGCGTGTACGATTTATCTGTCGTGATTCGCGGTCATTCGATGTCTGACGTAGCGCGTTTTGTTTCAGATAAACTGTCAACCCTTGATTCAGTTGTATCGACAACCACTCATTTTATCCTGAAAAAATACAAGCATGACGGCAAAGTGTTTGAAGCAGGAGACGACGACAAAAGAATCGTGGTGTCACCGTAAATGACTTCGTATTTATCTGACTATGTACAACAAATAAAACCGTCCGGCATCCGCAAATTCTTTGATTTGGCGGCAACGATGGAAGGCGTGATTTCTTTAGGCGTCGGCGAACCTGATTTTGTTACTGCATGGAATGTCCGCGAAGCAAGCATTCTTTCTCTTGAACAAGGATATACGTCATACACTGCCAATGCCGGTTTATACTCATTGCGTGAGGAAATCAGCCGTTATTTGAGCAGCAGGTTTGACCTTCGCTATTCGCCAGACAATGAGCTCATTGTGACCGTAGGGGCGAGTCAGGCTTTGGATATTGCGATCCGCGCTATTGTGAATCCAGGTGAGGAAGTCATCATTCCTGAGCCGTGTTTTGTGGCGTACGATGCGCTCGTTTCTTTGGCAGGCGGCATTCCGGTTCAACTGAAAAAACAAAAGCCATTCTCATCTGCTCGCCATCGAATCCGACAGGTTCGGTTTATTCGAAGGAAGAGCTGAATGAAATTGCGGAGTTTGCCAAAAAACATGACGTAATCGTCTTAGCCGATGAGATCTACGCGGAGCTGACATATGATGAGGAGTTCACAAGCATAGCGGCATTACCGGAAATGAAGGAACGGACGGTTGTCATCTCGGGCTTTTCAAAAGCGTTTGCGATGACGGGCTGGAGGCTCGGTTTTGCAGCAGCGCCACCTGTGATTCGGGATGCAATGCTTAAAATTCACCAGTATGCCATGATGTGCGCGCCGGCAATGGCGCAGTTTGCCGCCTTGGAAGGCCTGAAGAACGGCATGGAAGATGTAGAAAAAATGAAAAAAAGTTATCGGAGAAGACGGAATTTGTTTGTGGAAACGCTCAATGAAATCGGCCTCAGCTGTCATCATCCAGGCGGCGCTTTCTATGCTTTTCCATCCATCAAAAGCACGGGGATGAGCTCGGAGCAGTTTGCCGAAGAGCTTCTGACACAGGAAAAAGTGGCTGTTGTTCCGGGAAGTGTGTTTGGTCCGAGTGGTGAAGGCTATATTCGCTGTTCATACGCAACCTCGATCGAGCAGCTTCAAGAAGCGTTAGTCAGAATGAAGCGCTTCCTGAACAAAACGACATAAAAAAAAGATACGAACCTTTTGTTCGCATCCAATAAAAGGGGGGAATACTAGAAAGCCTTTGGTATTTGCAGTTTACCCCCTTTTCGCTATGCTTAAACCTAATTTTTTATAAAAGTTTTCTTTGCGGAAATAAAACATCTGTGATATAATTTTAAATTGCGTATAAACAGATATTTAATTTAACTTAGGAGTTGTTATGAATGGCAGCAAAATTTGAAGTGGGCAGTGTTTACACTGGTAAAGTTACAGGATTACAAGCGTATGGTGCGTTTGTTGCATTAGATGAAGAAACTCAAGGTTTAGTACACATTTCTGAAGTCACTCATGGTTTCGTAAAAGATATCAATGAGCACCTTTCAATTGGCGACGAAGTACAAGTAAAAGTACTTGCTGTTGACGAAGAAAAAGGAAAAATCAGCCTTTCAATTCGTGCGACACAAGCTGCGCCTGAGAAAAAAGAAAGCAAACCAAGAAAACCTAAAGCTGCGCACGTAAGCGAAGAAGCTTCTGCACCACAAGGTTTCAACACATTAAAAGATAAGCTTGAAGAGTGGATTGAAATGTCCAACCGCAAAGACCTTATCAAAAAATAAGCATGAAAAAAGCACCGGACAGGAATGTTCGGTGCTTTTGATTTAATGCAAAGTCCCAAAACACTATATTTTGGGACTTTTTCTCCTTTTTCAGCGTGATTGAAAACCTTTGAAGTCTAGGAAGGGCGAGCATTGGAGCACAGCGAATGTACAATTCGTGAGCACCAACGCGCAGACCTGACAACGAATGCGAAGGTTTGTCAACTCGCTGAAGCACCGAAATGTCCGGTGATTTTTTATCCTATCGCATCTCAGGATTTGCTGCCTCTTCACGAGATGTTTGCTCGTTTGGCTTAAACAGCAGACCGAGGTTGATTAATCCGGCGATTCCGACAAGTCCGTAAATGATACGGGAAAGGGCTGACCCTTGACCGCCGAAGATGGCCGCTACTAAGTCAAATTGGAAAAATCCGATCAGTCCCCAGTTAATGGCGCCAATGATGGTTAAAACAAGACAAATTCTCTGGATAGTACTCATGTTTTGCAACCTCCTCCATGAATTATTAAAACAGTTATAGATTGTGACATATTGGAGAATCTATACATGCATTCTCCATATTGAGGGAAACTGTTCTGCCCTCGCCTATATGAGTTTCTTTCCCAGCATCTTGCAATATCAAACCATACGATATGCCGCCCGGTGAGAGCTGATTGCTTTACATACAGTAAGGACATTCTGCATAATAAATAATCTAAGGAGGAGATGTCATGCAAAACTTTACATACTGGAATCCGACCAAATTAATTTTCGGGCGCGGGGAAGTGGAAAGACTGCCGGAGGAACTTACACCTTACGGGAAAAACGTATTGCTTGTCTATGGAGGCGGAAGCATTAAACGCAGCGGCCTGTATGATCAAGTGATTGAACAGCTGAATAAAGCTGGAGTGACAGTGCATGAATTAGCGGGCGTAGAACCGAATCCGCGTGTGTCGACTGTTAATAAGGGTGTTGCCCTTTGTAAAGAACACAACATAGATTTCTTGCTGGCTGTCGGCGGCGGAAGTGTCATCGACTGTACAAAGGCGATTGCTGCAGGAGCGAAGTATGATGGTGATGCGTGGGATATCGTCACGAAAAAATATCAGCCGAAGGACGCTTTGCCATTCGGAACCGTATTGACTCTCGCTGCGACTGGTTCTGAAATGAACTCAGGCTCGGTTATTACAAACTGGGAAACAAAAGAAAAATACGGCTGGGGCAGCCCGCTTGTATTCCCTAAATTCTCGATTCTCGATCCGGTGAATACATTCACAGTCCCTAAAGATCACACGATCTACGGTATGGTTGACATGATGAGCCACGTATTCGAACAATACTTCCATCATGTATCAAACACGCCATATCAGGACCGTATGTGTGAATCACTTCTGCGCACAGTCATTGAAACTGCGCCTAAACTGATCAATGATCTCGAAAATTACGAATTGCGTGAGACAATCCTGTACACAGGAACAATTGCGTTAAACGGCATGCTTTCTATGGGTGCAAGAGGGGATTGGGCAACTCATAATATTGAACATGCGGTATCAGCCGTTTATGATATTCCGCATGCCGGCGGACTGGCGATTCTGTTCCCGAACTGGATGAGACACACATTGTCTGAGAACCCTGCCCGCATGAAACAGCTTGCAGTTCGTGTGTTTGATGTTGAAGAAGCTGGTAAAACAGATGAAGAAATTGCACGTGAAGGTATCGATAAGCTGTCTGCGTTCTGGACAAGCCTGGGCGCTCCGAACCGTCTTGCTGATTACGATATTAATGATGAGCAGCTTGATACAATCGCTGACAAGGCTATGGCTAATGGAACATTCGGCCAGTTTAAATCACTCAACAAAGAAGATGTGCTGGAAATTTTAAAAGCATCTCTATAAAACAAGGGGGAAGCAGCTGTTTGTCTGCTTCTCTTTTTCTTTTTATCAATTTATGCTAAAATGAAAAATCTTTTTTTACCAGCAACATTTGGAGGTTTTACAATGGAAAATTTCACTTATTATAATCCGACGAAGCTGATCTTCGGAAAAGGTCAGATTGAACAATTAAGAAAAGAATTAAAACAATATGGCAAGAATGTACTGCTTGTCTACGGCGGCGGCAGCATTAAACGCAACGGCCTGTATGATCAAGTTACAGGCATTTTAACAGAAGAAGGCGCATTTGTTCATGAGCTGTCAGGTGTAGAGCCGAACCCGCGTCTTGCGACAGTGGAGAAAGGCATAGACCTATGCAGAGAGCATGACATTGATTTTCTGCTTGCTGTCGGCGGCGGAAGTGTCATTGACTGCACAAAAGCGATTGCTGCCGGTGTCAAATACGACGGCGACGCTTGGGATATTTTCAGCAAAAAAGCAACAGCAGAGGATGCGCTGCCATTCGGCACTGTTTTAACTCTTGCTGCGACAGGCTCTGAAATGAACCCTGATTCCGTCATTACAAACTGGGAAACAAACGAGAAATATGTATGGGGCAGCAATGTGACTCATCCGCGTTTCTCTATATTAGATCCTAAAAATACGTTCACTGTCCCAGAAAATCAAACCGTATACGGCATGGTTGACATGATGAGCCACGTATTTGAACAATACTTCCATAATGTTGAAAATACGCCGCTTCAAGACAGAATGTGCTTTGCGGTTCTGCAGACGGTTATCGAAACAGCGCCTAAGCTTCTTGAAGATCTGGAGAACTACGAACATCGTGAAACGATTTTGTATGCAGGGACAATCGCTTTAAACGGCACGCTCCAGATGGGCTACTTCGGCGACTGGGCTTCTCATACAATGGAGCACGCCGTTTCAGCTGTGTATGATATTCCGCATGCGGGCGGACTGGCGATTCTGTTCCCAAACTGGATGAGATACACGCTTGATACAAATGTCGGCCGCTTTAAAAACCTTATGCTCAACATGTTTGCCATTGATACTGACGGCAAAACAGATAAAGAAATTGCGCTTGAAGGCATCGACAAGCTGTCTGCATTCTGGATAAGCCTCGGCGCGCCTTCCCGTCTTGCCGATTACAATATCGGAGAAGAAAAACTTGAGCTGATTGCTGATATCGCAGCCAAAGAAATGGAACACGGCGGCTTTGGCAACTTCCAAAAACTGAACAAAGATGACGTGCTCGCCATCCTTCGCGCGTCTCTATAAACCCAGAGGGCGGAATCCAATCATTCCGCCCTTTCTTCTTCACTTGATTTCACAGATAAGTTCATATAAAGTGAAAGATGAAAACATTATACCGTTATGGAGGGACAAGCAATGACGCATGTACGCTTTGACTACTCAAAAGCGTTGACTTTCTTCAACGAACATGAACTTACATATCTGCGGGACTTTGTAAAAACAGCACACCATAATATTCATGAAAAAACAGGCGCTGGCAGTGATTTTCTAGGCTGGGTGGACCTCCCTGAACATTATGATAAAGAAGAATTCGCGCGCATCAAAAAAAGCGCGGAAAAAATCAAATCTGACTCTGATGTATTGCTTGTTGTCGGAATCGGCGGTTCTTACCTTGGGGCGCGGGCTGCGATTGAAGCGCTTAATCACGCGTTTTATAACACTTTGCCAAAAGCAAAACGCGGCAATCCGCAAGTTATTTTCATCGGAAACAACATCAGTTCATCCTATATGAGAGATGTCATGGATCTTCTTAAAGATGTGGATTTCTCTATAAATGTGATTTCTAAATCAGGTACGACAACTGAACCTGCAATCGCTTTCCGTATTTTCCGCAAGCTTCTTGAAGAGAAATACGGCAAAGAAGAAGCGAAAGCGCGGATTTACGCGACAACTGATAAAGAGCGCGGCGCATTAAAAACCCTTTCTGATGAAGAAGGCTTTGAAACATTTGTCATTCCTGATGATGTCGGCGGCCGTTATTCTGTATTAACAGCTGTTGGCCTCTTGCCGATTGCTGTCAGCGGCGTCAACATTGACGACATGATGAAAGGCGCACTGGATGCGAGCAAAGATTTTGCAGCATCTGAATTGGAAGAAAACCCTGCATATCAATATGCGGTTGTTCGCAATGTACTTTATAATAAGGGCAAAACAATCGAAATGCTCATCAACTACGAGCCGGCGCTTCAATACTTTGCGGAATGGTGGAAGCAGCTGTTCGGAGAAAGTGAAGGGAAAGATGAGAAGGGCATTTATCCTTCTTCAGCTAACTATTCAACAGACCTTCATTCATTAGGCCAGTATGTACAAGAAGGCCGCAGAGATTTATTTGAAACGGTGCTGAATGTAGAGAAACCTAAACATGAGCTGACAATCGAAGAAGCGGATAACGATCTTGACGGCTTAAACTATTTAGCCGGAAAAACGGTCGATTTCGTTAACAAGAAAGCGTTCCAGGGCACAATGCTTGCCCATACAGACGGAAATGTTCCGAACTTAATCGTTAACATTCCTGAGCTTAACGCATATACTTTTGGATACCTTGTATATTTCTTCGAAAAAGCCTGCGCGATGAGCGGTTATCTCCTTGGCGTCAATCCATTTGACCAGCCTGGAGTAGAAGCGTATAAAGTCAATATGTTTGCGTTGCTTGGCAAACCTGGCTTTGAAGAGAAAAAAGCAGAGCTTGAAAAACGTCTGGAAGAGTAATGCGAGAAAGCTGACTGGCATGTGCCGGTCGGCTTTTTATAAAATCAGAAAGGTGCTGATGTTCATGAAACAAATGGTTAAACATCTCATCATTGCCGGTTTTTCTGCAGCTGTTCTAAGTCTCCTTATCTCCCTCGATTCCGTGTACACAGCGTTTTCTTCAAGCTATAGCGGTACACTATTACACTTTTTCATCTACGCCTTACTTCTTATTGGTTTGCCGCTTGCCCTTTTTACCGATGCGGTACACCGGATGATGCAATTAAAACGATCCCATACCCTGTTCACTAAATTAGGACTCTATGCCGCAGTTGTTTATCTTTCATGGGAATCGGCTGCAGGACTTGCAGCGGCAATGGCTGTTTACTTTTTAATTGAATGCGCTTTCTTTTCTGTTGGCCGTAAGAAAGAAACAACAACGATTTCCATGTAGTTCGCCTTTGAATGAAGTCTTGTTCGGCAGGACAGGATAAGTGAAAAAAGGGGCATTTTGATGATTACAATACCTTCCGCGATAGATGGGCAGTCTTTTCTGCTTCAAGAACTGGAACAAGTCATGAAGCCGCTCGGTTATGGAATAAACGGCGGCTGGGAATACGATCACGGCTACTTTGATTATAAAATTGATGATCAAGACGGCTATTTGTTTTTAAGGATACCCGTCAATGCGGTACAGGGCAGTCTCGATGAACGAGGGGCGGCCGTTCGGATCGGCACGCCATTTATGCTGAGGCAGGTGTTTCAGTCGGGTCTTGACGACAATGCCGAGGGAGGTCCGTTTCAATCACTGTTTAATCAATTTTCCGAGCCGGAAAGGCGTGACGCGGAAATTGACCCTGCGTATTTAGATATCGGCGCCTCTCTTGTAAAAGAGTTGGAGGATGTTCTGCTGCATTAGATCGCAAGAAATTGGTCTGTTTCGAGCACTTTATATGTAAGAGGAGGGGAAATCACCAGCCCTTCCTCTTTTTGTACGCCGATAATTGTAGTGTTGTGATCAAGGAAATAGATGACACACGTTTTGTAAGCGGCTCCCTTTAGATGATCAGGAACAGAAAGAAGCTTTACATGTTGATCGAGTGTCAGATTGATTCCATTCTGCTTAGACGGCTGTAATTTGACTTGGTAATGCTGCAGTATCGCTCGGCTGATAAATTCTGAAGTTCCGATGATTTGATTAGCGCCTGCCCGCTCCGCATTGGTGACAAAACGGTCAGTCAAAATCTCGACGATGCAGTAAGCAAGGGGGTTAAGCCCTTTAACAGATAAAAGAATCAACACTGACAGCATATCTGCTTCAGTTTCACTTTTATACTGATCGGCTGTAATCATGACGGATTCAGCTTCAGTAATATTGGCCCGTTTCAGTGTCTCATCATCTGCAGCATGGCCCCGTATGAAATGAAGGTTTTCGATAAGCGGGCCTTCTTTCAAAGATTCATCAATCAGCACTACCGTCTTGGAAGGATTCGCAAGCTGCAGCGCCTTCAGCAGCCGGTTAGTTTTTTCGTTCCATCCAATCAGAATAATGTGGCCCCGCCCTTTGTAAGCAACTTTTCCTTCAATGTAGCGGTGCTGTCTGCTGAATGCGGCCGCTGATAACGTGGCGAAATAGGCGGTGACAAAGCTTGCTCCAGTCAAAATCAGCAGTATTCCGGCTGCCTGTCCCAGCGGCGTGTGCGGCACATAGTCTCCATAGCCGACTGTCGAAACGGTAACAACAGCCCACCAAATACCTTCAAATACCGAAGTGAACTGTTTCGGCTCAAGTATATAAATGATTTGGCCGAACAAAAGAATCAGAAATAAAATAATAACCCCGATTCGGATAAATAACGGCCACCTGAGCCACGAAATAAATATCCGATTTGATTTCATTCTTTTTCTCCTTCTTCAGATAATGAGATGGATAAAATCTGTTTAATAATCGTATTTAATTTCTCATTTAGCTTTTCCTGGCCGTACATATCCCGGGCCTGTTTCATCAAATCGGCTGTATCATCTTCAAGCTGAATAAGTGGTTCATCGATTTCCGAGTCATTATAAAGCTGGATAAATGCATCCAGCCCTTCATTCATTCGGTCGATTGCTGTGCTCAGCTGTTCCTTTTCCTCACTCGTCACTTTCATGGCTTCCATCACACCCGTGCTTTTTTCTAACAGTATGTCCCACTTCAGGTGATGTTTTTCAAAAAATGAACAAAACATATAAAAACGGGTTTCTCCATAAACTAAAGCAAAAAGGATGAAAAAGATGACGATCATTCAAAGAACGATCGTGGTTTTGATCGGAACCCAGTTGGCGGCATCCGCGGTGATTTTGTTTATTTTTGATTTGAATTCATATAATCACTTTTCCGGCGGCTTCTCCTGGCTTCATTTTTTGAAGAAGAATGTCGGCGGCTTTGCCTTTTATTTGTTTTCAGCAGGACTGTTCTTTCTGCTGATCGGAATGTGTGTCCCGAGCCGGAAGAAGAAGCGCATTTCTGTACACGAGAAAGAAAACTCATTAAAATAATCGTAACAAAGAAAGATTTGATCATAGAAAAAGGATGATGAAAAATGCTGTTTATATTTTTAACAATAGCCGCATTGGGATTGTCGTTTTGGGCACAATTTAAAGTGAAGAGCAACTTTCAAAAATATTCAAAAGTGGAAGCCTCAAGCGGACGTACAGGGGCAGAAACGGCAAGACGGATTTTAGATATAAACGGTCTTTACGACGTGCCGGTCGAACCGGTAAGAGGCACTTTAACAGACCATTACGACCCGACAAGACGGGTGGTGCGTTTATCTGAGCCGGTCTATTACGGCCGCTCAATTTCCGCCATATCCGTTGCTTCCCATGAAGTCGGACATGCCTTGCAGCATCAGGAATCATATGGTGCGCTTGTGCTGAGACATAAAATCTTCCCAGTCGTGAATTTTGCATCAGGTGTAGCTCCTTTTCTTTTCTTAGGCGGCATGCTTCTCGGCAGCCTGAATCTGATCGGGCTTGGCATCATTCTGTTTTCAGCCGCTGTCTTTTTCCAGCTGATTACACTGCCTGTCGAATTCAATGCGAGTTCACGCGCGAAGCAAATTATTGTGTCAGAAGGATTCATCCGAAACAATGAAGAGAATGGGGTAAATAAAGTGCTGAGCGCCGCCGCCTTAACGTATGTGGCCGCCGCCCTGGTATCCCTGTTTGAGCTTCTTCGCTTTGTGATGATCTTCTTAAACGGTCGTAATGAGAACTAACGTTAAGGAGGTGGCCCCTTACCATTTATGGTAAGGGCTTTTTTTGCTTATTTTACAATTGGTCGCCATTTTGGTTTTGATTGGCATTACGGCTTTTTTCGTTGCTGCGGAATTTGCAATCGTCAAAATCAGAGGTTCAAAAATCAATCAGCTTATCGAAAGCGGTGATAGCCGGGCGCTTGCCGCACACAAAATTATCTCCAATCTTGACGAGTATTTATCAGCCTGCCAGCTCGGGATTACCATTACAGCTCTCGGCCTTGGCTGGCTTGGTGAACCGACATTTGAACGCATTCTTCATCCTTTGTTTGAGATGACAGGCATGCCGGAACCGATTAACCACATTGTCACATTTGTAATTGCATTTATCATCGTCACTTTTTTGCATGTGGTGCTGGGGGAGCTTGCCCCGAAAACGGTTTCCATTCAAAAGGCTGAAGCTGTCAGCTTATCGATTGCAAAGCCCTTGATCTGGTTTTATAAAATCATGTTTCCGTTTATTAAAGCATTGAACGGCTCTGCAAGTTTTTTTGTGAAATTATTTGGCTTTCATTCTGTGAAGGAGCATGAGGTTGTCGTCAGCGAGGAGGAACTGAGGCTGATCCTTTCAGAAAGCTATGAAAAAGGAGAAATCAATCAGTCTGAGTTTCGCTATGTGAATAAGATTTTTGAATTTGACAACCGGGTAGCGAGAGAGATCATGATCCCGCGGACAGAAATTGCGGTCATCTCGCTGGAGCAGTCGCTTGAAGAAGCGATTCATCACATCATTAATGAACGGTATACACGCTACCCTGTCATCAAAGAAGACAAGGATCATATTTTAGGAATCATCAACAGCAAAGATATGTTTAAAGCCTATTTTCTCGGCAAGCCGATAAAGTTAAAGCAGATCATGAGGCCCGTCATCAGGGTCATCGAAAGCATCCCTGTTCAGCAGCTTTTGATCCGCATGCAGAAGGAGCGGATTCACATGGCGATTCTCGTAGACGAATACGGAGGAACGGCGGGGCTTGTCACTGTCGAGGATATTATCGAGGAAATCGTCGGGGACATCCGCGATGAATATGATCAGGATGAAACGCCGCACATTTTGAAAAAAGGCGAGCACCATTATGTGATGGATGGAAAAGCGCTAATAGACGAAGTGAACGATCTGCTCGACATTGCCATTGAAAATGAAGAAATTGATACGATCGCAGGCTGGCTTCTGACGCAAAAAATGGAACTGAAAGCAGGGGATGTGATACACGCGGAGGGCTGCGAATTTAAAATCCGCGATGCAGAAGATCATCACATCCGTTTTGTAGAAATTAAAAAAACTGACTTTTTATAAAAAGCAGCCGAAGATTGAACGGCTGTTTTTTTATAATGGCTGGCGGTTTTCTGAAAAAGCAATGCTGTAAAGCCTTTTGTCTACATAAGATATATAGACCGGGACACTGAGGAAGGGAGTGGCTGTATGAAAAAGGCTTGGTGGAAGGAAGCGGTTGTGTACCAAATTTATCCCCGCAGTTTTAAAGATTCAAATGGCGACGGAATCGGGGATATTCAAGGTATCAGATCAAAGCTTCCCTACATAAAAGAGCTGGGCGCCGATGTCATCTGGATTTGCCCTTTGTATGATTCGCCCAATGCGGATAACGGCTATGATATCAGGGATTATAAAAACATATTAAGCGATTTCGGCACCATGGCTGATTTCGACGAGCTGCTCCATGACATTCATAAGCTGGGCATGAAGATGATAATGGATCTTGTCGTGAACCATACTAGCGACGAACACCCATGGTTCATTGAATCCCGTTCATCCATACACTCGGAAAAACGCGACTGGTATATTTGGAAGGACGGCAAAAACGGAAAAGCGCCAAATAATTGGGAAAGTATTTTCGGTGGGGCGGCTTGGGAGTATGATCAAAAGACAAGCCAGTATTATCTTCATCTTTTTGATCAAAAACAGCCTGATTTGAACTGGGAGAATGAAAAGGTGAGAAATGCCGTTTATGACATGGTGAATTGGTGGCTTGACAAAGGTATTGATGGATTTCGGGTCGATGCCATTACTCATATTAAGAAAAAAGAAGGGCTTCCCGATATGCCGAATCCAAAAGGACTGGATGTCGTTCCTTCTTTCCCCTATCACATGAATGCTGACGGCATAATGGATTTGTTAACAGAGCTGAAAGAAAACACATTTTCCCGCTATCCGATTATGACAGTCGGTGAGGCAAATGGTGTCTCTGCAAAGGAAGCGGATGATTGGGCTGGAGAAAAAAACGGCATCTTCAGCATGATTTTTCAATTTGAGCATCTCGGGCTGTGGGATGTAGAGGTCAGTGAGAGCATTGATATCGTTTCCTTCAAACGAATTTTAACAGACTGGCAGGACAGTCTTGAAGGGATCGGCTGGAATGCTTTGTTTATGGAGAATCACGATCAGCCCCGTTCAGTTTCTGTGTGGGGAGACGACGGCGTGTACCTAAAAGAAAGTGCAAAAGCGCTTGCTGCTGTTTATTTTCTTATGAAGGGCACACCGTTTATTTATCAGGGACAGGAACTCGGCATGACGAACGTGGCGTTTCCGTCTATTGCTGACTATGATGATGTCGCAATGAAGCGCCTGTATGAAATAGAAAGGGCGAAAGGCGCTTCACACGAGGACGTGATGAAGATGGTCTGGAAAAAGGGACGGGACAATTCACGAACGCCGATGCAATGGAATGCTGATCCACACGCCGGATTCTCTGATGCCAAACCGTGGCTCGGAATCAATAAAAATTACAAATGGCTGAATGCCGAGGCGCAAAAAATCGACCAAACATCCGTATACCACTTTTACAAAAGCTTGATCAAGCTGCGTCGAACATACGATGTTTTTATCAACGGGATATACGAGCTCATTTTATCCGAAGATCAGCAAATCTTTGCGTATCTTCGGAAAAATGAGAGCGATACTGCCCTGATTACGGCCAACCTGACAGGAACGCCGGCCTTTTTCAAGCACGCCGGGTTGCCGTTGTCATCAGACGTACTAGCATTGTCAAATGTTGAAACAGAGCCGCATCAGCACATGACATCCGTCCTGTTAAAACCGTATGAAGCAAGAATATATGTATGGCGCTAAACTCCAGCGTGAGACTGGAGTTTTTTGTTTTTTATCGCGTTTATGAGAGCGGTTTAACAGGAAAAAAAGAACACAGAACGAATTAGCAAATAGAGCGGATAAATGAAAGGAGAAACAAATGTTGAAAACATTGCAAATCAAAACGACCAAACGAGATGAAATGATTGAGATCACACGCGAGGCGGAAGCGTTTCTGCAAGAAACTGGTGTAACCAGCGGCGCGGCGCTGATTTATTGTCCGCATACGACCGCGGGCATTACAATTAACGAAAACGCCGATCCAGACGTCAAAAAAGATATGCTCAGAAGGTTTGATGAGGTGTATCCGTGGGAACACGAGCTGGACCGCCATATGGAGGGCAATACAGCTGCGCACATGAAATCGAGTACGGTCGGAGCCTCACAGCATGTCATTATTGAAAATGGGCGGCTGATTCTTGGAACGTGGCAGGGCATCTATTTCTGCGAATTCGACGGCCCTCGCCATCGAACATGCTATATCAAAATCATGGGGTAACAGGAGGGTTTTCATGACCGAATGGATGAAATCATTATCGCTGACAAAACCTGTCATCCAGGCACCGATGGCAGGCGGGCTTGTCACGCCTGTCCTGGCAGCTGCTGTGTCGAATGAAGGCGCGCTTGGCAGCTTGGCATCCGGATATCTCAGTTCCGACATGCTCGAAAAGCAAATCGTTGACATGCAGCAGCTGACTGACGGAGCATTTCAGGTAAATGTGTTTGTTCCAGAAAGCAGAAAAGAACCGGATGAGGGCAATATTCAAACTTGGAAAAACAGAATTCCGTTTGCCGAACAGGCCTCTCTATTTTCTTCAGAGGAAGAAGAATGGGAGGATTTCCATAAAAAAATTAGCATCATTCTCAAACACAATATAAGAGCCTGTTCATTTACGTTCGGCATTCCGCCGGATGAAACCATTCAAGCGTTAAAGGAAAATGGCTGCTGTCTCATTGGTACGGCTACTGTCCCGCAGGAAGCCATCATGCTTGAAGAACGCGGAATGGACATCATCGTACTGCAAGGAAGCGAAGCGGGCGGCCATCGCGGTTCCTTTCTGCCGGTCAGCGGGGAAGCCGCACTTGGCCTTATGTCGCTGATTCCCCAGGCGACAGATGCCGTTTCCGTTCCGGTTATCGCGGCAGGCGGAATTGCCGACCGGCGCGGCGTTCAAGCCGCTCATTGTCTCGGAGCCCAAGGCGTACAGGTTGGGACGCCATTTCTCATGTGTGAGGAATGCGAAGCATCAGAAACATACAGACGCGAGTTAAAAAGAGCGCAGGGAACAGACACGCGCCTCACCTCATTGTTTTCAGGTAAGCCTGCAAGGGGGATAGTCAATCAATGGATGAAAGAGCAGCAAGCTGAGGAGGCAAACACGCTTCCATATCCATTGCAAAACACGTTAACAAAGCCGATGAGAAAACAAGCAGCCAGAGAAAAAGATTCCAGGTACATGTCTCTGTGGGCCGGGCAATCTGTCGGCATGCTTAACGGGCCCGCTGATGTCAAGTCACTGTTAGCCGAGCTTTGCCGAACGTAACTCGATAAACAGAGGTGACAGATGATGAACATTCTTCAATCTTCTTATAAAAAAAGAGGGAAAATTGAGTTTGTATTTGAAGACTGGCCTCACTCAAAAGTTACAATGGCCCCTATCAAAGGCTACTATTTTGTCCGCTTTATCAAATGGAGCAGTCTAGATCCAATCGTGACAAGAAATGACCTTGAAAAAATGGAGTGGGCTGCGAACCAGTATTTAGGCACAGCCCCTTTTTATCGAAAACGAAAAGCGTTTGAAACCCCATCGTCCTGGAAATAGGCGATGGGGCTTTTTAGCGGACGATGCGGTAAAGAGACGGTACATCCAGTCTCGTCGCCTGAGACAGAAGATAAGCTGACTGTACGGCTCCTTTTTTTCGAAAAGAATTCAGCTTCTCGATAATTTGCTGTCCGCTTAAGATTCCAAGGCCATGGGCAAAAAATTTATCCTCTTCCAGTAAAATCACATTTTCGCCTCTCCATTGCGCTTTTTGCGGATCAAATTCAGGGTTTTTAAAATACAGACAATCTCCAAGGAAATAGTGATGGCCTGTTTCTGTGTATATCGGCAATTTCTCATAATGCCAGTCATATAAAATAATTCTGTCAAAGCTGGCATCAAATTTTTCCTCTCCGATTGTATCGATCAAGGCCAAATAATAAATAACAACAATTGCGGTTGCACATTCAAACGCGTAAAACGGACCGTTTTCAGCAATGTCCCGAATCGCTTTTGAAGGCGGCATTCTATATTTCAGCTCCAAGGCGCCTTCCGGTGAAACCCTCCAATACGCTGTATTTCCGTATGTTTTTAAAAAAGTGGCAAACTTCGCTCCGCTTTTGTGCAGCGTTTTTGCCGCTGCAACGATATTCATCCGCAGGTTCAGCTCAAACATCAGTTCGGCAATTGAATGATAATCAAACTGGATAGGCGTCTCAAGCATCTCTTTTAACAGCGGATTCAACTTCTCATCTATCTGCCAGTTTTCAATATCTTGGGGACGGAGCAATTGTCCGGATACAATAATCATCTTTAGCCCCCCTTGTTTTTTATAAGATATGCAAAGGGCTTGGGCAATGAAAGCGAAAAACAGAAGACAGCTGAAAAAGAACTTCTTCCATTTTTATTTTAAAACTTTTTTAAGCAGCCGATATATACTGTATCAAACCCGAAGGAGAAACTGGACATGAAGACTTTTATCAATTGGCTGAAAAAACCGTCTATCTCAAGAAAATTAATCGTGTCATTTATTGCGATTCTTATTATCCCTATCCTAATATTGGAATTCAGTTCTTATCGAAGCGCCAGCGGAAAGCTTGATCAGGAAATTATGGGAAATGCGAAAAACAGTGTCGATACATTTAATACAACTGTTACAAATGATCTGGGAGCAAAAGCGAAAGGAGTCACATTTTTTAGTGAATCTCTTAAAAGCTCCGTATTTAAAGGAAAGACTAATCAAGAAGAGCTCAAAGCGAAGTTTTCACAATATATCTCTATCAATGAAGGGGTAGCCAGAATTTATGGAGGCGCGGAAAACGGCACCTACATCCAAGCGCCCAATGAAAAATTGCCGGAAGGATACGATCCAAGACAGCGCCCTTGGTACCAAGATGCGATGAAGGCCGGCGGTGAAATTGTCGTGACGGATCCTTACGTGGCAGCGAGTGACGGAAGCATGGTTATTACCATTGCCCAGGAGCTGAAGGATGGATCTGGCGTTGTCGCCATGGATATCACCATTGACAAACTGTTAGAACAGATGAAACAAATCAAGGTCGGTAAAGAAGGCTATGTTTTCATTGCGACGAAAAACAAAACCTATGTCGCCCACCAGAAACACAAGGCGGGGGAAAAGCTGTCAGGCGATTGGGTTGCCAAAATGTACGCCGATAACAGCGGTGATTTCAAGTACACTCTGAATAACGAAGATAAAAAGATGACCTATACAACAAATGAACTGACTGGGTGGAAAATAGCCGGCACAATGTATATGGATGAAATCAAGGGTGCCTCAAAATCTGTGCTGATCACAGGCATGATCGTGCTGATTGCTTCCATTGCAATAGGCGGGTTTTTAATTCTGTTTATCGTTCGTTCGATTACAAAACCGTTAAAACGTCTCGTCCAATCATCGAAAACGATCAGCAGCGGGGATCTGACAGAAACGATCGACATCCGTTCGAAGGATGAGCTTGGAGAGCTTGGGGAAAGTTTCAATGAAATGGGACAATCTCTCCGCTCACTGATCAGCGCTATTCAAGACTCGGTGAACAATGTGGCCGCATCGTCCGAACAGCTTACCGCATCTGCCGGACAGACAAGTAAAGCCACCGAGCATATCACAATGGCGATTGAGCAGTTCTCAAACGGAAACGAGGAGCAAAGCGAAAAGGTTGAATCTAGCTCTCACCAGCTGAACTTAATGAATGGGGACCTTCAGCATGTCTCAGAAACATCATCAGACATTACAAAGGCGTCTATCCAATCAACAGAAATCGCCGGAACGGGTGAAAAGTTTGTACAGCAGACAGTCGGACAAATGAACTCGATTAATCAATCGGTTCAGCAGGCTGAAGCTGTGGTCAAAGGCTTAGAAGGAAAATCAAAAGACATCACAAGCATTTTGAGAGTCATCAACGGCATCGCTGACCAAACAAACCTGCTGGCATTAAATGCAGCCATTGAAGCGGCGCGTGCCGGGGAGTCAGGACGCGGCTTCTCTGTCGTAGCGGAGGAAGTGCGCAAACTGGCTGTTCAATCAGCCGATTCAGCAAAAGAAATCGAAAAGCTGATCCAAGAAATCGTAGCAGAAATCGAAACCTCCCTTCACATGTTTAAAGAGGTCAATCAGGAAGTGCAGTCCGGACTTGTCGTCACAGACAATACAAAAGAAAGCTTTCAGAGCATTTTCAGCATGACAAACGAAATCGCGGGTAAATTGCAGACGATGAATTCCACCGTCGAACAGCTGTCGGACCGTTCACAGCATGTTTCAACTGCCGTCAGCGGCATTGCTGATGTGTCGAAAGAAAGCTCGGCAAGCATCCAAGACATTGCCGCCTCAGCTGAGGAGCAGCTTGCTTCTATGGAAGAAATCAGTTCATCAGCGACCACTCTAGCGCAGATGGCAGAAGAGCTTCGTGATCTGACAAAGCAATTCAAAATCGAATAAAAGAAGAAAAACAGCGCTTATTCAGGCGCTGTTTTTTCGTGTGGTAAATAATAAAAAAGTACTAGTTAACACGGTGAATTTAGAACTATTTTTCACTTTTTCCTTCATTTTCAATGTAATATAAAGGAATTTCATCCGATATAATTTGTAAATTATTGAAAGAAGGTTCAAAAGGAAATGAAAAAAACACTCACTACGATTCGCAGGTCATCAATTGCCAGGAGACTTATTATTTCTTTCCTGCTGATCTTAATTGTTCCTATTACCGCCCTTTCGGTAAGCGCTTATCAATCAGCAGTTGCCTCTCTTGATATCCAGATGACGCAAAGCGCAAAGGAAAACGTTCAAATTTTAGATCATATTATTGATGATAAAATCAGCACGACTGAAAAAAGCCTCGCGTTTTTCAGCGATTGGGCCACAGCAGATAAGTTCAAGGATAAAAAGAAAACAGAGCTGAAACAGGAATTTAAACAATTTATCCAAATGAATGACAATGTCGCTGCGGTATTTTCTAGCAGCAAAGACGGGGAATTCACTCGTTATCCGTACGCAGACATGCCGAGTGACTTTAATGCTTTGGAACGAGAGTGGTACAAAGAAGCAATAGCCAATAAAGGCAAAACAATCGTCACTGAACCTTATGAATCAATTTCATCAGGAAAAATGGTCGTCACCATCGCCCGCCAGACGGAGGATGGATCAGGCGTTGTTGCCATTGATATGAAAATTGATGATCTGGTCACAACAGCGAAAGAAATCAATATTGGAAAAGAAGGCTATGCTTTTATCTTAAGCCAAAACAAAAAAGTCATCGCCTACTCCGGAGAAAAAGCGGGAACAGAGTTAAAAGGGGACTGGGTTGATAAACTCTACACGAATAAAAGCGGCGACTTTGAGTATACGTACAAAGGCAAAGAGAAGAAAATGGTGTTTGCCACAAGCGAAACAACAGGCTGGAAAATCAGCGGCACGATGTATGCGGACGAGATCCACGATGCTGCAAGCAGAGTTCTGATTATGGCTTCAATCGTACTGGCGATTGCCATCGCAGCTGGAATGACGGCGATTTATTTTGTGATTCGGTCCATTACAAAGCCATTGAGACACATTGTCGCATCAGCTGAAAAAATAAGTAAAGGCGATCTAACCGAGACAATTGAAATCAAGTCAAAAGATGAACTTGGCGTTCTGAGCCAGAGCTTCAATCATATGGCCTACTCGCTCCGCTCACTCATTCAAGGCATCAAAGACTCGGTAGATCACGTTGCTTCATCATCAGAGGAACTGACTGCATCCGCCGACCAGACTAGCAGGGCAACTGAGCATATTACGATGGCCATCGAGCAATTTTCAAACGGAAGCGAAAGCCAAAGCGACAGAATCGAGACGACAACCGAACAAATTAATGAAATGAACGACGGATTAGCTGAACTGGCGCGGGCTGCTACAGTGATGACAGAAACATCCGCAGATTCAACGGAAGTATCAAGCAAGGGTGAGACGCTCGTACAGCAAACAGTCGGACAAATGAATACGATTGACCATTCCGTAAAAGAAGCGGAACAAGTGGTGAAGGGGCTGGAAATCAAATCAAAGGATATCACGAATATTTTGCGTGTCATCAACGGCATTGCGGATCAAACCAATCTTCTGGCTTTAAATGCCGCCATTGAAGCCGCCAGAGCGGGAGAATACGGACTGGGCTTCTCCGTCGTCGCTGAGGAAGTGAGAAAGCTCGCGGTACAGTCGGCTGACTCGGCAAAAGAAATTGAATCGCTGATCAGCGACATTGTAAAAGAAATTCACACATCATTGAACGTGCTTCAGTCCGTAAACAAAGAAGTTGAAACAGGGCTTGTCATGACGGGGGAAACAAAACAAAGCTTCAATGAGATATCGCACATGACCAATCAAATGGCTTCCGAACTGCAAAACATGAATGCGACGGTTGAGGAGCTGTCAGCGGGAGCTCAAGAAATTTCCGCTGCTTCAAATGATATCACAGCAATTTCTAAAGAAAGCTCAGACGGCATTCAGGATATCGCTGCTTCAGCCGAGGAACAGCTGGCATCCATGGAGGAGATCAGTTCATCAGCACAGACGCTTGAAAGAATGTCTGAAGAACTCCGTAACCTGACAAAACGATTTAAGGTGGATGGAAAACAGGTCTAAATAACTATATGATGATGGGTGATTAGTTACTTTTGTTAAATTTCTTCTTTTTTACTGTATATATTTACCCATTCCTGCCGATATGAAGGGTAGCATAAAAAAGGAGAAATGAATGATGAAAAAAATACTCCAACTCATAAAACAAAGATCAATTACACGGAAGCTTCTCGTTTCCTTTCTGTCAATCCTCATTATACCGGTTGTCATATTGGCGGCGATTGCGTATCAAACGGCAAGCAGCTCACTCGACAGACAGATGATGGGGAGCGCATTAGAAAATGTACAGCAGTTAAACGAAATTATCAACACCAGTATCGGAGAAAAAGAAGACAGCTCCCTTTACTTCAGCGAATGGCTGACAAAAAAGAAATACGATGCAAAAAGCAATGCAAACATTAAAGAGAAATTCTCACAGTATATCAAAATCAATAAAGATGTAGAATCTATTTATACGAGTGACAAAGACGGTCACTTTACCCGTTATCCGGATCTGCAGATGCCGAGCGATTATAATCCGGTTGAACGTGACTGGTACAAAAAAGCGGTTGCGAATAAAGGAAAAGTTGTTGTGACGGATCCTTATAAAACAGCCTCTACGAACACAATGGTTGTGACAATCGCACAGCAGACAAAAGATGGTTCAGGCGTTATCGCAATCAACATGACGATTGAAAATCTGCTGAAAACAACCGAAAAAGTCAACATCGGCAAACATGGCTACGCATTTATTATGTCAAAGGACAAAACAGTTGTCGCCCATCCCAATAAAACCTCGGGAGCTGAATTGAAAGGCGACTATCTTGAGAAGATGCTGAATGCCGATAAAGGCGATTTTCAATACACCATGGACGGCGATAAGAAAAAAATGGCCTTTGATACGAATAAGTTAACGGGATGGAAAATCGGGGGCACCATGTATTTGGATGAAATTCATGAGGCAGCCCAGCCCGTCCTTCACCTTGCTTTAATTGTCTTGGCTGCAGCTATTATCATAGGGGTTATCGTCATGACATTTGTCATTCGGTCAATTACAACGCCTCTGAAACAGCTTGTGGGTTCCTCTAAGCGGATAAGCGAGGGAGATTTGACGGAAACCATTGATATCCGTTCAAAAGATGAATTGGGGGAACTCGGCAAAAGCTTTAACAATATGGCGTCGTCACTTCGTTCTCTCATACACGCCATCCAGGATTCAGTAGATAACGTTGCCGCTTCCTCTGAGGAGCTGACTGCATCAGCCGGACAAACGAGCAAAGCAACAGAGCATATTACATTGGCAATTGAACAATTTTCTAACGGCAATGAAAAACAAAACGAAAACATTGAAACGGCAGCAGAGCACATTTATCAAATGAATGACGGTTTGATAAATATGGCCCAAGCTTCTGAAGTCATCACAGATTCATCTGTTCAATCGACAGAAATCGCAAGCGAAGGCGGCAAGCTTGTTCATCAAACTGTCGGCCAAATGAACGTCATTGATAAGTCCGTTAAAGAAGCCGAACAAGTCGTACGCGGATTGGAAACGAAATCGAAAGATATCACCAATATTTTGCGCGTGATTAACGGTATCGCTGACCAGACGAACCTGCTGGCATTAAACGCAGCGATTGAAGCGGCGCGCGCAGGGGAATACGGCCGCGGCTTCTCCGTTGTAGCGGAAGAAGTGAGAAAACTGGCAGTTCAGTCAGCAGATTCAGCAAAAGAGATTGAAGGATTAATCATCGAAATTGTGAAGGAAATCAATACATCTCTCGGCATGTTCCAATCTGTCAATCAAGAGGTGCAGACAGGTCTGGATATTACAGATAAAACAGAAATGAGCTTTACTCGTATTTCTGAAATGACGAACCAAATCGCCGGCGAACTACAAAACATGAGTGCGACGGTGCAGCAGCTTTCTGCCAGCTCCGAGGAAGTCTCGGGAGCGTCCGAGCACATTGCATCGATTTCAAAAGAAAGCTCAGCTCATATCCAAGATATCGCGGCGTCAGCCGAAGAGCAGCTTGCTTCGATGGAAGAAATCAGCTCGTCAGCAGAAACCCTTTCGTCTATGGCGGAAGAGCTTCGCGATATGACCAAACGCTTCAAAATCGAATAATAAATAAGACAAAACACCCAAGTCTATGCACTTGGGTGTTTTTTTTAGTTTTTTTTATTAAACCTTTATCCTAGTTTGACGATATTAGTTTTAGCTTAAAGGAGGAGTCAACGATAATGGGGAAAATTGTACAGTGGATCAAACAGCCATCAATCAGCAAACCGCTTGTCGCTGCGTTTCTGGCAGTGCTTATTTTGCCGGTTGGGGTATTAGCATATTTCAGTTATCAATCAGCTTGGAACGCACTAGACAGAGAACTGACGAATAGTGCAATGGGAAACGTTGAAGAACTCAACAGCACCCTGCAGAACAAATTGAATACTAAAGTAAAAGCAATTGATTATTACAGTGAGACGATCAATAAAGATTTATTACAAGACAAAAACAAAACCTCACTGAGTGAGAAATTTAAACAGTATACAACATTGAATGCCGATGTAGGCGCTATCTATGCGGCTTCAGAAAATAAAAAGCTTTATAAATATCCTGAAGGCGGTGTGCCAAAGGGCTTTGATCCGACAGAGCGTGACTGGTACAAACAAGCCGTTGCGAAAAAAGGACAGGCTGTTTTCTCCGAGCCGTACATTGACGAAGCAACAGGGGGTACCGTTGTTACCATCTCAAAGCAAACAAAAGATGGTTCAGGGGTCATAGCACTTGATTTAAATCTGGATGAAGTGCTATCCGCTTCACAGAGAATCAAAATCGGTGCAAAAGGCTACGCATTTATTACAACAGGCAACAAAAAATATATCGCCCATCCGACGATTAAACCTGGGACAACTGGATCCGGCGATTGGACGAACCAAGTTTATTCCAAAAAAGAAGGCTCATTTGAATATACTTTCGAAGGCAAAGAAAAGAAAATGGCCTTTACGACAAATAAACTGACAGGCTGGAAAATCGCGGGCACATACTTTATCAGTGAATTGGAAGATGCGTCAAGCCCGGTTCTGAACACAGCGATCATCGTCCTATGCGTATCACTTGTTATCGGCGGCATACTTATTCTCTTTATTATCAGCGCCATTACCAAGCCGTTAAGAAAACTGGTTTCTACATCCGCGAAAATCAGCAGCGGAGATCTGACAGAAGTCATTGATATTCACTCGAAAAATGAGTTTGGCCAGCTTGGCGAAAGCTTTAACGAAATGTCTGCCTCATTGCGTACTGTCATTGGTGTCATTCAAACATCTGTAGAAAACGTGGCATCTTCTTCTGAGGAGCTGACGGCAAGCGCAGCCCAAACGAGCAAGGCAACTGAACACATTACACTCGCCATCGAACAGTTCTCAGATGGCAACGAGGCGCAAAGCGAGAAACTGGAAACAAGTTCAGATCATCTTTCTCAAATGAACCACGGGATTTCAAAAGTGGCTCAGGCCTCTTCAACCATTACGAAGTCATCGATACAGTCCTCTGAGGCGGCGGGCAGCGGAGAAAAACTGGTCGAGCATACAGTCGGCCAAATGAAAACAATCGACCAATCCGTTCAAAAAGCGGAAGCGGTTGTGAAGGGTCTTGAAACAAAATCGCAAGACATCACAAGCATCTTGAATGTGATTAACGGCATTGCTGATCAAACCAATTTGCTGGCATTAAATGCTGCGATTGAAGCGGCAAGAGCAGGTGAATACGGAAGAGGCTTCTCAGTAGTTGCGGAAGAGGTCAGAAAACTTGCCGTACAATCAGCAGACTCCGCCAAGGAAATTGAAGGGTTAATTCAAGAGATTGTCAGAGAAATCAGCACTTCGCTGTCGATGTTCCAATCTGTGAATCATGAAGTGAAGGAAGGCTTGCAGATTACTGATCAAACAGCGGAAAGCTTTAAACAAATTTACGAAATGACAACCCAAATTTCCGGAGAATTGCAAAACCTGAACGCGACGGTTGAACAGCTGTCAGCAGGATCACAGGAAGTGTCAAGTGCGGTTGAAGACATTTCCGGAGTGGCGAAAGAAAGCTCAGCAGGCATTCAAGACATCGCAGCTTCGGCGGAAGAACAGCTTGCGTCCATGGAAGAAATCAGCTCATCAGCTGAGACATTGGCAAACATGGCGGAAGAACTTCAGGACATCACGAAGAAATTTAAAATTGAATGATAATAATGGAAAGAGAAAGCGGCATCAGCTGCTTTCTTTTTTATTGAAAAACAAAAATAAACAAAAATAATTCAAAAATAAACAAAGATCATATATAATGAAAACGGATACAAATAAAAGGGGACGGAGGAATATCAAATATGGTGAAACATGTATGGGATTCAGAACATGCTGCACAGCTGCCGAAAGGTGTAGAAGAATTGGTGTACAGGTCCAATCTAATCGGATCCGATCGCACTGTCTGCAACTGGGGCGGCGGAAATACGTCTATGAAAACAACGGAAAAGGATTTCAGAGGCCGTGAAACAGAAGTGATGTGGGTGAAAGGAAGCGGCTCGGATTTGGCCACAATGAAAGCGTATAACTTTACCGGTTTGAAATTAGATGACATCCGCCCGCTGATTGAAAGGGACCAAATGTCAGATGAAGAAATGGTAGACTACTTGTCTCACTGTATGATAGACAGCAAACATCCCCGCCCTTCAATTGAAACGCTGTTACACGCTTTTCTGCCATACACTCATGTTGACCATACCCACCCCGATGCGATTATCAGCATATGCTGCGCTGATAATGGAAAACAAATCGCTGAAGACATATACGGAAACCGGTTTGTATGGGTGCCCTACGTACGCCCCGGATTTACTTTATCTAAAATGATCGCTGAAGGCGTAGCGAACAATTCCAACGCTGAGCTTGTGTTAATGGAGAAACACGGCTTAGTCACTTGGGGAGAGACGTCTGAACAATGTTATGAAAAAACGATATCTATCATCCAAGAAGCCAAGCAGTACATTAATGGCTGTGTCAATCAACATGAGATATTCGGAGGCAAAAGATATCAGCCGCTGCCGGAAGATCAAAGAAAACAAATCTTGGCAGGCATCATGCCTGTAATCAGAGGCGCTGTAAGTGAAGAGAAGAAAATGATCCTTTCCTATGATGATCATGACGATATCTTAGAATTTGTAAACAGTGTTCAAGCGCCAGCGCTCTCGCAAATCGGTGCGGCATGCCCGGATCACCTTGTTCATACAAAGCGGGTTCCGTTGTACATTGAGTGGAATCCGGAAACTCAAGATGTGCATAAGCTGGCGGATCTGATCAAGTCAGGAGTCGAGCGTTTTTCATCAGATTATCAGGCTTACTTTACACGCCATCAGCAGGATGGAGATCAAATCTTCGAATCAGCCCCGCGGGTGATATTGATTCCTGGCATCGGAATGGTGAACACGGGAAAAAGTTATGCCATGTCTAAAGTGAGCGGCGCTTTATACCGAAGGGCTATCGCCGTTATGAAAGGATCAACAGCACTGGGACACTTTGTTTCTTTAAATGAAAGTGAATCCTACCATGTCGAATATTGGCCGCTCGAATTATATAAGCTCACGCTGGCTCCGCCGGAAGCAGAATTTTCCCGTAAAGTAGCGTTCGTAACAGGAGGAGCCGGCGGAATCGGAAGTGTAGCATGCCGCCGCTTTGCAGCTGAAGGAGGGCACGTGATTGCCGCTGACCTTAATATAGAAGGCGCGCAGAAAATTGCCGGGGAAATAAACGAGGCATACGGAGAAGGAAGGGCAATGGCTGTCAAAATGGACGTGACAAAGGAAGAGGAAGTACGGTCAGCCTTTGAACAAGCGGCTCTTGCTTACGGCGGAATTGATATCGTCGTCAATAATGCCGGGCTGGCCACATCAAGCCCATTTGACGAAACAAGTTTAAAAGAATGGAATCTTAATATGAATGTATTAGGAACAGGCTACTTCCTTGTGGCACGTGAAGCGTTTAAGCAAATGAAACAGCAAAACAGAGACGGAAGCATGGTGTTTGTCGGATCAAAAAATTCTGTTTATGCGGGCAAAAACGCCGCTGCCTATAGCTCGGTAAAAGCGCTTGAAACCCATTTGGCAAGGTGTATCGCAGCAGAAGGCGGAGAATATGGCATTCGGGTCAACTCCGTTTTGCCTGATGCGGTTCTTCAAGGATCGGCAATCTGGGGGTCAAGCTGGCGGGAGGAACGGGCCGCGGCGTATGGGATTGAACCAGAGCAGCTTGAGGAACATTATCGGAAACGCACAGCTCTGCTCGTCAATATTTACCCGCAGGACATTGCCGAAGCCATCGCATTCTTCGCTTCTTCTAAAGCCGAAAAAACCACGGGCTGCATGATCACGGTAGACGGCGGCGTCCCTGCTGCGTTCACGCGTTAGAAGTATGCTATCATAGAAAAACAATAAGACGGATTACGATATGAGGAAGGGCGTTACCAATGCTAGTAGCAGAACGGCAGCAAAAAATAGTGGAAATAGTGAATATGCGTTCAAGTATCCGCGTATCCGAATTAAGTGACATATTTTCTGTCACAGAAGAAACCATTCGGCGCGATCTTGAGAAGCTTGAGAAAGAACATAAACTGAGCCGGAGCCACGGAGGAGCGGTCAGTATTGAGCAGCAGAAATCAGAAGTTCATTTTTCTGAACGGGAAATCACAAATGTCATAGAAAAAAAAGCCATTGCTCACGAAGCGGTCAAATATGTAAACAGCGGAGACCGAATCATTCTTGATGCAAGCACTACCGCCTGGTACATGGCGAAAATACTCCCGGATATTGAGCTCACCGTCATTACAAACTCAATGAAGGCAGCCATTGAACTCAGCAATAAAGAAAACATCTCAGTCATTTCAACAGGAGGGATTTTGCTGGAAAAATCATTATCGTTTGCCGGGCCGTTGGCTGAGCGTTCGCTTGAGACCTATCATGTCAATAAAACCTTTCTGTCCTGTAAAGGCTTTGATATCAACAACGGGATGAGTGACTCAAACGAGTGGCAGGCGCTGCTCAAAAAACGGATGATCGAAAGGTCTGATCAGACCATTTTGATGGCCGATTCAAGCAAATGGGGGAACCGTGAGTTTTCACATATTGCCTCGCTGCAGGATATCAGCCGCCTTATTACTGATTCTGGACTTGATCCGGTATCGGTAAAAGCGCTTGAAGATAAAGAGGTGAAAGTAACAGCTGTTCCCCTTCCGAAGAGAGGGTGAAAGAATGATTTATACTGCCATTGATATAGGCGCGTCAAGCGGGAGGGTCATGGTAGGCGAGCTGAAGGAAGGAAAGCTTGAAGTACAAGAGATTCACAGATTCGCTAACGGCTTCATTCAAAGAGACGGACATTGCTTTTGGGATATTGACCGTTTGCTAAAACAAATCCTGCAAGGGCTGCAAAAGGTGAAAGAGCTAGGGTATGAACGATGCACCGTCGGAATTGACACATGGGCGGTTGATTATGTCTTACTGGACGAAAAAGGAAATCGTTTGCGGGAAGTGATGTCCTACCGGGATAGAAGGACAGATCACACGATAGGCAAACTGGAACAAACCCTGTCAAAAGACACAATCTATCGAAAAACAGGAATACAATTTCAGCCTTTTAACACGATTTATCAATTGTTTGAAGAAGACCGCGAGCTGATGAAAACGACAGACAAAATGATGCTGGTTCCCGATTATTTAGGCTATTGTCTAACCGGAAAAGCGGTGACAGAAATCACAAATGCGTCGACAACACAGCTTCTTAATGTTTCAACCGGAAAGCTTGACCTTGAATTGCTCAAAGCCGTGTCTGTTCACGAACATCAATTTGCGCCGCTGACTGAACCGGGGTGTGAGCTCGGGATGCTGAGAAATGATTGGTTCCCGGATTATGACCTGCCGGCTTGCAAGGTGATAACAGTCGCAACGCATGACACAGCCTCGGCCGTCATCGCGGCGCCAGGCGTAAGCGATAGCTGGGCGTATATCAGCAGCGGAACATGGTCGTTAATCGGGGTTGAAAACAAAACGCCGATATTAACTCAACAGGCTTTGAAAAACAACTATACAAATGAACGCGGCGCAAACAGCACCATTCGCTTTCTCAAAAACATTATCGGCATGTGGGTGATACAGGAAGTAAAACAGCAGTTACAAACGAATTACTCTTTTCAGCAGCTTGCAGAGGAAGCCCTAAAAACAGAACCATTCCAGCAGTTTATCAACTTAAATGATGAACGTTTCCTGAATCCAGACAGCATGATAGAGGAAATCCAACATTATTGCAGAGAAACCGGCCAAAAGATCCCCCGCACTGCAGGTGAACTTGCCTGCTGCATCTACACCAATTTAGCCATCATCTATGCCATAGCCATCAAAGAGCTGGAAACGATCACGGAAAAACCGATTCAGCAGCTCCATATCATCGGCGGCGGAGCCCGGAATGATTTCTTAAATCAATTAACGGCAAACATGAGCGGAAAAGCGGTATACGCAGGTCCCATAGAGGCAACCGCCATCGGAAATCTGCTGATGCAAATGATTGCTGCCAAAGAAGTCAAAGACATAACAGCAGCTCGGCAAGCTGTCAGAAATTCCTTTCCGATCAAAGTGTTTACACCTAAAGATATTGACAGAAGCGCGATCATTCAGTCATTTCAGCAAACTGTTTTGAAAGCGTTATCTAAAAGGTGAAGAGGTGATCAGGTTTGAAACGAAAAGCCAGTATCATGTTTGTCCGCCAAGACAAGTACGAGGAATACAAACAGCGGCATGATGACATTTGGCCAGAAATGGCAGAAGCACTCAAAGCTCACGGAGCGCACCATTATTCCATTTTTTTAGACGAGGAAACAGGCCGGTTATTTGCTTATTTAGAAATAGAAGATGAAGAAAAGTGGAGAAAGATGGCGGATACAGAAGTTTGCCGGAGATGGTGGAAATCGATGGCGCCATTCATGAAAACAAATCCAGATTTCAGTCCTGTTTCGATAGATCTTAAGGAAGTTTTTTATTTGGATTAAAAAACTAAAGGGAGAGAGCCGCATGACCATAAAAGCCAATTATAACAATGCAAAACAGGCATACGAAAAATGGGGAAGTGATGTTGAAGAGGCGCTTAGGCAATTAAAGCAAGTGCCCATTTCAATCCACTGCTGGCAGGGTGACGATATTGAAGGCTTTGAAGTAAATAAAGGCGAGCTATCAGGCGGAATTGACGTGACCGGCAATTATCCCGGAAAAGCACAAACCCCTGAAGAATTAAGAAAAGATTTGGAGAAGGCTCTTTCTCTCATTCCGGGAAAGCACCGCGTGAACCTGCATGCGATATACGCAGAAACAAACGGGGAAGCGGTAGAACGGGATGAATTGAAGCCGCATCATTTTGAAAACTGGGTGAAATGGGCGAAAGATCTCGGTCTCGGTTTAGATTTTAATCCGACCTTGTTTTCGCATGAGAAAGCGGCTGACGGACTCACCCTTTCACACCCCGACCCGAACGTCAGGGAATTTTGGATCAGGCATTGCATCGCGTGCCGCCGTATTGGGGAATCCTTCGGGAAAGAACTAGGAACACCTTGCTTGACGAATATTTGGATTCCTGACGGATATAAGGATATCCCGAGTGACAGGCTGACACCGCGTATAAGATTAAAAGAATCACTGGATCGGATCTTCGCAGTGGAGATCAGTGAACAACACAATCTTGATTCAGTCGAAAGCAAGCTGTTCGGACTTGGTTCCGAATCATATGTTGTCGGCTCTCATGAATTTTATTTGGCTTACGCTTTGACGAATCAAAAGCTGTGTTTGCTGGATACAGGCCATTATCACCCGACTGAAACGGTGTCAAACAAGATTTCGTCCATGCTGCTTTACACAGACAAACTCGCCTTGCACGTATCCCGGCCCGTTCGCTGGGATAGCGACCATGTTGTGATTTTAGATGATGAATTGAGGGAAATCGCGCTTGAAATTGTACGCAATCAGGCTCTCGAGAAGGTCGCTATCGGCCTGGACTTTTTCGATGCCAGCATTAACCGTGTTGCCGCCTGGACCATCGGAACGAGAAATATGATCAAAGCTTTATTGTATGCATTGCTTCTCCCGAACGACTATTTAAAACAATTACAGGAAGAGGGCCGATTTACAGAAAGACTGGCGCTGATGGAGGAATTTAAAACATATCCTTTCGGGGCCGTCTGGGATTCCTACTGTGAGCAAATGGGCGTGCCGGTAAAAGAGGAATGGCTCCATGACATAAAAAATTATGAACAACAGGTGCTTTTAAAAAGGAAGGCGTCTTCTCCGATTGTCTAATAAAAAATCCGCCGCGGCATTGGCACGCGGGCGGATTTTTTTACGCTTGATCAGCAGGGTATACAATCCCCATCTGCTTTCTTGCTTCTTCCATGATTTTGGCGGTGATCAAAGACCGTTCAAATGTATTGTCTTCAGATTCCGGCTTGTTCTCTTTTATGAGCGTGACAAATTCTTCTATTTCGTAGAACATCGCCGGTTTAGGATCATGAATCGAAATGTTTTCCAGACGGCCGTCTCGATAGCGGATTTCCACTCGTTCAGGCTGCTGAATTGTATCGATTACAATCGTCCCGTCTTCACCCTGAATTTCCGCCGGAGCATAGGAAGTAGAGATTTTAGAATGCATCAGAACGGCTTCGAACCCGTCGTATGATAGAATGACGGTCCCCTCTCCATCTACTCCGGAAGATAAAGCATATCCGTTCGCCTTCACGTCCTGCGGCTCGCCAAATAGCACGACAGCAGGATAAATACAATAAACGCCGATATCCATTAATGACCCGTTGGAAAGCTCAGGCTGAAATGCGTTCAAGACGGTTCCGTTTCTAAACGCGTCATACCGTGAGGAGTACTGGCAGTAGCTTGCGGTAAATCTGCGGACGGTTCCGATTTTATGTAAGTGTTTCTTCAGCTCTTTGAAGTTTGGCAGGAAAGTGGTCTTCAGCGCTTCCATGAGGACAACGCCGTTTTCCTGAGCCGCTGAAATCATCTGTTCCGTTTCTTTCGTATTTGAAGCAAACGGCTTCTCGCAAAGCACATGCTTGCCATGGTTCATAAAGAGAACGGCCTGCTCCTTGTGAAGAGCATTGGGACTGGCTATGTATACAGCATCAAAGCAATCACTTGCCGCCATTTCCTGAAGGTTTGAGAAGATGTGCTCAGCACCGTGTTTAGCGGCAAACTCGGCAGCGCGTTCAGCCGATCTCGAGTAAACAGCTGTCAGCTGAACATCTTTTATTTCCGCTGCTGACTCAAGAAAGCGGTCTGTAATCCAGTTGGTTCCTATTATGGCAAAACGTATCATTCTTATCGCTCCTTTTGCATGATATAGCTAAATTATAGCTCAAAAAGGAGAAAAGCACATGATAGAACAAACCACATGCTGAAAACAAGGAAGTTTTTCCAGCGATTAACGGTTTTTATTTTTCATTATAGGGACGATAGTGTACAATTTAATTAAACTATGTATGACGGAGGAACGATAGTGGAGATGTTGCAAACATGGAGCGGCAGATTTAAACAATTCTTCTTGGACAATAAGTTTGTTTTATTTTTGCTTGTGCTGCTGCTGATTGGTTTAAATATTCTCGTTTTTACAAAAACATCATTTATTTTCACCCCGATTATAGTTCTTCTCAAAACAATTTCACTGCCGATTATTTTAACAGGGATTGTTTTCTACTTGTTAAATCCAGTCGTCGATTTCCTTGAGAGAAGAAGAATTAGAAGGATGTATTCTATTTTGCTGCTATATCTATTGATTATCGGACTGATCACGATCACAATCGTGTCCATCATTCCCTTTTTAAAAGAACAAATTATGAGTTTGATTGACAACATCCCGAGATATGTGGATGTTGTTGAAAGTCAGACGAAACAGCTAATCGGCAGCAATTTCGTCAATCAGGCCCAGCAAACAATGAACATCAATATATCTGATCTTGCAACAAAGATTTCAGACCAGGCAGCTACGATTGTGAACAGTACTTTCACCGGCGTTGGGAATTTTATCGGCGCTCTGACTGATGTTATTATTTCGATCATCACCGTTCCGTTTATTCTTTTCTACTTATTAAAAGATGGAAAGAAATTGCCGGTCTATATACTGAAGTTTGTGCCGACACGATTAAAAGAACAGACATACACAGTCTTAAGCGAAATGAATCATCGGTTAAGCTCTTATATCAGAGGCCAGATCATTGTCAGTTTCTGTATCGGGTTTTTACTGTTTATCGGATATTTGATTATCGGGCTTGATTATGCTTCATTGCTTGCCTTCATTGCGGCCTGCACAAGCATTGTTCCATATTTGGGGCCGACGATTGCCATTACGCCAGCGATTATCATCGCCATAGTGACATCACCGCTCATGCTGCTTAAGTTGGTGATCGTATGGACCATTGTTCAGCTGATCGAAGGGAAGCTGATTTCCCCGCAAATTATGGGGAAAAACCTTCACATCCACCCCATTACAATTATTTTTCTGCTGTTAACAGCCGGTAAGCTGTTTGGTGTGGTTGGAATCATTCTCGCCATTCCGGGCTATGCAGTTGCTAAAGTCATTACAACACATTTATTTGACTGGTTTAAAATGCGGTCACATTTATACGACGAAGAAAAAAATGAAAACACGTCAGGGCATAAAGTGTGATTTTCGTTTATAGTTATATAAGACGGGCTTTCCATTTTTGGAAAGCTCCCGTTATGTAAAAAATAAATGTCTAATGGGGAGAATCAAAATCATGACTCTATGGGAATTGTTTGTAGCTGCCATCTTAGGGATCGTAGAAGGATTAACAGAGTACGCGCCGGTTTCTTCGACAGGACATATGATCATAGTAGACGATATCTGGCTTAAATCAAGCAATCTGATGTCAGAAGAAGCTGCCAACTCATTCAAAGTGGTGATTCAGCTTGGCTCTATTTTAGCAGTGGTTATCGTGTTTAAAGACCGGATTTTGAATTTGCTCGGCTTGAAAAAGAATATTACCAGCGACCAGAAGCAGGGACATAAATTAAGCATTGCGCAAATTGCAGTCGGACTTGTGCCTGCAGCTATTCTCGGCTTTTTGTTTGAGGATTACATTGATGAATATTTATTTTCCGTTCAAACTGTAGCCGTTGGGTTAATCGCCGGGGCAGTCCTGATGCTTTTTGCCGATTGGGTAAATAAACGAAAAGCGGCAACAGACACTCTCGACCGCATTTCCTATAAGCAGGCGATAGGGGTCGGCTTATTCCAATGCCTTGCCCTTTGGCCGGGTTTCTCGCGTTCGGGATCAACCATTTCCGGAGGCGTTATTCTTGGATTGAACCACCGCGCGGCAGCCGACTTTACGTTTATTATGGCGATGCCGATCATGATGGGAGCAAGCTTTTTAAGCCTTGTGAAGCACTGGGATAGCTTAAGCTCGGATCTGTTGCCGTTTTTCATCGTCGGCTTTATCTGCGCCTTTGTTGTCGCGCTGTTTGTCGTCCGATTCTTCTTAAAATTGATTAACAAAATCAAACTCGTCCCATTTGCAATCTATCGAATTATTCTCGGTGTGATTTTACTTTTGATCATGATGTAAGTCCATAAATAAGGCTCTTTCCGGAGCCTTATTTTTTCTGTCAATTGAAGAGGAAACAGCTTGTTTTTCAAAAAAAAATCCTCTATAATAAATATGACGTTACATGCGGGGCCATAGCTCAGCTGGGAGAGCGCTACGCTGGCAGTGTAGAGGTCAGGGGTTCGAGCCCCCTTGGCTCCATACCTTTGAACCCTTATTCTATAAGGGTTTTTTTGTTTGTCAGGAACAGAGCCAATTACCCAAAAAAGCAATTGGGGACAAATTGGGGACCAAAATTTTATTTTGGGGTCATTTAGTTGCTTTTCACCTTCAAATTAGGGTTAAATTGATCAAAATATTGAGCTGTCTCATTTTCAAGTTTTTCGGTAACATGGCCGTAAATATCAGATGTTATTCTTCTACTTGCGTGACCGGCACGTTTTTGAATTGCACTCATATTTTCACCGGCTTCTATAAGGAGAGCCACCATCGTATGCCGCAGGTCATGGAGCCTAATATCTTTTAGTCCATACTTCTTTTTTATTTTTGCCCACTTTGCAGTGGGGGTAGTGTAGTAATATGGCTTTCCTATTCCATTATGAAAGATGTATTGATTGTCCTCACCTTCCCAGGCATCACCGAGCATAAGTTTTTCCTTCTTCCACATGCGATAATAATTTGCTAAATCCTCCATATAGAAATCTGGCATTTTAACAAAACGTTTTGAGCTGCGAGATTTAGGTGCTTTTACAAGCGGCTGCCCGTTGACTGTTTTAGAGATTGAGCGATTTACATAGAAGCCGCCTCTGTTCCAATCCACATCCAAGTGCCATTGAAAGGCAAGTCCTTCACCACGCCGTAAACCGCCGATCATTGCACCCAAAAAGTACAAACGCCATTTTATATCAATTTCGTATAAAACCCGGATACATTCTTCTGCTTCATCAGTCTGAAAATATTGCATTTCTTTTGGTTCCACATGTGGCTGACTTAATCCCTCCATAGGATTGTCTTTAATGAGTTTCCATTCTTCTGTGGCTGTCTTGAAGATTGCCTGTAACGTTTGAAATACATCAAGAATTGTTCTATCACCAAGCCCGCCAGACTTTCCATCTTTTCGAGCCCCATCTTTAGATAAATCATCTATAAAATCAACAATGTGTAAGGTTTTTATTTTATCTATTTGTTTATGTCCAAATGCAGGGAGGATGTGGTTGTGTAAGTGAGTTGAGTATTTCTCGGATGCTTTATAAGAGTAAGGTTTTCCACTTTTATTAAAGAGTTTCTTTTCAACCCATTTCCCTGCAAATGATTCGAATGTAGCTTTTTCAGGAGCAATATACTCGCCGGCCTCTACTTCAATTCTGAAACGGTGCAGCTGATCCTCGAGGTACTCCTGTAATTTCCGTTTAGACTTTAATATTTTTGGATCTTCGATACGAATCGATTTCTTTCTTCTATCCCTTTTTCCGTTTGCGTCATAACCATTTTCGACAATTAACCTAAAAGATTTTTCACTGCGTCTTTCAATACTAGCCATGTGGCTACCTCCTTGTTCTAATAATTTAGTTGATAGAGCTTTTGATGCCAGAGAATAGAAAACTGTTTTCTTTTGTACATTTCAAGCCGTTTAGCTGCGAAAGGATATGTGACGTTAAAGGTATCCCCAATTAACTTTATAGCCTCCGATTGCATGCGCGGCAACGAAATCTTTTCGAGCATAAATGTCGGTATACAAAAGTGATACATGAAACTATTAGCTTGGTACTCTTGCAGTTGGCGGAACATACGATTCATATTGAATTGGTTTCCGCAATGTTTAATCACATGCCCGAGTTCATGAACAAAGTCCTCCCATTGCTGTTGACGAGAAGCCCTTGAATCCAAAACCATGCTATAAAGACCATTTATACAAAACATGCTGCTGCCTTTTCTTTCATAGTGAATCCAAATCTGAAAAGCAGCTGCAATCCGTTTCATGTCAATCTCTTCAGGAGTAAGCATATTTAATTTTGTATAAATCTTTTTTACTTCTTCTTCAAGATGCGATAACTGGATTACCATAATAAACACCTCTATAAAGGGAATGTATGTTCTGTTTTTGGTGTGAAAGAAAAGCCCATGGAAAAAGGGCCATTATAAATTAAGTAATTGTTTCTTCTTGATTTCATATTCTTCTTGAGTTATAGCATCCATGTCTAATAATTCTTTGTATTTTTTTAACTCATCAGCTACAGAGATACTTGGTGCAGGCGTAGGTGCCAGGGCTGCTGCAGATTGCGTTGGCGCAGACTGATGCTCCTCGATATACTTTTGAATTTCTAGAACCATTGGTAGCTCATCTGGCCCGAAGTTAAAAGTGTTGTCATCTTGTGTAGCTTCCCAAAGTCCCTTAGTCTCGTTAGCCGATGGAGTAAGGAACTGAAAATAACCTGAGGTGACTAGTCCGGGTTTTTTGATTTGAACGCCTGATAATTCATTTATTCGATAAGATTTTTCTCCACTAAAACCCCGAGTTACAGCGTTGATAACACCTTTACGAGTCATTCTTACGAAGTTACCGTCAAGAGTAATTGTGGTTTTGTTCGTTTTAAAATAATACTCTTTTTTATCAGCTTTGTTTTCCTGTCTAAGTTGAGGTTCGTTCATAGTTTTGTTTTCTGTCAAAACTGGTTCATTCGAAGTAGGTACCTCAGTTTTGATTTCTTCAGTTGCTTTTTCTTTTTGGGCGGTAAATCTCTCTTCATTGCCTTCAATTCTTGGTTTTAAGTATTTAACAAATGCTTCAGGGTCACCAAATGAGATATTGGCAACGGTGAAATCAACGTCTGAAGCTTTGCAGTCGATGCGGTATCCTGTAAGTGCTTTTTTAGTCGAATCAATCTCAAAAATTGAATCAAACGACCATTCTTTCAATATTGGTTCTTTCTTTTTTAAAAAGCCGAAATAAACCATATCTTCCGTGAGAATAAATAAACCAAATGGTTGTGAAGGAGTCTCGGGGTGTCTTAAGTGCCCAGTAGCAACTTCAATAATACTTTTGTTTTTTTCATCAA
Source organism: Bacillus sp. 0102A (assembly GCF_036765155.1). Classification (NCBI taxonomy): domain Bacteria; kingdom Bacillati; phylum Bacillota; class Bacilli; order Caryophanales; family Bacillaceae; genus Bacillus; species Bacillus sp. 0102A. The sequence continues at coordinate 283,685 of NZ_JBAIZW010000005.1, forward strand.
GCAGAGGTTTTACTGCCTCATAAGTTTTGACGAAATTTTTAGGAGCCTTCGATTGTTTCTTTAATAAACAATTATAAACCTCACCATTTTCAAATAAAAATGCCAACTGTAATTTCCCCTTTTTATAAAAAAATGTCATTGAAAAATTAAAAGAAGATACCCGTTTTTTTGGTACACCAATGGGATACGGTTGGGAAACCAGCGGCACACCATTGGGAGACGGGCATTTCTTCAAACCCTTGATACATAAGGGTTTGAACACTTGTAATTATTTACATTGGTACACGAATGAGATTACATTAGTTACCATTAGACTTTTTTGGGAAACTTCTATTAATAACTAAATAACTAAAGAATAACTAAATCAATATAGATTAATCATTGCAATACTTTTGTTTGAAGCAATATCAATCGTTCTCCGTATTCGGAGATTTACGACCTTTCGCTTTTTCTTTCTCCTTCAGATAGTTGATAAAATCAATTGCTTGTCTGCGAGCTTCTTCAGAAAAATCAGCAGCATCTCTAAAGGCAATTTGTAAATCGGGATCATTTAAAGCAGTATAAGGAGTTTTCTCCTCGCGTATAATCGGTTCAGATTCTTGATCTAACAAATAGTCAATTGTTACTTCAAAGAAATCGGCAATTTTTTTTAAGGTGTCATAATCGGGTTGCCGGTGTCCTCTTTCATAATTTGCATATGTACCTCTATGTACTCCGATTTTATTAGCCATTTCTTCTTGTGTTAGTTTTTTTGATTTTCTAAGGGTTATCAGTTTTTTATTAAACATGTGGACACACCTCTTCAAAAGCAATTATAACGTGTCAAAATGAAACATAGAAGTAATGTGTCAAAACGACGAAAAAAGTATTGACAATGCGTCTTATCGACGATATTATAATAAACAAGTGATTCGATATGACACACCAAGGAGTTGATAATATTGAGAAAATGGTTAATTAACCGACGGGGTAAGCAAAGCCAAGAATCTGTTGCTGACAAAGTACAGCTTTCCCGTGGGGCATATGCCAATATCGAATTAGGAAAGAGAAATCCTTCGGTGCAAGTTGCTAAAAGGATTGCAAATGAGTTGGGTTTCGAATGGACGCTTTTTTTTGAAGAAGAAGTCGTCGATACGAAACAAAAATCATATACAGCATAGGAGTGAGAAAATGAAACAAATTAACGAAAAAGCCACCGCAGTAACGGCGGCTAGTGATTCGGATAATGCATGTACTGATTGTGGTAGAGCATGGAGTGGGAAATTAAACTTTTGTGGAGTGTGCGGGAATCGACTAATTCCTTACTCACAGTTAAAACAATTTTTCCCTAACAGACGTTTTGTGAGAGTAAATTATTAAGATAATTCATCCAATTTTCGTCGGTTTCTCCAATCATCTTTTCGGGATATATCAAGTTCGGCAAAAAAAGAAGTAATATCTTGAAAAGTATTTTCAATTGTACCGCCTTTAGTGTCTAACTGAATTTGTTTAAGAGCGGTACTAAACAAATGTATTTTAGTTTGTCCATCCTCATCTTGAAATGAAAGATCGCCGGCAAGATGATAAACATTATTCTCATCAGGAATATAAATTCCAATCATTTGGGATGAAACATGAATGCTAAGAATTATTTTGTTTGGAAAATCAATTAACATGGTACCTGATTTTCCATTAGCGAATCTAAACCATTTACCTGAGATTGTCTCTACCAATGTACTTCCATCTTGAAAATCTGACATAGTCAACACCACCTTTCTATCAAGATTTTACCACATAAGAGATTGGAAGATTATTTAGACAGAATAGGAGGTTACGAAATGACACGCAACACAATGACTGTCCAAGAAGCAGCTGAATACCTTGGTGTTCACCACGACACGATTTACGCAATGGTTCGAGAAAAGCAAATTCCTCACTTCAGAGTGCGCACACGCATTTTCTTCACTAAACACAACATAGATGCGTGGATCGAAGCACAAGAACAAGCAAATATGAAACAAGCGCAATAGCAAGGGACCTACTGAACGAAAATTTCCGTTTAGTGAATGACAACTCTTTCTAAGGAGGTTCATGAATGAACGAATTACAAAAAGTATTCAATTATCAAGATCAGCAGGTTCGGACAGTTGTAAAGGATGGACAACCTTGGTTTGTCGCAAAGGACGTCTGCAATGTACTAAATCATTCAAATCACAAAGTAGCGGCGTCCCGGCTCGACGAAGACGAGGTAAGTAAAGTTTACCTCACCGATTCATTAGGCCGTAATCAAAAAACAACCGTTGTCAATGAAGCTGGTTTGTATTCACTGATTTTAACAAGCAACAAACCAGAGGCTAAACAATTCAAAAGATGGATCACTCATGAAGTCATCCCGACAATCAGAAAAACGGGCGGCTACGTTGCAAATGATGATTTATTCATACAAACATACCTGCCGCAAGCTGATGAAAATACAAGGCTGTTCTTCAAAGCAACTCTTCACACTATGAAAGAGCAAAGCAAGCAAATTGAAACCATGAAACCGAAAGTGATTTTCGCTGAGGCGGTTGAATCGTCCGAGTCCTCTGTGCTTGTTGGTGAATTAGCGAAAATCATCCAGCAAAACGGTGTAGATATTGGGCCGAACAAATTATTTCAATGGCTGCGCGACAATGGATATCTGATTCGAAAAAAGGGTGAATCATTTAATCTCCCAACCCAACGCAGTATGGATATGGGACTGTTCGAAATCAAGAAAAGAACTGTAAGCAACCTTGACGGTTCAATCAGGACCACACGCACACCAAAGGTAACCGGTAAAGGTCAGATTTATTTTGTAAATAAATTCATGTCATCTCAATCGGCTTAATCGCCTTCACTCCACAACTTTGAGGAGCGAGGTGCTGATCTCCGCAATGTTGGGGAGATTGAAATAGCCAAAGGGACAACCCCATTCCTTCATTAATTAAATTTTACCAAATAATTCCCCGTGAAACAGGAGGAGAACATATGTCGAACAACCCGTATAAACTCGATAATTTACCAAATATTATGCGTGAAGTGAGAAAGGCAATAGGATTCACGCAATATCAGCTTGGGCAACTACTCGGCGGCAAAGATCAGCAGTATGTTTCAAATGTCGAAAAGGGCCTGAGCACACTAACGCCTGAACTCTGTATCAAGTGGTTTGAGGTATGTGGAGCATATGAACACATTGATCTTGTACATTACTTGTTCCGGCTCCATCCAAGGGCGACAGCGCCAGTTGATCCGGCTTTGAATGTAAGCCCCAGCAAAGCCCTCATCAATTTTATGAAACAAACAAAAGAATCACTTGAGGCGGCTGAAAATATCGCACTCTGGTTGGCGAATGAGCGGCCAGGCAGAGTCGAGGCTCTTCCCATGAGTGATCTAAAAGAGATTCTTGATCTCGGACCAGCTATTGATACTCTCTTTTACGCCCTATCTAGAAGTCATGGTCTAAAGATGCAGGAGCTGGCGGAAAAGTGGACACGCAAAGCGTTAATGGATCAAGTTGCAATGTCAAAACATGAAGAAAGGCAGGCTATGCTCGTATGAAACTCAATCAATTCTTGAAATCCGATGTGGAAGTTGTAAAACGAAAATCAGAATCAGTTGAAAGTATGGCTGATCTATTACTGGCCTCTTTAAAAGATGGTGATTATGAAGAAGCTTTAGATATTCTTGGCAGTATTAAAGCAAATATTGAAGATTTGAAACGCATTTCGAATAAAGGGTTGTTATATGATACTGCATTAAAAATGCAACAACGAGGCATTGATTTGTCATTGGTACGCAGGAGCTTAGGATGATGGTTCACTTTGTCCACAAACCAGCAACAGCGTTGGAGGTCAGAGCATGGTGTGAAAGAATTCGAAATCATAGTGAACTGCACCTGATTTGGGATGAACGCACAGCAAATTACAGAAAGGAGAATATGAATGATCGAAAATCCAATGATTCTAAACAACTGGCACGATAGGCTGACTGAGCCGGAAACACAAAAGGATTTTTTCGGGGATGAAGTAACGCCTTTCGATGATTATGTGATAGATAGCGCTGAGGATGAAGTCATCTTGAGGGAAAATCTTGAGCGGTATCTAAAGGAGCATCTTGGTTTTGAATTTAAAAATGAGCAATAAAAAAGCCCACTCTGGCAAGTGGACTTAATTAAAGGCTATCTGAAAACTCATATAACAATATTCTACCAGATAGCCTCAAGAAAATCAATGGAGGTTTTATACATGGCTAAAGCAGTAAAAGTGGCATTCAGCGAGCGTGCGGAGGATCAGCAACGTTTAAGACAGGTCGGCGGTTCAATTGTATTCGCCAAAAACGGTAAAGCGCAGTTTAGTTTCCCTTCAATGGATCACTACCGGGAATGGCAGCGTCTTGGAACCGAAGCATACAAAAGAAAGGTGGCAGAAGCACAATGAATGGATTATCACAGGTAGATTACTCAGATTACATGCCGGCCCCTCAGCAGGCATCCAGTGTGACTACAGAAGCAATGGTAAGCCGGCAGGCGCAAGAAGTACAGGCGGCTATGGTTATTGCAAAAAAATTTCCGCGTGACGTTTATGCGGCGTTCGAACGCATCAGAAAAGCTTGTGAAAGACGATTGTTAGCTGAAAATGCTGTCTATGAATACCCACGCGGCGGAAGTAAAGTGTCAGGACCTTCAATTAGGTTGGCCGAAGCGTTGGCGCAGAATTGGGGCAACATTGATTACGGAATCATGGAGCTTGAGCAGAAGGCCGGGGAATCCTCTGTCATGGCCTACGCTTGGGACCTTGAAACCAACACACGACAAACCAAAATTTTCACTGTGAAACACGAAAGAAAGGCAAAGGGAAAGATCACAAAACTAGATGATCCCCGCGATATTTACGAAATGGTTGCCAACCAAGGAGCTCGACGTGTCCGGGCTTGTATTCTCGGTGTCATACCCGGTGACATTGTCGATGCTGCGGTTGATATGTGTCAAAAAACTTTGATTAGTGGATATAAAGAGCCTTTGGAAGATCGTCTCAGAAGCGCGCTGTCTCTCTTTAAAAAAGAGTTTGGTGTTACTAAGGAAATGATTCAGGAGTACATCGGTAGCAATTTAGATGCATTCACAGAGCAAGACTTTCTCAAAATAGGCCGCATTTATACAGCGCTTCGTGACGGTATGGCAAAGAAGGAAGATTACTTCAATGCCAAGGCTACAGGTGCAACAAAATCAAAGGCTGAGGAAGAGTTCAAAAAGCAAAAAGAGCAAGCCGACAAGCCTGCTGATAGCAAAGAAAAGGCGGGTGATCCTGCTAATGCGGATACCGGCGCTAAACAAGGAGAACTATTATTCTAACGAGATTGATAGATACTACATGTCGAACTCTCAATATAAAAGCTTTCTTCTATGTGAGGCAGCAACGATGGCAAAGATTAACGGAGAATGGACGCCCCCAACATCGGAGGCCCTTCTCTTCGGTCAATACGTTCATGCCTGGCTTGAAGGTGAACAGGCTTTTGATGAATTTAAGAAGAACACACCTGCACTATTTACTCAGAAAGGCCAACTGTACAAGCAGTATCAGTTAGCTGATTTGATGATTGAGGCGATTCAACATGATGATCTCTGTATGTTTGTTCTTCAAGGAGAAAAGGAAGTCATCGTAACTGCTGAATTGTTCGGTGTTCCGTGGAAAGGAAAGCTGGACGTATATAACCCAGCTGGCGGTCGTTTCTCCGATCTGAAAACAGCAAGGTCATTGCGGGAGAAAGTCTGGGACCCGGAAATAGGATATTGCTCATTTGTTGAGGCGAATGGCTATATTGCTCAAATGGCACTGTATGCAGAGCTTGAAAAAAGAATGACTGGACGGAGCGAATGGCTTGAGCCCCTAATTGTAGGGGTTTCAAAAGAAGATCCACCCGATAAAGCTGTCATCAATATTGATGAAGGTCGGATGGAAGTAGAGCTTGAGGATATTGAAAAACGGATGGAACGCATTATCCAAGTTAAATATGGCGGAGAGAAGCCTGAACGGTGCGAAAAATGCAAGTATTGCCGTGCCACTAATCAACTGAACAGCATCATACATTTTTCGGAGTTGGTTAGCTGATGGAAAGGGAAGTGATCAAGGTTCCTATCCCCCATTGTTATGTCTGGCTTGTGAAGACTGTCCGACGAGATATGCGAAAAGACTTGTACACCAGGTATGTCACTGACTTTCTCAAGACAAACGAGCCGTCTCTCAGATTGGTAGAAATAGATTTTAAGGCACTGACAGCCCTGTGTGAAAGGAAGTAGGTGAGCGGCATGGATATGGAAGGTTGGGGTTATGTTATTGTCCCTTCTCGCCAATTTACAAACAGGCGCGAAAAAATGATTTATATGTGTTTACTCGAAGAGGCTGCTTTCGCACCATTTGGATCTCTAAAGATTGGAGAAGCGATGATCAACGTTGCTGAATTGGCGAGAGAAGCTTCCATTGACGTAAAGAAGGTGCGTTATTCGCTCAGTAAGTTAGAAGAATCAGGCTTTATTAAAACGAGGCGCTTGAAGCAGAACAAAGGGATTATTGTCACCATTGTTGATTATGTAAAGCTTCAAAACACCAAGAATTACGGGAAGAAATCGGAGCCGGCACAGGACGAAACGTCAGCACAAGAAGAGCAGCAGGAGGATGAGAAGAAAATGAAGAGTAACGCATTTGCATTTTTCGAGGATGAGGGATTCGGCCTTCTATCATCGTTCATGGCTGAGAAGCTTAATAGCTTAATAGACGATTATGGAGAAGATAAGGTGCTGGAGGCAATGAAAGAGGCAGTAACGCGGAACGCTCGCAATCTGGCCTATGTACAGCGCATTCTCCAGTCAAACAAGAACAAAAGTAAGGAGTGGCAACATGGAAACACAAAAAACGCAAAGTACGGACGCGGCAATGGCAGCAATACTGAAAAAGCTCCAAGAAAGGTCAGCCCAATTTTCGGCGGGGTCGGTCGGGTTAGAAGAAAAGGGTGAATATGAATGTCCGAAATGCAAAGATCAACTTGGCTACATCGAGACCAAGGACGGTTATGAGGTTTGGGTCCGGTGCAAATGCATAGAAAGCCGGCGCACCCGGAAACTGATGAACTCTAGTGACATAACTGCTGAATTTGAGAAGTTGAAGTTCAAGAATTTTATAACTGAAGGAAAGCCAGCTGTCGTGAAAGACACTTACGATACTGCAGTGGAATACTACAAGGACTTTGACAGCATTCGGGGCATCCGAAGCAACAGCATTGCTTTACTGGGGCAACCAGGTTCAGGGAAAACGCACCTGTTAACAGCTATTTCAAACAAGTTGATCAAATCAAAAAATGTCGCGGTTCAGTATTTCCCATACGTGGAAGGCTTCAACGATTTGAAAGACGACTTTGACAAACTGGAAGAAAAACTTAATCGCATGAAAGAGGTTGAAGTGCTGTTCATAGATGATCTGTTCAAGCCAGTTGACGGGAAGCCAAGGGCAACCGAATGGCAGGTGGAGCAGACATACTCTGTCATCAATTATCGATATCTGAATCATAAACCGGTTCTTATCTCAAGTGAATTGGACATCGAGAAGCTGGTCGATATAGACGAGGCACTTGGCACCCGGATTTATGAAATGTGCGCGGATTATTGCGTGATTATCAAGGGTGACAGAATGCAATTAAATCATAGATTGGCAGGGTTGCGGAATGGATGAAAAAACGAACGTTATAGGATCCAAAGGAATGTATTTGTTCGGGCCTGCTGAACAAAAGGGCGGCAAGGACCTCACACCGGCTATCCGGGTGCTTGAGGAAAAGATCAGACAAATGGAGCTGATGCGCAGTGCTTAAAGCGGTGATTCTGCTGCCGGCTATCATACTGACGGCGCCAGCAAAGGAAAAGCAAATTCAGCAATGGGAAGAAAATGACGGGAGGTAAGGAGAATGAGGGAAATCAAGTTTCGCGCTTGGTATGGAGAAAATATTGGTATGTTAACACCGCAATTTGCTGGTGATATAAATGAAATTTTTGCGCAAAAGAACGGCATTTATATGCAATACACCGGATTGAAGGATAAGAACGGTCTTGAGATTTACGAGGGGGATATTCTTCGTGTATGGGAAGAGGATGAACATGTTCCAAATCACGATAGTGGTGGCGGCATTATTGACTTTGACATAATCGAAGGATTTTCACAATTAGGCGTAGTCGACTTCAAGGGTGCTTGGTTTACTTACGAAACTAAAAAACATCAAAAAGGACGAGAAGTAAATATTTTTTCTCCATTAGATTTCACAAACAACTTTGAAGTCATCGGTAACATTTACGAGAATCCTGAGCTTTTGGAGGCGGCAGAATGAATTTGCACATCGGTAAATACAGAATTACATCTGATCCAATGAACGTTATTCTCAGCGTTTCATACGAAAAGCAAGACAAGGAGGGAAACCCGACAGGCCAGATTGATTATAGGCCTATTGGTTATTTCAGAGATTTGGAGGCAGCCTGCATCCGGATCCTTAACACGGAGATTTTAACAGGGCATGCGAACACCTTCAAGGAATTGAAGGCGCTAATTGAACAAACAAATGATTACAGCGGCTATCCGGGAGGCATCACATGCCAGCAAATAAGTACGGCGCCAGAAAAACACAGGTGGACGGTATCACGTTCGATAGCCGGGCCGAAGCCAAATACTATGAGCAGGTGAAATGGCTCAAGGTGAGCAAGCAGATCAAAGATTTTAAGCTGCAGCCACGGTTCCTGCTGCAAGAGTCATTCAAAAAGAACGGCAAAACTTTTCGGAAGATTGAATATATTGCAGACTTTGAGGTTCATAATTTGGACGGCAGCATCGAGATCATTGACATCAAAGGCGTGGAAACAAAGGAATTTGCCATCAAACGCAAGTTGTATGAGCGGCTTTACGATACACCACTCAAGGTGCTGGCTCTGGACAAGTCACTCGGCTTCATCGAGCTGGACGAGCTGAAAAAACTCAAAAGAAAGGCGGGAAAGTCCACTGTTAAACGTGGTAATCGCAGACGATCGGCCGTTGTGGGTGCAGGAAGAAGATAAGCTCATGGCCTGTATGACACGTTGCTCTCAGTTTAAGGCTTGCGCCAGCCGAATGGGTTCTGATTGCAAGAAGCTTGGCGGCACGGAAATACCCAAAATCAATTCAGGAGGCAGATACCATGGAACAGCAAAGCATCAATCCTTACAAGCCAGGACCGGTTGAGGAATGGAAGATGACGCCGGAACAGCTGGCGGAATACGTGAAAAAGCACCCGATCGTTTACCGGGAGGAATTGAAACCATCGCCAACATTCACGATGGCCAGATGGAAACCGGATCACTATTAAACACAAAAAAGCACCGAAGCGTATGCCCCGATGCATTGATATGAACTGGTACTTCTATCATAGCACAGGGGGCGCTAAGAATGTACAACCCAAGAGAAATTAATTTAAGCGAAGATACAACAATTGAACAGGCAATTGAGCCGGGCAAAATACAGATTCTTATTTTAGATGGGAACGAGGGCACTGCACATGTCCTTGAAGCCCCAGAACACGGTGAAACAATCATTCAAACAATTAAGGGCAGTCTGTCTCGTTTAGATTATAGGATCGGCCACAAATTCTAATAGCAGGGGCATTCCCCCTGCGGGGGAGGAACGGGCATGAAAGAAAGAATTGAACGTCTGAAAAAACTGACATACATTCTGCAGAATGAAATTGCTTGGCTTATTGAGCAAGCTGAACTGTCTGTTAAGCAGCAGGAAATCATCGAGGAAAACAAGCGCCAGCAGGAAGTAACGGTTCATCAGTTCCGGCAGGCTCAAAAGGACATTCAGCATCTAAGTGGGGAAAGCAGACGATACAAAAAGGCATTAGAGAAGATCATTACCAATCTCAATTTCGCGATAACAGTTGCCCAAAATGAATTGGAGGGTGCTGCGGAATGATTCCTTTACAAGTTGAGCTTCAGCGGGCAGTCAAAGCCACGAAGGACGAAGCGATGACAGTTGAGCAGGCTGCGGAACTTCTAAAAGTGCATCCAGATTACATACCAGTGCTTGTGGCAAAGTCGGATGATCTGAAAATGATCGGTGATGAAACAATCATTGCAAAGCGTGATAAGACAAACAGTTGGCTCATTGGGGCGATGGTTTTGGTTTTATTCTTTGCAATCGCGGTTCTGCCGGGGATAGGGGGATGACAGCACGATCGAATACAGCTGCCCTGAATGTGGTCACAACGAATTAGATATAAAAATCCGTCCAGATGTACGCTGCCCGAAATGCGGCTGCAGCATGGGCGTTGAGGAGGAAATAGCGTGAAAATAGAGAGCGTCTTATCATCAGAAAAAAAGCCGTGTGCAGTATGCAATAGAGAAACGGACTCTTATAAAACCTATGAACAATCCAACATAACCATAGAAATACCAGCGTGTGATACAGAAAGCAGAAATTGTTTGCAGAAAGTAGACGTGAAAGATATGGCTTCATTCGCTATAAAAGTGATCAAAAAAGATATTCAGGAGGATGCGCAATGAACACAGCATACAGAGTTTGGGACGGCGAGAACATGCATTATTGGGATGATGAAGGGTTGAGCCTTACCATCAAAAATAACGGTGATTGGACTTTGAAACGTTTATACACAGATGTTTTGGTTCCCGTTGTAGACAGCACGAATAGAAACGCGGCTCTCATGTGGGGAACAGGGTTGAAGGATAAGAACGGCAAAGATATTTATGAAAAAGATATTGATATGACGGCCAACGACCCGATGATCGTTATTTACAAAGATGGTCAATACGGACTTAAATTCCCTAGTGAAATAGGTTATATGGATACCTGTGTATATTGGGAAGAATGCGACATTGGCGGCGACGTTTATCAGAATCCTGAGTTATTGGAGGGCGCGGAGTGATGGCATTTCATAAAGAAGTGGTTGAGACTATATACAAAACGGTTGTTATTTGCGATAAGTGCGGTAAAGAGAAGGTTTTAAACATAGGGGAGCCGTTATCATGGGAGGGGCATATGAATGGTGCTTTGCACCGCGATTACACATTCACGCAGAAGGGGAACGGTTTTGAAACTCTATGCCCTGACTGTCAGAAGGAGGGCGCGGAGAATGAATAAGAAACCCGTGAAATCAGTCAGAGCCGCAAGTGTAGAAGAAGTGTGCGAAAGAATACAAGAGGCATATAATCTGGGATTCATGATAGAGGTGACTCAATTAGCAGAAGTCGGCGTATTCCTCAACCCTAACTTGTTTAGAGTTGATATGTATTTGCCTGTGAAGGAGGGCGCTGAGTGATGGAAATACAGCACAAAGGCAATTCCTTAATGTTCAAACCTTTGCCGAAAGAATCATTGTACAACTTTGATGAAATGAAAAAAGAAGCCGAGCAGATACTTCTTGATCACCTGAACGGCACAGATAAAGAGTTTAAAATCTGGTTAAGGGATAGCGTCGTATTTGCTTTTGATAAAGTCGACATAGAATCTATCGAGGAACAGCCTTCTGGGGTGGTGCGGCTAACTTTGAAAAATGGCGATTGGTTTGAAGGCGAGTCGTCAGTGGACGAGTTGAAAGAATTATTTAAGTGGAAGTGCGCGGAGTAATGGAGAGTAACCTATGATTCTCAGGATATTGTTTCTGCTGATGGGATGCGGATTCTGGATATATTTCCAACACGATTACAGGCCGGACATGAAAGCGAACCTTGCTTTGATCGGGGCAATCATTTCATTCACGGCTGCGGCGTTTTTTAAAGATATTGATAAGTATATAGAGAAGAGGGATGAAGATGTCTGAAGATAACAAGGAAAAATTGAAATTTTTACTAGAATACTTATTCGAACTTAGAAACATTGAATCCTCACTTGAAACAGAGAACAGGATTTACAGAGTATGTAATGAAATTGATTCAATCTTAACTTTGTAAATAGGAGGAGCACTATGATTATAGCGATGAAAATCGTCCTCCTGCTTGTTATTATTATCTCCTTAATCGGAGTCATCGGAGAGGATCAGGATTCACAACTGCGGAATCACTTAACAGCAATATGTATCACATCAATTATCGGCAACATCGTTACATACGTGCTGCTTTAACTGAATAAGTCCAAGACGGAAAGCCTGCGGACACTGATCAATGTACAGAGAAATCTGTGCTTTGGTTGGTGTCCGTTTTTTGTTATCAGGAGGGATGACATGAAGAAGGAAAAGAAAAAGCCCAATAAAAATGCACAGGAGCGCACAGAACGCTTTTGGCGGCAAATGATGGGCACTGACAGGCAAACACTGAAACGAGGCAAGGGCGGCGCATTTAAACGAAAATAAAGGGAGGATTTTATATATGACAGATCAAATGATAGCTTGGCAGGTTGAAGAATGGATTAGAGATTATGATTTTATGTTGCGAGAAATCAGTCGATTAAGTCGCATCCTCAACAAAGTGGAGTTCGCTGGGCAGAAGCTCGTGGCTACTTACGGCGACGAAGCAGGAATGCCAAGGGGATCGGCTGGAATAAGTCAGGTGGAATTGCGCCAGATGGACCGTAGAGAAAAGCGGCTCCACAAATATGAATCTATTGTTCATTATCTGGACAACGTCATGGAGAATCTGGAGGAAGAAAAGCACAGGATCGTTTATGACTGCATGATGGAAGGTATGAGCTACACAGCTATTGCAAACCATCTTGATTGCTCTCGGGATACTGTCAGAAAGATCAAGACGTCAATAATCGGCAACATCGTCAATAAAGTCAAAGAAGTCAACTTTCTGCAATATTTGAACTCGTTTAAATCGGCGGTGTAAAATGGAAGGCAGGACGGGGAGGCAAAATATTCCGCGTCACCACCAATTTCATATAGTGATCTTTAAACTCAGTAGCTTTATTTAGTTGCTGAGTTTTTATTTTCGGAAAAAGGAGTGAGTGAAATGGATTCCAAAACATTCGTGAATGAATGGGCTAAAACAGCACTGGAAGGCTTTGAAAAAGGGATAGAAGAAGAGTCGACAGTAGCCAACACAGAATTTGCTCCAGAAGGAAATGTAGGGGATGCGAAAATACACAAAGTAAACTTAAATCAACTTGTTTCCAAGGGTGAGGAAATGAAATTCGGTGATAAAACCGGGAAATGCGAATGTTGCGACGTGGAGGAAGTGCCGTTGCAGTACAGCCGGTATTTTATAGGGTATCTTTGCGCGGAATGTTGGGATCGGATAGCCGAAAGTGTTATAAGTGGCGAATAAAAAGCGACCTTGTGATATCCACAGTGTCGTTTTTTATGTTCTCTGTAAACTGATTCCGGTAAATCTCAGGATAGACTATTGGCGGCTAACGGCTTGAGTGCGGGGTCAGTTTAGAGTGAATATGAAGGAGATGATTCGATGAGCAATGTGAAAAGAGTCTTTCCTGGTCCAACAAACGGACTCATTAACTGGATGGAAGAAAACTTTCATGAGATAGGTGGCTTTGTCGCTACCTTCAACATGAAAGACGGTACAACAATGACGGTGTATGATGCACAGAATTACATTCAGGCTGTTGGTCTTGCGGACATTGGTAAGGACACTATTCATCAGCTTGCACACGATGACGAGTTCATCCCGTCAAAATAATCTACAAAACAAACACGAATTAGAAGGGGGCGGCGGTGAATGTAGATGGCTGAAAAGCACATTCAGGCGTATAAGGATTACGTCAAAGGCATGAAATACAAGGACCTTGCCGAAAAATACGGAGTGTCAGTGAACACCATTAAATCGTGGAAGCAGCGGCATGGTTGGGAGAGAAAAAAGGGTGCACCCTCTGAAAAAAGGGTGCACACAAAAAAGGGCGGACAGCCTGGTAACAAAAATGCGTTAGGAAACAAAGGCGGTGCGGCTCCGGCGAGCAATCAAAACGCTGTGACTCACGGCTTTTTCTCTAAATTCCTGCCAGAAGAAACGCTTGAGATCATGGAAGAGATTCAAGAGCGTTCGCCTGCTGATATGATATGGGATCAAATACAGATTCAGTATGCAGCTATTATCCGGGCGCAAAAGATTATGTTCGTTTCTGATAAGGAAGAAATGATTAAAGAATTGAAAAAGAAAAGGTCCCTCATATCTGAGGTCAGCGAAATTGAAGAGGAAGAGTATGAATTTCAATTCGCTTGGGATCGTCATGCAACCTTCCTGAATGCCCAATCTCGGGCAATGGGAGAGCTAAGGGGCTTAATCAAGCAGTTTGACCAGCTGGCACATGAAGAAGACGAGCGACGCCTTAAATTGGAGCAGATGCGTTTGAATATCGACAAGACAAAGGCAGAAGTAGAACGCCTGACAAATAAAGAAGATGATTCGTCATTCGAAATTATCATCAAGGATAAGGGGGGACGCTGATGGAAAAAGAGGTGAATCCCCGTTTTAGAAACTTTCTTTTTGACTGGTCACAAAAGTTTTATTTCCTTGTTGGTGGTTATGGATCATCCAAAAGCTATCATGTTGCTTTGAAGATTGTTCTGCAATTGCTCAAAGAAAAGCGAACAGCCTTGGTGGTCCGGGAGGTTTACGACACCCACAGAGATTCGACTTTTTCCCTACTCGAAGAGATCATTACCGACATAGGGTTGGATCATAAAATCCGATGCATTACCTCACCGATGCAGATACGCTTTCCAAATGGCAGCAAGATCATCTTTAAAGGGATGGACAAGCCGGCGAAACTGAAATCGATCAATAATATTTCGATTGTATGGATTGAAGAGTGTTCAGAAGTAAAATACGACGGCTTTAAAGAGCTGTTAGGGCGTTTACGGCACCCGACTTTGCAACTCCATATGATTCTATCTACAAACCCTGTCAGCAAAGGGAATTGGTCGTATAAACACTTTTTTAAAGATGACACTAATCAGTTTTTTGTCTTGGATGATGAAGAACTTTACAAAGAGAAAACGATCATAAGAAACAAAACCTATTATCATCACTCGACTGCTGATGATAATTTATTTTTGCCTGAAAGCTATATCGAGCAGCTAGAAGACTTAAAAACACATGACCCAGACCTTTACCGTATTGCCCGGAAAGGTCGTTTTGGCGTTAATGGAAAACTTGTTCTGCCACAGTTTGAAGAGCGGCCACATGAAGAAGTGATGAATGCTATAAGAGCAATTGACAGGCCGGTTCTGAAGAATGGTATGGACTTCGGTTTTGTTGATTCTTATAACGCTTTGGTTCGTATGGCTATCGATCATAAGGAAAAGATCCTGTACATCTACTGGCAGTATTACAAAAACGATACGACCGATGACAAAACAGCTGAGGACTTAAAAGAACTTAAGCGCGTTTTGATCAAGGCCGACAGTGCCGAGCCTAAAACAATTCGATTCTTTAGGCAGCAGGGATTCCTCATGAAACCTGCAAAGAAGTTTCAAGGTTCGCGCCTGCAATACACCAAGAAAGTAAAACGATTCAAAAAAATTATCTGTTCCGACCAATGTCCCGATGTCGTTAGGGAACTGAAGGACCTCACGTTCAAAGTGGACAAAGACGGAAACATCATCGAAGACGAATTCAACATTGATCCGCATACATTCTCAGCCATTTGGTACGGCTTAGATGATTATGAGGTATCTAGCCTTAAAGGGCATGGAGTAACAAGGAGGTTTAGAGGTTGATAAAGTTCTTAGACCAGATCAGAGCTTCAGGCATTACACCTGAATTGATTGCAGAAATCATCGAAGCACATAAAAACGATCATGACAGAATGAAAAAACTATATGATCGTTACCAGGCTGAGGTCCAAGGCGTGCCGATCTTAACCAGAGAAGCCATTGAATATGAGGATTTCGAGACCGGCCATGTTAAGCGGATAGATCATAAGGTCAATAACAAACTCAATAACTCGTTTGATTCAGACATAGTTGATACAAAAGTGGGCTATCTCTTCGGGCATCCGATCACTTATGAGTTTGACGATAAGCGAGAGACTGGCACTACTTCAACCAGAAAGCAAATGATTGATGATTTCAACACCTTGAATAATATTGCTGACGAAGATAGTGAATGGGGGAAGATGGCTACCATTTGCGGCTACGGAGCGCGGCTTGCATATATCGACCGGAACGGTAACGAAAGAGTCAAAAATATTGAACCATGGGAAGCTGTTTTCCTCAGCGATGGGAATATTCATGAACCGGATTTCGGATTAAGGTATTTTACGGTTTATGGCGGACAAATAAAAGCTGAATTCTATGATGATAAATATGTGTACTATTTCAGCACGAAAGACAGCTCTGCATTTACGCTGGATAAAAAAGAATTGCATTTGTTTGATGGCTGCCCTTTATACGGGCTGGCAAACAATAAAGAGCTCAAAGGCGATGCCGAGAAGGTATTGTCTCTTATTGATGCTTATGATCGGACATTGTCAGACGCCTCAAATGAAATTGAGCAGTACAGACTGGCGTACCTGATCCTAAAGGGACTGGGAGCCGATGAGGATACACTCCAACAGCTTAAAAAGACTGGGATTCTTGAACTTTACGATGAAAAAGACGATGTCAGCTATCTGACAAAGGATATAAACGACGCGATCATTGAAAATCATTTAAACCGGCTCGAAGAAAATATTCTCCGTTTCGCAAAGTCGGTCAATTTCTCTGATGAATCATTTGGCGGGAACGTCACAGGCGTTGCAATGAAATTTAAATTGATGGCGCTTGAGAATAAATGTATCACGATGGAACGGAAAATGACTGCTGCCCTCCGTTATCAGTACAAGTTGATCTTTTCAGCTTGGGCAACGAAAAATAAAGCCAAAGCAGAAGACTACTTGAAAGTCTGGTTCGGATTCAAACGCAACTTGCCAGCCAACGTTCTTGAAGAGGCACAGACAACATCGCAGCTCAAAGGCTTAATCAGCGAAGAAACACGCCTTTCTCTCTTGTCCTTTGTCGATGATGTTCAGTATGAGCTTCATAAGATGAAAGAGGAGGAAGAGGAGTACAGGAACAGCATGCCACCGTTGACTGATATCGAAACAGATACGGGCGGTGATGAAGATGAACCAGAATGATATTGATAAGTACCTGGATGACATGATCACCGAGGACGCGAAAAAGATTGATGTCGTTTTTGCTCAACGGCTAAAAGAGATCAATCAACAAATCGCGGCCCTTTACGCGAAATACAGCAGAGATGGTCAGTTATCTATGGCTGATATGAATAAATACAACAGATTTAAAAAAGAAATGGAGCGCATGACTGAGGAATCCAGTAAGGCATTCAAAACCATCCTCACAATCGTTGAGGCATTGGCTGCTAAGCAATTCCTTGAGAGTTACATGCGCTCTGCCTATTTGTACGAGATGGAAGCTGCGGTTGACTTAGGCTTCAGCATTCCTACTGTCGAAGTAATCAAGCAGGCCATATTAAACCCGATAGCTGAATTGACTCTCTCAGCTTTATATAAGCGCCACAGGGATGACTATGTTCGGCAGATACAGATTTCAATTGCTCAAGGCATTCAAGCTGGTGAAGATTACTCAAAGATTGCCCGGCGTATTGAGCAAACGACCGAATTTGCCCGCAGAAAGGCTCGTGACGTGGCGAGAACAGAGACTCATAGGGTACAAGTCTCGGCGAGGATGAAAAGCGCTGAGCAGGCTTCTAAAAAGAGCAAACTCGAAAAGATGTGGAATGCAACACTTGATCTGAAGACTCGTTCCGGTCACAGAAAGCTGGACGGCAAGACTGTTGAACGAAACGGGCTATTCAAATCAATATATGGCGGCGTTGGACCGGCTCCGGGGCACATGAATAATGCCAAGGATGATATTAACTGCCGTTGTACGATTGCTTTCAAAGTAAACGGCGTGCTACCGGATACAAGAAGGGCCCGTAAGCGCGGCAATGGTGCTGGCGAGACTATCCCATACCAAACCTATGAAGAGTGGTACAAATCCATTGAGGAAAAGGGGAAATAACTTCATATCACCGTCCTGAGCATGACGTTAAAAGGCTTATTTTTCATGCACTCATAACAGGCGCGCACTGTAGAGGGCGAAGGAGGAAGAACTGTAATGCCAACATTAGAAGATGTGAAAAAATTTCTGGAAGAAAATAAAGAGAACGAAGAAGTAAAGTCGTATCTGAATGAACTTTCTGCCGTGTCTGCTGACAAGGTGAATGGGTTTTTAGATACAGAAGAAGGAAAACGCCTCATCCAACCGAGGTTGGATTCCCATTTTACGAAAGGTCTTGATACATGGAAGGCGAACAACCTCGATGCTCTGGTTGATGCAAAGGTAAAAGAGCTTTATCCGGAAGAAACAGAGGAACAAAAGCGCATCAGGAAGCTGGAAAAGGAGCTGAAGGATCAAAAGACAGCAGCACAACGTGAAAAGCTTTTAAATAAAGCTGTCTCTTATGCTTCTGAAAAGCAACTGCCGGCAGATGTAGTGGAATTCTTTATCGGTGAGGATGAAGAATCAACGATGAAGAACCTCGGAGCATTCGAAGAAAAGTACAATGCTGCACTTCAAAAGGCGATTGAATCCAAGTTTCAAGAGAACGGCCGTGATGTTCAGTCCGGCAGCAATGAAACGACAAATCAAAGTTTAGATATTAGCTCGCTTGCGGCTGAAGCAAGTATTAGAAAATAAGGAGGGCTACTTTATGCCAACATTTAATCCAGATAATGCACTAATGCAAGACGCAGTAAACGGGAAGGTCCCGTCCGAACAAGGAACCCTAGTTTTAAAAGAGTTTATGACTCAATCTGCTGTCACGAAACTCGCAAAATATGAAGAAATGACTAAACCGGAGAAAGAATTCACGTACTTGGCTTCTGGACCAGGGGCTTACTGGGTTGGAGAAGGCGAGAGAATCCAAACTTCTAAAGCACAGTGGTTAACAGCAAAAATGATTTCAAAGAAATTGGGTGTTATCATCCCTGTTTCTAAAGAATTCTTGCGTTATACCATCGCTGATTTCTTCACACAAATGCGCCCGGCTATCGCTGAAGCCTTTGCTATTAAATTCGATCAGGCTGCGTTATTCGGTGTCGATTCACCATTTGGACAAGGTGTTTCCGTATTTGAAAAAATTAAGGAATCTGGTAACACTATTGCGTTAAACTCACTTGGCAACCTATATGACGAGCTTAATGGAGTAATGGCGCTAGTCGAGGATGCTGATAAGGATGTAAACGGCTTTACAACAACACGCCGATTCCGTCAAAAACTTCGCGGCACTAAGGACGGTAACGGGCTTCCGATCTTCAACGATGCAACAGGTGGAGCAACTCAACAGGCTCTTGGTCTTCCTATCGGCTATGTTGATTCTAAGTCATGGGATTACGAAAAAGCGGCATTACTTGCGGCTGACTGGAATTACACACGGTACGGCATCCCTCAAGGTATGGAATACAAAATCTCTGAGGATGCAACATTGACAACAATTGTTGATGCTGATGGCAACCCAATCAACTTGTATGAGCGTGATATGGTTGCTCTTCGTGTGACTCAGCAAGTCGGTTTCATGACATTGACTGATGATGCGTTTGCAGCTATTACTCCAGCAACGGGGGCGTAAGCTTATGGGATACACATCTAAAAACTATAAGACAAATAACGGCGACAAATTGGTGATCGGCGGCGAATTAGAAATCAAATCAGGCGCAAAAGTGACCGGCTTGCCCGGTTCTACGCCTGCTACTAAAAGCATTACTTCTGAGATGATCGGCGATGGAGAAGTGAAAAACATCAATATTGGTGATGGTTCTGTTCAAAGTCGAAACATCGGATCCGGCAGTGTGCAAAACGCAAATATCGCTGCAAAGGCTGTTACTTTAGCCAAGCTTGGTGATGATGTAACTGCCAAACTCACTGATATTGAAAACCGTCTGAAAGCACTGGAAGGAGGAAGCGCGTGATATGAAAGCATCTAACGGTTCCAAAACAATTGAATGCACTGAAAAGGCTTTTGAGGTGGTTTACTCTCATATTGGGTTTAAGAGAGTGGATGAAGTCAAGAAGCCAGCTGCCGATCTTCTTGATATGACTGAGGCCCAACTGCAGAAAGTAAACAAAGATGAGATTATTGCTTTCTTGAAAGAAAATGAATACGAGTATGATCCAAAAGCGCCTAAAGACGAACTGATCAAGATTGTCTTGGGTGAAGAGTAGGTGATTCAGTGGACATCGGACAAGTAAAACGAATGACAGGGATTAAGACAGATAGGCATGACGAATATTTGTCTGAAATAGTCCCTATTTTGATTGAGTCTGCCAGTGATTTTTGTAGTAACACTTTCGATCCGGATGCTTTGCCAGCTGGCGTGAAGCTTTTTGTGGCAAAGGCAGCAGAATACAACATGACTCCTTCTGGACTCTCGGGGAGGAGCATGGGGGATGTATCGTATTCGTACAATACAGAATTTCCTCGGTACATCACCAAACACCTTACGCCATATCGAAGGCTGAGAGTTAAATGATTGCTGAAGAGTTCCCCCACGAAATCACGTTCCAGCGGATGGGCAAGGTGCTAGATGGCGGCGGTGGTTATGAAGAAGGTTACGTTGACTACACCACAACTGAAGCTTTAGTCAGTGGCGTCAGTTCCCGGGAATATTATCAGGCTCAGCAGCTGCAAAACCCGGTTGAATGCAACGTGTATTTCCCTTATCGGACTGATATCGAGAAAACAATGAGGATCATTTACGAAAACAAGATCCTCATTCTCAAATCAGAGCCGATTGACCAAGGCGGTATGCATGAGGTCTTGAATTTGAAATGCCAAGTGACGGGGGTGCTGGAGTCTGATGGCAAGAGTTAGCGGCAGATGGGTCAGGCAAATGCGTCGAGCGACTGAAGAGTTCAGGAACAATGTGATTGAAGAAGCCAAACGGATTGTAACTGACACGGCCGAGCTGATTTACAGTAATGCAGTTTTAAATGCTCCAACAGCCATGATCGACGGCGGGAACCTGAAAAATTCAATAGAGGTTGACTATCGTGACGGCGGCTTAACGGCCGTCATTTCTGTTGGTGCTGATTATGCAATATATGTCGAATACGGTACAGGAATTTATGCGGAGGACGGGGGCGGCCGACAGACTCCTTGGGTCTATTATGATACCAAGCTTAACCAATGGGTTATGACACGAGGCATGCGGGCACAGCCGTTCTGGAATCCGTCTATTGAGGAAGGTATGCGGTACTTCGCCAGTCAAATGTGATAGAAAGGGGCTGTCATTATGCGGTCAGCCATGTGGCCATTGCAAATGGCTATATTTCAAAGGCTATCAACTGATGCAGAGCTGAATGCACGCGTCACTGGTGTGCTTGATGCAGTCTCAAAAGATCAGAAAAAGCCATATGTGACAACAGGAGATGATGACATTTCGCCATTTGAAACAAAAACGTCTAAAGGCGAAATCATCAATGTTGTTCTCCATTGCTGGAGCGATTACAACGGCAAAAAAGAAGCGATGCAGATCCTTGATTCGATGCTGCAAGCAATAACGAGAGAGCCCCTAGAAATAGAGGGCTTTTCTTTATGCCGGTCTGAAATGCGTGGCATGCAGGTGATCACCGACATCGACGGATACACCAGACACGGCATTCTCAGGATGCGATACACAATAAATAATTGAGAGGATGAACAAAATGGCAGAATTATTGAATGGTAAAGATGAGATTTACTTCGTTCAGCCAATGGATGCACAAGGGACAGACGGACTGTTCATTGCCTTTCAAACAGAAGGGTCACACACAAAAGAACAGGACACGCTGGATGAATCCACAAAATCAGGCCGTATTGTTGGTTACGGAACAAAAAATGAAAACTTCGAGCTCACTTATTATGCTGCTGTTTCAGACCCTGGACAGGAAGCAATTGAGACGGCTTACGACAACGAACAGGCTATCAAAGTATGGAAGGCCAATAAAAATAAGAATGCAAACGGGAAGCACAATGCAGTTTATGGTCATGTCATTATTGAGAGTTTAGAGGTTAGTCAACCACAGGATGGATTCGTTGAGACATCAGTGACATTACCGGTGCTGGGCAAAACTTTTAAAGGTGAGCTTGATCCACTACCTGATGAAGTTCTTGCGGCAATTGAGTCTTCAGCTGGTGCAACGAAATTTGAGCAGTTTGGCGGAACGACTACACCCTAAGGCGCCCCAAAATCTATCGTTCACGGCTACTGCTGACAGCGTGACCGTGAATTGGGAAGCGGTAGATGGGGCAACGTCATACAAAGTGTATAGAGGAGCGGAAAAGAAGCTTGATGCTACTGTAACAGGCACATCCCACACATTGACAGGCATTGCGGCAGATACCCAGCTGACGGTCAATGTCTCTGCGGTTAACGATGCTGGGGAATCACCGATGACCGAGATTATTACGAGAACTCAAGCGACTGCGCCCTGATACACCCCGTAACATAACCATGACAAGCGTCACTTCAAATCAAGTGGGATTTAAATGGGACGCGGTGAAAGGGGCGACCTCGTACAACATTTACAGATATTATGCAAAGATAGCAACTGTTGCGACAAACTCATATCTCTCCAATCCGACTCTTAAACCCGATAGTTCATACATTTTCAATGTTTCCGCGGTAAATGCCGCCGGGGAATCGGCTTGGTCAGAGAAATTTACGATTCGCACAAATAAAGAAGAAGCATAGGAGCCCGGCTGTTGCCAGGGCTCTTTTTAATACAAAAATTTGGAGGTTTTATATATGGCTCACTTAACAATTGACGGAAAAGATTATGCTGCACGTTGTGATTTTGCATTCGATCGAACAGCAAACGAGAAATATGCGAAAGAAGATAAAAACGGTGACAAATCAGGCGGTACATTAACGATTTACAACAGCTTACTGAATGATGATGCTGTTTTCCTTTCTGCATTCTGGGATTGCGCACTTGCTCACTTGAAAAAAGGCAAACCTTCTGTCGAGCAGATTGAGGATGCTATCGCCAAGATCATTGAAGAAGATGAAACTGGCAACGCCGTTGATGAAATGGTGAAAGAGGCTTTTAACACACTGGATTCAGCGGGTTTTTTCAAAGGAAAGATCCGTCAGCAATGGAAGATGATGAGCAAGCTGGCGAAACCGAAGAAGGTCAGCCCGAACGAGACTCCGGAAATGGAAGCGAAGCGTCTGGAGGAAGACGAAATGAACAAGGACATGCTGGAGACGATGGAAGAAGCGTACAAAGAGAAGACGGGATCGACTATCTCCAAGTAATTGAAAATGCAGCTCGTTGGATGGGTGTCTATGACAACGATGTCATTATGTCGTGGACTCCAAACGAGTATAAACGAAAGCTAAAAGCTGCCAAACTGCGTGAAATTGACGAGATGGAAAAGTTGGCGAGAAATGCTATGTTTCATCGCTATGCACTAAACGAAAAGAGACCAAAAGAGTCAAAGATGTTTGACGCTAGAAAAGCCCGTAGGGAGCTTGAGCGTTCTCTGACAAGCGAGGAAAACAAATGGCGTGAATCAGACATAAACAAGCTTGGTCCGAGAGCCCAAAGCGTGCAGATGTTAAATGACGCTGTACGGTCTTATTTCGGAAAGCAATCAAAAGAAAAGGGGTGAGTGCATGATCGAGAGGCTTACTGCTGTTGTAGAAGCTCAGACGCAGAGGTTCAACAGAAGTATGGATCGAGTCAACGACATGATGCGGCGAATGGCTGATACCCATACAGTCGAAGTTGAAGCAGAAACCGCAAGCTTCCAAGCGCGAGTCAGACAAGCAGAGCAGCAGATCGACAACTTTATTCATCGGCATCAGAGAACTCGAGTCGATTTAGACGCAGACTCTGACGACGTACAACGGGCAGTATCGGCGGCGCGAACAGAACTTGCATCATTACCCAACCGGGTTACAACCAACATTAACGGGGATACTTCGGATTTAACTCGCGCAGTCGCTACTGCACAAACTGAGACGAGATCCTTACCAAACAGAGTTTGGATCTTCATAGAAGCTCGTACTGATCGATTTGAAAACTCTATGAATCGTCTGGCGAAAATCACTAACTCCGTTTCTACTGTAATAGGCCATTCACTTGCAGGGGCTTTCACATCTGCGTTGCCTGCGATTTCTCCGGTTCTTGCCAGCATTACTGGCGCTATAGGTTCACTGGGTCCGATGCTTGGTGTGGCAGCTGGTGGAGTTATGGGGCTCGGGAGTGCTTTTGCAGTAGCAGGAACAGGGGCGGCTTCATTCGGGGCGCTGGCGGTTTCTTCATTAAGCGGTGTATTTAAAGCATCTGAGGACTTGAAAAAGCTTCAAGAAAAATTGGATGAAACCACTGACGCCAAAGAACGCGCAAAAATCATGGAGAAGATCAAGGTCATCCAGCAATCTCTTGGAAAAGAAGAGAAGAAGGCCCTTGATACTTTAGAAGATTTTAAAGCGAATTGGCAGAGCATTGCTCAATCTGTACAGAAACCGATTTTAAAAACGTTCACGAGCTCGCTGACGACGTTTAAGGGCGTTCTGAATAGTTTAAGACCTATGTTCAAAAGCGTGGCGAATGGCGGCGTTACATTAGCGAAAAGCATGAATGCGGCGTTTAAAGACACCGACATGCGGCGCTTTATAGATTACATGAACAAAAATGCTGGTCAGGCTTTCGTAACGTTTGGAAAAATAGCCGGCAATGTCCTCAGAACAGTTATGAATCTGATTGTTGCTTTTGGACCTCTTGGGAACGACATGTCGGCCAGTTTGGAAAAGGCCACAGCTTCATGGGTGAAGTGGTCAGCCAATTTAGGTTCTTCGAAGAAGTTCCAAACGTTCATTGAATATGTCAAAAAAAACGGTCCTAAGTTGCTGCAGATCATCGGGAACTTATCGGGCGGTCTGACTAAATTATTTACCGGTTTTGCCCCTATGTCTCAGGACATGATGACATCCCTTGTTAACATGACTCAGAGGTTTAATGAATGGGCCGGCAGCGTCACGAAAACGAAGGAATTTCAGTCGTTTATTGACTACATCAAAACGAATGGTCCGACTGTTTGGAGTACGATTGGTGAAATTGCAAAAACGATAATCAATCTGCTTGTTGGTATGGCTCCGTTAGGGAAATCCATTTTAGAAACAGTAAACGGATTTTTGAAATTCACAAATGCAGCAATGCAAGCTAACCCTGCTATCGGGCAATTTGTAGCTGTAGCCATTTCTATTGGTGGAGCTTTAAGAGTCATTATTCCAGTTATCACTGCATTTCAAGCAGTATTTGGCGGTTTTACAACTATCTCAAGCGCCATAACTTATTTGCGCAACTTCCAAACAACTGCTGCAGGAATTAGATTAGCGGGAATGATTTCGTCTTTGAAGAGTGCAATTATTCAAATGGCTTCTTTTACAAGGCAGATGGCAGTGACAGCAGCACAATCTGCTGCTAATGGTGTGAAAATGGCAGCGTCATGGACAGCGATGAAAATATCTGCTCTTGTATCTTCCTTAAAGAGCGGCATAATTCAAATGGGTTTGTGGATCAAGAATATGACTGTTATGGCGGCGCAGTCAATTGCACAGGCAACACGAACAGCAACAGCATGGACAATCATGAAAATAAGCTCTTTTGTGACTACTCTTAAAACTGGAATAGTTCAGATGGGCCTTTGGATCAAACAGATAGTTGTCATGGCTGCTCAATCTGTTGCGCAGGCAGCGAGAATGGCCGCAGCGTGGACAGCGGCTCAAATAAGCTCATTTGCATCTATGTTGGCTGCTGGAATCACTCAAATGATTGCCTTTGGGGAACGTCTTGTTATTCTTGCGGCTCAGGCGGCTGCAAACGCGGCGAGAATGGCGGCATCTTGGGTCGTTGCTATGGGGCCTATTGGATGGATCACAGCGGCTGTAGTGGCTTTGGTTGTCCTCATCATTGCGAACTGGGATAAGATCAAGGCTTATACCATCAAAATTTGGGGTGTTGTTTCAAAGTGGCTTTCATCTGCATGGACAGGCATTAAGAATGCAGCCTCGAAAGTATGGTCTGCTCTTGTCACGCTTATAAAGGCAAATTTCGAGTTGCAAAAAAAGATCATCATGACTGTTTGGAATGCGATTAAGTCTGCTGCATCTAGAATATGGAACGGCATAAAGTCGGCGTTATCTTCCATCTGGAAGGGGATTACAAGCGCTGGAAAAACCATCTGGAACGGTTTGAAAACTTTCTTTACGACTTGGCTAAATTTCCAAAAAAAGATATGGTCTACAATCTGGAATGCTGTGAAATCAACTGTATCCACGGTTTGGAAAGGTTTAGTTTCCGCCGGAAAGTCAATCTGGAATGGATTGAAGTCATTCTTTACTTCATGGCTAAATGCTCAAAAGAACATGTGGAAGACGATCTGGAATGCGATTAAATCAGCTGTGACGGCCGTTTGGAAGGCTTTGACGTCAACGGCTAAGAATAGCTTTAACGCAATGAAAAATGCTATTTCCAACATCATGAACAGCGTCAAATCTCGTATTAAAAGCATTTGGAACAGTGTTGTGAGCTTTTTCAAAGGAATCAACCTGAAATCCATCGGCCGTAACATTATCCAAGGTCTAATAAATGGTATCGGCGGTATGGCAGGGGCATTAGCCAGCAAAGTGAAAGCTATGGCAAATGCAATCCCTAACGGCATGAAAAAACTTCTTGGAATTCATTCTCCATCAAGGGTTATGCGCGATCAGGTCGGTTATCACGTCGGCACCGGTATGGCGGCTGGTATTGATAAATCACAAACTAAAGTAAAATCGGCTGCGGCCAGTGCGGCCAAGGTTGCACAGAGAGCGGCTGCGGTGGAAGTAAATAACAAAGTAAGCAGTACAATGATTAGTTTTGAAGCCCAAAACACTGCTGTAGATACTTACAGTAAGATGCTTCAGACAATTGAAAAGAAGACAACCCTTCAAAGCTTCGATATAGGCAATACAGTTTCCACTAATATAGCAGCGGGGATTCAGTATGGGATCAATGCTGTTCAGAATGCAATAAGTACAATCGGTGATGCGATGTATATCGAGCAGAAAGATATGAATTTTGCTTATGATACATCCATATCTAGAAGCGACCTCGGCACTGTCAGAAAAGAACTGAGTGCAGATGTTAAAAACCTTGAACTTCCTGAAAGAACTATCGTCATTGAAATGGACAGCAAGAAAGTCGGGCAGGGCGTAGAGAAGCCTGTGACAGACGCACAAAGAAGATCAAATGCAAGGAGGGTGAGAATTAATTGATCAACTATCAGGAGATTTTGCCCAACCAGTGGAAAATCACATTCAATGGGATCGATATTTCACCCTTCTTTTATGTGAAATCAACCACTGGGCGGGGAGTAATGAGCCGAGAGGTAAATGCAGCCACAATCGGGAACCGTCCCGGCGGTTTCTTCCGTGGCACAAGGCTACCAATAAGAACGATAACCATAGATGTTCTTTTTGCTTTCACTAGTGAAGAGGAATTGAAGAAGAAGCAAGAAGAACTGACTTATATTTTGCATGCGGAGGAGCCGAAACCACTCATTTTCCATGATGAGCCTGACAGAATCTATTATGCAATTTTTGAGAGCGTATCTGAGGGCGAAGAGAAGGACGGCTTTCAACAGGCTACGCTTACTTTTATCTGCCCTGATCCTAAAAAGTATGGAGCGGCTGCGGAATCAGAACTAAATACGGGGATACAGGTTTTCACAAACCCGGGGTATGCGGAGATTGAACCTAAAATCGAATGCGCTTTTAAAGAGGCGGCCACTTCATATGAGGTGGCTATTTTAAATGGTGATGGATCTGTTTCTAAGACAATAAAAGTCGTGTACAACTTCATAGCCGGCGACACTCTCATTATCGATTCATCAAAGAGAAAAGTGACATGCAGCGGCAAATTAATCATGACTGCGCTACAAATACAATCTGAGTGGTTCACGCTGCCACCAAAAGTACCAACTAAATTGAAGTTAAGCCACGCAAGCAGCATCAAATTCGATGAGGCTTATTTGTAAGGAGGTCCGTTAATGGCTGACATGTATATTCTTTCACCAGATGATCAAGTGCTGACAGTGCTGTCCAGCGACGGACAAGAAGCGTGCAGATTTTGGGATGCCAAATACAAAGAAGAGCTGAATAAAGGCTCTTCTTTTTCTTTTGTAGCAGATGCTTCCCATCCTGATGCGCGCTATTTGTTTGAGGAGAATCAAGTCATTTTTAGAGATAAAGACGGCATTCTCCGATTGTTTGTAATCAAAGAGCTCGATGATACAGATGAAAACTCAGAGGTTAATACACTGGTTACATGTGAAGCTGCCATGATGGAGCTGGCAGAAACC
The DNA here is from genome assembly GCF_036765155.1 of Bacillus sp. 0102A. Lineage (NCBI taxonomy): Bacteria > Bacillati > Bacillota > Bacilli > Caryophanales > Bacillaceae > Bacillus > Bacillus sp. 0102A. The sequence goes on from NZ_JBAIZW010000005.1 coordinate 312,060, forward strand.
TTCGTGAAAGACTTCCGGCCAACTGATAAAACAGCTCAATTTGTTTTAGACAACGTGCTTGCTCGTTCCCGGTGGGTGGCTGAGGTAAGCGCTGAACTCGGTACAAATTCCACCACGTTTTATAAGAAAACAGCTTTGGAATGTATTGCTGAAGTGATAAACATCTGGGGCGGCGAGCTTCAAGATTCTATTGAATTTGATGGAAATAAGATCACAAAGAGAATTATCAAGATATTGCCACGACGAGGAAAAGACAGCGGGAAACGCTTTGAGATAGATAAAGATACAGAGAATATCAAAAGAACTGTCATCAGCTACCCATTGACAGCGCTGTGGGGATATGGCGCCTCTATTGCCTCAACAGACGAAGACGGTGAGGAGACGGGCGGTTATTCGCGGTTTATTGACTTCTCAGAAGTAGAGTGGAAGAAATCAAAAGGCGATCCTGTGGATAAACCACTGGGGCAGGAATGGGTTGGCGATCCGGGTCTATTAAAAAGGCTGGGGCGCCTGAAAAACGGTGAATTGATCCACAGAGAAGGGCAATACAACAATGAAGATATAACTGATCCAGCGGAGCTTTTAAAAGCCACATACAACCATCTCATTACAACAGCATCAAAAACTGAGGTGAATTATGAGCTGTCAGTTCAATTGCTTCAGAATGTACCAGGTTATGAGCATGAGCACGTTGAGCTGGGCGATACGACAATTGCCATAGACCGAAACTTTGCTATTCCGATAGAAACGTCGCAGCGCATCATATCAATGGAATATGACATCACAGATCCAGACAATACCTGCGTTGTGGAGATTGGTCAGTTTTTATCAGTGCTTCAAGGTGATAAGCGGATTAATCAGATAGAAACTATACTCGACAAGAATCGAGGTACTTGGGAAAGAAAGCCGTCTGTCGGTGAAGTCACTGATGGCAGTTTCCCTGACATTGTACCCTCAGTCCCTGCTAACGTAGCTGTTAAGGGGCTTTTTTCAGGTACTAGCATCACTTGGGACTATGATCCTTCTTCTTATATTGCTGCGTATGAGGTTTATGGCTCACAAACGACAGGATTCACTCCGTCTATTGAAAACCGACTATGGCGTGGTAAGCAAAGCGGCTTTCTGCATGAAAATGCTGGTGTTGATAATGTTTGGTACTATCGCATTCGATCTGTTAACTATCACGGCAAAGCAAGCGAATTTACAGCTGAATTTTCGGCAAAAACCCAGCGAATTATGACCGATGACATTCTTTTCGGTGCAGTCACAGCAGACAAGCTGGCGAATTTAGCCGTCACAGCGGACACTATTTCCCGAAATTTTGAAGAGGCTAATATACTACCTGGTTCATTGTTGAGATTGAGCGACATTCTAAGGGTTGATTCTATAGTAAGTGTCAACGAGGTAAATGGCTTCAATGAGTTAAGCGTGACAAAAAACACAACAGAATACACGTCGTTCGGGTTCACCACAGGTGGTAGAAACTCACTTAAATTAACGAAAGGCGAAACTTACACCCTATCATTTGAGTTGAAACGAGAAACATTGAACGACTTTTCATATATACAGGTCAGGTCGAATAGTGGCACGCAGTACAATTTAACGAACAACTTCACCGATTTGTCGAGTTATCCAACTGATGAATTTGTAAGGTTTGATCTTCCTTTTGTTTCCCCAGCAACTCTAACTGATGGTCGCGTTTGTCTAGGAGGGAGAACACAAAATCTCACAGATAGCGCTAACTTCACAATAAGAAAAGTGCAGATTAGAAGAGGGAACGTAAGAATGTCTTTCGGATTCAGCCCATACGACACACAACTCACTGACGGTGCTGTTACATCTGCCATTATTGCGGATGCGGCTATCACAAGCGCCAAGGTAGCAGAGGCGGCCATAGGAACAGCAGCCATACAAAATGCTGCTATTGCACGAGCGCATTTGCAAGAAGCCATTATTGATACCGTCCATATCGCAGACGCAGCCATCACAAGCGCTAAGATCAAAGAGCTGTCCGCCGATTTGATTACGTCAGGAACGATTAATGCAATCAATATCACGGGTTCATTGATCAGAGGCGGTAAATTCCAAGCGTTGAACACAAATAACAACTTCGATTCTTATTTTGATGGAGAGAAGCTTTATCAATATAAGAGATCAACAGCTAGTGGAACATATGCAGAATACACCGCGACGGAAATAAATTCCTCCCTTTTTTATCAAGAATCCGGTGTAGATTATCAAGACGGGAGCGGGAAAGACGTATATCGAAGTGTTTCAATTAGCGATGGCAAAGTTTCTGTTAAGGGTGCAGGAGAATATAACAACGTGAATGATTTGGCGGTTGTTGAAATGTACGGAGATTTCACGAAATATGGTTATGGAGCGGGTAAAATTGTCATAACGAATACTACGACAGTAAACGTTCCAAAAGACATTTTTACGTTAGAGGGGTACCGAAAAGGTATAGATGTCAATGATCAATACAACGCTAATTTTACGAACAGAGCCGTTATCTCAGGAAGTTCTACACTATTGAGCTTGCAACCACTAAACTTTGAAACGGTTGTTGGTGGTGGCATACGCATGAAAGCATCAAAACGAACTGTATTCGAAGGAGCGCCCGTTGAATTACCTAAAAAATCAACAATAATGCCGGGCGATGACCAATTTACAACGCAAGAAAAAATAGTTGGTGGAAACGTAACATCACTAGTCACAGACATTCACGGCGCGTTGCAAAATAATCTGCTTGTTTGTATCACTCAAATAGATGTAACTTTGGGCGCTTCAGGCGGAGCGTACGCATACGCCTATAGTTGGTACAATATGGTAGATGGTAACTATCAAGGAGCGGAAAAAATATTTTCGCTGTAATGGCGACACCTTATGGCAAAAATGCGAATAACGTCACCGTTGGTATAATGAGCCAGAGTTCTGAAAAATTCGCTGTTCATGTAAGGGGAACGGGAGCGAAAGACGTGGCGGCAACAACAGTCACCATTAGATTGGCTATATTTTACGAAAAAGCATAAGGAGAGTTATGAATATGATAGAAACCGAAACTAGAAGAGAAAGCCCATTCGCATATATTGAGGGGTTAAAAATAAGCGAAACAGAAACAGGATTCACGCTTACTGGATGCACTTTAAAGCACCCAGAATATAAAGAACAGATTTTTCAAATGGAGCCTGATGAGTTTGATGTAGTGGTACACGACAGCAGGAATGTGTTTTACAGCTTAAATATCGTCTACGTTAAAGAAACAAAGACGGTGGAATATAAGCTATTCCGATTTATTGCTGATTCCGACGGATACCACCCTACCTACATCGACAGCACAGAGTATATGCTTATGTATAGCGTGTTCGATTGCACTATTACACCGTCTGGAGAAATAACAGGCACATTTCACGTCTATCCAAAAGGGGAGTATCCGACACAGTCAGAATGAGGTAAAGGAGAAATGGACATGAAAATAGAACCGATTGAGATTCCTAGCACAGAGCCAGAACCACAAGAAACAGAAGAAACATTGCATGAACAGATTTTAAATCTACAAAGAATGTGTAATGTTTTAATGGTGAATCAGTCTTAATATCGGAGGGAGCACAATGGAAGGACGGAGCGCATTTTACAACTTTTTTGAAGATTGCTGGAAAAATGGAACTGTTTTAACCATTGAGCTAAAAACACACGTTCAAACAGGACGAATTACACAAGTGGAATTTGACGAAATAACATCACTTGAGCGCGGAAATGCTTATCCTGACCAAACAGAATAGGAGAGTTTAATGTGGAGGAAAATAACAAAAGAGAATTAGACTTAGAAACGAAAGCGGAGCTATTCGAAAGAAAAGCGGCAGGTTATCGCCAAAACTGGATGAATGCTGAAGATATAATCATGACATACCAGTACATGATTGAAAAAGACAAACAGACTTTAGCGGAAAAAGATCAAGAAATCCAGCATCTGAAGGAGCACATCGAGAAGCTAGAAAAGAATCTCAACAACTTGAAAGGCCCAGTAAAACTAAATCAAAAGAAAAATTAAGCGGCGGAGAAGCGGCTTTTTTATTTTGCCTCTAAGGAGGTGATCAAACGAAATGGAGGAAACGACTGTGTTTATCAATTTTGAAACATTGGATTTAGCGAGGATCTACCTGTTCGGAGGTGTGAAATATCTCGATTTATTACTGGTCCTCAGCATAATTGACGTCATAACAGGTGTAATCAAGGCATGGAAATTTAAGAAGCTGCGGAGCCGGAGTGCTTGGTTCGGTTACGTTCGGAAGATGCTCAGCTTTTTGGTGGTTATTGTGGCAAACATTATTGATACCATTCTCAACCTGAACGGTGTTCTCACATTTGGAACCGTTCTTTTTTATATCGCCAATGAAGGGCTTTCCATTACGGAGAACCTGGCACAAATCGGCGTAAAGATTCCGGCTGCAATTACGGACCGACTTCATGTAATTGAAGAAGAAAACGAACAAACAACAAAAAAAGATGAACAAGCTGCTGGGTAATCCAGCGGCTCTTTTTATTTCAAAAACAGAATAGGAGAGATTTTCATGACAATTGCAGTGAAAAAGAACCTTGTATCAGAAGCAAAATACGCTTTGAAATGCCCGAATTACTTGGATGCTGAATACATCACCATTCACAACACGTACAATGATGCGTCAGCTGCTAACGAGGTCAGCTACATGACAGGAAACACCAGTTCAACGAGTTTTCACTTTGCTGTTGATGACAAAGAGGTTATTCAAGGACTGCCGTTAAATCGCAATGCATGGCACACTGGAGACGGGACAAATGGCCCCGGGAACCGTAAGTCTATCGGCGTTGAAATCTGTTACAGCAAGTCAGGAGGGGCTAAATATTACGCGGCAGAAAAGCTGGCTATTAAATTTGTGGCGCAGCTGCTTAAAGAACGCGGTTGGGGTATTGATCGTGTACGAAAGCACCAAGATTGGAGCGGAAAGTATTGCCCGCACCGTATTTTGTCAGAGGGAAGATGGGACGAGGTTAAATCTGCCATTGAAGCAGAATTGAAGGCGCTGGGAGGAAAGACAATTTCTAAACCGTCATCATCTGCGCCTAAAGCTTCTGGGGGCACTTACACAGTCAAAAAAGGCGATACTCTTTCCGCAATTGCAAAAGAGCACGGGGTGAGTGTGGCAACCCTGCAAAGCTTGAACGGTATCAAAAACCCGAACTTGATCAAGGTCGGCCAAGTATTAAAGCTCACAGGCTCAAGCACTTCGAGCCCTAAACCAAGCAGCAAAAAAACGTCATATGCGCTGCCTTCCGGAGTTATTAAATTGACAAGTCCGATGACGAAAGGTACGAAGGTTAGACAGGTTCAAAATGCTCTGGCTGCTCTTTACTTCTATCCAGATAAAGGGGCGAAGAATAACGGCATTGATGGCGTTTATGGTCCGAAAACAGCAAATGCAGTCAAACGGTTTCAGTCAGTAAGTGGCCTGACTGCTGACGGCATTTATGGACCGAAAACAAAAGCGAAACTTGAAGCGAAATTAAAATAAAATAAAATAAAATAAACCCCTTCTGCTGTAGAAGGGGTTTTAAAATTCATTATCAATTTTCTTGTGGAGCAATCTTTGCCACTGGAGCACCACAGAGCAGGAAGAATGCAAATACTGCTGGTGGGGAAACTGCTAAACCTATAGTTCCTAGAAATCCTACAACAGTCAACCAATCGCCATTTTGAATGGCTTTTTGAACTTGGTTCAAAGCACCTTTACTTAAGTTAAGTGCATCTTCTAAACATCCTTGAACACTACTGATTTTCACATCCGTATAATTATATTCCTTATTCATATAATTAGCGAAAGCGATCATGCCCTCTTTTTGACCTGGAGGATAAGGAGCTTTTTCAAGCTCATCCTCATTGACTGTATACCCCTTCTCTTTGTCAAAAACTAAAATTTTAGTAAAGATGTACTCAACTTCTGCTACAGACTTTTCAATTTGTTCTTCAGTTAAGCCATCTAAACCGTCCTCCGGATTCAATTCTGTTGCTGAAGCTGCTGGTGCTATTGTGGCAATAGCAAGAAAGAAAACTGACGCCAGAAAAAACAATCTTTTCAACATGTGAGAACTCCCCCTTTTTTGAAATGGTAAAGCAATTTAATAGTAACATACATTTTTTCAAGAAAAAGGGAATTTAATTTAGAATTAAGCAAATTAGACAAAATAAGCCAAATATCGACAGAAGATTATTACCATAAATGCAAAGCAAGAAACGAAAGTGCCCATGCAAATATGCCGAACAATACAAAGAACCTCAGAAAAGTTTCATATTTTGTAAGTTTTCGTTCTTTTTTTGTTTTACCTAATCTCCAATAAAGGGCGTAGCCGGAGAACAATAAAATTATTTGTCCCAGTTGAGACACGGACTCTAAAAACTCTATACCATTCATTGATTTCACCTCTTATTTAATTATCGCAGACGGAAAAACCGTTTCCAACAGTTATATAAAAATTGAGCAATCCGTAATGTGTCTAATGGTATAAAAAATGATGTTTCCCTTATCCAGTTATTATTTTAACGGAGCAGAACTTTTTTTTATTAAACCTATATACAATTGTTTATAGATAGTGTATAATAAGAGTATAAGGAGGTGAGGAAATGCTAGACAATATGTTAAAAGTCCTTCAAATTATCTTCTATGTTGCATCAATCGCATGGATTGCCCAACAATCACACGATGCAAAGAAGAATAATAAGAAGGACTAAGTGTAAAGGGAAGCGAGTTGGTCGCTCGCTTCTCAATATAATTATAAACAGTCTAGCATACAATATGAAGAGAAAACAAACATTCATTTTTTCCATGATACTGCTTAGTGTTGCATCCATTGGTCTGCGCTCATTTTGGACAAACCCTTTTACAACAGGCGTTATGATCTTTGTCTTAACGTTAACCATTTACACGATCATTAAGGATTTAAGGAGAAGATAACATGGAATACCATTTGAAAAGCCGTCAGGAGGTCGAGGACTTCATTAGACGTGAAGTCCTCACCACTAACGAGGCAGCAGAGTTACTCGGGGTTAATCGGGCACGCATGAGCCAGCTTATAAGCAGCGGAAAGCTTAATCCAATTAAAAAATTGAGAGGGATAAGCTTGTTTCTTCGAACTGACCTAGAAGAAAAGAAAAAAGAATTAGAAGCCGGCCGGAAGAAGTACCGGCCGTATGATGAGTGAAGCCCTTCTCAAGTTGAGGAGGGTTTTTATTCGTCATACGTTTGCCACTTAACTAAAAACTTTGCTTCAATAAGGGAACTGAAATATATTCATGGAATAATTTAAGAAAATTCCGACTAAAATGGTTTTAAACAATTTAAAAAAATTTCGTGTGCTCAATGCATGATTCATAAGGATTCCGTAAGGGTATGTACAAAATAGAACAAACTTTTCTCTTGTAAACTGAGAGTTGCTGTAGTATATTAAGGCAAGATAAACAAAAATTTTCCACTTGTTTTCTTGTGCAATATTGGATATAATATATGGTTATTTGTCGGGAGGTGCTTATTATGAATATAAGAGAATGGTTCGAATTGGAGCCAATGTACGCAGAAACCAAAGTTAATGAGTCTGTTGACAGAATGTTAATTTTGTGCCGTGATGCTCTAAGCGAATATTTTTCTATTAGCGATTCTAAAGATATCAATGAACTTATTCAAAAAGCATATGAAAGTAGGGATAAGTCCTTGGATGAACCATTTTTAGAATGGTTATTAGAAAAAGGCCTGCCTCGACTTCATAATATTGACTTCAGCAATTTACCTGATAATGAAAAACTAATTGCGATGATTGAAATTGATGAGTTTGTATTAGAAAACGAGATGGATTTTTCAGATCCAGAAGAAGTTAGAGCGTGTATTATTTCGTTCGTAAACAGTTTGCCGGAATATATATCTTCTTGTAATGAGATTGCAGCTTCTATAGAAGATGAAATAGAAACTACACATTCAATTGAGATTGCAATTGAAGAAAATGCTTACGAAATAATTGATGATTATATAATTGGCGAACTTGTATCAGGAACGTTAGACTGGGGATCTGCTGAGCAGGTCCCTTTTTATATGGAGGAATTTACATATGGAAACTTTTGAATACTACAAGTTAATAAAAACAGCGGTTCAATTAAGAGAAGTGAAATTACATTCAATAAATTGTTCGCTTTTAGATGCTAGTTCTAAAAATAGAAATCTTTCTCTTGAACTGAACAGGCACGTTGAAGTCATATCAGATAGGGAAGCACATATAAAATTACATGCGAAAGTACATTTTAAAGAAGATGGTCCTTTTTTAATCGATGTAGTCTATTTAGGAAAGACTGAATTGTTAGACGAAAGTATAGATAAACAGGGTTTTGAAGAATATAATTTGCACTCTGTTGTCCCTTTATTACTCCCATAAGCCAGAGAATGTGTATCAAGTCTATTATCAAGAATGGGTTTCCCCGTTTACACAATTCCTACAATGGACATACTTGAATCCTTAAACGAAAACATGGAAAAGTCGGAGTAACTATGAGTATTACCTTTGTTAGAAAAGATAAAATTGATAGTTTTGTGTCAACCGCCATAGAAATTGCAAATCATTTTTCTGTAAAAAGAGAATCATGTTTATCTTTAATCAAAGTTATTCGAACTAAATGGAGTATAGATAACATCCCCAAACTATTAATGTTGTTTAAAACTAAGTTTTCTTTGTTTGAAGATGGACAAACACTTATTGATATATTAGAAAAGGCGGTTTCAGAGTGTAACGACGACTACGATTTAAATAAACTTAGAGGCACATTAACAGAAGGTTTATTGCTAGGGAGATACAGCCAATCAATAGTGAATGCAGAATCTTTTGGCTGGGGGGCACAAGTCGTTATTATGGATAAGGATGGTTATCCTAACGAATTAAAATATCATTGTCCTAGTCATAATGATGAAAATAATCCTGAGTGTTTTAGTAGAACAACGGTAGACCTCGGTTTTTGGAATGGAGAATATGGGGAATTTTTTGAGTGTAAAGTAAGACCAGATAGAATTAAATGTCCAGAGATGAGTTTTATGAAATATTTAAATCGAGAGTTGACTCAAAGTAATATAAAACATAATTTGTATTTCGTCACTACTGATACTTTAGATAGCATGAGAATGAAAGTGAAAAAAGATCATCCTAATGAAAATTTTTTTAAAATTATTAGTTTACAAGAAACAAGTGCGTAGAGCCCACCAACTGGTGAGCTTTTTTTAATTATTTTAATTTATTATCCACTTTTTTTGTTGCTTATCCCACTTCAATTCACCTTTCATCAAAAGGTTCTTCACAGCTGCACGAATATCCTCTTCACTTTTTCCTGTTTTCCTTTTCAAATCGTTCAAAGTTGGATTCTTACCATATAACTGCATGTTCACTATGATCTGATATACTTTCCGTTCAAAATCAGTCATTTGATCATCTCCTACAAGGATGATATTCGAACGTAAGTTCCTTTGTCAATAATTTGGATTTGGGGACAGATGGGGACGAATTGGGGACCAACTTCCTCATTTTTAATCAAAAAAGAATATTTTCAATCAGAAACTTATGTAAGAAAACCCTATAAAATAGGGTTTGAGTATAAAACGTCTGTTCGTATCAGAAACCCATCTCCACACTGGCAGCGTAGAGGTCAGGGGTTCGAGCCCCCTTGGCTCCATACCTTTAAACCCTTATTCTATAAGGGTTTTTTTGTTTGTTTTTGAGGGAAAGGTTCGTTTGCTGTTTTTTTGAACATGTCACGACAGGATTTTCCGGTGAACTTTAAAATGGTCGCCTGAGGGAGTAAGCAGGGACTCATAAGTGAAGTTTTAGCCCGCTTTGGCTCAAAATTACGATATCGGGCAAAAGCTGTTCAGGCTTTTGTTTTATACTTGAAATTTCTGTCATTAGAAAAACCTAATCGATTAGGAACAATACTTGAACATATGATCACTTTTTCACATATTTAAATTAATATCATTTCCCATGATAGGTAGAGTATTAGAATGAAAGCTAATGGCATGCAAAATCTATTAGCTTCTTTTGTTTTTTAAAATGATGTGTTTCGTATGCATTTATAGGAAGGAATGACAACATGAAGACAAAACACTGTTGGATGATTTCTTTGCTCGCTGTTTTAGCTGTCGGGCCGAGATTAATGTTTAACACGGCATTGTCGTCAGTTCAAGGCCTTGTTCAGAAGACGGTCGGAGGGACTTCATATCAGTGAATCAAATATTATTCGGCAATATGGCCTTTGCATTATTTTTGCCGGCAGGTCCGCTGCTGAGGAAAAAATTCGGCGCCCGTCCGATCTATCTAGCTCTGCAAGATTCTATGATGCCTCCTTATCATGATTTCTTTTATCCTGAGTGTCCTGCTCAAACGCCGCTGTTACCGCATCCTGCGGAAGTCGGCTCCAATGTCGTCCTTCCTAGACTTCAAGGATTTTGTCAACAATCTGAACCATTTCTAGTGAAAAGGTTTTTTGTTTGCAATCTTTTCCCAACTTTCTGCCTAAAGAATTGAAAAATATTAGAAGTCAAAGTAAAATTCTAAAAGGTAGATTCTTTTACATTCGTAATCTTTTAACTCGAAGGAAGGTATTCATGGCCCGTAAAAAACTGAAAAAACGCAGACTCTTGATTACACTATTTTTCATTGTATCGATTCCGTTAGCCTTTTTTGTTTTAGCCACAACTTTATCAAAACCGATTGAAACAGCCAAAGAACCTGAAGAAATTGATGAACAGCAAGTATTTATTGACAGCCTGTCCGGGCATGCGCAAATTTTGTATGAGAAATATCATGTCCTCCCCAGCATCACGATCGCTCAGGCCATTCTCGAATCTGACTGGGGGAACAGCGAGCTTGCTACTCAGGCCAATAACCTTTTTGGTGTAAAAGGAAATTATAAAGGCCATCACGTCACGATGGAAACGGATGAATTTGAAAAAGGGGAAAGAAAAACCATTCGCGCAAAGTTTCGCAAATACAGCACGTTTTTTGAATCTATGGATGACCATGCCCAATTGTTTGTCCGCGGCACATCATGGAATAAAAAGAAGTATAAACCGGTGCTTGATGCTGGGGATTATAAGGAAGCGGCAACCGCCTTGCAAACAGCAGGATATGCTACAGATCCTGATTACGCTGACAAACTCAGCGCTATTGTGGAAAAATATGATTTAGATGCGTACGATGAGGTCAATCCATCCTTGAAATCTGTGGATTTCATCGGCTCCATTAAAGACAGTGCCGTTCAAGACGTATGGTCCAAGCCTTCTACTGATGATAGGTCCATAAGACTTACCTCTGCCCAATCTTACATCGGAAAGGACATAAAGGTAGTATCTAAAAAGCAGAAGGGCCAGTCCGTATGGTACCAATTTCAAATCAATGATAAGCTCATCGGTTGGATTGACGATTCAGCTGTTGAAATAAAGGAAGCAACCTAAGCTGTTTTTACTGGTATTTTTATTTCTATGTTCCATTCAGGGGAATTTGAGGTATAATATTCCACGGAAGTTATCACTTATTGACTATGTTTTCAGGAGGAACAAAGATGCAGAAATATAGACGGAGAAACACGGTTGCTTTTACAGTATTAGCTTATTTCACTTTTTTTGCGGGAGTATTTTTGTTTAGTGTCGGACTCTATAATGCTGATAATCTGGAACTCAATGAAAAAGGCTATTATATTGCCGTTATGATACTTGTAGCGGTCGGTGCGATTCTTACACAAAAAGTGACCCGTGATAACGCAGAAGATAACGAAATCATCGCGGAGCAGGAAAAAAGACACAATCAATCTCATATCGAATCATAAAAAAAATCCGGCGCCTGCACGCCGGATTTTTTACTATCACCCCGTAAACACCTCACCATCAGGATAACGAATATTTGATTTCTCTGTTTTCGCGAATGAAAACACGAACGTCAGAGGACCAATTCTTCCGATGAACATGATGACAATAATGATACATTTTCCCGCTTCTGTGAGTTCGGGAGTCAATCCCATTGATAGACCGACAGTTCCGAATGCTGAAAAGGTTTCAAACACAATTTGGATAAACGGTGCTTGTTCTGTGATCGTCAGGGCGAAAATTCCTAAAAACACAATGAACAAGCTGGTGACGCTGACAGCTAGAGCTTTTATGATAATCGGGTATTTGATGGAGCGGCGGAAAATAACCGTTTCTTTTTTTCCTCGCAGATAAGCGATAACAGACATTAAAATCACGATGAACGTGGTCAGTTTAATACCGCTCGCTGTTGAAGCGCTGCCTGCTCCGATAAACATCAATAATAACGTAAATACAATCGTTCCTTCTCTCATACTCCCAATATCGAGGGAATTGAAGCCTGCGGTTCTCGGCGTTACAGCCTGAAAATAGGAAGCCCACAGTTTATCTCCTATATGCAGGTGGCCGAGCGTGCCGGGGTTGCTATACTCTAAAGTGAAAATCACCAGCATAGCAACTGCATTCAGAATCAATGTACCTGTAAGCATGAGCTTCGTATGTAAGGAAAAGGCTTTGAATCGCCGGTTTTTCATGATGTCAAACAGAACTGTAAATCCGATCCCTCCTGTAATAAATAAAAAAGTAATCACGATGTTAATTGTAGGATCTCCAACGAAGCTCATCAAGTTATCCGGCCACAACGAAAATCCGGCATTGTTAAAAGCAGATATTGCATGAAACAGACTGGCAAACAAGCCGAATGCCCAGCCATACTGGGGCACAAACCGGATGGATAAGATAAGAGCTGCTATCAGCTCAATACTGATCGAAAACAGGAACAGAACCTTGACAAGACCTACGACACCGCCGATTGTCGGCTGGTTTAAGGCTTCCTGAACCAGCATTCGTTCTTTTAATCCGATTTTCTTTCCTAATATCATGACGATCAAAACAGCAAAAGTCATAAACCCAAGACCGCCGATCTGAATCAGCCCCATGATGACAGTTTGCCCGAAAATTGTAAAATCTGTACCGGTATCAACAACTGCAAGCCCTGTTACAGTTGTAGCGGAAGCTGCAGTAAAAAGGGCATCGATCCATGATAATGGCTTCGCTGCAGAAATCGGGAGCATTAACAGCACACTCCCGATGATAATGGTTAGAAAAAAACCAATTGCAAGCACTTGAGGCGGTGTGAAACGAACCCATTTGATCACTTTATCCTTTTGAAGTGTCACCTTTGTCTACATCCCTTCGTTTTCAAAACGTCTAATATCCTTTTTGTGCCCCATGATCACCAGGCAATCTTGTTCGTGAATGATGTCTCCGGGTGCTGGAGAAAGTCGGATATCTCCATGGTGTTTAATGGCAAGGATTGTACAGCCGTACTTTGCTCTTACATTCAGATCAGTAATTGATTTTGAATTAAGCTTGCGTGTTGCCAGCAGCTCGACAATACTGTACTCATCAGATAAATCAATGTAATTTAAAACGTTCTCATCAGAAAGGCTTTGTGCGATCTTGACGCCCATGTCCTTTTCAGGGTGAATGATACGGTCAGCGCCTATTTTTTCAAGCACTTTATGGTGATAATGGTTTTGAGCTTTGACCCAAATATTCGGGATGTCAAATTCCTTTAATAATAAGGTGGTCAGGGTACTTGCTTGAATATTCGCTCCGATCGCAACAACCACGTATTCAAAATTGCGTATTCCTAACGATAGCAATTCGTTTTCTTCGGTGGCGTTGGCAATCACCGCATGAGTTGCGTAAGAAGCGTATGCATTTACCTTTTCTTCGTTGATATCAATTGCAAGGACCTCATGCCCCATTCTGTGCAGCTCTTTGCAAATGCTTCCGCCAAACCGGCCCAGCCCAATCACGGCAAATTGCTTATTTTTTATTTTTCCCAATGTTCATAACTCCCTTAGTAAAATTAACGTTTTTGAAGCAAAAAAGACCATCTCGAAGAATGGCCGCTAATAGACCTCCTCTCTGGATACGCCTACGAGGTTAGCTGTCGGATTAGGGATTCAGAGTACCCCCTCTTACTAAGTAAGATTCACCCCTAGGCTGTGAATAAAACAGCCAATCGTTGGTTCCCCCGTTCGTGTTTGATTAAGCGGTAAAAGAGCCTCTTATGAAATTGAACACTCAAGAATTTACTCCTGTTTCTAGAGTTTGTCAATTTAAATTTTAAACCAGAAAAAAGATAATTGGAAATAGAGGGAAAAGGGGAGGTTAAAACACAAAAAAGACCGGCGTTAACCGGTCTTCATGTTTAGTTGCAGCCGCATGGCTGAGTCGGAGGAGTACTGCGCTTAGCCACGTCAATGCTGGCTTCGGCGTAAAATTTATTTCCGATGCTCAATGATTTATTCTCCGCACGGAAAGTATATGTACCAGCGGCAGGAAGTGTTTTGTTATTTAGTTTTAATTTGAATTCGCCAGCTCCTAACAAATCAAGTGCCAGAGGAACCCTTACTGTTTTCCCGTTATTAAGGATCTGTGTTTCACGCAACGCACGCCCGTTCATTGTGTCTTTTGTATTTGCAGTAAATCCGCTTGGCAATGTAAATTCCATAACACCAAGGCTGAGAAGCGTATTTGGACGGTACGTCAATTCGATATCGGAGAAAGACCATTCTGTTTTGCTGGTCCCTGTGATTGTTGCAAACAATGAAGCTGTTGACTGTGTTCTCATAGTAGACTCAGTATGAGCGGAAGTTGATTTAGATTCAGCCGCGAAAGAAGCTGTAGGTGCAGAAACGAGTAAACCGAGACTTAATGCACCAATTGCCAAAGAAGATAATAATTTACGTTTCATAATAAAATTCCCCCTTAAAAGTTAAAAAATTTACAGGCCTGCCCGCTTTTCACCTCCACTGAATGGCCAAATACAAATTTTACCTACATAAAATTAACATCAAACATTTTGGAAGTAAATGGGGTGTTTTTCCCGTATTTTTCAAATTTGTAGTAATTACATACAAACGAACAGAAAAACGCCCGGTTTCCCAGACGTTTTCTTCTTTACTTTCTTTCGATTGGTATAAACTTAAAAATTTCCCCGCTCTGCACCGATTCAGCAAGCCGTTTCAGCCAATCATAGTAGGCTCTAGAGCTTTCCAGCTGCTCGTAAAGCTGCAGCGCTTCATTTTTGAGGTCTTCATTGAGGCCTTCCTTGTTTAAAACCTCTTGTAAATCAGCCTGGGCTTCCTCAATCGCTGCTACATTTACTTGAACTTCCCGCTCCCATTTAGGCGGAAAGAAATTCGTGAAAAATTTGAAAAAATCTTTTTCAGCTACAAATGTATGCTTGCGGATGCCCCGGTGAAAAGTTTTTTTCACCACATTTAAGTCCTGAAGTTTTTTGACACCTGTGCTCATGCTTGGCTTGCTCATTTGCAATTCCTCACGCATTTCGTCAAGCGTCATCTCATCCCGCATATACATCGTCCCATATAAAATCCCGACACTGCGGGTAATTCCGTAAAGATCCATCGTTTCAGCAATGGAGTCGATAACAAGATCCCGAGCCTGTTCTATAACTGCAAATTCTGGATTTTCATCCATACTGACCCTCTTTTCCTTTAGAGAATTAAATTCGTTAAGTTATTTCTTTATGTTCTTTATCTTAACGAAACATAAAGAAAAGTCAAAAAGAAAAATCAAAATGGGGCTTTGACAGTTTAAAAACCATATGTTAGATTAAGGTTGTTAAAAACATTAAATTTTTATTTAACAAACTTTATTTACGTCAAGGAGGCTTATATGAGTCAAACATTATACATTGACGGTGAATGGATCAGCGCCGAAAAAGAGCAGATCCGCAACATTATCAACCCATTTAATCAAGAAGAAATTGCAACCGTAAGCGAGGGAGGGCGAGAGGACGCCATCAAGGCGATCGAAGCCGCGCGAAGAGCCTTTGACAAAGGAGAATGGTCATCTCTATCCGGGCTTGAACGCGGGAAAATTGTTCTGAAAATTGCGGAATTAATTAGACGTGATCTTGATGAGCTGGCTGAACTTGAATCTCTTGATACGGGAAAAACACTCGAAGAAAGTAAGGCCGATATGGACGATATCGCCAATGTATTTCAATATTACGCCGGATTGGCAGACAAAGATGGTGGAGAGATCATTTCTTCTCCGATCCCTGATTCAGAAAGCAAAATCATCAGAGAGCCAATCGGGGTTTGCGGCCAGATTACGCCATGGAATTATCCGCTCCTGCAAGCGAGCTGGAAAATCGCGCCTGCACTGGCTGCAGGAAATACGATCGTCATGAAGCCGAGTGAGATCACGCCGCTAACGACAATCAAAGTGTTCAAGCTGATGGAAGAAGCGGGTGTTCCAAAAGGTGTCGCAAATCTCGTCCTTGGACCGGGAGCAACAGTGGGCGACGAGCTTGCCGCAAACGAAGACGTCGATTTGGTTTCATTTACAGGGGGAATCGAAACAGGCAAAAAAATCATGCGGGCGGCAAGCGGAAACGTTAAAAAAATCGCGCTTGAATTGGGCGGGAAAAATCCAAATATCGTTTTCAAGGACGCAGATTTAGAAGTTGCGGTCGATCAGGCATTAAACGCTGTATTTTTCCACGCCGGCCAAGTATGCTCCGCCGGTTCCCGCTTGCTTGTTGAAGATGCTATTTACGATCAATTTTTAGCAGAGCTTGTCAAACGGGCAAAACGCATAAAACTCGGAAATGGTTTTGACGCAGAGACAGAAAGCGGTCCGCTTATTTCTGCAGAGCACAGGGCAAAGGTAGAAAAATATGTAGAGATCGGAATAGAAGAAGGCGCGAAGCTCGAGACAGGCGGCAAACGTCCGGAAGACCCTGCGCTACAAAACGGCTTTTTCTATGAACCTACTATTTTCTCAAACTGTAAATCGAATATGAGAATTGTTCAGGAAGAGGTATTCGGTCCTGTATTGACAGTCGAAACCTTCAGCTCGGAAGATGAGGTAATCGCGCTTGCGAATGATACCATCTATGGCTTGGCCGGAGCGGTATGGTCTAAAGATATTGAAAAGTGTGAACGCGTAGCAGCCCGCTTGAGAATGGGAACGGTTTGGATTAACGATTTCCATCCGTATTTTGCGCAGGCGCCATGGGGCGGCTATAAGCAGTCCGGATTCGGACGCGAGCTTGGAAAAATAGGCCTTGAAGAATATACAGAAGTCAAACATGTGTATCGCAATACAAAACCGGCAGCGGTTAATTGGTTCAATTCATAAGAGGGAGAGATTATAATGACATTAAATATGAAAGTAGAAAGCATGCACAAATTCCACACATTTGAAATTCCGACTGTGATTAAGCACGGAATCGGAGCCGTCAAGCATACGGGAGAAGAAATAGCTGCGCTGGGCGTTTCGAAAGCACTCCTTGTCACAGACCCTGGGATTTATAAAGCCGGCGTCGTTGACCCTGTAATCGAATCACTAAAAGGAGCGGGCATTGAAGTTGTGCTCTTTAATAAAGTAGAGCCAAACCCGCCTGTCCGTCTTGTGAATGAAGGGTCTGAGCTATACAAAAAAGAGAACTGTAATGGTTTAGTGGCAGTCGGAGGCGGAAGCTCCATGGACACAGCGAAAGCAATTGGAGTAGAAGCAACACACGAAGGAAGCGTACTTGATTATGAAGCGGCAGATGGAAAAAAACCGCTGGAAAACCGGATCCCTCCGCTGACAACAATTCCGACAACAGCCGGAACAGGTTCAGAAGTAACCCAATGGGCTGTTATCACGGATGAAGAAAGAGAATTCAAGTTCAACACGGGCGGTCCGCTGATCGCAGCGCACCTGACCATCATTGATCCTGAGCTTCATATTTCAATGCCTCCGCATGTAACAGCCATGACGGGAATTGATGCGCTTGCTCATGCCATTGAGTGCTATACAATGAAATTTGCTCAGCCAATCACGGATGCAGTTGCCTTAATGGCGATTGAATATGCCGCTCATTACATTAAAAGAGCATTTGCTGACGGAGAGGATCTGGAAGCAAGATACGGAATGGCGCAGGCTGCGATGCTTGCAGGTCTTTCTTACGGCAGTGAATCAGCGGGCGCGGCTCATGCGATGAGCCAAACGCTTGGCGGCATTATTCCAGTCGCTCACGGTCAATGTGTGGCTGCGATGATGGGTCCTGTCATGGAATACAACTGGAAGGGCTATCCTGAGAAATTTGCACGTATTGCAAAAGCGTTCGGTATTGATACTAGCAATATGACAACAGAAGAAGCTGCGAAAGCATCTGTTAATTGGATGTATGACCTAGTCGGAGACTTAGAAGTACCGACTTTAGAAGAGCAGGGAGTATCGCCTGATATGATCGAACGCTTGTCAAAAGAAGCGATGAAAGATCCGCAAACCTTCGGAAACCCTAGAGACTTAAATGAAAAAGCATACAATTGGATCTACAAGCGCTGTTTTAACCTTACACCTAAAACTGTATAATCAGATGTCCCGCTCCTTTACAGAGCGGGATTTTTTTGGATAATGAAACATAAATGGATATGTTAAAGAAGAAGGAAGGTGCCGAATGATGTGGAAGCGTATGACTGCAAAAACAGAAGGCTTGTATATCGCAGATACAGAAAGTTTCGTAACAAAGCGAATGGACAAGCTCGATATTGATTATGGCGGCATCCCCGGTGACTTGCATTTTGGACTGACCAAAAAAGCGGGAGCCAGAGAACCAATGTTTTCAAGGGGGACCGAAATTTTCAACCGCAGACAAATTTCAATTGTTTCAATAGAGGAATGTGATGAGTTGGCTTTAAAAATGGGAGTGTCGAGTATTTTGCCGGAATGGCTCGGGGCAAATATCGCAGTCAGCGGAATACACGATTTCACTTCATTAAAAGAGGGGAGCCGGCTCATTTTTCCAAGCGGTGCCGCTTTGCTATGTGAGGGAGAAAATGATCCTTGTATCCAGCCGGGTGAAGTCATTCAGTCTTATTATCCGGAAAAGCCGAAGCTGGCGCCGGCTTTCGTCCGCCACGCATTGGGCATAAGAGGGATTGTCTGTATTGTGGAGAGACCGGGCGCTGTTTACGCAGGCGATGAAATCGAAGTTAATTCCTATTATAGAAAAGTCAAACGAAAAGCAGAAAGGGTCTGAATAATCAGGCCCTTCCCACCTTTTCTTTAATTTCTTTAATCTGGCTGAGATGCCGTTTTTCGTGGTGACCGATAAAATCGATCCACTGTCTGACAGTCAGCTCCTGAAACACAGGATGCGGAAGCACTCTCTCAAAATCTTCTTCTTTTAGCGAGGCAATTGCCGCTGTCAGCTGTTCTCTCACCACGTCAAGCTCGCGTTTCATTTGGCTGCCTGAAATAAATTCATGCTCAGGCTCTAGGTGACTCGGAGCTTTCCGCTTATTGTTTCTGTCCTGTGCAACCTCAAGCGTTTTTTCTTCAACTTCTTTAACAGGAGCTTCCTTTACACGCTCCTTCAGCATTTGTTGTGCGGCCATATCGATTTTTTTCAAATGATCAAGAACTTCCCTTATACTCCATTCTTCAGCAGAAGGCTTTTGATTCAGCTTTTCGTCAGAAAGTCCTTTTACTTCGTTCCACGTCTCTAATCTTGCTTCATTAAAGATACTCATCATATCTCCTCCTAAAATGACATTACCATATATATAAGCAATTATCATTTATAAAGCACTTCGAAAAGGGTGTTTTATCTAAAAATTTCGAAACCTTTTTTCGTTATGTCTCGTATAAATGGTAACGGCAGCCGTTCACCAATGCATTGATGAAGAAAGGATGAGGAATTTGGAGTTGTTTGGCGTACCTATACAAACGATTTATCTTTATACGCTTATTATTGCGGGCAGTCTTACGCTATTATTTTTATTTTTCGGAGATGTATTTGCAGGACTGTCAGAAGGCATTCCGTTTCTTAATCCAACATTGGTGCTCGCGTTTTTCACATGTTTTTCAGCAGGCGGGTATATAGGCGAGCTCATATTGCCCCTGTCCAGCCTGTTGACCGCTCTTTTCTCTTGCATCCTTTCGCTCATCCTGGTGATATTGCTTCACATTTTTATTTTGGTACCATTATCATCCGCAGAGGAATCATTGGCTTATAAAGAAGATGATCTAAGAGGGAGAATCGGTAAAGTGATTACAGCTGTTCCTGTTGACGGGTTTGGTGAAGTGGTCATTGAAGGGATAGGCGGCACCATCTCGAAGTCAGCGGTCAGCTTTGAGAATCAGCAGATCAGTTACGGAACAACGGTTTTGGTCGTAGATATCAACAACGGAGTTCTTTCGGTTACTCCGCATGAATCTATTTAAAACAAGGAGGAATGTGAAATGACTATGCCGATCATTATTGTCATCGGAGTTGTATTCTTTTTATTAATTGCACTGTTAGCCGTTTTTATCACAAAGTATCGTACGGCAGGGCCTGACGAAGCGTTAATCGTAACGGGGAGCTATCTTGGTAATAAAAATGTTCATGTCGATGAAGGGGGCAACCGTCTTAAAATCGTCCGCGGCGGAGGAACCTTTGTCCTTCCCGTCTTTCAGCAGGCAGAGCCGCTAAGCCTATTATCAAGCAAACTTGATGTTTCTACACCTGAAGTCTATACAGAACAAGGAGTACCTGTAATGGCTGATGGAACTGCTATTATTAAAATAGGCGGTTCTATAGGGGAAATCGCTACAGCGGCCGAACAATTTTTAGGGAAATCAAAAGATGACCGGGAGCAGGAAGCGCGTGAGGTTTTAGAAGGCCATCTTCGTTCCATTCTCGGCTCAATGACAGTCGAAGAAATTTATAAAAACAGAGAAAAATTCTCTCAAGAGGTGCAGCGTGTCGCCTCACAGGATCTCGCAAAAATGGGGCTTGTGATTGTCTCCTTTACCATTAAAGATGTCCGTGATAAAAACGGTTACCTTGAATCATTAGGGAAACCGAGAATTGCTCAAGTAAAACGTGATGCTGATATCGCAACAGCAGAGGCTGATAAAGAAACCCGGATTAAGCGGGCAGAAGCAGATAAAGATGCGAAAAAATCAGAACTTGAACGGGCGACGGAAATCGCTGAAGCTGAAAAAACCAATCAGCTCAAAATGGCTGAATACCGCAGAGAACAAGATACGGCAAAAGCGAATGCCGATCAGGCATATGATTTAGAGACTGCCAGAGCGCGCAAGCAAGTCACAGAGCAAGAAATGCAGGTTAAAATTATCGAACGCCAAAAACAAATAGAACTAGAAGAAAAAGAAATTCTTCGCCGTGAACGCCAATACGACTCAGAGGTAAAGAAAAAAGCCGATGCAGACCGTTATTCTGTCGAGCAGTCCGCAGCAGCTGAGAAAGCCAAGCAGCTCGCGGAAGCCGATGCCAAAAAGTATAGTATAGAAGCAATGGCGAAGGCAGAGGCGGAAAAAGTCAGAATTGACGGACTTGCAAAAGCAGAAGCTGAAAAAGCGAAAGGGGAAACAGAAGCTGAGGTTATCCGTCTAAAAGGTCTTGCGGAAGCGGAAGCAAAAGAGAAAATTGCCGCTGCTTTTGAACAGTACGGACAGGCTGCGATTTTCGATATGATTGTAAAAATGCTTCCGGAATACGCGAAACAAGCAGCAGCACCTCTTTCAAATATTGATAAAATCACTGTTGTTGATACAGGGGGAAGCGGTGAATCAAGCGGCGCCAACAAAGTAACCAGCTATGCGACAAACTTAATGTCAAGCCTTCAAGAAAGCTTAAAAGCATCATCGGGAATTGACGTGAAAGAAATGATTGAGAACTTTTCAGGAAAAGGAAACGTAAAACAAAGCATAAACGAATTAACAAATGAAATAAAAGAAGCAAAAGAAGTCCAAACACGAGAAGAATGACTAAGGAAAGGATAGAACCAGATGGTAACTGTACGAGAAGCAAAGTTAGAAGATATAAAGGACATTGCAAAAGTGCATGTCGACAGTTGGAGGACAACATATCGCGGAATTGTCCCGGCTGAATACTTAAACAGTCTGAACTACAAGGAATTTGAAGACAAATGGAAAAGCCGTTCGTTAAAGGGGTTATTTGTGGCTCAGGATGAAAAAGATTCAATATTCGGCTTTGCTTCATTTGGTCCTATTCGCTCTGAACAAGAAGGCTATGACAGCGAGCTATATGCTATTTACCTTTTAGAAAAGCATCAGCGGCAAGGTGCAGGCAGGGCACTCTTAGCAAAAGGAGCAGAGTTTTTGCTTCATCAGGGCTTTTCGAGCATGTTTGTTTGGGTAATTGAGCAAAACCCCTCGATTACATTTTATCAATCCTATTCGCCTGAAAGAGAAGCGGAGGACAGCTTTGAAATTGTCGGAGAAAGACTGAAAGAAATTGGTTTTGGCTGGCCGGATCTTTCTGCTTTGATAACGATTCTTAACAGGTAAAAAAACAACCCCCAGCAGATTCCGCTGGGGGTTGTCACGTTAAGCTTTGTCAGTTTTGAGCAAACGCGGTGCTGTCATAAATAACAAACAAAGGACAATTGCACAGATGAAGAATGAAGGAACCATATAAGTTGCATTATAAGTTAAAGAATAAATCCATACCGGCGTTCCTTTTGGAGCATAGCTGCCGAAAAACACAGCCCCTGAAACGACATGCGCGGCATAGCGCAGAAAACTGCCGATAAAAACTGCGCTGACAACTGAAACAATCAATTTCCCTTTTGTTTTTGCTGCAGCTGCTTTGCGGACAGTATAAGCGAAACAGCCGCTTATTCCAATTGCTGTGAACGCGATAATATAATCTAGGAAAAGCTGTATAGGATGTTGTGCGAATAAGTTTCCGATCGCTATCTGAACTAGTCCTGTCAGCAGACCGGTAGTAAGGCCTGCTTTAACACCCCACCGAAACGAAATCAAAAAGATCGGAATCATCATGATGGAGACCGAGCCACCTTGAGGCATTCTAAGAAACATTCCTGAGACGATGTCTAAAATAACAGCAGCCGCAGTCATAATTGCAATTTCAATAAGGCGAACCAGTTGCTTAGATTGATTCATAAAAATCCCCTTCCATCGATAGACAACCCAAAAGGACAACAAAAAAGCAGCACGCGGAAGGATGAGAAAAGTTCCACGCACTGCTTTACGATCTGCAATTCATTTGACTTTGCCACATCCCTACGCCAGCGTTAACTAACAGGTTCAAAGGGTCAGAACGAAACCGCTCACTCTCAGCTTTAATGCTCCCCTTGTGGTCATCAATATTTAATTCGTTTCTACTATACAAGAAAAAGAAAAAAACAACAAGATCATTCTACTGATGTAGATGTTCTTTTAAAATAGTTATTTGATAAATACACGATAGATGACATGACGAGGATTATAGTTTATTTATTTTATAGAATTTTTTCCGTGAAAACTATTGCAATAAATAAATACAGATGTTATATTATTAAACGTCGCTGATGAACAGCGGACAAAACAAGAAGCTTCAAAACAATTTGAAAAAGTTGTTGACAACAAAGAAGCTGAATGTTATATTAGTAAAGCTGCTTCATTGAGAGGCAACGAATGATCTTTGAAAACTAAACAAGACAAAACGTACCTGTTAATTCATTTTTATAAATCGCACAGCGATGTGCGTAGTCAGGGGCCTGCGCGATGCAGGTCATGCAGATGTTGTCATAGGAAGTGACGAACTTAATCTGCGCTCCATTACTTCATGGAGAGTTTGATCCTGGCTCAGGACGAACGCTG
>NZ_JBAIZW010000006.1:0-329533 GCF_036765155.1 Bacillus sp. 0102A
AATGGATCACAGGTTAAGTCCACCGCATCCTGCGGTGACACCTGCGTGACCTGCATTGTGCAGGCCCTAGTTTGACTGACTACGCACATCGCTGTGCGATTTTATAAAAAATGAATTAACAGGTACGTTTTGTCTTGTTTAGTTTTCAAAGATCATTTTCACTTCTTGTTGAAGCGACTTTACTAATATAACATTTTGACTTTCTTTTGTCAAATGTTTTTCAATTTATTTCTCCGCCGCTGTGAGCTCATTTTTCCAGAAGCACATCAGCGACGTTTAATAATATAACACGGTCAAGAATTAGAGTCAACATCTTTTTTGAAAGAATATCCTCGGTGATAGACAGCCTGTCCTTTCGTTTCTATCTGGCAGACGTTAATAAGTCCCTTGTCAGTCAGGTAATCAAGCATAACGCCAAGGTCTTGAGTAAAGTGCTTTAAGTCAGGATGCTGAAGAAGCTCCCCAAATTGCCAAATGTCTTTTTCTTTCATCACCTCAAAAAGATGTGCCGACCCGATATCTGATTTAGAATGGATAAGAAAATCATTTGCTAGAAATAATAATTCAAGTCTTTTTTCCAAGCTCTCGTGACTTTCAATCAGCTCAGAATATAATTTGTATACTTGAGGCTCCATCTGGCGCACTTGGCTCCATACCGTGGTTTCCGGATGGAATCCTCTGTCGATTACTTCTATACGCGCTAAATGATGCAGTGCATGAACAACCGCGTTGTAGGCATCTAAAAATTGATTGGCTTCAAAAAAAGCTTTTCCTTCAACATATCTTCTGATTAATTTGCCGTATTCAAGTCCGATCTTCAGTTTACGTTCGGCAAACGGAAATGTATTCAGTCTCTCAATCTGTTCGGCAATGTATTCATTGCGGTCAAACATGACTTTTCCATTTATAATCCAATCTATGATTCTTCTATTTGTCCCGAGCAAAATCCATTCTTGAATCTGAGAATCTGTTACCACATGCAAAGAAGCTGTTTTATGATCAAATTCATAATGCTTTATAAAAACAGGCTCGTAAGCCTCCTTTACAATCACCAGCAAAGCGGCATCAAAGTTATCTGTTAAGGAAGATGTTTTGTTTCTTCTCTCGATCATTATGACAGCCAATGTGTTGGGGTGACTTGCTCTTTCTTGGTAAATTGGACGGAGAAGATTATCCATCACTATTCCTCCAATGCAAATGTTCAATTTTTTTATTTTCTATTTGATTCAATTCTATGGTTAAAACGAAATTCCTTTATTCTAAACACATTGAACTATTATAAACAATTTCACAGGAAGTCTCCATATGTAAATTCCAGTTCAACCGAAAACATGAAGAAAATCCCATTGGGTTTGTGCTATAGTTAAAGTCAGAGGGGGATGGACATGGCGAAATACTCCAGCAAAATTAATAAAATCAGAACATTTGCGTTAAGTTTGGTTTTCGTTGGGTTTGTCATTATGTACATCGGGATCTTTTTCAAGGAGTCAGTTTTGCTTTCTAGTTTGTTTATGATACTAGGGCTTTTATCCATCGGGCTCAGCACGGTTGTTTACTTTTGGATCGGTATGCTTTCGACCAAAGCGGTCCGCGTCATATGTCCAGGCTGTGAAAAAGAGACAAAGGTTTTGGGGAGAGTAGATATGTGCATGCATTGCAGAGAGCCGCTGACTTTAGATAGGGGCTTAGAAGGAAAAGAATTTGATGAGTCTTATAATAAAAAGAAAATGTCCAAATAAAATAAGCTGACCGTTTCGTACGGTCAGCTTATTTTTAATGGTTTTCTTTTTTTGAACACTCTTGGCAGACGCCGTAAATTTCTAAACGGTGGTGACTTACTTTAAAGCCCGTGACATGTGCAGCAAGCTGCTCCACTTCGTCAAGGCCCGGGTAGTGGAAGTCCACAATTTTGCCGCAGTTTTCACAGATCGCGTGATAGTGATCGGATGTGACAAAATCGAATCTGCTGGAAGCATCACCGTATGTGAGCTCTTTTACCAAACCGGATTCCCGGAACACACGCAAATTGTTATATACCGTCGCTACGCTCATGTTAGGAAACTTCCCTTCCAGAGCTTTATATATATCGTCCGCTGTTGGATGAGCCATAGAGTTAACGAGATATTCCAGAATCGCATGACGTTGAGGAGTAATGCGAACTCCGGTTTCCTTCAACGTTTCTAAGGCTTCTTTTAGTTCATGTGCAGCCATCCGTCATGCACCTCTCTTCTAAAAAAAATTCTTACATTGTAATGTTTATAATTAGTGTAACTCTTTTTACGATAATTTGTCAATTGATATCAGGGTGAAAGTAACCAAATCAGTTTACTTTTCCGACATATCCTTGAGTGTCTGAAGCGCTTCGGCTACATGGTCTTTTACTTTTACCTTTCTCCATTCTTTAACGAGCCGGCCTTCCTTATCAATCAAAAAAGTAGAGCGCTCAATTCCCATATATTCTTTTCCAAAGTTTTTCTTCAGCTTCCAAACATCAAATGCTTCCGCCAGCTTATGTTCGTCATCAACAAGAAGCAGAAATGGAAGGTTATGCTTCTCTTTAAATTTTCCGTGTTTTTCCTGGCTGTCCGGGCTGACGCCGATAATAACAGCATCAAGTTCAGCGAAGCTTTCATGGCTGTCCCGAAAATCACATGCTTCAGTTGTGCATCCCGGTGTCATGTCTTTTGGATAAAAGTAAAGCACGATATACTTCCCTTTATAATCCGATAATGTTACTGTTTCCCCATGATCGCCCTTTAACTCAAGATCAGGCGCTTTTTGTCCGATTTCTATAGTCATTGCATTACCTCCGAATGTTTTTTATTAAGCGTATCCAATTCTTGTCCAGATTACAACCATCGTCCCCTCCATCTTAAGCCCGAATCCGTTGTTCTTATTGGGAAGCATGCTACAATAGAAAGGACGCATGGAGATATAGGAGGTTTTTATTTTTGCATACAAAATCAATTGAACTTCACAACGAGGCATTAATGCACATTGTCGGCGGAGTAAACAGCCCGTCTAGATCATATAAAGCGGTCGGCGGCGGTTCTCCCGTCGCAATGGAAAAAGCAAACGGCGCTTATTTTTGGGATGTGGACGGCAACAAATACATCGATTATTTAGCGGCGTACGGTCCGATCATTACCGGACATGCCCACCCGCATATTACAGAAGCAATTAAAAAAGCGGCAGAGAACGGTGTATTGTATGGAACACCGACGAAACATGAGGTTACATTTGCAAAGATGCTCAAAGAAGCCATTCCCGCTATGGACAAAGTAAGATTCGTTAATTCGGGAACAGAGGCTGTGATGACGACCATCCGCGTGGCTCGCGCATATACAGGCCGGACAAAAATCATTAAATTTGCAGGCTGTTATCACGGGCATTCGGATCTTGTTCTTGTCGCAGCCGGCTCTGGCCCGTCTACTCTCGGCACGCCAGACTCAGCCGGCGTACCGAAAAGCATCGCAAACGAAGTAATCACAGTTCCATTTAATGATATTGACAGCTATAAAGCAGCCCTTGATAAATGGGGCAGTGAAATCGCGGCGGTTCTCGTTGAGCCGATTGTCGGCAACTTTGGAATTGTTGAGCCGAAAGAGGGCTTCTTGGAAAAAGTAAATGAATTGACACACGATGCGGGCGCTCTCGTTATTTACGATGAAGTCATTACGGCTTTCCGCTTTATGTATGGCGGCGCGCAGGATCTCTTACAGGTGAAACCGGATTTAACCGCACTCGGAAAAATTATCGGCGGCGGACTTCCGATTGGCGCCTATGGGGGTAAAAAAGAAATTATGGAGCAGGTAGCTCCGCTCGGACCGGCTTATCAGGCTGGAACAATGGCCGGTAATCCCGCTTCCATCCTATCAGGCATCGCTTGTTTGGAAGTGCTCAAAGAGGAAGGCTTGTATGAAAAGCTCGATCATCTTGGCGCTATGCTGGAGGAAGGCATTTTACAGCACGCAGAAACACACGGCATCACGATTACTGTCAACCGGTTAAAGGGTGCACTCACGGTTTATTTCTCTGAGGAGAAAATCGAAAATTACGAGCAGGCTGAACGCAGTGACGGGGAAACATTCGCTACGTTTTTCAAGCTGATGCTGGAACGCGGAATTAATTTAGCACCATCTAAATATGAAGCCTGGTTTATTACAACAGCACACACAGAGCAGGATATTAAAGACACGCTTGCAGCTGTCGAGGATGCTTTTAAACATCTTAAAAACTAGGATCACACCCCTTGGACAGGAGCATAAAGCTCCTGTTTTTTCATTCATTCCCACAGCGTGTAAGATTTTGGTCTTTTTCTTGAAAAAATAGCTTGAATATTTGTATTGATCCCTGTATATTACTTAATTGTTTAGCAAATAAACTGACTGGGAATTTTAAGGATAGCCATTTGCTATGTCACATAATTTATTATAGAAAGGAATGCACGCACAAACCAATGAAACTTGGTGCCCGCATTTTCAAAACCGGGATTGCGATTACACTGGCTCTTTATTTGGCTTCGTGGATCGGGCTTCCCGCGCCGATTTTCGCTGGGATTGCAGCGATATTTGCGATTCAGCCGTCGATTTACCGCTCTTTTCTCATTATTATTGATCAGGTTCAGGCCAATATTATCGGAGCTGTTATCGCCACAGTGTTCGGCCTTATTTTTGGACCCAGCCCGATTATGATCGGGTTGACAGCAGTTATTGTTATTACAATTATGCTGAAACTTAAAATTGAGCATACAATTTCGATCGCACTTGTAACAGTTATTGCGATTTTAGAAACCGCCGGCGACGACTTTTTAATGTTCGCGCTGATCAGAACAAGCACAGTCATCTTGGGGGTGCTGTCTTCTTTTATCGTCAACCTTGTGTTTTTGCCTCCTAAGTACGAAACAAAGCTGATTCATAATACCGTTGAAAATACAGAAGAAATTATGAAATGGATCAGGCTGAGCATGCGGCAGTCAACAGAGCATTCGATTTTGAAAGAGGATATTGAAAAGCTGAAAGAAAAAATGATCAAGCTTGATCAGACTTATCTTCTATATAAAGAAGAAAGAAGTTACTTTAAGAAAACGACTTATGTGAAATCAAGAAAGCTTGTCCTGTTCAGACAGGCAATTATTACTGGAAACAGAGCGCTTGATACATTGAAGAAGCTGCATCGTCTGGAAAACGACATCTATCATATGCCGGAAGAGTTTCAGGAAACTCTGACTGAAGAGCTTGATTACCTGCTTTACTGGCATGAACGGATTTTGATGAGGTTTGTCGGCAAAATCAAGCCGCATGATGACGCAGATGAAGAAGGCATTCAATATAAGCAGCTTTTAACCAAGTCGTTTTTGAAAAATCAGCAGAATACTGATGATGAGCTAATTGATTACAATATGCTTAACATTATGGCAAGTGCCGTAGAGTATCGTGATCAGCTTGAACATTTAGAAACTCTTATCACAAGTTTTCAAACGTATCATCCGAAAGACTGCGAAATAGAGACAGAAGAGTAACCCGGTTAAACAGCCGGGTTTTTTTATACAAAAAAATCTTATACCCTTCGTTGAAAGGGTATAAGATAAATGTTTCAGCTTAAATTTTGAATGGTAAATAAGTGCTTGTACTGACTCTCATAGTCCATGAGTTCATGATGGGTTCCGGTTTCGGTGATTGTGCCGTTTTCCATGACCACAATTTTATCCGCATGTGTGATGGTCGATAAGCGATGGGCGACAACGAATGTTGTTCTGTCCTTTGCCAGTTTGTCCATCGCTTCTTGAATGTAATGCTCACTTTCCAGATCAAGAGCTGATGTCGCTTCATCTAAAATCAGGAGCGGCGGATTTTTCAGAAATACTCGCGCGATTGAGATCCGTTGCTTTTGTCCGCCTGACAGCTTAACGCCTCTTTCACCTACCCGGGTCTCATACCCTTCTGGGAAACTCATAATAAATTCATGGGCATTGGCAGCTTTAGCGGCTTCGATAATCTCTTCCAGCGTGGCATCAGGTTGGCCGATTGCGATGTTTTCCCGAATCGTTTCGCTGAATAAAAAGGTATCCTGAAGCACCATACCAACCTGGTTGCGAAGGCTTCTCGCTTCATAATCGCGAATATCTGTCCCGTCAATCAGCAGTCTGCCGCTTGTCACATCATAAAATCTCGGAATCAGGCTGACGAGTGTGGATTTGCCTCCTCCGCTCATGCCCACGAGAGCTACGGTTTCCCCTCTATTTACTTTTAAAGAGACGTCATGGAGAATGTTTTCTTTTTCCTTCTCATATTGAAACGAAACATGATGAAATTCCACTTCACCGCGAATTTGGTTGGCTTTAATGGCATTTGGTTTGTCGGTGAGCTCATAAGGCTCATCAATAAATTCAAACACCCTGTCCATTGATGCAATTGACTGCGTTAATGTTGTAGAGGAATTAATCAGCCTTCTAACTGGGTTGTACATTCTGTCAATATATCCGACAAACGCGACCATTGTTCCGACTGTCAGCGGTCCATTTATAACAAAATAGCCGGCGCACGCAATCACAATGAGCGGTGCCAAATCTGTAATGGTATTAACGACCGCAAAGGTTTTGGCATTCCAATTCGTGTGGCTGATGGCTTTATTTAAGAAATGGCTGTTTTTCTCATTAAAATTAGCTTGTTCATGATCTTCTATCGCAAAACTTCTGATGACCGGCATGCCTTGAATGCGCTCATGCAAATGCCCCTGCACTTGAGCTAGCGCCTGGGAGCGCTCCCTTGTCAGCTTTCTTAAACGGCCGTAAAAATACTTCACTGATATGCCGTATAATGGGAATAATACGATAGAGATCAGCGTTAATTTAATGTCCAGTGTCAGCATGATAGAGATTACAATCAAAATCGTCAGCATATCAAGCCATATATTCATCAGACCTGTGATGACAAAATCCTTAGTTTGTTCCACATCATTGATCACCCGGGAAATGACTTCCCCTGTTCTTGTATTCGCATAAAAACGAAGGCTCAGTTTCTGTATATGGTCAAACAGCTTGGCTCTTATATCGTAGAGCACCTTGCTGGCTGTCCACTGGGCAAAATATTGCCTATAGTATTCAACAGGCGGGCGCAAAATTAAAAATAAGGCGAACATAATCGCCATAATGGTGAACAATGACGTTGTTTTGTCACTGGCCGTGCCGCCCCCTTGAATAATGTCGTCAACTACGTACTTCAGAAGCAATGGGAGAGCAAGCGGAATGGAGAATTTTACAATCCCGATTAACACGGTAACGAAAATTTGCTTCTTATAAGGTTTGACGAACTGCATGTAGCGTTTCATAACCCCCACGTTGATTCCCCCTCTCTCTTTACCATGATGTGTGTGAGCCCATGTGAAAAACCTGTTGTACCCCGCAACAGGTTTTTTAAGTAACCATTATTTTGTATAGCGCAAATACCGTTCATACCACATATCGACAAACTCGGGAGCAAACGGTCCCTGACGCTGGTGAATCCAATGGAGCAGCGTGTTTAGGTAGTCTCTTAAAATACTGTCGATTTCTTTTGGATAATTCATGGCTTTCCGATGATCATCATATTCGTCTTCATCGAGAATATTGTAGGTCATGTCAGGAAAAACCTTAACATCTAAGTCATAATCAATATATTTAATTGCTTCGCCATCGTAGGCAAATGGAGAACTGATATTACAATAGTAATGAACTCCGTCTTCCCTCAGCATCCCGATGACATTAAACCATTGTCTTGCGTGAAAATAACAGATTGCGGGCTCTCTGGTTATCCATGTCCGGCCGTCTGATTCGGTAACCATCGTCCGGTCATTGGCTCCAATGACACACATTTCTGTACTTTTTAAGATTGTCGTCTCATTCCAAATTCTATGAATCAGCCCGTTATGCTTATAGCTGTGAATTTGAATGGTTTCTCCTTCCTTGGGATAGCCCATATTTCTCCCCTACTTTCTATAAAGCCCTACAGTTAGTATGTCCAAATTTTGCTTACCGACAACGTCTTTTACCTATTATAACGTTACAAATTGAAAAATGAAAATAAAAGAGCCATTCCGGCCGGGGAATGGCACATTCCTGCTCTACACAAAGGAAGACGGCTTTTCTGAGCTGCGATATGAACGAATCACCTGCTCTGTCTGTTTTTGAAACATATCCTTTATATCGGCAAGATGTTTCCGTTTTACCGCAATTTCATTCTGAATACCGCGCAGCCTTGCATCTCTTTCCAAATGCCGGAGTTCTGCTTCAATTTGTTTGCAGCGGTCGAGCTCTGATTGGAGCTCGAGAAGCTTGTCCATCGTTTTCATCTGTTCACTTACGAGCTTTTCAAATTCCGTCATCGGTTCCTCCTTCAGCCTGGTGAAAGTCTAAACGTTTCCTCCTTTCATTATTTCGATCTCAAGAAAGCAAACCCTTTGACTCTTTCTGTAGACCTTGCACAAGTTTTGTCGTTTTACAAACAGAAAAAAGCACTTTCACCCGAAGATGAAGTGCTTTTTTCTGTTTCAGTGATTAGCTGTTTTGTTGTTTGTTTTGTTCAGCAGATTGGTTTTGCTGTCTTACCTGCTGTACGTTTGTTTCGCTAGCGAATTCAGTGCCGAATTGGCCTTGTTGGCCAGCAGCTGATTGCTGGTTTTGTTTTCTGACTTGCTGAGCGTTTGTTTCGCTAGCAAATTCAGTGCCGAATTGGCCTTGACCAGCAGCTGATTGTTGGTTTTGTTTTTTGACTTGTTGTGCGTTTGTTTTGCTGAAATTTTGGTTTGCCATTGTTATCACCTCCACGGTCATTAGAATGTGCAGGTGACGGTATGGCTATTCCTCTTTTTTAAAAATTTTAAACGAGCAGCGAGCGTCCGCCATCGATAATAATGGTCTGTCCGCGAATCATGTCAGCCTTAGATGACACTAAAAATTCGACAGTATCAACCATGTCTTTAATCTCAACCATGCGTCCTGCCGGCGTGTTTTGACGCGCATCCTTGAGCAGGTCTTCTCTATTCGGGAAGTGTTTGAGCGCGTCTGTGTCAATCGCTCCGCCCGATACGGCATTGACGATAATTTGTTTTGGAGAAAGCTCAACCGCGAGATAACGGGTTAACGCTTCTAATGCCGCTTTAGATACCCCAACTGTCGTGTAGTTTTCCAGGTAGCGGATAGAACCTAGTGAACTGATGCTGACGATATGCCCGCCCCCGTTCTTTTCCATTAGCTTGGCCGCTTCCTGAGCGCAGAAAAGCAATGCCTTCGCATTAATGTTCATCGTCCAATCCCAGTGTGTTTCTTCTAATTCCATGACAGGTTTCAGGACGCCTGAAGCGGCATTATTAACAAAAACATCAAGTCTGCCGAACGTTTCTTCAATTTGCTGAAACATTTCTTTGATTTTTGCCTGCTGTCCTACGTTTGCTTTTACGACAAGCACTTTGACACCAAGCTTTTCGATTTCTTCCGCTGTTTCCAAAGCGGCTTTTTTACTGCGTGCATAGTTAATGACGATGTTATAACCGTTCTCAGCGAGCCTGATCGCTGCCGCTTTTCCGACACCTCGGCTGCTTCCTGTTACGAGTGCGCATTTATTTTGTTCCATTTTTTCCTCATCTCCTTGTAGCGTATAGTTCTTTTATTTCCACAAACAATAATGGCAAGAACGTAAAGGGGGATCTTCTGTTATGTATGTCGGACGTGATATGAGCGAATTAAACATGGTTTCCAAAAAAGATTGGAAGAACAGTGAACTCGCCTATTTTCATCATGCCTTTCAGCAAATTATGCCTTATTTAAACGAAGAAGGCCAATCAAAATACCGGGAATTAGCGCAAGAAATTGAAGCGCGAGGCGGGATGAAACGAAATGAAGCGGACTACACCCACGGCACGCGCGTCACTTACGATTAAGAACGTTTACGGAGCAGCCGTGTATTCGGCTGCTTCCACTGCCATCTTCCAGATTTTTTGATGTGACACCGGGAACGCAAATTGTTCAAGCTCTTCTTTCGTTACTTTTTTCAGCTTTGTGGAATCCGACACTTGTTTTACTTTACCGAAAAACACAGAAATATTCCATACCAGGTGGGTGAAAACGTGCTCGACTACACCTTGCAGATCACTGATGTCAGCTTGTATCCCACATTCGGTTTCTAAAAATGCAATGAGCTGTTCACGCTCGGTTTTGATTCCTTTTTGTGTTTCAAGATTAGGGAATTCCCACAGGTTGGCGAGCAAACCTTTTGACGGGCGTTTGTGTATATACACTTGTCCGTCTTCATCAGTCAGAACGATCGCGGCCATTGATTTGACCCCTGGCTTTTTCTTTTTGCTTTTTACGGGAAGTTCCCGTTCAGTGCCTTCTTCAAATGCTGAGCAATGCTGCTGAACCGGGCATAGCAGGCATGAAGGTGATTTCGGCGTACAGATCAAGGCTCCAAGCTCCATCAGGCCTTGATTAAATTCAGATGGTTTTTCTTTTGAAATAAATGCACGAACTGCATCTTCAAAGATCGTCCTTGTTTTTGGTTTGGCTATGTCATCCCAAATGGAAAGAATTCTGGACATGACACGCATCACATTTCCGTCAACCGCAGGGACGGGTTTATTGTAGGCGATGCTGAGCACAGCTCCCTTTGTATAAGGGCCGACGCCTTTTAAGCCGCCAAAATCTTTCTCGTCTGGAGGAACAATGCCCCCGTATTCCTGTTTCACTTCTTTTACCGCGCTTTGCAGATTTCGGACTCGCGAATAATAGCCGAGCCCCTCCCATGCTTTCAGCACTTTTTCTTCATCAGCATCAGCGAGCGCTTCCACTGTCGGGAATTGTTCCACAAACCGCAGAAAATAAGGAATCACTGTATCTACTCTTGTTTGCTGCAGCATCACTTCAGATACCCACACTTTATATGGATCTTGATCCTCTCTCCACGGCAGAATTCGCTGCTCTCGTTCGAACCATGAGATTAAATCATCGCGAAATTGCTGTATGTCTTTTTGTTTTAATTTGTCTTCAAGTACGTTCATATGTGTTTCTCCCCAGTCTTTCGCGCCCCGCTTTTCTTTAGACTGTTTTTTGTTGTACACTAAGGGCACAGTACGATAATATGTTACATTAAATAGAAGTAAAGAAAAAGCGGAAACATATGAGAACGATTAAATCGGTTGAAAAATTGGGTATATGAAAATGGGGAATATCTTATAAAGTCAATGTGCAGGACAATCCTGCAAGGAGGTCACCTATGGATACGGGCACACATGTCGTCATGGGCATCGCACTTGGCGGTATTGCGACGCTTGACCCTGTTGTCGGATCAGATCCGGCAATGGCTCACGCTGTTATGATCGCAACGCTTGCGGGCTCTCAGGCTCCGGATATTGATACTGTGTTAAAGCTTAAAAATAATGCTGTTTATATAAGAAATCACAGAGGATTTACCCATTCAATTCCCGCTGTTTTGTTTTGGTCTGTGATCATCCCGGTCATTCTGTATTTATTTTATCCGCAGGGCGATTTTCTGCATCTGTGGCTGTGGACGCTGCTGGCAGTCGTTCTGCATGTTTTTGTTGATATTTTTAACGCATACGGAACACAAGCCATACGTCCGTTTTCGAAAAAGTGGGTTGCGCTCGGGCTGATTAATACGTTCGATCCGTTTATTTTTATCAGCCATCTGGCGGCTATTGCGATATGGTACGCGGGCGGCAGTCCCGGCATCACGTTTCTCAGCTTATATATCATATTGGCAGGTTATTATATGGTGCGCCTGATCATGCAGCTGAGAATTAAACGGAAGCTTCATGAGATGATTCATGATGAAATCGAAAGCATCATTATTTCTCCGACGATGAAATTCAGGCAATGGCGGATCGCAGTTACGACAGCCCATGCTTTCTATGTGGGAAGAAGCATGGAAGGGCATGTCGTGATTCTGGATACGTTTAATCGGGTGCCTGTTCCTGAAACCGAAGTGATGCATGCGGCAAAGCAGGATGATAACATTGCGGCGTTCCTGTCATTTTCTCCTGTTTACCGATGGGAAGTGGATACGTTTAAAGATCATTATGAGGTGAGATTTATTGACCTGCGTTACCGAAGCAAAGGCCATTATCCTTTTGTGGCAATCGTGCATATCGGCCATGATCTCAAGATTCGCTCATCCTATACGGGATGGATATTCAGCGAAGAAAAGCTCCAGAAAAAATTAAAGCTCGGCTCTATTTAGAGCCGGGCTTTTTTCGTCTTATATATAAAACAGCAAGCAGCAGACTGACGAGAGATATGAGCGCCGATCGTTTAAAGTATGGCGGATAGTAGGCCAGCTCAATGTGATTGTCTCCCTTTTGCGCCTTAAAGCCTATGAAAGCATAGTCCGCTTTTTCGATCGTCTGTGATTTCCCGTTAATCTTCAGCTCCCAACCTTTTTCATAAGGGATGGGAAGCATGATGTACTTGTCTTTTGACAGATGATAGGCAAACATCAGTTTGTTTTTATCCCATTTCAGATTGTCTGCTTCTTCTGTTTTATTTTTCCGCACAGCGCTTTTCAGTATTTGATAATTTTCTTCGTAGAGCGCTATGTTTCTCAGTTCATATGATCCTTTCGGAAGCTGGATCGAGATATGGCCTGATTTAGGCACTCTGACCGTGATCTCATTTAGTCCGGTTTTATAAATCGATTGGTTCGATTTCCTTGTTGTGGCATAATCATTGACTCTTAACGTAAATCCTTTGTCTTTTGCTTTGCTTTTCAAATAAAAGCTGACATAGTAGTCTCCCGGAGAGGATGACGCCTCTTGCGGGGTAATGATCAGTTCTCCTCCGTTTTCTCCAGTCACAGTGAGCAGTCCGTTTTGATACTGGGCATGCTTTGCGGTGATGTCCGACTTGTGAATCAGATTGGCCAGTTTTGGTGCCTGCTCCGTTTTCCCCGTTGGATCTGCTACTACAATTCCTTGCAGCATTGCCTGTTCTTTCACAAGAGCGGGCAATTTGTCCAGCTCGGTTTCGCTGTATATGGCATCGGCTGTTTTGACAAAAGGAAGCATGTATTGATTTTCATAAACCGCATAATGCTCTGATTCCAAGTGCTTTTTGAAGCCGTACGGGACATTGGCTTCGTTTGTTTTTTCCGTCATGTAATATTTTCCGTAAAGCAGGCTGTATAAATTCGCCCTGTCTCCCAATGACGCATAACGGCTAACGCTTTCCCTCCCCATATCGATGCTCAAATCATTCCAATAAAAGGTCAGCAGATGTTTGTTTAAAATGCTGGAATAAGCGCTGAAGCCATTAAACCCGTAAATGATTGGCGTGTTATTGCGGACCCCATTCATCCAGTCTATTCTCATGAGCGGATCATCGTCTTCCTTCTGTAAACGCTTGATGAGCTCAGAAGATTCTTCCCCTCTGTACTCCTCACCCGTGAGATATGCTCTTGTCACTCTGTCCAGACCGCCGCCTTCTGAGAGTGCGTATTTTTGATAGGTGTTGGCGACGAGCAGCGAAGAAAGAATGACCACACCGTACACACCTACTGTTGCCCATTTTTTCGCAATGGCTGAAGTAAACAAGGCAGCGATTGTCAGGAATAAAAGTAATAGAATCCATTCATTCGCAGGCTTCCATATATCAAGCTTATACCTTTGGATATGATATAAGTACAGAAGCAGGACAACGGACGCAGCCGGGAGCAGTTCTTTCCATTTCAGTTCTGACAGCTGTGAAAATCCCCCCGCAACCGCTCCCGCAATGGTAAAGGCCAGAACATATTCAAACCGGTTTTGCGGGGCGGAAAAGCCGTTAAATGCACTTGCCGCATAAGGACTAAAATGAAAAAGAATAAACAGCAGGCTCAATCCGGCAAAGAGACGAAACACGCGTTTTTTGTAAAAAGAAACAATAAATAAAAACAGCAGAAAGGCGGCCGGCAAAATGATGATCCGGCTTGTAAATAAGATATTATCATCGAAATTAAGCCACTCTATGTTCTGGCTGTACGGAGGGCGCAGGTTGTTTAAATAACCGTATACCACCGGCATAAACGCCGCCGCACTAATACCAAAAGAAATCAGGCCTGAAACGACAAACATTCTGCTTTGAATCCATCTTTTCTCTTCATGCTTCTCCAGCCGGATCAACCACCTGAACAGCACGTAGATCCCGATGAATATGAGGTTTATGTATGCAAAGTAAAAATTGTTGATTAACGTCAGCGAAGACGCAATGATAAACCATGCCGGTCGCCGCTCTCTAATGATTTTTTCTGCTCCGAGAACAAGAAGCGGAAGCCAGATCATTGTATCGGTAAAAAATTCCCAATACGCTTCGTGTCGGAAATAAATGATTGAGGTACCATATAATACGGCCCCCGTAAACGACGCCGCTCTGTGTTTGAGAAGATAGTGAAAAACAGAAGCGGCCGTAAAGATGATCAGGCTCAGTTTAAAAATACTGATAAAAACAGCTGATTCCGCCCAAAAAAGCGTATCCGCTTCTCCGATCAGCTGGACGGCTTGAAGCAGCCAAACGACGGCGGACGCCGCAAGAAAAAGAAAGGAAGCAGAAAAATAATAGCCAAGCTGACTGAACGTGCCGCCGCCGAGCCCGAATGAATAATTATAAAAAAAATTCCCATGTGTATATTGTTCAAATAATATTTTTTTAAATACGATCATTTGCGCAAGCCCGTCACCAGGACCTGTCATATATCTGCCGTCCGTCCATTCTTTCACAAAAAAAGCGTGTGCCAGAACGGAAACCAGCAGACTGGCCGCATAGATCATGACATATTTTCTTTTCATATGAATTCTCCAGTCTTGCTTTTGAGATGGTAAACAGGCAAAAAAAGCACCGCTCGGTGATTTCAGTGCATTTTTGTCAGGCGCCGCATGCTTTTCAGTTCGTTCGTTTCAGGCATGTCTTTGTTCGGGATATTCGCTTCTTTAATCAAATAATGCGGGCGTTTTTTTGTTTCATAATAGATTCGCCCGATATATTCGCCTATGATTCCGAGGCTTAACAGCTGTACTCCGCCGAGAAATAACACTGCTGAGATAATCGTGAAATATCCGGGCACAGAAATGCCATTCGTCAAAATTTTAAAAAATGTGGCAATGATATAAATGATGGAAAGCAGTAAGATGAAAATGCCGGTATAAAAGCATATTCTCAACGGCTTATGATTAAATGAGACGACGCCGTCCATTCCGTAGTTAAACAGACTGCTGAACGACCATTTTGATGTGCCGTTTTTTCTTTCAACATTTTCATAAAACACGATTTTCTGATCGAAGCCGATCCAGCAAAACAGACCTTTTGAAAAGCGGTTGCCCTCGCTCAGCTTCAAAAGAGCGTCCACAGCTTGGCGGCTTAACAGCCGAAAGTCTCCGACACCGTCACGCAAATCAACCTCCACCGCTTTATTGATGAATTTGTAATACAGAGATGACAGGAATGAGCGGACAGGGCTGTCGCCTTTTCTGTTCCTTTGGGCAATAACTTGATCATAGCCTTCTTCGTAGCCTTTGATAAACTCCTTCAACAAATAGGTCGGATGCTGCAGGTCTGCGTCCATGACAATTACCGCTTCGCCTTGAACATGCTCAAAGCCCGCCAGAATCGCAGCTTCTTTTCCAAAGTTCCGTGAAAAAGATATGTATTTAACACGGCTGGATACGGCTGCTAAATCTTTGATCTGCTGAAGCGTGTCATCGACACTTCCGTCGTTTATGAAGAAAATTTCATAGTCATAATGAATGCTCTTGAATTCCTTTTTCAAGGATTCATGAATGAGTTTGACATTATACCCTTCATTGTAAGACGGGATAATAATCGAGATTAAACCTTGTTTCATTAAGGCACCTTCTTTTTATATTCTTTTTAAGCACTGCCTTAGGGGAGTTTTACACAAATCTTCAGTAAGGCTATTCCTTTTTTAAAAGTCGTTTAAACCTGTTTTTTGTTACATTTTATGGTGACATTCATGATTTTTAATGTTATTTTGTCATGTTTAAAACAGACTATGAAAAAAACGCACAGAAAAAGTCTGCCATTACGACAGACGATTGGGAGACATTCTGGCTTATATTTTTTAAAGATATTCGAGAATAAGCTGATTGACGATGGCTGGTTTTTCGTGGTTAATCCAATGGGAAGCTTCATCAACAAAAATGAGATGCCCATTCTGGCAATACCTTGCCGTTTCTTTCGCAAGCTTTCTGCTTAAAAAGCGGTCTTCCATTCCCCAGATCATCCGGTAAGGTGCTGTTTCGCAAGTTGCTTTCTCTGATAGGCTTCCTTTTCTGAGGGCTCTGTACCAGTTCAGCATAGCCGTCAGCGCGCCAGGCTGTTTCCACGCTTCTTTGTACCTGCTGACATCCTCGGACGAAAAAAGCTCAGGACGTGTCGATAATCCAATCGCTTGATCTAATGTTTCATAATCATTTTCCTTTAGTGATGCCTCCGGTATGTCAGGCAGCTGGAAGAAGGCGATGTATGAGCTTTTCAGCCACTGTGGAGGATAAACCGGCGTTATACTTTTCATGATATGTGGGTGCGGGATGTTAATGGCGATCAGCTTTTCAAGATATTCGGCGCGTGTTGAAGCCAGATGCCATGCGACAGCACCTCCCCAGTCATGCCCGATAACAATTGCTTTTTCATCTGTGAATTGGGTAATAAGCCCGATGATATCATCTCTTAATGTATCAATCCGATATGATTCAATTCCCTCCGGTTTATCACTGAGATTGTAGCCTCGCTGATCAGGAGCAATGACTCGGTAACCCGCATCGGCGAGCGGCTTGATTTGGTTTTTCCAGCCGTACCAAAACTCAGGAAATCCATGGAGCAGGACAATTAACGGGCCGTCCTCCGGCCCTGCGGCTGCAACGTGGAGCGTGATTCCATTTGTTTTGACAAACTGGCATTTAACTCCGTCCACTTCTATCTCCTCCTTGACTGTGCGTCATGTTTTTCAGCCTTTTCTCCGTTAGCATCATTGTGATGACACAGGCCGTTACCAGAAGGCTAAGCTGAAGAATGATCAAGTTTGACTTCAGCAGCACACCCATTCCCACAATCAACAAGCCTGACAGGATCATCAATGATGCACTGTAACGGTTCGCTTCATTCCATAATTTTTCATCTGACATTGAGCGTCTCGTTCTATATCCGTACACACTGTTGATGGACTTGGGAGGAAACAGCTTGGTCAGAACACCTGCTATGACCATAAGGCCTCCGCCTACTAAACCAACCATATCATCATCTCCTTTCTCATTGTTACGTACAGAAAGAAGAAATGTTTCATACTCAGCAAAAAGACAAGCCTCGGCCTGCCTTTTTTATCCTAGTTGTAAGTCCTTTGTCTGAACATAGCCCATGACTCCGCCGTAATCAACAAATGCCCAGGTGAAGTCAAATCCGCCGTTTTCACTGAATCCCCATCCGAGTAATGTTACCTCTGTTCCAGATGAGAGCTGTTTGGCTTTTCCGTTTTCGGGTGTCGGTGCATAGAAGGCTGTCTGTTTTGCCGTTTTCGCTTGGCTTGCGGTTTTCATTAAGAAGTGTGTTGAAATATATGCTTTTTTTCCTTTGAAGTGAATTTGAGCCCAATCGGCATTTGCGAAACCATTGACTGTAACTTTTTGTTCTGATGATAAAGTGCCAAGAATTTTGCCTTTTTGATTCGGCTCAGTCCGGACATTCAGCTTTCCTGCTTTTATGATGTAAGAATCGGATGATGGCATGCTTACAGATATGTTGTGAAGGGGCGCAGCTTTTGCTGCGGGCACGGAGTGAAGTGCTGTAAAACCCAGTCCTGCTGCAGCTGTTAAAGCGAGCATTACTTGTTTCTTTTTCATACAAAGCTCCTCCTCGCAATTTGACCAAGATATAGGTGGTATTCCCTGATTGACATGCGGGTGAAACACATATTGTTTATTTTTTTATCCTGTTAAGGTAATTTTAAGAAATGTAAGGTGTACATTACGTACTAATTCCTGTATCGTTATTTTTGTAAAGTAGACGTTACATATAGAGAGGATCTATCAAGATGAAGCACGGGGTGCGCAATTGCGTAAAAGAATACAGAAAAGACAAAGGGTGGACACAGGACCAGCTTGCAGAACAAATCCAAGTCACAAGACAGACAATTATCGCGATTGAAAAACAAAGATATGAACCTTCAATTGGTACTGCAATTAAATTATCTACCGTGCTGAACTGCTCATTAGATCAATTATTCTGGATAGAAGGAGAAAGGTAATATGAACATGACGTATCGTACCGGATTATTTTTTCAAGCACTGCTTCCTATTTTATTATATGTCCTTTATTGGTATGCACCTTCAAGGTTGACACTTATATTAGCAGTTATTGGAACTTCTAGGTTTCTCTATTCTGCCCTGCGTATCCATAAAAATAAACTATGGAGAAAAGTACATTTGCAAAATGACCAGCGAACTCGATCAAATTCTCATTTTGCCGGTTACATATCTCATTGGGTAATGATTGTCGTTTTACTTCTAGGGGTTGTTTTGATTCATCAGTCTATGCTTCCTCTATCATATCTGCAGCTGATTACTTATACTGCTCTTCTTGGTTTTTTAATTAGAATGGTGGTCAAAGATGTACTGAATACAAATGTATAAAAAAACCTGCCGGATGATAACGGCAGGTTTTTTAATGCAAAAGGCCTCTGCTTTGGTTTAAGTAATCATTCACGTTGTCACGGGAGCTTTGGAAAAGGTGGAGCTGGCCGCCATAGTTTTCGATCCATTGTATGACGATTTTTTCGGTCATTTTTTCACCCTGATAGGCGTGTCCGGCTTTTGCATAGGTTGCTTCGAAGTCGCTCCATAACAACTCCACCCATGTTTTTGCCTGTATATAGCTGATCATCTCGTTCTTTTCCAGAAGCAGATTTGTCAGTTTCTCAATGTACGTATTCATGTGCAGTCTCCTTTCTTCAGGAAAAAAATGACGCTTTAAAACGTGCTGTTCTCCATATACTAACCTTACGTCTTCATCTGGAAAGACGCAACTTTTTGATCTCGAACCTAGGGGGAAATGACATGGTCCGGAATAAAGAAAAAGGATTTCCTTACGAAAACGAAAACAAATTTCAGGGTGAACCGAGAGCAAAGGACGACTATGCTTCAAAGCGTGCTGACGGTTCAATCAATCAGCATCCTCAAGAAAAAATGAGAGCCTCCGGCAAACGGTAAAGAAGAACAGCTGCATGCGCTGCAGCTGTTCTTCACCCTTTATTGACCTGATACTCATAGACGCTCTTCTTTTCTGATAAGTGGGCAAGGGTTGAAAGCACGAGTCCGCATGCGGTCATAAGCGCTCCGCCCGCAAACAGCCAGGAATAAGAACCTGTTCCGCTCAAAATCATCCCGCCGATCCACGCACCGAGCGCATTAGCAAAGTCATTGGCAATCGACGTCAAAATCCCCATCACGGCGTATTCTGTGTATCCGATTGAGAATGTACAAATCATAAGAACAAAAATAATAAATTTCACTGATGGGTTTTTGATACTCAACGTCAATCGCCTCCTTCGATTTTAAAAAACAACGAGGTTCATCTTAAAAGATTTTTGGAGTGAATTCAATGATTTTTTCTTGAAGATTCAGTGTAAATGTGCTGCAAATAAAAAGAGGCTGATATTCAGCCTCCCTGTTACACTTGCTTCTCTTTTTGCAATACTGAGATTGGCAGCGCTTCTTCTCGCTGAGGAGACGAGGTTCTGTATCCCCATGCGAAAACGCCATTTAAATAACTGATGGTAAACTCGTCCTCAGTGTCTTCCACACGATACGTTTCTCCCGGTGAGAAATCTTCCGGAGTCAGCAAATATGCCTTTGCCATCGTAATTTTCCGTTCGAGCACTGCCAGTTCATTGATGATTCCGTGCTGTTCGGCTTTTCTTGCTTTTTCTGAAAGTGATGCGATTTCGGTATTGAGTTCGTGCGGTGTCATTTGACTGTATCGTTTCTCCATTTTTCAGCTACTCCTCTTCCTGCAGAAATTGCTCGATTAAATCGAGTGAGAATCCTTTGCGGAATAAAAATTGTTTGACCTTCATGGTGCTTTCATACGAGCCGTCATAGCGGTATTTTCTAAGCGCTTTTTCGGCGTGAAGGCGCAGCGCTTCTTTCTCTGTGTCTTCATCATTTTCATATTCAATCTGCTCCAGCGCAGCGCTGATGACATCAAATGAGAAGCCCTTGCGCTGAAGCTGCATCTGAGCGCGCTGTTTGAGTTCTTTCGTC
Source organism: Bacillus sp. 0102A (assembly GCF_036765155.1). NCBI lineage: Bacteria > Bacillati > Bacillota > Bacilli > Caryophanales > Bacillaceae > Bacillus > Bacillus sp. 0102A. The sequence goes on from NZ_JBAIZW010000006.1 coordinate 20,290, forward strand.
GAAAGTTTTTTATCTTTTTTGAGAAGCTTTTCAACATGCTTAACTGCTTCTCTCGTCTGATCTTCAAAGGAAAAGGAACTTAATGCCTCCTTAATTGTATCGTCGTCAATCCCCTTCGCTCTCAGCTCTCTGAACAAAACATCAGGGCCTTTTCCGTTCGTTTTTTTGTGGGTGCTGACATAGGCCGCGGCAAATTCCTGATCATTTAAGTACTTGTAGTCGTTGAGCTTATGAATGACTTCCGCAATTGCAGGCGCTGAGGTTTCTTTTTTCTTTAAGTGATCCTCTACCTCTTTCGTTGACCGCATTCGGTAGGATAAAAAGTCAAGCGCACGGTTGAAGCCTTTTTTCACTTCATCACCGTATTGAATCTCTATGATGTCAAGGTCATCAAGCTCTTTTCCCTTTGTGAGCTCAAATTTTACGAGCACATCTGCGTCCACGCTAAAGGCGTATTTTTCATCGAGAAAAATATTGAAGCGTTCCGTATTCTTTTTTTGCGTTGATATTTTTGTAATAAATGGCATCTTAATCTCCCTTCTCAGGCCTGAAACGCGTTTTCTTTTATGAAAGTGAGGTAAAGTATGGTTATTAGAACGATGAGGAGAGATGTTTATGAATATCGCAATGACAGGCGGAACCGGTTTTCTCGGCCAGCATCTGACAGGCATTCTTACCCGTCAGGGACACCATGTTTATATTTTATCAAGAAACGCAAGGGAAACTGAACAAAAAAATATGACATATGTTCAATGGCTGACAGAAGGAGCCGCACCAGAACGGGAACTTCCTCATATTGATGTCTGGGTAAATCTTGCGGGACAATCGATTTTTGGCCGCTGGACAGAAAAAACGAAGCAGCAAATCCTCTCCAGCCGTATTAATGCGACCCGTGAAGTGCAACGGCTTATTCATAAACAGAAGGAAAAACCGAAGGCGCTGATCCAAGCGAGTGCCGTGGGCATTTACGGCACAAGTCTTGAGAAAACTTTCACAGAGGATTCTGCAACGTCAGATGAGGACTTTCTTAGCCATACTGCCCATTTGTGGGAAAAGGAAGGACAGAAAATTGAGGCGATGGGCATCCGGACGGTTTATGCGAGATTTGGCGTGATGCTTGGGGAAAAAGGCGCTCTCCCGCTCATGGTTCTTCCCTATAAGCTTCTGGCCGGCGGAACGATCGGAACGGGCAGACAGTGGCTGTCATGGATTCACGTCGAGGACGCGGCTCAGATGATTCGATATGCGATGGAAAACACCGGCATCTCAGGACCCATGAATGTCACCGCGCCAAACCCTGTGGAAATGAAGCAATTCGGAAAAACGATTGCGCGGGTAAAGCACCGACCGCACTGGCTCCCTGTCCCGGAATTCTTTTTATCAAAGACATTGGGTGAAATGAGTCTTCTGATTGTAAAAGGACAGCGTGCCCTGCCTAAAAAAGCAATGACCTCCGGGTTTCGTTTTACATATTCAGACCTTGAATTGGCACTCTCACAGCTGATAACGGTCCGAAAGACTGTATAAAAACGGAAAGAAGCGTCAACCTTAAGAATAACATGGTTGAAGGAGGTCCTTTTATGGAAAAGAAGAGGGAGAAGCATCAGCAAGGCGCTAACCTGAAAAAAATGCAGGAAGTTCTTTATTCAGGCGAATTTAAAAAAGCGGAAAAAGCTGCTAAGCGCAAGTAGGAATACATAGCCCCTTTATGCCAGATACTATGTTTGTTTGATATCACTTTTTAGGGGGAATTTGATATGGGCAGAAATCATATTCACAAAAACCGTGATAAAAACAAACAAAAACTTCCTCAAGTTCCCGACGCATTAAAAAGGGAAACTGACGGTGTTTACGAAGAATATTCAAGCGAGCTTGCTGATGCGGATGACCGCGAAGCGCAAGAGCGTGCGAAAGCAGCAGACAACAGAGCGAAAAAGAAAACTCGTTAACGAAAAACCCCTTGTCTCCGTTTGAGACAGGGGGTTTTTTACATGTCGGTGAACCGTTCACGGATCGGCGTGCGTTTTTTCACTTCCGGCGCTTCGTCAGGATAGCCCGTTTGTATGATGGCGGCGAATCGTTCATCATCCTGTAAACCAAAGGCCTGATGCACCTCTTTGTCGTAAAGGATTTTTCCGCTTTTCCAAACCATGCCGATTCCTTTTTCCCAAGCAAGAAGCTGAAGATTTTGAATCAATGAGCTGGTTGCCGCAAAATCATCGTCTCGCGCTCTTTCGTTTTCATCTTCTTGAAACACGACGAGCAGAAATCCCGGTACGCGTCCAAGTGTGTTTTTGAAATTTTGAAGTTTTTCCTCTGTTATATCCGGCTTGGATTTCTTAGAGAATGCTGCAAATGTATTGATCAGGTTTGCTTTTCCCGTCTCACTAGAAACGTAAATAAATCTCCATGGCTCTGTCACTCTGTGATTTGGCGCATATTTCGCCGTTTCAAGCATGTCAAGAATATCTGCTGAAGGTACTGGCTCTTGTTTGAATTTTCGAATCGATCTTCTGCTGCGTATGATGTCCTGCAGTGCTGAATGTTGATGTATCTGTTCGGTTTGAGGCATACCGTCTCACCTTCCTAAGCAATTGAAAATGATTATCATTCATAATAATAACGGATAGTGCATCTTTTTGTAAACCATCATCCGTATTAGATTTTTAGAATACGGGTTTCTGAGTAAACAGCCGTTCCTGTCATATTCACTTTCACATGGCCGCCGTCTTCGTTCATTTCGATTTCCACTTTCCCGTCTTTTCCTATTTCCTGCCCTTGTTCAATGATAAATTCTCGCTGCTCGGCATTGCCGTACTGTTTCATATAAGCCCCCATCACGCCGGATGCCGTGCCCGTCACGGGATCTTCTATCGTTCCCGAATACGGGGATGAAAAGTGGCGTCCGTGCAAGTCGCTGTCGGGATGAATGGTTTCAAAGGTAAACGGGTGGACTGAAGCGTTTGGCAGATCAACTAATACTTCCGGAAATTGTTTGTTATCAGGCACCATTTTTTTGGAGGCCTCTAATGATTTAAGCGGAACGATGGCTGTCCATATGCCAGTGCTGCCATACACAATCGGAAGGTCTTCATGAAAATCTTCTTCAGAGATTCCTAGCGCGCCCGCAAGTTTTTCCCGATTGCCTGTAAATGGTTTGAATTGCGGAGATGCCTGTTCAAGCGTGATATGAATGCGGCCTTCTTTTTCAGAAGTCTTCACAGGCAGGATACCGGCTTTTGTCTGGATACTGTACGTTTTACCGCTCTCCAGCATTCCTTTTTCACATAGTGCGTAAAGAGAAGCAACTGTTGCATGACCGCACAAGTTCATTTCGTGTCCAGGGGTAAAGTAACGGAGTTCAAGATCAGCCGGCTCGCTTTTCCGGATAAAGGAGGTTTCTGAATATCCGGCACGCTCAGCTATGATCTGCATCTCTTCGTCAGTGTAGTGGTCTCCCTCCAATACAACGCCTGCGGGATTTCCTTTGCCGGGACTGCTTGTAAATGCTTCATATTTTAATACCTCTATTTCTTTCACTTGTCTGCCGCCCTTTCTTTATCAATGTCTCTGTCAGTATAGCAAAAAATGATTATGAATTTTCAGTCATTATCAAAAAAACCCATTTTCTTTTGAAAATGGGCGTAGCTATCAAGTGTTTCTCGTTTTATAGAGCAAATAAATAAAATAAGGGGCACCGATAGCGGCTGTAAAAACACCGGCTGGCACTTCCACCGGAGCAAATAAGGTTCTGCCGACGATGTCAGCTGTTAGGACGAGCAACGCCCCGATGAGTGCCGACGCCGGGAGCAGCGCCCCATAAGAAGAGCCGACGAGGCGTCTTGCAATATGGGGCGCCATCAGTCCGACAAAGCCGATTGTGCCGGCAATCGAAACCGCACAGCCCGTAAGAGCCGTACTCAAAAGGAGCAAGAAAAAGCGATTTCGCTGCACAGCGCTTCCCGCACCCGCCGCAATATCTTCCCCCAGCACCTGTATATTCATATTTTTCAGCGCGATAAAACAAATAAAAATGAGAATGACAGATAAGATAATTGCTATTTTTACATGCTGCCAGTTTGATCCATAAACTGATCCAGTGATATACACATTGGCTTGTGATGCTCGGTAAATTGGGCCTTTGATCATCAGCAGGGTGGTCAGCGCTTGTGCCGACATTGAAAATCCGATCCCGATAAGCACCAGCCGAAATGTGGAGGCGCCATTTTTGTATGCCAGTAAATAGACGATGAGCCCAACAGCTGAGGCACCGATAAATGCAGCCGCCGGAAGCCATGACAGACTGATTGTAAGTGAACTGCTGCGGTCTGAAAAGAACATCATCACAAGCACGACTGCTACCGCCGCTCCCCCCGTTATTCCGATAATATCCGGAGATGCGAGAGGGTTTCTGACGAGCCCCTGCAATATCGCGCCTGCCGCCGCCAAGCAAACGCCGGCGCATAAAGCGGTTAAAATTCTTGGCAGGCGGAATGACATGATCATCAGTTCATCCAGCTTGGAGCCTGCACCAAAAAATGTTTTTGCCACATCCCAGGGAGGAATAAACCTTTGTCCGAGACCAGCGCTAATGATCAGTACAGCCGCTGTTAATCCCAGTAAAACGAAAAAGACGGTCCATGCTTTCTTTTCAGCCGCGGTAACGCCAAAACGAAGTTTCATAGTTTTGCCCCCCTTCTTGCGATGTATACAAACACAGGCATACCGATGATGGCTGTCATGACCCCGACAGGAACTTCCTGAGGCATAATGATATATCGGGCCCCGATATCCGCGGCAACAAGCAAAACCGCACCCAAAACAGCGGAAAACGGCAGAATCCAGCGATAATCATTGCCGACGATAAACCGCGCAAAATGCGGAATAATGATGCCGATAAAGGAAATCGGCCCGGCAATGGCCACAGCAGATCCGGCAAGTAAGACAACACAAAGCGCCATCACAAATTTCAGCAGGCCCGTTTTTTGGCCGAGTCCTTTTGCCACATCTTCTCCCATAACGAGGAGATTCATTTTCTGGCCAAGAAAAAAGCTGATCACAAGCGCTGCGGCTGCATATGGAAGCATTGTCATCAGCAGATCCAGACTCCTGCCCTGCACAGAGCCGGTCAGCCAAAAAAGCACCTGAGCGAGCTCGAGTTCATTGACAGAAAGCAAGCCTTGTGTCAGAGAAGAAAACATGGCCGCCATGGCAGCCCCCGCCAGCGTCAATTTGATTGGCGTCAGCCCTTCCCTTCCAAGCGATCCTGCGGCATAGACGATCGCAGCGGTAAATGTTGCACCGAGAAAAGAGCTCCATACTAGCGCCTGAGGTGATTGAATATGCAGAAAAAACGATCCGGCAACAATAAAAAAGCCGGCACCGGCGTTAACTCCGAAAATCCCCGGTGACGCGAGCGGATTTTTTGTGAGCGCCTGCATGAGAACGCCTGCGGCTGCAAGCGAGGCGCCGACAACTGTGGCAACCACTGCACGCGGGAGTCTGACGTCTTTGATGATGACATGTTCATTTGTACCGTTGAAAGAAGTAAACGCCTGATAGACCTGTCCCCATGACGTACCTGTATAGCCGTAAACAACGCTTGCACAGACAGCCGCCAGTAAAGTCAAAATCAGACATACTAACACAATCCATTTTGAAGATGCCTTTTTGCAGATCATGATCTAATTCTCCTAGTTATTTACTATGTCATGTTTGTTTTTGAGAATAATCCTCAATTAGGGATTGACACTCTTAACACTAGCTTATTATGATCTAAATGATAATGAATTTCAATATTGGGAGGAAAAAGATGAAAAAGCATATCAGCATGCTATTCGTAATTTTAATGGCCGTTATGGTACTTTCTGCCTGTAATGGTTCAGAAAGTTCAAGCAACAGCGAGGGGTCAAGCAGCAAAACAAGAACAGTCAAACATGCAATGGGGACATCAGACAACATTCCCGCCAATCCAAAACGGATTGTTGTTTTAACAAATGAAGGAACAGAGGCGCTCTTAGCGCTTGGCATTAAGCCGGTCGGAGCCGTAAAGTCATGGAAGGGCGACCCGTGGTATGACTATCTGAAAGATGACATGAAAGGTGTTAAAAACGTCGGTCTTGAAACGGAACCGAATGTGGAAGCGATCGCAGAATTAAAGCCTGATTTGATTATTGGCAACAAAGTGCGCCAGGAAAAAATTTATGATCAGTTAAATGCGATTGCGCCGACCGTTTTCGCTGAATCTTTGGCTGGGAACTGGAAGGATAACCTGACTCTATACGCCAACGCGGTGAATAAGGCGGATAAAGGCAAGGAAGTCATTGCCGATTTTGATAAACGCGTTTCTGATTTGAAAGACAAGCTTGGCGATCAGACAAACAAAACAGTTTCTGTCGTACGCTTTTTATCCGGCGAGTCAAGAATTTATTATACCGATTCATTTTCTGGGATTATTTTAGACCAGCTTGGATTCAAACGCCCTGAAAAACAGGTGGAGCTGTTTAAGAAACAGAAAGATCAATTTACGTTCTCAACAGACAGTAAAGAGTCCATTCCTGATATGGATGCCGATGTGCTGTTTTATTTCACGTATAAAGCCGATAACGCAAAAGAAAATGAAAAATGGGCCAGTCAGTGGACGAGCAGTTCACTATGGAAAAACCTGAAGGCCGTGAAGTCAGGTAACGCCCATGAAGTCGATGACGTCGTATGGACAACCGCAGGCGGAATTAAAGCGGCAAACTATCTGCTTGATGATATTGAAACCTATTTCTTAAAGGCGAAATAAAAAAGGACTCCGTCTGGTTAGACGGAGTCTTTTTTGCTTTTACCGATCAGCCGCGTAACGAGGAACATCGTGACAGAAAGAGATCTGTTTTTCCGGTACGCCAAATATTTGCCGCGCCACTCCGGTTTATATTTTTCTTTAAAGGCCCTGAGCCCGCTGAAACTGTACATGTATCTGACATTATTAAAAATGACAGCGGCAAATCTTTCTGACCAGAAGGATGTAAAGGCGGTGCCGACATTGGCCAAGGGTGCCATTCCCATGTTAAACGACGTGCAGCCTTCCTCCTTCGCCCATAAAAACATGCGGATGAACAATGCGTCCATAATGCCGTTCGGGGCGTCATCGCGGTAGCGCATCAGATCGACTGAGATTTCCCCTTCCTGATACATCGGCATGACATTTGCGAAGGCAACGATCTCTCCTTCTGCATTTTTCATGTAGGCGATCGGCGCTTTCTGTAAATATGAAGGATCAAAAAATCCGAGCGAGAACCCCTTCTCCTTTTTCAAGCCGAGCCATTCATCCGAGATTTGTTTCAGTTCCTCCAAAAACGCATCAGAAAATGGGGGATGATCGATATGGAAGGTATATCCCTCCCGCTCAAAGCGGTTATTGATTGCTCGAAGACCGGCTTTTTTCTTCCCGGTCAAGGTAAATGTATTTAAATCCACATAGGCTTCCTCGCCCAGTTTAAAGAAGTTATAGCCGAAATCGTGATACAGCGCCATGTCCTCTCGTTCAATTTGATAGAACAGAACACTGAATCCTTTCTGATGCGCTTCGTTCAGAAATTCTTCCAGTACGAGCGGGAACGATTCTCTTCGGCCTGACGGATCGCCGAGCACGACCAGCCTTCTGGCGATTTTCCCAAACAGAAGCAGTGCATTCCCATCACTTGAAAAATAAAACCGCTTATCTCCAAGATAGCCGAGGTGGCTCAGCGCGTTCCCGCCATTTTGATTTAAAAATAAAGCAAGGCGATCGGGATCAGCTTTTTCCCCGATTGGTTTTGTCTTTTTATGATACACCACTGTAAATAAAAAGAAGAACAGCGGCACAATGATGATCGCCATGATGGTTGCATAGGTAATATGCGAGGTGCTGTGGACGAAATATTCGTGGCGCATCACCTTCTTCATATGTTCCCAAATGAAACCTGCAATGACGTTATAATTAAAGAGCGCCACAGTGAAAAGCGCTGCAGCGAAAATCATTTGTCCGAGCGTATAGGATGCCTGTTCTCGAACAAATTGTTTTTTCAATAGCACAAGCAATACAATAATCACCGGCAGTACGAATATCGCACTGATGTTGAGTCCTTTTAAGAAGCTGAACACAAAACCGCCGACAAGCGCTGTAATCGCCATCGTATAGGAGCGTTTTGTCCGTTTATAAAGCTCTATCGGCAAAATCAGCAATATGAGCGCTGAGCTTAAGGACAGGCCGTTGAACAGCAAAAGGGCCGGGCGCGGAATGTGCGGGATAACGGTCAGCCTGTCAATCGGCAGAGATACTGAAGCCAGGACAATCAGCCCGGCAACAAACACAATAAGGGAAAGTGAGCCCTGCAAAATTCTCAGTAATATCGCCCGCTGGACGACAAGCAAAACGTTTGTCGTCTCAATTGCCGGTGCGATGCGCGGATTCGTTTCGAGCCGTCTCATTGTGTTTTCGGTCAGGTCGCCGGCAGCAAAGAACAATCCCAGACCGAATGGGATAAATGAATAGACGATCCTGTACAAGAGAATAGATGTCACAATGGCCTCCTGATGATAGCCAAGCTGCTCCATCCCGAGCAAAAACAAAAGATCAAATGAGCCGAAGCCGCCCGGCACGAGACTGATCATCCCTCCGATCGCCGCAATGACGAATACCCCGAACACATACCGGATATCAGCATGAATACCCATGGCGAACAAAGACAGATAGATGACGCTCCCAGCCATTAACCATTCGGCAACGGAAGCGCCGATATAAGCGAAAATTGGATTTTTCACTTTGTCCGCATTTTCTTCGTCTCCGGCTTTACGGCCTTTTATTTTAGAAACCGCTAGTGATAGCGGCAATAACAGCGCGAAACCGATAACGACAGCCCACAGCCAAGGCTTTTCATGAATCACTTCATCCACTGGCAGCACTCGTGCGGCGACGAAAATGCTGAAAACAGATAACCCAAGAAGCATTGAGGATGTAAGCCAGGCGATTCCTTTTACGAGCGCCTTATGGTCTTTCGTATGCTCTTTATAAAACATCATTCTTAACCCGACTCCGGCTAAACCGCCGAACCCGAGCACATTATTAAATGAATTGGCGATCCAGGAAACCCTGAATACCTTTCCGTTTGTGATCGATAGGCGCAGTGAGTATTTCAGGACATAATCATACAGCGACATGGCCGCAACAGCCAGCAAGCCGATCAATACAAGGATGAATAAGTCCGTACGTTCCAGCCCGTTGATGACCATAAGCGTGCGTTTGAATGATAGATTTGTCAGTTCTTTTTTCGATTGATAAATAACAAATAGTAAAACCGCAATAGGAAAAACAATTTTTAAAATTGATAAAGCATTCTTTTTAATCAGCAATGGTCTCTCCAATCATATTCTAGTTCACTCTTCTCCCCCTAATAATCTCCAACTCATTATACACTACCGTTATTTTTCGGACAAAGTCCCGCATGCGGTTTCTGCTCACTTTCTTTCGGGAGTGAAAATCGAGTAATATGGTAAGAGGAGCGAATGATGAGGAAGTGATGAAATGGAATATAATTTACACGATACAACGGTATTAAACGAAAACATTCTTTCATCTGAGGAACGGGAAATATGGGTGCTTTATATGAAAGTCTTAACCTCTGCCGGGCTCGGTGACGTGTCCGAGTGGATGAAGCTGGATATGAGCATGCCGCAAATGAAAGTGCTGATGCTATTAAACAACCATGGAACACTGAAAGTAAGCGACATTGCTGAAAAAATGGGGGCTTCCCTGTCCAATACAACAGGGCTGCTTGACCGCCTTGAGAAATCAGGGTTTGTCAAACGCTCACATTCTGAAGAGGATCGCCGCTCAGTGGTTGTTCAGTTGACTGAGAATGCAAAAAATATTTTTCGTGGTCTTTATGAAAAGGGCCACCTGAAATTAAAGCGTTCACTGGAACTGCTGTCTCCTGAAGAAAAGCAGGCTGTTTCCGAAGGGCTTTCTATCCTTTCAAAAGCGTTGGAGAAAGTGAAAAAAGAATAAATCTTTAAGTCTGTCCTCCGCAAACCGCGGAAGCAGGCTTTTTTTATTTGACATTTAGTTCATTATGAATGAATAATATATTCGAAGTGAACAAAAAGGGGTTGATGAATATGTTTGAAGCATCGGTAGAGCAGAAAAGCCAAAAGTGGGCGATCAGCCTGTTTACCATCGGTGTGTTTATGGCTGCGCTGGATAACGGAATTATTTCGGCGGCTTTAACAACGATAAACGAGTCGTTTGCCGTTTCTCCTTCCTGGGGGTCGTGGGGCATTACCCTTTATACGCTCGGCCTTAGCGTCAGTGTGCCAATCGTCGGAAAGCTTTCCGATCGCTACGGCAGAAAGAAACTCTTTCTCATTGAGGTTTGCCTGTTCGGACTTGGTTCTTTGCTTGTTGCTTTGAGCCAAAGCTTCCCGCTCTTTCTGATCTCACGGCTGATTCAGGCGCTTGGGGGCGGCGGGATTTTCATTATCGGCAGCTCACACATTCTCGCTACCCTTCCAAAAGAAAAACAGGGGAAGGCGCTTGGGCTGCTTGGCGCGATGAACGGGATGGCCGCTGTGCTCGGACCGAATATCGGAAGCTTTCTGCTTGACTGGACCGGATCTTGGCATTGGCTGTTTTTGATTAATCTGCCGATTGCCGTGTTATTGGTTGTTTTCGGTGCATGTTTTATTGCAGAAACAAAAGCGCCTGAAGCTAAACGCCTTGATACGGCGGGAATCCTCCTTCTATCCCTGTCGATTTTAGCTGTGATGTACGGCATGACGAATCTTGACGGGGCAAATCTCTTAAACAGCTTGGGAGATTTAGAGGTTTATGGATGTATTGGTTTTGGCATTCTTTGTTTTGCAGGGCTTATCTTGTTTGAAAGGCGGGTTGAAATGCGCGGGGGCGATCCGATTTTGGCGTATTCTCTGCTGCGCAACCACATGTTTCAGCGCACGCTTATTATCGGTTTGTTATCTGGCGGACTCTTGGCGGCAGTCATTTTTATCCCGTCATATGTTGAGCAGTATTTGGGTGTCCCTGCTGCAAAAGCAGGCTATTGGATGACACCGCTTGCGTTAGCTTCAGGAATCGGCGCTTGGCTCGGCGGAGCGCTCACCGACAAAAAAGGTCCGGTGAAAACCGTAATTCTTTCGGGAATCATTTCATGTGCGGGATTTGCTTTATTTCCGCTTTGGGTGACGGAGAAATGGGAGTTTGTAATCGCTAGTGTGGCGGCAGGCATCGGTTTTGGCTTTCTGTTAGGCGCCCCGCTGAACGTCCTTGTATCAGAGGCGGCGAAAACGAATAAAGGCACAGCGCTTGGCACGCTTTCATTGGTGAGGCAAATCGGACTGACATTGGCGCCTACTCTTTATGCAGGTTTTATCACAGCCGGTTTTGACCAAATCGGTGATGAAATCAAAAACCGCTTATCGGATAGCGGACAATCAGAAACGGCGATGCAAGCGATTCCGAAGATCGACAGTTCTGATGTTTCTGCTTTACAAGCACAAATCGAACGCATTCCCGTGCCTGAAGTCAAAACCGCGATAAGCGATGCCATTCACGCGAGTGTCGCCAGCGGCTATGATCATTTATATGCGGCGGCGGCTGTAATTTCACTGCTGGTGATTGCTGCTATCACTCTTCCGGCTTTCCGCCGGCAAAAGCGTTAAGACCACCCCATCCGTTTGGAAAGCTCCGTAATATGGGCGATATGATGATGTGAGTGCCAGACATACAGCCCGAGCGCGTTCTCCAGGGTCATGACCTCTTTTGTGTCGGGGTGATAAAAACCACATTGAAATTGCTGATCCGTCAGGGTGCGGAGAAGAGCCGCCCATCGCCCGTGAAGCGCCTGCAAAAGTGCGAGTGAACCGCTCGGATCAGCTGTTTTCGGGTCCTTTAGCTCCGACCACGCTTTTTCATCATATGGACGGATGGCCGGTGTCTCTTCCGTCAAGCTCAGCTTGAATCGAATATAGCTGTTCATATGACTGTCAGCCAGATGGTGAACAACTTGCCGAACGGTCCATCCCCCGTCCCGGTACGGTGTGTCAAGCTGGCTGTCCGTCATGCCTTCAACGGCTTTCTTCAGTTTGGCCGGCACTTTTTCAAGAGCTTGAATCCATACAACTTTTTGCTCCTTTGATACCGATTCCCTCGGCTGGTATTCTCCTATTGGATAGCTTAGATTGGCTGTTGTCATGTATGTTCTCCCTTCTGTTCAATCTTCTCCTTTATTTTACAAGAAAAAGATTGTATATTGTGTCTTTTTCCCATACAATAAAAACGACACAAGTGTCATTTTAATGATCAGGAGGATGAATCATGGAAAAACCGTTGTTTCGCAATCAAAAAGGACTGATAACACTGTTAGCCTCGCAAACCATTTCTTCACTTGGAGACTGGCTTCACATTTTGGCCGTGCTAACATTAGCTGCTTTTCAGCTTCACGCTTCACCGTTAGATATGTCATTTTTGATGATGTCCTTCGCTTTGCCTGTCATTGTACTCGGTCCGGTATCGGGTTTGCTTGCCGACCGCTTTGACAGAAAAACGATCATGTTTCTATCTGAAATCGGCCGTGCCCTCACCGTTATCAGCTGCGTTTATGTCAGTGAGCTTTGGCAGCTTTACGTATTGCTAAGCCTCCAGAGCTGTTTTTCTTCACTTTTTTCACCTGCTAAAAACGGGAAGCTTAAGGAATTGGCTCCAGAAGCGCGCATTCAGCAGGCCGTTTCCGTCAGCAGCATCATTGATAACAGCGCAAAAATCTTCGGCCCTGCCCTTGGCGGCATGCTGATCGCTGCTGTCTCTATACATTCTGTTTTCTATATCAACGCCTGCGCCTTTCTTCTTTCCGCTGTCATTTTGTTTTTCCTCCCCAAAGATGCTTTTTTACAAAAAGCCAATACACCTCAAGAAAAAACATCAGCACTTGCTTCTATCAAAGAAGGCCTTCAGTATTTGAAACGGATGCCGCTTCTTTTAACAGGCTTACTCACAGCTTGCGTCGTTCTCTTTGTTTTGCAGATTGGTGATTCCCAGGCTATCATTCTTATCCGTTCTTTTTCAGGCGCTCCGCCTGAGCTTGCAGGCTGGTGCATGGCCGTCAGCGGAGCCGGCATGCTCCTTACGGCGGCAATTGCCGGCAGACGGCGAATCACTTCTTATTTTCTTTATTTCTCAGCTGGGACCTTTCTGCTTGGACTAGCAACTGGAGGCGTGCCATTTCTGAGCGGAATGGGAATTGCCGGCATTGCTCTTTTTATTTTCGCTTTTTTCATCATGGGAGCGGCTTTCGGTCTTGTCCATATTCCATTTCAAATTCTCGTGCAAACAACAGTGCCTGTCGATTACAGCGGCAGGGTGTTTGGCGCCATTCAGAGCGCGACGACCCTCGCCTCCATCCTCGGCATGGCGGGCGGGGGCGTGCTGGCGGAATGGATCGGTGTATCACTTGCTTTTCTTGTCTGTGGCTGCTTGCTGATCATGGTCGGGTTGATTACACTTGTAGGTAAAAAAGTTGCAGAAAGCAGGCGATATCTTGTCACCGAAAGTAACAAAGGAGCACAAGGATAAACGGCAGGCAGAGATTTTAGAGGCTGCCAAAACGGTTTTTAAACGAAAAGGATTCGAATTAACGACAATGAAGGACGTTGTGGAAGAGTCAGGTTTCAGCCGAGGCGGTGTCTATCTTTATTTTTCAAGCACCGAGGAGATGTTTCGGCGAATCATTGAAGCAGGGCTAGATGAAGGGCTCCGAAAGCTTGATGACTCAGCTGAACACCGAAGTGTTTGGGCCGCCATCTCCAGCTATTTGGATGAACTGGCTGAAGGCCTGCGTGATGCAGCGGATACACTGGCGCCGGTGCAGTTTGAATATTTAGTGACGGCTTGGCGCAATGAAGAACGGCGGAAGTATTTGGAAAAGCGGTATGATCTTTTTGTGGCAAGGTTTTCAAAGCTATTGCAAAAAGGAATCGATCAGGGGGAATTTCAGCCTCTGCAGCCTCTCTCGACGATCGCGAAATTTTTCCTCAATATGAATGACGGCATCATCCAGAACGCGCTATATTTCGATGAAGAAAAGGCTGATGTATCTGGACTTGCTGAATCTGCAAAACTGTATTTAAAAACGGTACTGCAAGTAGATGAGAAATAAAGAAATGTGGCAGGAGCCTCTCTCCTGCCGCTTGTTTTCACCCTGCGTGATCACCCACTTCTACTGTTACTTTTTTCTGTTTTGGCTGATAGACCTTTCCCACAAATAAATAACCGTATTTGAATTTATTCAATGCCCATGAGGTCAGGATCGGGCCGGCTGTGCACACGGCAAACAACAGAAGAACAGCAGGTACGGCGGGAATCCCGGGCATATTTAAAAGCAAAACGTAGCCTATGATCATAAAATAAGCATGAAGCAGATAAATCGAAAAGGAATAGTTGCTGATAAACATCACGATTTTCGGCACATGCTTCATGTTAGAAAACAAGTGAAAGCACAGGAAAATCATGCTAGTCGAATACAGCATGATATCAGGCCGTTTCGAACTGATCATGCCGGTTTCTCCGCCATAGGAAACAGTGACAACCAGCGCAGCAGAAGCTAGCGCGGCGCCGTATATCACCCAGCGGTATTGGTTCAGCAGCGCTAAAAAGCGCTTGTACTCTTTTCCGCAATAGTAGGCCAGACAAAAGTAGAAAAGCCAGCCTGTGAACGGAACCCAGAAGAACGGAAACGCCCCTCCCTCTTCAGAAGCAGGAGCCGGGCTGACTGCTGAGAAATAGCTTAAATAAGCGGCTGTCACGACAAATGAGATGGACAGCACCCATTTCGGCGATGCTTTTTTCAAATACTCGTGAAAAATTATATGCAGAATGTAAAATTGAAAGATAACGAGAATAAAGTATCCGATAAAGTTTCCTAACAATACGTTCGCCAGGTATTTTTGCACAAACGCGAGAAAGGTCACCTCTCCTCCCATCGCACTGGTCATCAACAGTGCATCAATAGACGCGATAAATAAAAAAGGAACGAAAATCACTTTTCCCCGCTTCTTTAAAAAACCGTCCGGCACCCCGTCAGGATAAGAACGGGCCAGCAAAAATTCAGAGATGAAAATGAAAGCAGGCGTGCTGAACATCAGGAGTGTGCGGAAAGAATCTATAGTGTGAGAAATATTTGCGAGAGCTTCTGCCTGGAGCATCAGGACCATTGAAATGATATGGAGCAGGACAACACATAAGCACGAAATGCAACGGATCATAAAAATTTCTTTAATTTGCATAACAGCGCTCCTTTTATTTCAAATTTTTAGAAATCGTTGGTTGTACCTTAACATGTCTGCTCTATTTGAAAAAGTGGCTGATGTCATAAATTGGCGTATGCTTTTTGGTGTATCTTTCTCAGACGAAATTGCTTAGAGAATCCAAAAACCTGCTGTCACGGAGACGGCAGGTTTTTTAGATTGATATTAATTTGTATTGAGGCCTCCGCCATTCAGCCCTTCTTTGATATAGCCGTTCACTTGGCTATTCGAAAGCAAGCCAATATGGCCGATGCCATAAAGCTGGATGTTTCTCGCTCCTTGTAATCGAGACAAGCTATTGATTACGATTTGATCATTTAGGCTGTAGATAGATGTATAGACAATTTTTTGATTAGGATCTGTACCTGGCAGCGCAACAGATGACACTAAACCATTAGCCCCTCCAAGCGTTACGACATTTTGAATCTTATTGCCCCCGCCTAAATATTTAATATAGTACAGCGTGTTTGCGCCTCCCATACTATGAGCCACAATATCTACTTTTTTGGCTCCCGTCTCTTTTAAAACACGGTCAATATATGAAGCGAGCTGCGGACCGTTATTTAGGTTGTTGCCTGTTTTATCATAAAAATCAATAGCATACAGTTTGTTGCTTTGCCAGCCTTGAGAAATTAAGTAGTTTTTAATAGCAAAAAAGTTGTATGAGGCACCGCTTATTCCATGAACAAGAACAACAGGATTATGCACTGATTCAGCTTTTGCGCTTGACGGCGGAGCGGCTAGAACAGATAGAATCAGCGATAAACAGATAGCGGATGCAAAAAGTATTTTTTTCACGTTCATTCCCCCTTAAAATGTTTGTACCACCAATTACCTATTATATATAAAGAATCAATATTGTTAATATTTTTTCAGAAAAAACAAATTTAAGCATAGCCTTTTGATATGATTGAGGGAGATGAATTTCATATTACCTGTTATCTTTATTATACAAGCAGACCGGGTTGTGTTCCCTTCCTCCCTTTTCTATAATAAGGGGAATAGGCAGTTAGGATCACAGGTGAGCGCTGGCTCATCTATTTTTGTGAAACAGCCATAGACACGGAGGATAGCATGAGAGTATTGAAATACGCCATATTAGGGCTTTTGCGAAAAGGCGAATTGAGCGGCTATGATATTACGAGTTATTTTAAAGAGGAGCTCGGCCAATTTTGGAGCGCCAAGCACAGCCAGATTTATCCTGAGCTCAAAAAGCTGACGGATGAAGGGTTTATCACGTTCCGCACAACGATTCAAGGCACGAAGCTGGAGAAAAAGATGTACACCCTGACAGACAGCGGAAAGCAGGAGCTGCATGAGTGGCTGATCCGCCATCAGCCGATACCGGAGACGGTGAAGGATGAATTTATGCTGAAGGCTTATTTCATTTCTTCCCTATCGCGGCAGGAGGCTTCTGATTTGTTCACAGACCAGCTGCGAAAACGCAAAGCCAAGCTGTCTGATTTGCAGGAAAGCTATGAAAAGCTTATGGTTTCAGCGGATCCGATATCATTTACTTCACCGGACTTCGGCCACTATCTCGTGCTGACGAAAGCGCTGGAGCGAGAGAAAAATTACGTTTCTTGGCTGGAATCGATTTTAGCGATGATAGATGAGGATTAGCGGGAGCAGCCTTCAGGCTGCTCCCATACTTTATGTGGGGGGACGAACGATGAATGTGACATTGCGTGAATTAACAGGAGAACTGATCCGGGTGGTGCCGATGGACAAAAGCCATATTCAAGGTTTATATGAAGCTGCAAATGATGAAACCATCTGGGCCCATTTACCGAAAACGATTACAACGCTGCATGATATGGAGGCTTTTGTTGAGGAGGCGCTGAAAACGAAAGAATCCGGAGCGGAATTTCCATTCGTGATGATTCATTGTGAGACTGGCAAAATCGTCGGCACGACGCGATTTCTGCATATGTCATCCGCTGCAAGGAGCCTTGAGATCGGCTGGACATGGCTGCACCCTTCAGTGTGGGGCACCTCGGTCAACACTGAATGCAAATATTTGCTGTTACAGTACTGCTTTGAACAGCTCAACACGATTCGGGTGCAGTTTAAAACAGATGAGCGGAATATCAGATCGCAAAAGGCGATTGAACGGCTGGGAGCAGTCAAAGAAGGCATATTGCGAAACCAAATGATCAGAAAAGACGGAACATTCCGTAATTCAGTGTTTTACAGCATTATCGACAGTGACTGGCCGTCCGTGAAACAACATTTGGAACAGAGACTGAAGCTTACAGAAAAAGCAAAATGATCCTAAAAAAACATCTGCCCCGAAGGCAGATGTTTTTTAGGCGCAGAGCGCTTTCAGCCCTGCTGTGAAGATAATTGCTGCAAAAGCAAGCAAGATGCCGCAGATCCCGAGAATATCTGTGACGTGTGCACCGTTAGCGATAATCTCAGTCAATCCGCTCATCGCCCACTTTTGCGGAAGAAATTCAGCAACGGACTGCATCAATTTCGGTTCAATGTCTATCGGCCAATACATTCCGCTTACCATACACGTTGCGATGACGAACAAGTTGCCGAACGCAAGCTGCTGTTCCGGCGTTCTGACATTGGCCGCAATGGCCAACCCGATGGCGACAACGGTCAGCAGAAAAAGCGATACTAACACAATAACTGCAGCCGGATTGCCCCAGTTGATGCCAAACAGCCAATGGGTTGCGAGCAGCAAGATGCCAAATTGAATCCAGCCAATGACGAAGAAGGACAGCACATACCCCGCACCGATTTCAGCTCGGCTGACAGAGGCTGTAAGCAATCTGGACCAGACGCCGTTTTTTCTTGCTTCTAAGATGGTTCCCGCTGCCCCCATCATGGTCAGCATGACAAACAGAATGGAAAAGCCGGCTGCTCTGGAGGCTGTGTCACTTCCGCCCGCACCCTCTTTTTCATCGCTAAGCGTCTTTCGTTTTACGGCTGGTGCCGCATCTTCATGATCTTTGGCGATAACTGTCTTATACGCCGCCTTCCAGTTCTCCCCCGCTGCCTGAGCTGACGTTTTCGCCGCGGTAACCTGAATATTGAGTTTTGCCAATGTGCTTTCCGCATATTGTTTGGCCATCGGCGCTTCCAACAGTTCCGGGCCGTGGCGGAAGATCAGCTCAGGATGTTTTCCTTTTTCCAGCTGTGCCTGGAACGAGCGGGAAATGGTGATGATCCCGGCAATTTTCTTTTGTTTCAGCTTTTCTGACGCTTTGCTATCGGACATGGTTTCAAATGCATACATATCATCGTGTGCCTTCAGCTGCCGAATATAATGCTGCGAGAGAATCGTGTCATCCTGATCAATCACCGCAAGCCGTAGCTTGTCGTCATTGCCGCCGAGCATCCCTCCAAATACAAAGGTCAGCAAAAGCGGAGCAGCGAACATCATCAAATAGTTCTGCCGCTTCTTAAAAATGAGAGAAAGCTCAATGCCGCAAATGGCTAAGATTTTTTTCACTTGGTTACCTCCTTATCTTGTATGAAGCCGTCTGATGCCAAGCGCGAGTGAACAAAGGCCGATCGCCGCAAAAAGAAGCACAGGCATTTGAAGGTCATCCCAGCCTCCCCCTTCCATTAAAGAAAGAAAGCCGTCAAGCGCCCATCGATTCGGCACCGCTTTGGATACAGACTGCAAGAAGTCCGGAAATTGGTACAGCGGCAGCATGGACCCGCCAAGAACCGCAAGCAATTGAATGCCGAAGCCGCCTATCGCATCGGCCGATTTCATGTCGCTGATGCAGGACGCAAGCAGCATTGAAATGCCGGATACAGCCGCAGCATAAGAAAGCCCCAGTACACTCACAAACAGCAGATTGCCGCCCCAGTACACACCAAATACATTGATCGTGACAATCAGAAATATGAAAAATTGTATGATGGCAAACAGATAGGTTCCGAGCCATTTTCCGAAGAGAATGGCGTATGTTTGTGCAGGCGTCATCATCATTCTGGCAAGCGTTTCCGTATCCTTTTCTTGTAAAAATGATTTCGCCCCGACTGTCATATGAAACAGCATAAACATGCAAAGCATGGCCGCCGAATAGTATTGAAAACTGGTAACAGCCTTGCTGCCGATTGATTGTTCTTTCATAGTAAGCTTGTTACCCGTTTCTTTTTCAAGCACCTTGACTAGGTTGTCCGCAAAATGTGAAGGATCAAGTTTCCCTTGTTTGACAGCTGCTGTTTTGCTGACATAGTCCATTGAAGCTGACGCAGCTTCTTTTACCGTTTTATATTGGTCTATGAACGACGCGGCGGCTGTTTCGATGATGGAACTTTTTAATGTTTCATCAGGATGAGCATAAACAAAAGCTGATGTTTTGCCGGCTTCCCAATGTTTCGGGATGACGATGCCAACATCGATTTTCTTTTCATCGAGCAGGTGCTTCATCTCATCTTCGTTGCTGGCTTGTGTGACCTTTAGCGATTTCATTTTTTTGAGCACATCTGTTTTAAACATGTTCGCTGCATCTGACTGGTCTGACTGCACATAGCCGACTTTGATGCCGTCAATCTGGCTGCCTCCGTCAACAAGCGATCCGAGCGCCGCCCCTAAAATACAGGTCAGGATCAGCGGCATTAAGATCAGCATCATAAACCCTTTTTTGTCCGTGATTCTGATTTTGACATCTTTCCATGCGATCCACATGCTTTTTTTCATAGCCGTCCCTCCTAATCCCGCAACGTGCGGCCGGTCAGATTAAGAAACAGGCGCTCCAGATTCGGTTCCTGCACCTGAAGAGACAGCAGGTTTGTATGATGGGCAGCGGCCTCCGCAAGCAGACTGGTGACGACTTTCTCATGATGAGCCGCAGAAATGTCAATTTTGAGCTCTGACTCGTGTACGGTCACATCATTCACATGAGCCAGTGAACGGATTGCCATAAGAAACGCTTCATCAATTCCGCTGACCGTGAGCTGAATGATGGTATCGCCTCCAAGGCGGCTGCACAAATCGCTTTTTGTGCCGATCGCAATCATTTCTCCCTGATCAATAATGCCGATCCGGTCGCATAAATACTCGACCTCTTCCATGTAATGACTCGTATAGATCACCGTCATGCCCGTTTCATTGAGCTGTTTCACCGTTTCTAAAATATGATTTCTCGATTGAGGGTCGATGCCGACAGTCGGTTCATCCATGATCAGCAGCTCAGGCTTGTGCATTAAAGCGGCACCGATGTTGATTCTCCGCTTCATTCCACCTGAGAATGTTTCAATTTTATCTTTGGCCCGCTCAGTCAGGCCGACATATTTAAGAACCTCTGCTGATCTTTTTTTTGCCTCGCCATGCGTCAGTCCGTACATTTTCCCCCAAAACATCAGATTCTCATGAGCCGTCAGCGTCGGATATAAAGCAATTTCCTGCGGCACAACGCCGATTTTTTGTTTCGCTTTGGACGTTTCTTTTCCGATGACATGGCCGTCCACTGTGATATTCCCGCTATCATGCGGCACGAGGCCGGAAATCATCGAGATGGTTGTGGACTTCCCCGCGCCGTTTGGTCCGAGCAGCCCGAACGACTCCCCTTTTTGCAAGGAAAAAGAAATGCCTTTCACGATTATTTTTTTTCCATATGCCTTTTTGATGTTTTCTGCTTGCAGCACGTCGTTTCACTCCTTTTGTAATCCCATTGTCATTGTAGAAAAAAGAAAGACGTGCGGCATGTGGCGGCAGATAGAATGTAAAGCATGAAAAAAAGGCCTTTAACAAGCCTTTTCAGAGAAACGCATATGCTGAATGTCATATGTCAAAAGTCAGATACACCATGTCTGACCGAATAGATAGCGGCCTGGGTTCTGTCTCTGACAGACAGCTTGCTGATAATGTTCGACACGTGATTTTTCACTGTGCCTTCTGTAATGTACAGCTTTTCGGCAATTTCTTTGTTATTCAACCCGTACCCCAGCTCAGCCAGAACTTCCAATTCGCGCTCAGTCAGGTCGAGCAGCTCCTTAGGTTTATCTGTCTCGTTTATTCCTTTCAGCTGTTTTTCGCGCTTCCATTCATTCAGCATCTGGGCAGTCAGTTCCGGGGGAAGCACCATTCCGCCAGATTGAACCGTCATCACCGCTTTGACAATCGTATCGGCTGACATGTCCTTCAGCAGGTACCCGCTCGCTCCTTCTTCAAGCGCTTCCGCAATCAGCTCTGAATCCTTGAAGGTTGTCAGCATCAAAACCTTTACGCCGGGCAGCGAGCTTGTAATCAGTTTTGTCCCTTCAACTCCGTTGGACACCGGCATTCGGATGTCCATTAACACAATATCCGGCTCAAATTCTTTCGCCTTTTCGAAGGCTTCCTGCCCGTTTCGCGCTGTTGCGATCACATCAAGCTCTTCTCTGAGCTGAAGCAGTGATGCCAGCCCTTCTCTGACGATATCCTGATCGTCGGTAATGATGATCTTAATCATGATAAATTCTCCTTTTGCTGCGCGGGCCCGAAGCTCCATTTTTTATTAGCCAGTGAAAATTCGGCGATTACAGTAAACCCTTGATCTCGTTCGCTCTCAAAGCGGATCATTCCGCCATGCTCCGCTGCCCGTTTTTTCATATTCAAAAGGCCAAAGCCGAGTGCCGCCTCGGGATTTCCTTTTCCGTCATCCTTAATGACAAGACTGATATTGTCCGTTGTGCAGGCAAGCTGGATCGAACAGGCTGTAGCGCCGCCGTGCCGTTTGGCATTGGTCAATGCTTCCTGCACCGTCCTGACCAGAGTCGGATGAAGAGACAGCGGGATCATCGCAGGATCGCCGCTGACCGCAAATTCGGTTGTGACGCCCACATTTTTGTAAAAGTCTTCTGTCAGCTGTTTTAGTGAATCGATGACCGATGGAGCATTTTCCGTTTGCAGGGTCCGCACTGATAAGCGGACATCATCAAGCGCTTCACGGGCAAGTGTTTCACATACACTGACTGTCTCCTCCGCTTTATGGCCGTCTCTTTTTTGCCATTCACGCAGAAGCTGCAGCTGGACGAGAAGCGCCGTCATTTTATGCCCCACTATATCATGGATTTCCCTTGCCATTCTGTTCCGCTCGTAAATGGCCGTCAGTTCTTCAACCTGCTTCGCATATAAATGCAGCTCCTGGTGCGCAGCAGACAGCGCCAGATGGGATTCCGTCAATTCCTGAAACTGCTGTTTTGCCGTTTCCTGCGCATCCAGCAGCTTGCGGATTAATTTGCCGACGACTCCGCAGAAGACGACGAATGTCATGCTCGACAAATGATCGATGACAGATTCATTACCGAACATCAAATATGTACGGATGAGGACGATCAAAAACAAAATAGAGCATAGACATAAGACAGACCAAGCGATTCTTTTATGAAACCCGCACAGAAAAAAGGCGACTGCAACCGGACAGAGCATGATAATGAATAAACCCGTGCCGGGAAAGATAAATCCGAACGAAAAGCCGACCGCGATATCAATTAAACAAAACCAAACGGCATTTGTCTCTGGCTTCTGTAAAAAATGATTGGCTGCATACACAGCAGCACCTATTGCTATAAATGCATATTCAAACCAGTTATTCTCTTTCACAATGGACAGATACATCAAACAGCTCACCATCAAGGTAAACATTCTCGTAAAAAACAGAGCCTTCACGCTCATCACTCCCGTTACCCAATTCCCTTCTTATCATACCTGCCTCAGATCATTTTTGACAGGAGTTTCTGGAAATCAAAAAATCCCCCTGCCATTTTTTCGGCAAGGAGATTACAGTTAACTAACAAACATAATATGGACGCCGGAAACAGGATCTTTCACACGGAAGCTGTTTTCCGTTTCTTCGATCGAATATCCGGCATGTTTGACTCGGTCTGCCACTCGATCCAGTTCCTCTTGATGAGGCAGGACAACAGTGTAATCGTCTAATCCACTGGCATTTGTCGGTTTAGGCGGCGCGTTTCTTCCCGCCCAAATGTTTAAGCCGATATGATGGTGGTAGCCTCCGGCTGAAACGAAGAGAGCGGACATGCCCGCATAGTTTCCGACAATGTCAAAGCCCAGTACATCTGTATAAAACGTTTTGGCTTCGTCCAAATCACTGACATGCAGATGAATGTGTCCGATGGCGGTACCGTTTGGAAGCCTTGTTTTCCGCTCATCTCCGGTCTCTTCCAAAAGACCCTCGATGTCAACAGCGATTGTCGTCATGACGTAGTTTCCTTCACGATCACGCTGCCACGTGCTGCGGGGGCGGTCAGCGTACATTTCAATGCCGTTTCCATCAGGATCAGACAGGTAGAGTGCTTCGCTGACTGCATGATCTCCATGTCCGATCGCAATGCCATAATCAATCAGCCGGGCAAGCGCGATACCAAGTTCCTTTCTGTTCGGAAGAAGAATCGCAAAGTGATATAGGCCCGTCACAGACCGTTCAGGCAAGACGACGGCGCTCGGATTTTCTTCAAGAATAAGCAGTACGCGTTTTCCATCAGCCGTTAATTCAGCTTGCCGATCCGTCTTTTGTAAGACTTGAAAGCCAATGACGTTACAGTAGAACTGAAGAGAACGCTCCAGACTGCGGATTGTGAGTTTGACATAGCCAATATTTGTATCATCATGAATGCTGGTCATGCTGAATGCCTCTTTTCTTATGCTGCTACGTTTTCGCTCTTTTTTCCTTTAAACACAAATGGATCCAGTGCCAAGAAACGGCTTCCTGTAAGCGCCAGGTGGATGGATGTCAAAAGCAGAAGGTAATCAAATTCTGCATTGCCCATGAAAGGCGCTTTCAGCTTGACTGTGATGATGGCTCCGATGAGCGTGAGAGCAAACAGAACACCGACAATACGTGTAGCCAATCCGAAGAAGACGAGCACGCCGCCAACGAGTTCAATTGCTGCGATGACATACGCCATAAAGCTTGGAAGGCCTATGCTGCCGAAAAATTGGATGGTGCCCTCCATTCCCTGAAACTTTGATAAACCGTGAACAAAAAAGATAATACCTGTCATAACTCTTAAAAGTAATGTGCCAATTTCAAATGATTTATTCATTTTATCCTCCTTGATAAATGTTATCAGTTACTTAATGTAAGTTAGTATATATACATAACTTATTTACGTCAAGTAATTTCGTTACATTTTACAAAAATGAAATAAAAGAACTATAAAACTGTAACAAAAAAGACCTTTGTGCAGGACAAAGGTCTATTTCTCAAATTGGCTTTCATATAAGTCACTGTAAAATCCTTTTTGCCGCAGCAGCTCGTCATGACTGCCTTTTTCAATCATTTCGCCGTCTTTTAGCACTACAATTTGGTCCGCTCTTTGAATGGTGTTCAGCCTGTGGGCAATGATGACGCTTGTTCTTCCCTCCATTAAACGGGCAAGCGCCTCTTGAATGTTGACTTCTGTGACGGTATCAATGTTGCTTGTCGCTTCATCCAAGATAAGAAGAACCGGATCGGCAAGCACCGCCCTGGCTATCGAAATCAATTGTTTCTGTCCTTGGCTGATGCCTGATCCGTTTTGCGTCAGCACTGTGTCATACCCTTTTGGCAGCCTTTCAATAAAGCTGTGGGCGTTCGCTGTTTTTGCAGCAGCTTCGACTTCCTGATCAGAAGCATCGAGCCTGCCATAGCGAATATTTTCCCTGATCGTTCCCTGAAACAAGAACGAATCCTGTAGGACAAACCCCATGTTTTTCCGCAAGCTTGCCCTAGTGAGCGTTTTAATATCTGTACCGTCGATTAAAATCCTTCCCTCATTAGGTTCGTAAAAACGGGCGAGAAGATTTGTGACGGTTGTTTTCCCCGCTCCCGTCGGGCCGACAAACGCGATGGACTGTCCGGCAGGCACGGTAAACTGTAAATGCTTCAGTGTCTGCTGCCCTTCATCGTAAGCGAAAGACACGTTTTGGAATTCAATACTGCCTGTTTGGATCGGCTGATGCATGGCGTTCTTTTCATCATCGCGCTCCTCTTTTTCGTCAAGCACGTCAAACACCCGTTCAGCACCGGCAATGGCGGACAGCATCGTATTAAACTGGTTCGCCAGATCGTTTAAAGGGCGCGTGAATTGTCTTGAATACTCGGCAAAGACGACGATGGAGCCGATCGAGATCCAGCCTTTCAGCGCGAACAGACCGCCGATTGCGGCAATCAACGTAAAGCTTAGGTTATTCAAAGAGTTCATGACTTTCGGG
The DNA here is from genome assembly GCF_036765155.1 of Bacillus sp. 0102A. NCBI lineage: Bacteria > Bacillati > Bacillota > Bacilli > Caryophanales > Bacillaceae > Bacillus > Bacillus sp. 0102A. Next base: position 45,797 of record NZ_JBAIZW010000006.1, read on the forward strand.
ATAAACCCGGAAATCGTCTGTGCCCAGAAGCCCGACGTCTTGAGCGCGGCGTTTTTTTCGAGAAATTCGGCTGTGATTTGCTTTTCACGCGAATAGGCTTTGATGACCTTTGCGCCGGAAACGGATTCCTCAATATATCCATTCAGCTCACCAAGGTTTTTCTGCTGTTCTTTAAACAGCTTTCCCGTCCGGTTGGTGATCCATTTTAGGCTCACAGCCATCACCGGAATGATGGTCAGGGTAATCACTGTAAGGAGCGGGCTCAAGTACAGCATGACCGCAACCGTCCCGGCAAAGGTGATGACGCTTGACAATATTTGAATGACTGACGTGTTTAAGGTCGAGCTGACATTTTCGATGTCATTTGTCACCCGGCTCATCAGCTCGCCGTGCCGCTGTTTATCAAAAAACGGAATCGGCAGCTCATGCAGATGGGTAAACAACTCGCTTCTCATTCTGAAAACAGTGCCTTGCGAAATCGTAATCATCCAATAGTTCTGAAACCAGAGCGACAGAGACTGAATCACATAAATGACGAGCAAAAGAAGCAAAACGGGAATCAGTCCGTTGACCGTTCGCCCGACGATAAAATGGTCGATGGCCTTTCCGATCACAAAGGGGCCGAGGAGCCCGAATATCGCGCTGATGACAACCATTAGCATGACAAGGATGAGCAGTCCTTTTCGTTCAGCCAAGTAAAACCAGATTCGCTTCAGTGTTCCTTTTGCATCCTTTGCTTTCGTCCGCTTTTTCGCGCTTTCTTTTTTGTCGATTGGCAGTTTGGGATATTGGAAAGGTTTGCGGATGCCTTTTAGCATGACTCACTCCCCTCCCTTCCGAATTGCGACTCGTAAATGCGCTTGTATAACTGAGATTCAGAAAGCAGCTTACTGTGCGTGCCTTTTTCAATCAGTTCGCCATCCTCAAGCAGCAAAATCTTATCAGCTTTCATCGCCGTGGTCATTTTTTGCGTAATGATCAAAGTTGTGCACTCATAGGTGCTGATCGCCTCAAGCAGCTTCGCCTCCGTTTGCAGGTCGAGTGCACTGGTGCTGTCATCTAAAAGAAGGATGGCCGGCTTTCGGATCAGCGCCCGCGCAATGGAAATCCGCTGCTTCTGGCCGCCGGACAGGTTGACGCCTCTTTGTCCCAATACAGTGTCATATCCATTCGGGAGCTTCATAATCGTTTCATGAATCTGCGCATGTTTGGCCGCTTCCATTATTTCATCAAGTGAAGCATTTTCTTTGCCCCAAGCGATATTTTCTTTGATTGTGCCGGAAAACAGGAGCACTTCCTGCGGTACATATCCAATTTGCTTGCGAAGACCCTCTGCCGGAACATCACGAATCGGCTTCTCATCTATGTAAATGCTGCCTGAATCGGGCTGATAAAGCCGCGGAATGAGCTGAAAGAGCGTGGATTTGCCCGCTCCCGTCGCACCGAGAAGCGCGATCGTTTCCCTCGGCTTCGCGGTAAATGAGACATCTCGCAGCGCTTCTCTGTCCATGTCAGGATAACGGAAGGATACATGCTGAAACGCAATCCGTCCCGACAAACGATCAGATATGATCCCTTCCTCTCCTTCATCGCCCTCCGTTTCAAGCACCTCGCCGATTCTATCCCCAGAAGCTTTAGCCCGGGTGAAAATCATAATCAAAAACGGAAACATCGAAAGCGCGCCCGTAATTCGTGTTGCGTAGTTAATAATCGCGACAACATCACCGACCTGAGTGCTTCCGCTCGTGATACTGTGGGCCCCTGCCCACAAAATCAAAAGAATGCAGAGGTTCATCAGCAGCATCAGCACAGGCATCGTGAATTCCACAAGCTGAAAGGCTGAAACTGTTTTTTCCATCAGCCTTGTGTTGGCTTTGATAAATCTTTTGACCTCGTGGCTGCCGCGAAGCAACGCTTTGATCAGCTTGATTGCGGTTAAGTTTTCCTGCATGACGGTGTTCACCTGATCCAGCCGTTTCTGCACTGAGCGGAACAGCGCCCCGCCTTTCTTTAATACCCATAGCAAAAACAAGATCAAGATCGGAATGGTCACAAGCAGAAAAAAGCCGAGTTTCACATTAACGGCCAGCGACAGCACAATGCCGCCTGCAATCATTAACGGAGCCCGCAGCATAAACCGCAAACTCATAAAAATCATATTCTGAACCTGTGTGACATCGTTTGTCAGCCTTGTGATATAAGAAGAGGACGAAAACTGTCCAAATGTCGAATAGGAGAAGGACTGGATTTTTTGAAAAAGCCCTTTTCTCGTATCATAGGAAAAGCTTTGGCTGACATGGGCGGCATAAAAGGAATTCAGCATTCCCGCCGCAAATGATAACACGGTCAGTCCAATCATGACCGTGCCCCATGTCCACACATGCCGGAGATCTTGCTTCAATATCCCATCGTCGATGATTTTTGCGATCAATAGAGGCTGCACCAGTTCAACCGCAAGCTCCGTCAGCATGAGAACCAGGGCAATTCCCACCAGGAATGAATGTGGTTTTAAAAACGATAAAGCCTTTTGCATGTAAAAGCCTCCAAACCCCTTTTTACTCGATTGTCTCTTTCTTTACTTTACTATGATGGTCTTTTTGACGGCAAACGAAAACCCTCCCGAAAAGGAGGGCTGGCTTTATTGATTCAATATTTTTTCCACACGCTCCCGCATCTGCGGAACGCTCAATCCGATAATCACCTGAAACGCTTTCCCATTCCTGACGACCCCGTGTGCGCCAAGCGCGCGAAATACGCTGTCAGATTCAACCTTTGTTTCATCCTTGACGCTGACTCTGAGGCGGGTGGCGCAGTTTGTGACTTCTGTGATGTTGTCTTTTCCGCCCAGCGCTTCAACATACAGAAAAGCGGTGTCATCTGCCGTTTCAGCAGCGGCGGCCGTTTCATCCTTGTTTTTTCTTTCTCTGTATTCCTTTTTCGAATACAGCTTTGTTTCCTGCTGGTCATCCTTTTCCCGTCCTGGTGTGGCGATATTGAATTTGAGGATTAAAAATCGGAAGACGAAAAAATAAATAGCTGTAAAAGAGAGTCCGATCAAAATTTGATACACATACGTCATGCCGTGGCTGCCAAAGAGCGGAATCCAGTTCAAGGTGGCCGCTTCGATCAGCCCGCCTCCCATGTTTCCGACGACACCAGCCAAATACATGACGGTCGACATTGATGCCGCAAGCACGGCGTGAACCGCAAATAAGAAAGGAGAAATGAATAAGAAAGTGAACTCAATCGGCTCTGTAATACCGGCGACAATCGCCGTCAGCGTGACAGGAATCAGCAGTCCTGCGACGAGTTTTTTCTTTTCCTTGCTGGCTGTGGCATAAAACGCCAGGGCGATCCCCGGAATGCCGAAAATTTTCGAGTTGCCGTGGAGCGCGAAGCCGCCTTGCGGGAAAAGCTCCTTCAGCGATTTGGCACTTTGCGAATATTCACCGAGATGCTGTGCCCAATACGTGACGATCCCGCCTTCCGCTACAGCAGGCCCGTAAATAAACGGCGTGTAAATAAAGTGATGAAGCCCGGTCGGAATCAAAATCCGTTCCAAAAACGTATAAATCCAAACGCCCACCGCCCCCGAAGCAACCAGGAAGCTTTGAAGCGAGCCGATTCCCGTCTGAACCATCGGCCAAATATAAGACACGGCCAAGGCAATCGGGATCATAATGAAGAAGGAAATCATCACAATATACGTTGAGCCTTGAAAGATGCCGAGAAAATCGGGCAGTTTTTTATCGAAATAACGATTATGCAAATAGACGACAATCGAAGAAATAAAGATGGCCCCGATAATGTTGGTATCAAGCGTTTTGATGCCCGCTATCATCGTTAACCCACTCGTTCCGCCGACCTCTTGGTTCATGTCGACGCCAAATGCGCCTCCCCATACTGTCAAGATCGAGCTCACAAAGTAATTGAACGTCAAGTAAACCGTAAGCGCTTCCAAACAAGCGCGAGCCTGAGCGTTCTTCGCCAAAGCAACCGGGATTCCGATGGCGAATAAGAGCGGCATTTGATTAAATACTGTCCAGCCGCCCTGCTCAATGATATACCAGCACTGATACCACAACCCGTCTGGATCGGCGAGCGGGCCCATGAGGGTTTGATTTTTAAATAGCGTACTAACCCCGACGATGATGCCGGCGAACGCGAATAATAGAACAGGCACAAACATCGCGCTTCCAAAGCGCTGAATTTTTTGCATCATACCAGAAACCCCCTGTTACTCAATGTCATTTTTTTCTGCCTCTTTGTAATCAACATATGCGCGGAACAATGCTTCGCCAACGAGAAAAAAAGGTGCAAAAGCGACAATTTCCGTTTTATCGCTCAATGTCACAGGTTTACTTGTCGCATAAAGATTATGCGGAGTCAGCTGGGCGAGGACATTGTTTTTTAAATTCGTAATGGAAATAAAGGGTATACCCTTTGCAGAAAGCATTCTTGCTTGAGGAATCAGCTCCGGTGTTTCCCCGGAAAGCGAAATGATAATAAACAGATCATTTACTTTAAAATCGTCGCGCATCAGATTGAATTCATTTCTGTCTTCAATCAAAATGAGATACCGATGGCGCGGAATAAACATTCTTTGCAGATCACGGGCGCAGATTTTTTGCGCATTTCCTGATCCATAAACGAAAATGCGGTCAGCTTCATCAATCAGCTGGCACATGTCCGTCATATCCTTTGTCCTTAAGAACTTCAGGTTTGCTTCCATATCATCAAGCAGCTTTTGAAAACTCATATTCTCGCCTTCTTCCGGCTGATCTTCCCACTTTAAAAAGACGCGAAATTCACTGTAGCCGCTGAAACCGAGCTTTTGGGCAAGCCGCAAAATCGAGGAACGCGATACACTGCAGGCTTTGGCCAGCGCGTCGATTCCAAGGTGATAGCACGTGTGCTTGTGATTCAAGATATATTTTAAAATATGAAAATCGTTGTCATTTAATTTGTTATAGTGCTGATTAATCAGTTCTTCAAGCTGCATATCAGATTCCCCCATTTTCTTTCTATTATATACAATTACAGATTCGAAAATGGGGGAATTTCAGTTATGAAATGCGGGTTGGGCTTTGATCAAGCTGTGGCCAATAGTCTTTGTTGGCCTCTATTAAATCCTCGAGAATGAGCCTTGCCACACGCGCGTTCGGCACTGTTTTTGACAGAATCAGCGCTTGCCAGAGCTTTTGGAACGATTTCTCTGCCCACGCTTCAACCGTCAGTTTTTCAACGGATACCTGTTGCTCCATCATCCCCTTTTGGAATTGCGGAATGGTGCCGACGGTGATCGGTTCAGGCCCATTAGAGCCGACGATACATGGCACCTCGACCATCGCAGTCGGGTCAAAGTTCGCAATCGCGCCGTTGTTTTCAACGATCAACAGCATTCTTTCACCTGTGTTGTAGGCAATTGCCCGGGCCAGATCAACGATATATGATGCGTGATCATCTATTTTGATTTCGCTGTTTTCCGAGGACTGCTCGCGTGTGATCATGTCACATTGACTGAAAATAAAGGCTTCGCGCCCTTCCATCACTTCGTTTGCCCGCGTATGATTCGGATTTGATTTTTTCACCATATCATCCGGGAACAAATAATATTGCAAATACGTATTCGGCAGTGTGTCAGGATCTGCGGCCTGTACGTCACGCGCTTTGGCGAACGTATCATTCCAGCTCGCCTCTACAGCTTCGGCCTCCGTCTTCGGAATATACCCGTATTGAGATACATGCTCCTTCAGCTTCGGCATTAAATCGTTACCCTCTTGATCATGAATCGATGTCCACCAGCCAAAATGATTTAAACCGTAATAGCGGACCTTCATGTCTTTTCTTGAGGACAGGCCGAGAATGTGCGCCATCCGATCTTCGATTCCGACCGGCATATCACAGATATTAAGAATTTTAGAATTCGGTCTGAGGCGTCTCGTAGCTTCGGCTACAATCGCAGCCGGGTTGGAGTAATTAAGCATCCATGCATCAGGCGAGTATGTTTCCATGTAATCTAATATTTCAAGCACGCCGCCGATCGAACGCATGCCGTATGCGATACCGCCCGGCCCGCACGTCTCCTGGCCGACAACTCCGTACTTCAGCGGAATTTGCTCATCGAGCGCACGCATCGCGTATTTCCCTACCCTAATGTGCGCCATGACAAAATCGACATCTGTAAAAGCTTCTTCCGGGTCAGTCGTCGCTGTAAATTCAATGTCCGGCGCTTTTTCTCTAATAAAAACATCACAGGCGCCCGCAATGCGATCCTGTCTTTCCTTATCATTATCATACAGCTTGAGCTTTCTGATCGGAAACTCCTCCAAATGATCTAAGAGCATTAGAACGATCCCTGGAGTGAAAGTGCTTCCTCCGCCCGCTATTACGATTGAGAATGATTTTTTCTTCATATGGCGACCTCCTTGATAACGTTTACATTTTTATTTATACCATGGGAGAGCCCGTCCCGTAACACGTTTGGCGCACTTAGGTCATTTAATCAACTTTAGTGTTTTTTCTCATAGGGCGGGAAATTTCTCATTTACCTTGCGTCTGAGAGATTTGGTTTTTTTACCTTTTTTGTAATCTTAAAGTCTCACCAACTGTGAAATTTAAGTGAATATACACCCTTCCATTTCTTATGAAAAGGTTCTTTTGTACGATTCGGATACATGCCGAATTATTTATAATCATTTATAGAAAACATCCATTTGTGCGTTAATTTAGGAAAGGCAGGGGACAAAAGTTGGACTCATATAAAGTCATTGAGCTGGCAAACAAGTACAGTGCGGCCGCGGAAGAGGTCAGAAGTTCCAAAATGCTCCTTGAATCCCGGTTATCTGCATTAGGGGATGCTTGGCAGGGGAAAGCAAGAGATTCGTTCGACCAGGATTTCGAGGAAACGAAAGCGGCCTACGATCAATTCGAACTGGAACTGCTTGAAACAAGCCAAGAACTTAAAGCAGCCGCCGTCAAAATAGAAGAACGAAAAGCAGAGATTGCCAGAATGGAAGAAATGGAACGTAAAGCCAGAGAGGAAAGACATAAACTCAGGGGGTGAACAGTGTGTCAGGTAACATTGCAGTTGATCCGGATAAGCTCGAACAGCTGGCAAATGATGTTGTCACTGAATTAACCGATATGGAAAACAAATATAAGGACCTGCATGTGGAGCTGGGGCAGATGATTTTGCAATGCGATCCCCGCTACAGCAGCTGTTTTTCCGGAGTCGGCGATGCGTGGAGTTCAGGAAAAGCGCTTGTCACCAAGCTGAGTGACAATGACATTTTCATCAGGAAAACGGGCGATAAATTTGTTGAACAGGATGATATGTTACGAAAGCTTTATCATGCTTATGACAAATATGGGACAATGACAAGCTTAACCGCTCTTATGCTGACGCAGGGAAAATACTACGGGCTCGGGCTTACGAAATTCGAAAAACAGCCAAGTGGCTTACATACCGCCCGTCATTCCAAGCTTCTCTTGGATATTTCCGGAGCCGTTGACAGGTCACGTTATCAAAAAGCGGCCAGAGTGCTTTTGAACCCTAAATATTTGTTTAAAAAGACAAACCGGCCATTTTCAGATTTGGTACATAAAAAGTTTACAAAGTACTTCCCTCAGGATACGGTGGATTTTTCAAACAGTGTCAGAAGCTACACAAGAGGATTTCTTAATGAAGCCGGCGTACGCTCGACTTTGAAGGATGTCGGAAAAACAGGCTTGAAATTCGCAAAAGGAAATGCCATTACCGCCACACTGATCACCGGAGCGACTGAAACGTTCGGAGCAGGCTTGAAAATTGCTGAAAATTACGCGAAATACCAAGACAAACCGGACGTTCTCAAGCGTGAAAACGCCAAGGCTGTCGGGAATGCTGTGAATAACACCATTTTCATCGCAGGAGGGGCAACGGCGGGCGCTGTCGTCGGCGGTGCTGTTGGAAGTGTGTTAGGCCCTGTTGGTACAGTAGTCGGAGGTACTATCGGTTCGGCGGTAGGAGGTTTTGTTGGAGAAAAAATCGCAAAGTTCACATCAGGTTTTGCTGAAAAAGCGGCGATAAAGCTGAAAGAACCAATTCACGCTGTCGTTGATACAGCCAAGAAAGGGCTGGAATCAGCCGGCAAAGTCGTCAAATCAGTGAATGACGGCATAGATGAGGCGAATAAAACGATACATAAAGGAATAGATAGCGCGAAAAAAGGAATGGAAAAAGCAAAGAAAACAGCGGATTCGCTCATACACGGCGCAACCCATTTCCTTAAAGGGAAATTTTCATTTGGATAGGAGAATAATCAATGAAGCAGTTTACAATCAGCATAGAAGAGCTTTTATTTTGTTTTTACAGCGAAGGATTTTTTGAACAAGGCATGGCCTTGAAGCAAGCCTATTTCCCGGAGATAGAGGATGAACAGCTCGGCGCTTTGTTTGAAGCCGCGTGCCGTTCACTCTTAGCCAAGGATGCGGCTGAATATCGGAATCATCAATATCGGCTAAAGGACGAGTATTGTCCGTTTATCCATGTATTGAACGATGCTGACTATACAGTGAAGCTCTCTAAATTTGACGGGCAGGGCACAGAACAGAATGTTTCCTGTCATGTATCAAAATTCGGCACCTACTCTCACGAACTCCTTTTTGATGAGCAAGTACACAGCATTACAAAACTAGAATCAAATGAAGGGCTGCTTACGAAGACAGATGAATTTTTACATATAATAGAGACAGAGGATAAGAGAGATTCGCTTCTGAGATTGACATCAAATGAATTTGAAAAACTCTTGGAGGGCGCTTCAGACAACCCCTCATACCTCAAGGAATTCCTTGAGAAACATGACCACCAAGAGGACGTTACCCGATTTGTAAATGATCTGGCTTTGCGTAAAGGGAAAATGGATACACTGATGCGTCTTGTTTATGACAAAGACAACTCGCCGGAAGTGGCCGACATGGCTTTCGTATTGCCTGGCAGCCGTCATACTTGGCTGGTAACAGGCATTACTCAAAATGAATTTTCTATCGTACCAGCAAATATAGATGTGATAAAAGATATACTTTTTTGCTAAAGAGCGATAAAGGAGAATAGCAATTGAAAAACGATGAGGTAATTAAGGTCAAAAGCAGAATGTTTTTTAGAATATGGCTGTTCCTCGCCACAGGGGGCGCCTTTATTGCGGGAGTGTGGCTGGTGTCTGAAGCACTCACATTTGAGTCTAAGTATGCCCTGCTTTATTTGGGCGGCGGATTAATGGCGATCGTTTATGGATTGATCACATTTTGTATGGCTTTCCCGGCGTTCACAAGCCGGGGAAATATTATTTTCAGCGTAAAGACAGGTCCTGATGGCGAGATTTTCTCGAGAAAACGCAGTGTGCATTTTTCTGAGATCAAACGGATTTATATGGGACGGCATCATTACAGTTTGAAGGGGATCTTTTTTGAGGATATTATCATCGAGAAAACAGATGGCAAGGCCGTTCGCATCCCTACCTGGAACATTATCGCGAACCCTCTGTTTTTTGAAGCGGTTGAGCGCTATATCCTTCCGCATATGAATGATGAAGCGAAAAGCAATTGGATCGGCCAGTTTACGGAGGTTCAGAGAAACGCGTATTTGAAGGAATTTGAGGATCATCCGAAGCTTTAACAGCTCCCCTCCTTTATAATGAAAGAGAAAAGCAAGTTGAGGAGTGCGCGTGATGCTGATGACCATTCTTTTATTTCTCGCGGCGGGGCTTGCCGAAATTGGCGGCGGGTATTTGGTTTGGCTGTGGCTGAGAGAGGCAAAGCCAGTCGGCTACGGGATCGCCGGAGCGCTGATCCTGATTGTCTACGGCATTCTTCCGACGTTTCAGTCCTTCCCTTCCTTCGGCCGTGTATATGCCGCTTATGGCGGGGTATTCATCGTGCTTGCGGTCCTGTGGGGATGGCTTGTCGACCGGAAAACACCTGATCTGTATGACTGGGTCGGCGCATTGATTTGTCTCCTCGGCGTCTGTGTCATTTTATTTGCGCCGCGCGGATAACAAAATGGCCTGCTTATGAAGCGGGCCATTTTTGTTTAATCCTCTTTTAAGTTGGTCAGCTGCACTTCATGCTCCTCTTGCGGTTCATCAAGCGGATAAATTCTCGCTGTTCCGTCTTCTTCATTCACGTGCTGAATGTAAATAGGAACTCCGTTATATGTTACTTTCTTCATGTCGGGAGATTCTACAATTTCTTTCGCCCTTTGAATATTCATTCTAACACCCTCCTTCATACATAACGTTTCCATTTCTTGAAAGAAGTATGCTTTATGATTCAGCGGCCAAGTTGAATTTTTTCAGCCGTTTGTAGAAAGTGCTTCGGGGGATTCCGCTGATTTTGGCGGCTTGAGAGACGTTACCTTTTGCGGATTCAAGCGCTTTGATCATCATATCTTTTTGGATTTGCTCACGAAGGGTCAGCGCACCGGCCGCATCCGGCTTTTTTTCTGCCGGGCTGATCGGCAGTCCAGCGGCTTCCAGTAAAGCGGTGAGCGGCTCATCCCTCAGCCGGCCGTCCGGAAATCTGATGGAAAGACGTTCAAACACATTAAACAGCTCGCGAATATTCCCCGGCCACCTCCATTGTTTCAGCACATCCAACAAAGCAAGGGGAAGTTCGCCAGGCCAATGATTTTTCTGTTTGTAGTACTGAAAGAGGTCCGGAATATCCTCGGGGCGGTCGCGTAAAGGAGGAAGCTCGATTGGATAGACATGAAGGCGGTAAAACAAGTCCTCTCTGATTTTCCCGCTTTCAGCAAGCTCGCGTAAATCACAATGTGTGGCGGCAATGACTCTAATATCAACCGGAATTTCTTTCGCCCCGCCGACCGGCGTAATCTTGCGTTCCTGAAGCACCCTTAAAAGCGCAACCTGCATCGAATGGGAGATTTCTCCGATCTCATCTAAAAATAAGGTCCCATGATTTGCTTTTTGAAAGGCGCCTTTGTAGCCGTTTCGTTTCGCTCCCGTAAAAGCGCCCTCCGCATAGCCGAAAAGCTCGCTTTCAATCAAGTCAGACGGGATCGCTCCGCAATTGACAGCAACAAACGGGCCATGCCGCCGCTCGCTGTTCTCATGAAGCGCGCGGGCAGCGACTTCCTTCCCCGTACCCGTTTCGCCCGACAGACAGACCGTTGCATCCGCCGCAGCCGCTCGTTCAAGGTTCTTCAGCATTCCTTGCGATCGGCCGCTTTGCCCGATAACTCCATTGAAACGAAATGCCGGCTTTTTCTTTTGTTCCGAGAGATAAAAACACGTGCCGCCATCTCCCATGGTGACTGCTTTTTCGATTGAAAAGCCCCGTTCTTTCAACTCATACAGGTGCCGGCCCTGCCAATCCGGTATTAAGGTTCGAATCGGTATGCTCGCGCTGATAATGTGCTGTTTGGTATTGCAGAGGACCATTGGCACACGGGATGCAGCCCTATCTCCAAAACGGCTGATCAGCTCCAGCTCTTTCTCGCGGCTTTTAGCTGCCAGTTCCCGTTCCGCGGCATAGGCGATCGCAGTGGCTATACCGAGCATGTGGGGATGCGCGCCTGCCGCCGGACACGATATGTCAATCACACCCGCAAGGCTGCCATCCTCATGGTGAATCGGAGCGGCTGAACAGTTCCAGTGATGGGAAGCGATGGAGTAATGTTCTGATCCTTGTATCGCAACCGGCTCAATCATGTGGAGCGCCGTACCAATCGCATTTGTTCCGACAGCCGTTTCCGTCCAGCATGCGCCCTTGACGAAGTTGATGCGTTTGGCTTCATAGAGCGCGCGGGGATGGCCGTCGAGTGCCTGAACAACACCCTCTGAATCAATTAACAGCGCCATCATTTCCATTTCTTTTATGGCAGGCAGCAGTTTTTCAAGGTAAGGCTGTGCGGTCTTCAGGAAAAATGAATGCTTTTTTGACTGCTGAGCCAGCTCCGTTTGCTGTAAAACCTTTGGGCCTTTTTCTAAATATGGATTGACCTCAGCTTTTTTGCAGCGATGCCATGACTCGGCGATCCGTTTTCTTAACCGGGCTTCATCAAGTACACCGTCTTTCACAAAACGTTTCCAGGTTTGCAAATCGTTTGGGATCGAATTCATTTCCTTGATCGCTCCTCCCTTACACGCCGTTTTCATCTATTGTAGGGGAAAAATAAAGCGCTTTCAACAATAAAAAAGCAGGCGCCTTGTATTCCCCGCGCCTGCTTTTTCCCGTGTTATGCATGCACTGCAAGCCCAATTGTGCTTAACAGCGCCTCGTGTAATGTTTCCGACAGTGTCGGATGGGCGGCGATAAAATGCTCCGCCATATCAGCGGTCATCTCACCATTCATGATTGCAGCCGCCTGGCCGATGAGCTCGGTGACATCAGGACCAATCATCGAGACACCGACGATTTCCCCGAATTCAGGTTCCGCCACGATTTTGACCTTTCCTTCCGCTTGCTGTTTAATGAGCGCTTTGCCGTTTGCGGAAAAAGGAAATTCACCAATCTTCACATCCCCGTATTCGCTTCTTGCCTGTTGTTCTGTCATTCCGATACACGCGATTTCCGGTGATGTGTAAATGCAGCGGGGCACATGTTTCTCATTGATTTGGACATCCCTGCCGGAAGCATGAGAAGCAGCGATGATGCCCTCATGGAAAGCCGCATGCGCCAGCTGAATGCCTCCAATTGCGTCTCCGCACGCATAAATATGAGGTACGTTCGTCTGCATGTGCCCATTCACCGGAATGCCTTTTGGAGAAAAATCTACTCCGGCATGCTCCAGCTGCAACCCGTCAAGACGGGGTTTTCTGCCGATCGCCACCAGCACATAATCGGCCTTCGTTTTAAACTCCCGCTGCCCGCTTTTCCATATTGCCGTTTTGGCCGTTTGATCCACCCGCTCTAATCTGGATGCAGTATGCACTTCAACACCGTCTTTTTCGAGCCTCTCCTGAAAGAGACGGGCAATCTCTTCATCTTCAGCCGGGATCAGCTGGCCGGCTGTTTCAATGATGGTCACCTTCGATCCCAGTCTGGCAAACAGCCCGGCATACTCGCAACCGATAACACCGCCGCCGACAATGACAAGTGAAGACGGAATCTCAGAAAGAGAAAGCGCGTCCTTGCTGTCGATGATCCATTCGCCGTCAAACGGGGCGAATGGCAGCGCAATTGGCTCTGATCCCGATGCAATCAATACTTGGTCCGCCTCTCTGATTTCTTTTCCGTTTTCTCCTTCGATCAAGAGCTTTCTGTCAGAAAGAAAGGAGGCCGTCCCCTTCACAACCTGTATTTGATTTTTCTTCATCAAGTATTGAACGCCTTGGACAAGCTGACTGACAACCTGTTGTTTTCGGTTCTGCATTTTGCTCCAATCAACCGATATCGTACCGGGCGGAAGTTCGATTCCAAAGTGGCCGGCATGCTTGATTTTATCAAGAACGTTTGCGTTTTCTAATAAAGACTTTGTCGGGATGCAGCCTTCATTCAGGCAGGTTCCCCCAAGCGGGCCTTTGTCAATCAGCAGCACGGTTCTGCCCTGCTGTGCTGCGGAGACTGCAGCCGCATAGCCTGCAGGTCCGCCGCCGATAATGGCTAGTGTCATGTCGTTTTCACCTGCTTTTCCTATAAAATTAATGCTGCCGGTTCTTCTAAATATGTTTTAATGGCTTTCAGAAATGCAGCGGCAGGAGCACCGTCACAAGCCCTGTGATCAAATGTCAGGCTAAGCGGCAGGATCGTGCTTCTCACAATCTCTTCCCCTTGATACACGGGCGTGTCATAGCTTGCTCCGATGCCGAGAATACCTGTTTCCGGCGGATTTAATATCGGCGTAAAATGCTCCACTCCAAAAGCGCCAAGGTTTGTAATAGAGAAGGTTGAGCCTTGCAGTTCTTCGCTTCCTGCCCGTCCCTCGCGCGCTTTTTTGGCATGCTCTGAGATGGATTGGGCCAGTTCAACCAGCGATTGCTTTTCAGCGTGGCGAATCACAGGCACAACTAATCCATTTTCCAAGGCCACAGCCATTCCGAGGTGCACATAAGGATGTGTGATGATGCGTTCATTTTGATAAAAGCTGTTCAGCGCAGGATGAGCTTGCAGAGCGAGGACGGCGGCTCTTGAGACCAAATGAGTCATCGTCAGCTTTGTGCCGTACCTCTCTTCTGCTGTTGGAGAAAGCTGTTTTTGAAGGGCTGCCAGCTTGGTGATATCAGCCTTCATCGTAATCGTCAGCTGCGCGCTGTTTGCCAGGCTTTCCTGCATTCTGGCCGCGATAACTTTTCTCATGCCTGTCACCGGTGTTTCTTTCGCCTTCTGCTCAGAAACCGGCTCTGGCCGATCTTTTTTCTGTTCAGCAAGCGCCTTTGTTACGTCGTCTTTTACGATTCGCCCGCCTGGCCCTGTGCCTTTCAGCTGTTTCAGGTCTAATCCTGCTTTTTCCGCTATTTTTCTGGCGACTGGAGATATTTTGATACGTTCTTTTTTGACGGCTCCGGTTTTGTTTTCGTATTTTACGGGCTGGGCGGCTGGCGGCTCACTGTCTTCTGCAGCAGGCGCTTTCGCCTCTTCCTGCGCCGATTCATTAGCATCCCCGATGTAGCAGATCGCTGTGCCGGGCGGAACCCCTTCTCCCTCTTTGACTTTGATATCGATCAGCGTTCCTTTTTGCGGCGCCTCAACATCCATTTCAATTTTCTCCGATTGAATGCTGGCAATGCTTTCTCCTTTTTCAACCGGATCGCCTACTTTTTTATTCCATATCGATACTTCCCCTTGTTTCATGGCCATTCCCAATTTTGGCATCACTACTTTTACCGCCATTTGTGTCCCCCCCATTAATTCATTGCCGGCTCGCCAAGCAATTCTAGCGTGACGCTGACAATTTGATCTGCTGTCGGCAAATATTGATCTTCAAGCACTGGTGAAAACGGCACCGGTGTATGCGGCGCTGTAATTCGTTTAATCGGCGCATCAAGCAAATCAAAGCCCTTGTCGGCGACAATCGCAGCAATATCTGTGGCAATGCTGCAGCGCGGATTGGCTTCGTCAATGATGATCAGCCGGTTTGTTTTTTCCAACGATGTGAAAATCGCTTCCTCATCCAGAGGAGACAGACTGCGAGGATCAAGCACCTCGGCTTCGATGCCTTTCTCTGAAAGCTGTGCAGCCGCTTCAAGTGCGGTATTTACCTGCTTGCCGACCGCAAACAGCGTGATATCGCCGCCTTCGCGTTTGATGTCCGCCTTTCCGAGCGGGATTGTATAATAATCTTCCGGCACCTCGCCCTTCATGTTGTAGGACGTTTTGTCTTCAAAAAAGAACACCGGATCATTGTCTTCGATTGCTGCAAGCAGCAGTCCTTTAGCGTCATACGGATTGGACGGAACAACCGTCTTCAGTCCCGGAATGCTGGTGAAAAGGCCATACAGCGCCTGTGAATGCTGGGCAGCGGCCCGGAACCCCGCTCCATATGTGGTGCGGATGGTAATCGGCACTTGCGCTTTTCCGCCGAACATATAGCGGAATTTCGCGCCTTGGTTGATGACCTGGTCAAAGCACGTGCCGATAAAATCATTAAACATCAGCTCGGCAATCGGTCTCAGCCCGGTTGATGCCGCAGCCATAGCCGCACCCATGTAGCCCGCCTCAGAAATCGGTGTGTCCAGCACTCTTGTGCGCCCGAATTCCTGTACGAGCCCCTTTGTGACCCCTAATACACCGCCCCAAGCTTCATCATCCTGCAAATGATCGACAGCCGCTCCCCCGGCGACATCCTCGCCGATCAAAAGCACATTTTCGTCTCTTCTCATCGCAAGCTTCATAGCTTCATTGATCGCGTCTGACATGCTTATGACTCTCGCCATCTCACATTCCCCCTTTTTCATATGACACGTAGACGTCTGTCAGCAGTTCTGACTCTTTTGGATAAGGACTGTCTTCGCTGAACGAGACGGCTTTTTCAATTGATTCATTGACACGCTTTTCAATGTCTGACAGTTTATTGGCATCAGTTTCTTTTAAAAGGTAGTTTTTAAAGCCTTGAATGGCATCCTTTTCTTCAAGATGCTCAGCTCTTTCATTCTTCGTTTTATACGTTTGGGCATCCCCTTCGAAATGGCCGTAATTTCTGTAGGTCATACATTCAATCAAAGACGGGCCTCCGCCGTTTCTTGCTCTTTCTATCGCTTCCTCGGCTGCCTGGTAAACTGCTAAAATATCTTTTCCGTCCACCGTGACTCCCGGCATATTATAGGCAGCCGCCCGATCAGCGATTGAATTACAGGCCGACGCGTATTCAAATGGGGTGGCTTCGCCGTAGCCGTTGTTTTCATTGATAAACACGACAGGAAGGTTCCATACTGCCGCTAAGTTCAGCCCTTCGTGGAAGGTGCCTTGGTTGTTTGCTCCATCTCCGAAAAAGCAAACGCTTACATTTTTAGTCTGTTTATATTTAGCGGTGAGCGCTGATCCGCATGCGAGCGTAAATCCGCCCCCGACGATTCCATTTGCCCCTAACATGCCTTTATCGAGATCCGCAATGTGCATAGAACCGCCCTTGCCTTTGCACAGTCCGGTCGCTTTCCCGAAAATTTCCGCCATCATGCCGTCCAGATCACAGCCTTTGGCGATACAATGTCCATGTCCCCTGTGCGTGCTTGTAATGCTATCGCCATTATCTAAATGAGCGCACACGCCTACCGCTACCGCTTCTTCACCGGCATACAAATGGACGAATCCGGGAAGCACTCCCTGTGCGAACAGTTCATGCACTTTGTCTTCAAAGCCCCTGATTTCCAGCATCTTTTGGTACATCCACAGCGCTTTCTCCTCAGTTAATGACAAGCCTTCTCGTTTTAACAATTCCATTTTGTGCGCCTCCTTCTATTTAGGGTTCACATTTATAAATGCAAGAAGTGTGCCAGTCTTTGATGCCCGAAAAATCAGGTTTTTCATTTTTACACTAGAGACAGTTTGAGACAGGTGTCTCATTTTGTCTCGATCTGATCCATTTGTCTCGTTTTATGGCATGCAAAAAAGACCGGGCATCACCCAGTCTTTGACAATGATCGACGTATTTATTTCCTCGGAAATCTTTTAACTTCCTAATTCCTCTGCATCGTTTGGCTGAATGGCTGTTTTCGGAAGAAAATCAATTGAATATTTGACATAACCGAAACCGCCGTCCCCGTCCTCCTGCATACAGTCTACCGTGCCGTTTGCATATGTATATCCCTTTTCATTAAGTGTTTTTCTTACTATTTCCGCCATCTTTGCGGCATCTGTTTTTGATAACCCGCTGGCATCTAACTGAATCGTCATGCTCATAGGCGCTTTTTCAGCCAGCTGTTTGTTCCATTTTGTATCTAATGTGAACTGGCCGTTTTCAATGATCAAAGCAGCGTCAGCTTTTATGATTTGCGGCACCTCTTTTTTCAGATCTGCTTCGATTTCCTTCGATGCTTCTTCATTTAAGTGTTTCGCTACTGATTCGGTATACGCTTCTTCAATTCCATCACACGTGACTTTCGGATGGAGAAATCCCTTCGTACACATTGGATAGCGATGAGATTGAATGTTTGCTTGGAACACATATTCAGTGGTTTTAGCGCTATATACCCCATTCGTGATGTTGATTTCTTTTTTAGGATAGGTCTGTTTCACATATGATGTGAGCTTTTGCTCTGCGGCATTTTTCGAAAAAGGATCACCGAATAAAACATGATAGATATACAAGCCACATCCAAATACAGCAATGGCAAGGAAGCCGAACACAATTCTTTTCATTTTCACACTCTTTTCCGAAAATATACTTTTACAGTTCATGTTTTTCTTCAGCCGCTCTGTTCAGTGCCTGAAGCATGTAGCCAATGCCTTTGTACGGTGATAGCGGCCAGCTGATGTGCTGGTGTTCACTGATGACGGCGTTAAGGACACTGCGATATTTTTTCCCGCCGAGCATGACGACCTCTTCTTTTTCGAAAAAGCCCTTTTCGCGAAATTGGCGGCTCAGCTCCTCCGCTGTCATGATCTCCGGATGACCGGTTCCAAAAGCCACATCGTAATTTTCGGGTACGATATCATCTGGGCGAAGGAATCCGTGCTTTGCAGACAAAATGACCCACTCGTCAAAAAACGCTTTTGCATACCGCTCGCACGCTTGATGAAACGGGCTGAGATAAGCGTCTTCCGCCCTTGTTGGACCCGCGTCAGGCCGGACGTCCCATATTTTTTTCTTGCCGCAGGGGATGATGCATACTCGTTTCATTTTTCTATTCCCCCTGTTTCATTTTTCATATCCCGGGCAGTTAGTTCCTCCCATTATTGTGAAAGAGGCATTAGTTAAAATTCATTTTCCCAAACCAGATGTAAAATCTTCTTTGATCATTGAATACATATATAAATCTTCAAATTTACCACAAGCAAATTCATAATGTCTCAGCAAGCCCTCTCTGCTAAAACCTTGTTTTTCCACTAGTTTTATCGATGAAATATTAGAAGGTTCAATAAGAGCTTCAATTCTTTCCAGCTGCAAGTGGTTATATCCATATTTGACAACAGCCTCTAGTGCTTCACTGACGATTCCTTTTCGCCAGTAATCTTTGCTTAATTCATATCCAACTTCAGCTCGATAATGTTTTGCAAGTCTATTAAGAAATCCACAGCTTCCTATGACGATGCCAGAATCTTTAAGTGTAATGCCCCATCTGACACCTGTACCTTTTTCATATATGGATTTATACCACCTAATCTCTTTCCAAACATCACTAGTTGTTTCAAAGGGTTCTAACCCCATCGGCTTAACAACATCTTGATCTGAAAGATATGTTAGCATATCTTTGTCATCTTCAAAGTTTACTTCTCTTAACAATAATCTTTTTGTTTCAATTATAGGAAATTCTTTCACCATAAACTCCCCCTTCTTTGTATCCGCACCATCTCCTGTTATTACCATGTATTTTATCTTATCCTTTTAGATAAAAAAAGATAGCAAGGACAATTATCCCTGCTATCTTGATTCTTATCATACTTCAACAGCTTCTCGGCAGAATGTCTTCCCGCATATCAAATTTTTCGCAGGAATAATCGGATTCAATACCGCTTCCACCAGTTTAACGTCCCACTTCGCTTTACCCTTGAAATGGGATCCTTCTGCTATTGCTCCGCCCCATTAAGATACTTTCTCTCAAATTCATCGAGCAATGCACGCACTTCGTCTGTTGACTTTGTGTTCATACATTGGTTTCTTAAATCACTTGCCCCGCGGAATCCACGGAGATATATCTTGAAAAAGCGAGGAAGCGGTTTATATGCTCGAGCTTCTGTTTTTGAATATTCATCATGGAGATCCAGATGCAGTCTCAAAAGATCAATCAATTCCTTACTGCTATGCTCTTTCGGCTCTTTTTCAAAAGCAAAAGGATTTGTAAAAATACCGCGTCCAATCATTATCCCGTCAACGCCGTATTGTTCAGCAAGTTTCAAGCCAGTTTCACGGTCAGGAATATCTCCATTGATCGTCAAAAGTGTATCTGGTGCCACCTCGTCACGAAGTTTCTTAATTTCCGGAATCAGTTCCCAATGCGCATCTACTTTGCTCATTTCCGCTCTTGTACGCAGATGGATGGAAAGATTCGCAATGTCTTGCTTCAGTACGTGTGTCAGCCAGTCTCGCCATTCGTCCACATCCGTGTAACCAAGCCTTGTCTTCACACTCACAGGCAATCCTCCTGCTTTTGCTGCTTGTATTAATTCTGCTGCAACTTCAGGACGGCAAATAAGGCCGCTTCCCTTTCCATTCCCCGTCACATTAGGTACAGGACAGCCCATATTGATATCTAGACCCTTAAACCCTAATTCCGCCATGCCAATACTCATTTGCCGGAAGTTTTCAGGCTTATCTCCCCATATATGGGCGACCATTGGCTGTTCATCCTCAGTAAAGGTCAAACGGCCTCGTACACTATCCTTTCCATCTGGATGACAATAGCTCTCCGAGTTTGTAAACTCCGTAAAGAACACATCAGGTCTGCCTGCTTCACTCACGACATGGCGAAAAACAACATCAGTCACATCTTCCATTGGTGCCAGTACAAAAAATGGTCGTGGCAATTCACGCCAGAAATTATCTATCATAACAAATTCAAATCCTTTCATTATGGATACCAGGCCAAACGTAATTAAGCAAAAATGTTCTTTTACACTTATAGCATGCTGAAGCGCTTCTTATCAAACGATAGTAAATTTTGAACATTTAAACCTTTACCCATAACACATAAATAGCGATAAAGTACACCGATCACAGGGTTGGGCACATGACCCGGGTTTCTGTTCTATGGCTCTGACATTATTCTTATCAATAGCTGGGGGCTTATCACATATTGTTTCTTTGGCCCTAGTTACATAAAAGACAGCAGGGCAACGCTGGCGCATGAAAAAGACCCGGAAATCGGCAGTGTTCTCTCCGAAATCCAGATCTGATTAGGAATCGTTTCTTTTAATTAGACGATTTTAATACAAGCTTCGCCACGGCTTCCACATGAGCCGTCTGCGGAAACATATCCACAGGCTGAATATATTCTACACGATAGTCTTTTGACAGCGTCTGCAAATCCTTCGCAAGCGTGGATGGATTGCAGGAAACGTAGACGAAGCGTTTCGGTTTGACTTTTTTGATCGTGTCCAGGAACGTGCTGTCACAGCCCGTTCTTGGCGGGTCAACGATGACGACGTCCGGGCGGAAGCCTTCTTTCGTCCATTTCGGGAGCCAGTGCTCGGCTGTTCCTGTTACGTATGTGGCATTTGTCATGCCATGTTTTTTGGCGTTTTTCTTGGCGTCATCAATCGATTCCTTGATGACATCCATGCCGCGGACTTCCTTCGCGCCGTCCGCTACCCACATGCCAATGGTGCCGACGCCGCAATACGCGTCAACGACTTTTTCTTTTCCGGTCAGCTGCGCCGCTTTTTTCACTTCGCCGTACAGCTTGATGGTTTGTTCCGGATTGAGCTGGAAGAAAGCGCGGGCGCTCAGTTCAAATGAGACGTCGCCGAGCACCTCTTGGATCACTGTATGTCCGGCGAGCGGTTTTGTTTTCTCACCGAAAATGACAGAGGTTTTCGCTCCGTTTACATTTTGGATAATGGATTTGACCTCCGGCAGGCGCTTTTGGATCGCTTTGACGATTTCTTCCTTGTGCGGAAGCGTTTCTTTTGCTGTCACAAGCACTACCTGCACCTCGCCTGTTTCAAAACCGACTCGCGTCACAATGGTGCGAACGTCGCCTTTTCGTTTCCGTTCATTATAAACAGACACATTGAAGTCCTCTAAAATGCGGCGGACGATGCCTGTTGTTTTGTTGGTTGCCGGATGCTGAACGATGCAATCTTTGATCGGCACGATGTCATGAGAATCGAGGCCGTATAAGCCTGCGATGATGCTCCCGCTTTGCGAGCGCCCGATCTGGAATTGGCTTTTGTTGCGGTAATTCCACGGGTTATCCATACCGATCGTTTCTTTGATTTCCATGTTTTCTACTTTAAACTTCGTATGGCGTTCAAGAGACTGAATGACGATGTCACGTTTTTCCCGAAGCTGTTGGCTGTATGCAAGGTGCTGAAGCTGACAGCCGCCGCACTCTTCGTATACAGGGCAAGGCGGTGCCACACGGTGCTCCGACGCCTTGCGGATCTTCTTCACGCGGCCTTCCGAAAACTTCGGCTGAACCTTTGTGGCCTGCACGACAACCTCTTCACCGGGAAGCGCGCCGGGCACAAAGACGACTTTTTTCTTAAAGTAGCCGACACCTTCTCCGTTAATGCCGAGACGCTTAATCGTCAGCGGAAAGGTTTGTCCAACTTTCAGTTCGACGGGCGCCTGTTTCTTTTGTTGGTTCACGTTGTTCTCTCCGTTTCTATATAGAGCTTTCTGCAACTAACAGAAAGTGAAATGTTTTTTTCACATCTTTCTAGTATAACACGCTTGCCTGGATTCCTTCATATTTTTCAAAAACATTACCAATTTTACTCAATAAACCAGCAAGGCAGCCGTTTTTCTATTCGATACTCCTCCACAAATACAAAGACGCATAGCTTAAATAAGGCTCCCACTCCTTACTCATCGCCAGCATGACATCCTTTGCCGGTTTGTCGTCCAGCTGAAAATGGCGTTTGATCGCATTTTGGAGTCCAATATCGGCAAGCGGGAACAAATTTGGGCGCCCAAGCCCGAACATGAGAACGTTTTGCACGGTCCACGGGCCGATGCCTCTGATTTTGACCAGCTTCTTCATGATGTCTTCATCTGTCATCTCCGGCAGCTTCGACAAGTCGAGTGTGCCTTCAGCGATCATCCTTGACGTATCAATGGCGTATTCCGCTTTCCTCATGCTGAATTGCAGATCGCGCAGATCCTGATAATCGAGTTCCGCAATCGTTTCCGGCGTTGGATAGCACCACACGCCGTCCTTCTGTTCGCCAAACGCATGAACAAACCGTTCGGTTAACGTATAAGCGAAGGAAAGATTGAGCTGCTGGTGGATGATGCATTTCATGATGCAGTTGTACACGCTGTAGTCCAGTACAAGCGGCGTGCCTGCATGCTCTTCAAAAATGGCGGACAGACTCGTTTTCGAAAAATGATCGAGAACGTGCTGCAGATCATGTTCCCATTGAAAAATCCGCTTGATTTCCTTCATCATCTCTTCCTGATCCGTTTCCCCGCTGACGAGAAACCCAGGCTCATCCGCATGGCCCAACGCCTGTACCTTCACAATGCACACGTCTCCCGCTTGGTTTCTGATCGGCACACGTATTTCCCGCGCTTCTTTATCTGCCGCATTGAGAGGGTCTAAAGACAGTCTGTCCAGCACGCGGTCAAAATGGTACGGAGGCGTGACAGATACTTTTTCCTTCCACATGCAATCCACCCTTTTTCCGTTTTTTGTCCAGTATAACACGCCACTTGAAATAGGCAGAACACCGTATACTTTTCTCATAAAGGCCGCATGATATAATGGCAGGTGGAGGGTTGTTTATGATCAACATTACGGCAATTACAACAGAGCATCAGCTGCTGAAAAATATACCGATCGAACGAGTGGAACAGCCTGATATTGCGTGGTACTGGGTTGATTTATACGGCCCGGAGGATACAGAAACGGCATTATTGAGAGATTTTTTTCATTTTCATCCGCTTGCTATTGAGGATTGCTTTCAGCATATGCAGCGGCCAAAGCTTGACAATTATGACGGCTATCGCTTTTACGTGATTCATGCGCTGAATAAAGAAACACTGGAGACAGAGGAAGTGGATATCTTTCAAGGCGAAAGATTTGTCGTCACCTTTCATTTACATGAAACGCCCGGTATCGCCAAAGTCCGGGAGCGTTTGTATGCATCACCGGACCTATTTAAAAAAGGGCCTGGACATATCACTTATATGGTCATGGATCAGCTTGTTGATGAATATTTTCCTCTCGTGTACAAAATTGAAGACAGGCTGAACGAGATAGAAGAAAGCCGTCCTCACAAAACATACGGAACATTGATGAACGAGGTGTTTGATCTGAGGACAGATCTATTGCATCTGAGACGGACGGTTATTCCGATGCGTGATTTGCTCTATCGGATTTTAACCCTTGATCATGTGAAAGAGCATCAGGAAACGAAAGCCTATTTCAGCGACATATACGATCACTTGTTAAAATTATCTGAGATTGTGGAATCCAACCGTGACATGACGTCCGACTTGCGCGACAGCTATGTGACACTGAATACAAATCGGATGAATGCGATCATGATGACACTGACGATCGTATCGACCATTTTTATCCCCCTCACCTTTATTGCCGGTGTGTACGGGATGAAC
Organism: Bacillus sp. 0102A; assembly: GCF_036765155.1. Taxonomy (NCBI): domain Bacteria; kingdom Bacillati; phylum Bacillota; class Bacilli; order Caryophanales; family Bacillaceae; genus Bacillus; species Bacillus sp. 0102A. The sequence continues at coordinate 69,672 of NZ_JBAIZW010000006.1, forward strand.
TTCGACTACATGCCCGAGCTTCATTGGGATTACGGATATTTCGCCGTGCTCGGCCTGATGGCCGCGCTTGTGATCGGGATGCTGATATGGTTTGTACATAAAGGATGGTTCAACATATTTAAATGAGGACAGCGTAAAGCTGTTCTTTTTATGTTGGCAAGCCGATTTCCATGCATATGATATTTTATTTGTTTATAATGGAAAAAATGTTCAGGGAGTGATCAGATTGAAAATTGCTGTTATCGGACTCGGCAATATGGGACAGCCCATTGCCCGAAACGTACTTCAGGAAGGCTATGAATTGACTGTTTATAATCGGACGGAACAAAAGACGAAGGAATTTGTAACAGAAGGTGCACAGGCAGCTGACACGCCGCGACAGGCGGCAGAGTCCGCTGATATTGTCATAACGATGCTTTCAGATGACGATTCTGTCAGCGCCGTGACATTCGGAGAAGACGGGCTGATTGAAGGATTAGCCAAGAACGGCATCCACATTTCAATGAGCACAATCAGTGTCGAGTTCTCTGAAAAGCTCGCAGCGGCTCATGCGGAAAAAGGACAATCCTTCCTCGCCGCTCCAGTACTCGGAAGACCGGATGCGGCCGCCAAGGCCGCGCTCCGCATCATAACAGCCGGGCCGGCGGAAGCGAAGCAAACCGCCAAGCCTCTGCTTGACAGCCTGAGCCAGCAGGTATTTGACGTTGGCGAAGAAAGCAAGACGGCAAACGCGGCCAAAATCAGCATCAATTTCTTGCTCGTGTCTATGCTGGAGGCGTTATCTGAATCATTCTTAATGATGGAGAAGTACGGCTTAGAACAAAAACAATTTTTAGAAATCGCCAGCGCTCTCTTTGGCTCTCCTGTCTATCAAAATTACGGAACCATCATGGCTGAGCAGAAATTTGAGCCTGCCGGTTTCAAAATGTCTTTAGGACTGAAGGATACCAACCTGGCACTTGCCGCCGCTGAACAAGTGTCTGCACACCTCCCTCTTGCCGAGCTGGCCAAGAGCCATTTTGAAAGCGGGATTGAAAAAGGCTTCGGAGATCTGGATTGGGCCGCACTCATTAAATGTATCAAATAAGAAGAAAGCCTCTCCGTTCATGGAGGGCTTTCTCGTTACAAGGACGGCAGCTTCATTTCTTTCTCAAACATCAAATCATCAATGCTTTTAAATGTGTAGCCTTGTTTTTTCAGGTCTGTGATCGCATCATCCAGTGCTTCGGCATTGTCCTTCGATACGGTGTGAAGCAGGTAAATGGCCCCTGGGTGCGCCTGCTTGATCATATGATCGTAGGCATATTTCTTCCCCTTTTGGTTTTTGATTTTCCAATCAACAAAAGCGACCGACCAGAAAATGGTTTGATAGCCTAGGCGTTTCGTTTCTTTCAGCACGTATTCACTGAACACGCCACGCGGCGGACGCAGATACAGGTTGTCCTGCTTTCCCGTAATTTTATAGACCTCTTCGTTGACTGAATCGAGTTCGTCCTGAATCTGGTCAGCTGTTTTTTTCGTCAGATCCGGATGGTGAAACGAATGGTTGCCGATAATATGCCCTTCATCTGACATGCGCTTAATTAGCTCAGGCTGATCTTTTACGAAATGCCCTGTGACAAAAAATGTTCCTGTTACGCGGTGTTTTTTTAAGACATCAAGCACTTTTGGCGTATAGCCATTTTCGTAGCCGTTATCAAACGTTAAGTAAATCGTTTTTTCCTTGGTATTTCCTAAATAAAACGCGTCATATTTTTCAATTAAACTGTTCAGCTGCTCCCCGGCATCAGGCGGCTGATGATTGACACTTCGTTTAAAGCCCCAGTTAATCGGGTCATTCGGCACCGCTCTCGCCTGTACTGCTCCCCCGGCAAGCAAGACGGCGGCGCAGCATATTGAACACATCCACTTCATGGCCAGCGCTCCTTCTGCATTTTTTTATATTTTACAGAAAGGCGCTTCGTTTTATACTGACGCTTTATGTCAAAATAAAAAACCGCAGCGTGCGCGGTTTTATTCCCAGTCTTTTTTAAAGCGTTCGTATTTCGCTTCCAGGTCATCAAGCATGCTGATGAGTCTGTCTATATCTTCAACGTCAGTTGCTTCAGGGTCTAATGAATCAACGACGTTCATAAACATGTCGAGTCTGTTCTTTAAATAATCAAGCTGCTGATCCTTATTATTTACGGCGTTTCCCATTCTGTTCCTCCATTCATTTTTTATTATGGTAGCTCATTTTTTGCCGTTTTTCAATCGCTGCGCTACTTGCGATCTTGACAAATCAGGTCTAAAATTAACTGTTGGCAGCATTAGTATGCCCCATTTATAAAGGAGTTAGATAGTCATGACACAAAACACGAAGCTGCGTCCGATCACACCCGAGTTTGATCCTTGGGAAGCTTATATGGATGTTGAACAGTATGGAGACATGCAGCTGACAAACGTTGAATTCACAACCACGACACTGTGCAATATGAGATGCGAGCATTGCGCTGTAGGCTATACATTGCAGCCTAAAGACCCGAATGCTCTGCCAATAGACCTTCTGTTAAAACGGCTGGAGGAAATTCCGCGTCTGAGATCCATCAGCATTACAGGCGGAGAGCCGATGCTTTCATTAAAATCAGTAAAGGAATATGTCGTTCCGTTATTAAAATACGCCCATGAGCGGGGCGTGCGGACGCAGATCAATTCCAACCTGACCCTTGATATTGATCGATACGAATGGATTATTCCGTATCTTGATGTCCTGCATATTTCGCATAACTGGGGTACAGTTGAAGATTTTGCTGAAATCGGCTTTGCCATGATGGACAGAAAACCGACCTTCGAACAGCGCGCGCGTTATTTTGAAAAAATGATCGAAAACAGCCGCACGCTCGTGGATGCTGGGGTGATGGTTTCTGCGGAAACGATGCTGAACAAACGGACACTTCCGCATATTGAGCATATTCACCGCCAAATCACAGAAGATATGAAATGTCAGCGTCACGAAGTCCATCCGATGTACCCGAGCGATTTCGCAAGCGCTCTTGAATCTCTCAGCCTGAAAGAGATGAGACAGTCCATTCACCGTTTGCTGGACATTCGTGATGAAAATACATGGATGCTGTTCGGGACACTGCCGTTTTATGCCTGCAGTTCGAACGAAGAGGATCAAAAGCTGCTTCACCGGCTTCGCGCGGCGAAAAACGTCACGGTGAGAAACGACCCTGACGGACGTTCCCGCCTGAATGTGAACATTTTCGACGGAAACATTATCGTAACAGATTTCGGCGATACACCGCCGCTTGGCAATATCCAGACGGACAGCCTCCCTTCCGCCTATGAAAAATGGAGAGAGACCAAGCTTGCCAAAGAGCTGAATTGCCACTGCCCGAATGTCCGATGCCTTGGGCCGAATGTTCTCGTCAAAAACAGTTATTATCAGGATGCAGATTTCACAAAACGTCAAGCCAGGAGTTAGATGCGAATGGAAGAAACACTTACAGAGATTTTCCAGAATAAAATCGTCGATATTCTTCTCGTTGCTGTCATTCTGTGGATCGGTGTTTTTATCATCAACCGGCTGGTCCAGCTATTTTTTAAACGGACGGACTTCATTGAAGAAAGAAAAGAAAAAACAATTGAAAGTCTTATCCGTTCTGTCACCCAGTACACAGCGACAATCGCTTTTATCTTTTATGTTATGTCTTTATTTGTGCATGATTTCGGCAAAATTTTAGCCGGGGCGGGTGTTGCCGGTATCGTCATCGGTTTTGGCGCCCAATCACTGATTAAGGATGTGCTGGCAGGCGTGTTTTTGATTTATGAACGCCAGCTGCACAAAGGCGATTATGTCACCGTCAACAATTTGTTTAACGGAACTGTTGAGGAAATCGGCCTTCGCTCGCTGCAAATCCGGGAATGGAGCGGGAAGCTGCTCACCATCAGCAACGGCGAAGTCAGGCAGATAGAGAACTATAATATTGATTTTATGCGGATTACCGAATCCTTTCTCATCAGCTTTAAAGAAGATCCGGATCGCGTGTACAGCGTATTAGAAGAGGCATGTGACATGCTGAATGAAGAACTTCGGGATTCATTGAAGATGGATGAATTCGGCAATCCGGCAGAACCCTTTCAAATACACGGGATCACCGCATTGAATCATATCAATCGCGGCGTCGAATTCACGGTAAAAGGGATGGTCAAAGACGACGATTATTTCAGCGCCAGCCTTGCAGCTAGACGGATTCTCGTTCGCCAGCTGTACCAAAACAATGTGCAAATGCTTGAAGAAGCGGTCCGAATCGAGAGACCACAGTAACAAAAAAACTGATTCCACCTGAATGGAATCAGTTTTTTATTTATCTTGGCTGCGAGGAAAGCTGAAAGCCAAATGTGACGTGGTCTTGAACCGGAATCCAAGCACCGATTCCCTGTGATGTGACATTTTTCACGACAAGTTTTCGTTTATTCCCTTTCAGCACTAAGTATACTTCTCCGTAAGTCACTTTTCCTTTTTCATTCACAGCCGGCGCATATGCGTTTAGATACCCAAGTTTCTTAGGAGCGACTTTATAAATTTGATCCCGCTTTGTACCCGCTCCGACGACCGTATCAAATGCCAGCGGAAGGTTCGTTTTCTTCATTGCTTTCAGCATCATCATGCTTTTAACATCTTCAGCATTTGGAACCTTAGCTGTCAGGCCGCCCTTCACTTTGTATTGCTGTTCCTGGGCATAGTGCATTTCAGCCGTTTCTTTTCCGCCGCGGTTATCAGCACGGTTTGTATTGATTTTTTTATATTCCCAATTTGCGACTGTTTCGTTTGATTCATAGCCGAGCGCCCATTTCCCGAGAAAGATTGTCGCCCGGTAGCCGACCGCAAGCGGTGTGCCGGATATGTTGGATTCATTCAGCATTTTGATGAGGTGCGGGTTTTCAATCTTCACATCAGAATGATCGAGCAATTCCTTTGCAAGCTTGCTCGGCTGAAGCATCGGCTGATCCTGTGAAGCATTCGGATACGTGTTTTCCTTCGAGATGCTTGCGACAGAGTCAGGAACCTTAAACTGCTTTTTCGCGTGGATGGGCTGAACGCCGAAAAAACTAAAGAATAACAGCACAATAAGTGTGGAATGAAATAGCTTTTTCATCATATCACTCTTTCTATGGCATTTTCCCTTAGTCTTTTCAACCCGCTTTGTTGTTATCCATCATTTTTTCAAGTTAAAGAAGGAAAAAGCCGATTGCCATAATGACATAGGCGGCAAGCAGTGTCGCCCCTTCAAACCAGTTGGAATCGCCGTCATTCGAAATCGCGATCATCAAGAGAACCGATGATACCATCGCAACGAGCTCCGGCAATGTAAACACAAGCGGCATACTTACCGGGAAAAAGATGGAACAAATCACAAGAACCGGCGCAACAAACATAGCAATCTGCAGCGTCGAACCAACCGCAATTTCAACCGCAACGTCCATTTTATTTTTATAGGCCATGATAATGGCTGATGCGTGCTCTGCGGCATTACCGACTATTGCCACGATGATGACCCCGATAAACAGCTCGCTCCAGCCGAACTGCTCAGCTACCGAGTGGAACGTGTGCACCAGGTTTTCGGATATGTATGCCACAGCAATCGTTGCCGCAAACAAGACAATTGTGGCAATTTTGCCCGACCATTCCGGCTCTTCCTCTTCCACGTGCTGGGCGGAATAGTTCTTCGGCTGATAAACACCGCGGTGTGTGACAAGTTTAAAGTACAGAGCCGCCACATATAACAGCATCAAAATGATGCTGATGCCGATGCTTAAATTGAGCTTGCCCACGTTACCCATACCAACGGAAAATACCTCCGGAATCACAAAAGCGACAATAATGGCAAAAATCAAAAGACCGGAGTTATGGCGTGCATCATGGATATTAAACTCCTGCCGCTTATATTTTAAACCGCCGACAAAAAACGATAGCCCCGCCACCAGCAGCAGGTTCCCCAGCACTGAACCGGTTAAAGAGGCAAGCACGATTCCCGTCAAGCCTTCCTTCAGTGCAAATAAAGAGATGATTAACTCAACCGCGTTCCCAAAGGTGGCGTTCAACAAACCGCCGATCCGCGGGCCTGCGATGATGGACAATGATTCTGTCGCCCTTCCCATATAGCTTGCAAGCGCGATAATCGTTACGCAATACAAGGCAAAGAGAATGACAGAAGGCCAATGCATCAAACTGCCGATCACAGAAAGCGGAACACCCGCCGCCACTAAAATAAAAAAGATACGATTCATGGTGAATTGGCTCCTTTAATATGACTTGTTTTATTTGTATTCTTCACAAAAATGATGATGATTACACGAGGTCCGATGGTCACGTGTGATATAGGCTTTTTCAGGTTGCCTGATTATGGAAAACATTGTACGATCAACATAGATTCCACATAAGGAGAACAGACAAAATGTCACGATTTCATTTCTTTATCCTTGTCTTGCTCGTTTCCATTTCCGGGTTTTCCCAAGGCATGCTGCTGCCTGTCATCTCGATCATCTTTGAAACAAATGGTGAATCGGCCGCTATCAACGGCCTGCACGCCACGGGACTGTACATCGGCGTGCTTTTGGCTTCACCGTTTATGGAAGCGCCGCTCAGAAAGCTCGGATTTAAGCCGCTGATCGTCATTGGCGGAAGCATTGTCATTTTAAGCTTATTTGGATTTATATGGCTTCAGTCGGTTTGGATCTGGTTCCTGCTCCGCCTGTTTATCGGAATCGGTGACCACATGCTTCACTTTTCTACGCAAACGTGGGTGACTTCCATGTCATCAAAAGAAAATCGCGGAAGAAACCTGTCTGTTTACGGACTTTCCTTCGGCCTTGGCTTTGCCGCGGGTCCTTTCATGGTTCCGCTTGTCAAGCTGAGCCCGGCGCTGCCTTTTATCGTATCCGGCTGCTTCAGCCTGTTTGCGTGGCTTTTTGTTTTCTTTCTACAAAATGCATACCCGCAAACCAGTCCTTACGAAACCAAATCAGACAATAGTTTCAGGCGGTTTTATCAAGCGATCCTGTTTGGATGGGTTGCCTTTATGCCCACATTCGGTTACGGCTTTCTCGAGACGGCGCTAAACGGAAGCTTTCCGGTATACGCGCTCCGGCTGGGGATCTCTGTGGACGCAGTGGCGCTGATCCTGCCCGCATTTGCGATCGGAAGCATTATTTTTCAGTTTCCGCTCGGCATCCTCAGCGATAAATACGGGCGGCGGAATGTCCTGCTTGTGATTTTGCTGACAGGGGCGCTTTGCTTTTTGATCGCCGGTGTATTCCCTTTACCTTACGTGATCGGATACTGCTTTTTTATGGCGGGAATGGCAGTTGGCTCAACCTTTACACTTGGCATCAGCTATATGACAGATCTTCTTCCGTCCCACCTGTTGCCGGCAGGGAACCTGCTTTGCGGCATTACATTCAGCCTCGGCAGCATCCTCGGCCCGATTGCCGGCGGCTGGTATATGCAGACATTTGATAGCGCAAACTTGTTTTATTTTATTACCCTCACGCTTAGCGGTGTTTGGCTTGCTCTTGTGCTGGGCAAACCGAAAAGCTGGTCGCCAGCCGAAACCTATTCTTCATCTTCTTAATCAAAAAGCCTCCTGACATGGTGTCAGGAGGCTTTGATGCTAATGATAGCCGTTTTGCCCGTTGGCGCTTCCGCTTGTTTTATGGCTCGGTTTGCTTTTCGAATTTTGTTTGTTATGGCTTCCGCCTTTTTGCTTGCTCATCACGTTGGCCCCCCTATATCTTTTTGAACCGAAGTTCATTTATAGGGTGCGCTAAAGATAGGGATTTTCATCAGGAAGCTTTTTACGTTTATGTAAAAGAGCGTTGATTTCTCCCCCTAAGATAATTAAAATGCCGCTCAAGTAAAACCAAATCATCAGGACGATGATTCCCCCGATACTCCCATACGTGGCGCTGAAGTTCGCAAACGTGCTGACGTAAAATGAAAACAGGGTGCTGACAACGATCCAGCCAATGGCCGCAAACACCGCACCCGGCATGACAAACCGGAGGGACAGTTTTTTGTTCGGCGCGATGATATACAGGGCGGAAAAAACGATCAGCAGCACAAGCGGACTGACACCCCAGCGCACTGCTGCCCAAACGGATAAAAACAGATCCGACGCGCCGACGAAGTCTGAAGCGAGCACCCCGATCTGCCGGCCGAATACCGGCAGAAGCAAGGCCACTAAAATCGTAAATACCATGGCAATCGTCAAAAAAATTGAGGTTAGACGAACGATGATAAAAGAGCGGTTTTCATCCACTTCATATGCGTGGTTTAGCGATCGGACGATGGCGTTCATTCCATTAGACGCAGACCACAAAGCCCCGATAATCCCGAATGACAGCAAACCGCCATTTCGGTTGTTCAAGGTTTGTTGGGTAATGGATTCAACGAGGGACATCGCACTGGCGGGTGCATATTGTTTGACAACTCCCAGAACATCATCGGTAGAAATCGGAAGATACGCGGTGAGCGTCAGCATAAAAATCAAAAACGGAAACAATGACAAAAGAAAAAAATACGCCAGCTCCGCTGATTTGCTCGGCCCCTCATGAAGGGTGTATCTGCTGAAAAGCTCTTTCAAAAAATTCATGTCGCCTCACCTCGCATATTTGATCATTTTTTTGTAAAATGCTCTTTCGTTTCTTGCACAAGCTCCATCACTTGCGGCGTTGTTTTCTTCAGCTCTTTCACCTGCTGATTGACAAACCCGACTTCATTTGACAAGGATTGGGCCAGCTTTTTGGCCTCATCCATCTTTGTGCTGACCGTGTTTTTCAACAGCTCCGGATTGCTTTTGTACAGTGAAAGCTTATGCTTGCATGTCAGCCATCTCATGCCGCATGCCTGTCTTGTCGGCTTATGGAGCAGCGATAACGCCGCGCCTGCCGCAGCTCCGAGAAAAATACCTTTCAGCATTAAACGTTCGTTGTTCATGCAAATTCTCCTTTCACTCACAATTGTTTTTCTTTTTGAATGGATGCAAGCAGCTGCTCACAGCCCGACTTGATTAATTGGCAGACCTCTTCAAAATTTCCTGTGTAGTAAGGATCGGGAACATCGGCAAGATCTGAATCTTCAACGTAGTCCAAGAGCCTTTTGATATGCGAGGTGTTCTTAAAACCCGCCATGCTTCTGAGGCTCCCGATATTTTCTGCGTCCATCGCAATGATGTAATCAAAATCGGCCAAATCCTGTTCGCTGACTTGACGTGCAAGCATGCCCTCAAAGTTGATTCCTTCTCTCTGCAATATCTCCTGTGTTCCTTCATGGGGCGGATTGCCGATGTGCCAGCCGCCGATACCGGCTGAGTCCGTCTTGATTTTCTCCTCAAATCCTTTTTTAGCTGCCAGGTCCCGAAAAATCGCTTCTGCCATCGGAGACCTGCAAATATTTCCTAAACAAACAAATAACACGCTTATCATGTTGTGCAACCTCCCTATTCTTTGCCCATATTTCTCTAAAAAAAAACCTTCATGAATATCTTAGTAGGATGTTCATTTTCTTTTCAACTGATGACTTCACTTTTTTGAAATCAAAAGCTTGCTCTTAGAAGAGGGTTTTTTTCTGATTGAATTCTGTTAGAATAAAACATACCGAATATCGCATAAAGAAAGGATGGAACCATTTGTCCAGCCCAAATACAGAAACATTGACTCAAATGATTGAAGAGATTTCCCAAAAACTGAACATGCTGAACGTCGGCGTGATCAAAGCGGAGGATTTCAGTGATGAAAAGATAGAAGACCTCACGTACCTTCACAGCATGGTGATGAAAAAAGAATCATTCAGCCCTAGTGAAATGCAGGCGATAGCTCAAGAACTCGCCTCGCTTCGTAAATAATTGAGACTGGCCGGAAACCCGGCGAGTCTTTTTTATCATTGGCGAACACAGCTGATCGGATGATTGCAGCACCGAGCGGTTAAAAAGCAAGTTATAAGGACTTGGGCCTGATCAAAGCGGGTGAAGAAGGCTGCCACATGATAAACACACCCGGCATGCCGGCTGTTCTTTCCTCAGTAAAGAAATCCATATTAATGAAAGTGTTCGAATAAGATTTGAAGGAGTACAAGCCATGAAAACGACATCTATCAAAACAGCCTCCGGAATGTATATCAACTACTTCTTTCTGGGAATGGTCAACATTATTCTCGCATCCAATATGTCCTCCTTAACAAAACAGTGGAATACCGATCCGACCGGCATTAGTTATGTCATTGCCGCTATCGGGTTCGGCAAGCTGCTGACCTACGGCATTTCCGGCGTGTTATCAGATAAAATCGGCAGAAAGCCGCTTGTTGTCGCTTCCGCGGGAATCATGGCCGTCTTTTTAGTCGGTATTCCTTTATCACCGAGCTATGAACTGGCGTTTGTGTTCGCCTTATTAGCCGGAGTCGCAAATTCAGCGATGGATGCCGGAACATATCCGGCCCTGACCGAGCTCTTCCCGGCTGCTCCCGGCTCGGCAAATGTTCTGGTCAAAGCCTTTATGTCTCTGGGGGCCGCACTTTTGCCGCTTTTGATCACATTTTTAGCAGACCACCGCATGTCTTACGGATTTACTTTTTATCTCCCGGCTGCCGTCTATGTACTGAATATCGTTTATTTATCAACGCTTTCGTTTCCTAAGAAACAGAAAAAACCAAATAACAGCGGCCAACAGGAAGCTCCCGCTTTCTTGTCTGAACCCGTTTTTCGGAAAGAAGGCACCGCCCTGATTATGATCGGTTTTACATCAACAGCTTTATTTACGGTTTCTCAAATCTGGCTTCCGAGCTACGCGCAAAAAGCAGCCGGTTTAGCTGAATCAGCTTCCGTGCAATTGCTGAGCTATTATAGTGTTGGATCTCTGGCATCCGTTTTATTATTAGCCCTTTTGCTGAACAGATGGGTAAAGCCAGTCATGATTACGCTCTTGTATCCGGTTATTACTTTATGTACGCTTGCGATCATGCTGACAATTCATGTGCCGGTTGTGCTGGACATCACCGCCTTTTTCTTAGGCTTTTCAACCGCGGGTGTGTTTCAAATCACCATTACATTAATGACAGAGCTTTTCTGGAAGCGAAAAGGAACCGTTACCGGAATTGTAGCGACCGCTTCAAGCCTCGCGTCGATTTTGCTGCCGATTGCCACAGGGCTTATCGCAAAAGCGGGAGGCATCGCCCATATCTTTATGTTCGACTTCTGTATTGCGGTTATCGGAACAGCTGCAGCCGCCTTCTTGTATTACAGATACAAGAAACTGACGGGCGCTCAGGCCGATGTCAAGCTGTAATCAACAAAAAACGGACGCCCGCAGGCGTCCGTTTTTCTTATTTCTCAAGCAATGCCAACGATTCACGATTAAATGCCGGAATATCATCCGGTGTGCGGCTAGTGACCAATTGCCCTTGGCAAACAACCACTTCCTTGTCCACAACGTCGGCACCCGCGTTTTCCATGTCAACAAGAATGGACGTATAGCCTGTCGCTTTTCGGCCATCGAGCGCTTTCGCGTTGATTAAGAGCTGCGGGCCGTGGCAAATGGCGAATACCGGTTTTTTGTCAGTCATAAACGATTTCGTAAACTGAACGAAACGGTCATCGGCGCGAAGCTGATCTGGTGAAAATCCTCCTGGAATCAACAGCGCGTCAAAGTCTGAAGGGTTTACGTCATCAATGGACGCGTCAACTGCCACTTCCGCGTTCCCCTGCTTGCCTTTTACGGTTTTGCCTTTTTCATTTTCGATGACAGTCAGTTCATGTCCCGCATCTTTAAAGGCTTTCGCAGGTTCAGTGTATTCGCTGTCCTCAAAATAATCTGTCAAAACAACTGCAATTTTTTTCCCCATTTTTCATAACCTCCCGTTTAATCTGTCTACATAAAACACTCTTCCCCAGCCACACTAAAATAAACATTTTCGCAGACCCGACAAACAATAAGCATAAATACCCGGCATTTGTCGTTTGACGATATTACATTATACTCATTTTTTCCCCTTTTACAATAATCATAAAGAAACACCTACAAATGATTACAAAATATTCTTACAATAGTAGTTGTAACACAAATTTCGTTGAAAGGTGGAGAACTGGTGAGAATACAGAAAAGACGAACATACGTCGGTAACATTCTCCGTATTCTTTTGCCCCCTATTATGATACTTAGCCTAATCCTTCCAACACCACCCATTCATGCAGAAGAAAGCGCGGCTCCTCAGGTGCAACTGAGTATTTTGGCCACGACTGATATTCATGCCAACATGATGGATTACGATTACTACAGCGACAAAGAAACGACGGATTTCGGGCTGGCAAGAACGGCACAGCTGATCCAAAAGCACCGCCAGCAGAATCCCAATACCCTGCTTGTGGATAACGGAGACTTGATTCAAGGGAATCCGCTTGGAGAATACGCGGTGAAGTATGAAAAAGACGACATTATTTCCGGCGCGAAAACCCACCCGATTATCAGTGTCATGAATGCGCTGAAATATGACGCCGGCACACTGGGCAATCATGAATTCAACTACGGGCTCGACTTTCTCGACGGCACGATTAGAGGAGCCGATTTCCCGATTGTAAATGCAAATGTCAAAACAACAAACGGTGAAAACCGTTATACGCCGTATGTCATTACAGATAAAACCGTCACTGACGAAAACGGCCATGAGCAGAAAGTAAAGGTCGGCTACATAGGCTTCGTTCCGCCGCAAATTATGACATGGGACAAAAAGCATCTCGAAGGTCAGGTGCAAGTGCAGGATATCGTAGAATCCGCCAATGAAACGATCCCGAAAATGAAGGCGGAAGGCGCTGATGTCATTATCGCCCTCGCCCACAGCGGCATTGAAAAGCAAGCCCAATCGCCAGGCGCGGAAAATGCTGTATTTGACCTTGCCACCAAAACAAAAGGCATTGACGCGATCATCTCTGGCCATCAGCACGGACTGTTCCCTTCCGCCGAGTACGCAGGTGCTGCCCAATTTGATGTTGAAAAGGGAACGATTAATGGCATTCCAGTCGTCATGCCAAGCAGCTGGGGCAAATATCTAGGCATGATTGACCTCAAGCTCGAAAAGACAGATGGTTCATGGAAGGTGGCAGATTCCAAAGGCAGTGTTGAATCTATTGCAGGCACCGTCACATCAAGAAACGAAACCGTCACAAACACCATCAAGCAAACCCATCAAAACACACTGGATTATGTCCGAAAGCCAGTCGGCAAAACAGAAGCCGATATTAACAGCTTCTTCGCGCAGGTGAAAGATGACCCATCCATTCAAATCGTGACTGATGCGCAAAAATGGTACGCGGAAAAAGAAATGAAGGATACCGAGTACAAAGACCTCCCGATTTTGTCCGCTGGGGCGCCGTTTAAAGCAGGCGGCAGAAACGGAGCCAATTACTATACGAATATTCCAGCCGGAGATCTCGCCATTAAAAACGTCGGTGACTTGTATCTTTACGATAATACCGTTCAGATCGTCAAGCTGACTGGAAGCGAGGTCAAGGACTGGCTTGAGATGTCAGCAGGCCAATTCAATCTGGTTGATCCGTCAAAAGGGGGCGATCAAGCTTTACTGAATGACAATTTCCGCTCCTATAATTTTGACGTAATTGACGGTGTCACTTATCAAGTCGACGTTACAAAACCGGCGAAATACGATGAGAACGGAAAAGTCATCAACGCAAATTCTTCCCGAATCATCAACCTTTCCTATGGAGGCAAGCCCATCAGCACGAATCAGGAATTTCTCGTCGTCACCAATAATTATCGTGCGTCCGGAGGCGGCGGTTTCCCTCATCTGACGAGCGAGAAGATTGTCCACGGCTCCGCGGTTGAAAACAGGCAGGTGCTGATGGATTACATTATTGAACAGAAAACAGTCAATCCAAAAGCAGACAACAATTGGTCAATCGCGGCTGTTTCCGGCACGAATTTGACGTTTGAGTCCTCACTTTTGGCCAAGCCATTTGCGGATAAAGCAGACGATGTCGCTTATGTAGGCGAGTCTGCGAATGAAGGCTATGGTGTATACAAGCTGCAATTCGACGATGATTCAAATCCCGAGCCCCCTAGGGACGGACTGTGGGATCTGACTGTGATGCACACCAATGATACGCATGCCCACCTCGATGACGCGGCGAGACGAATGACGAAAATCAACGAAGTGCGAAACGAAACAGACCGCAATATTCTCCTTGATGCGGGAGATGTGTTTTCCGGCGATCTGTATTTCACAAAATGGAACGGTTTAGCCGATTTGAAATTGATGAACATGATGGGCTATGACGCCATGACCTTTGGAAACCATGAATTTGATAAAGGCCCGACAGTGCTTTCTGATTTTCTCAGCGGAAACAGCGCAACAGTCGATCCGGCGAACCGCTATCACTTTGAAGCGCCTGAATTTCCGGTCGTCAGCGCAAACGTAGATGTGTCAAACGAACCTAAGCTGACTTCATATGTCAAAAAGCCGCAAACCTTTACGGCAGGTGAAAAGAAAGAGCCCGGCATCCACCCTTACATTCTGTTAGATGTTGACGGTGAGAAAGTCGCTGTATTCGGACTGACAACGGAAGATACAGCCACTACATCAAGTCCGGGCAAAAGCATTGTATTTAATGACGCGTTTGAAACAGCGCAAAACACTGTCAAAACGATTCAGGAAGAAGAAAAAGCAAATAAAATTATCGCTTTAACCCATATCGGGCATAACCGTGATCTTGAGCTGGCCAAAAAAGTAAAAGGCATTGACTTGATCATCGGCGGACACACCCACACCTTCGTAGACAAAATGGAAGTCGTGAACAATGAAGAGCCGACGATCGTGGCGCAGGCAAAAGAATACGGCGAATATTTGGGACGCGTCGATGTCGTGTTTGATGAAAACGGCGTTGTGCAAACAGACAAATCAAATCTGAGCGTGCTGCCAATTGATGAACATACAGAAGAAAACGCAGAGGCAAAAAAAGAGCTTGATCAGTTCAAACATGAATTAGAGGACATCAAAAAGGAAAAAGTCGGCTACACGGATATAGCGCTTGACGGCCAGCGTGAGCATGTGCGCACGAAGGAAACGAACCTCGGAAACTTCATCGCGGACGGCATGCTGGCAAAAGCGAAAGAAGCAGCTGGCGCCAGAATAGCGATCACAAATGGCGGCGGCATCAGAGCTGGCATTGACAAAGGCGATATCACACTCGGCGAGGTGCTGAACGTCATGCCGTTCGGCAACACGCTTTACGTGGCCGACTTAACCGGAAAACAAATTAAAGAAGCCCTTGAACAAGGATTGAGCAATGTGGAAAACGGAGGCGGCGCCTTCCCTCAGGTGGCCGGAATCCAATATACGTTTACATTAAACAAGGAACCCGGACACCGAGTTCTTGAAGTCAAACTCGAATTACCTAACGGAGACACGGTTAATCTCGATTCCGATAAGACCTACCGCGTGGCAACGAATAATTTTGTCGGCGCCGGAGGAGACGGATACTCTGTCTTTACGAAAGCATCCCATGGTGAGGACCTTGGTTACGTAGATTATGAGATTTTCACTGAACAGCTGAAAAAACTAGGAAACAAGGTATCTCCTAAAATCGAAGGACGAATCAAAGAAGTATTCCTGCCGACAAAACAGAAGGATGGCAGCTGGACACTCGATGAAGACAAATTTTCGATTTATGCCCAAAATACCAACACGCCGTTTGTCTATTATGAAACATCAGAAGGATCTCACGAGAAGCCTATCAATCTTAAAGTAAAAGAAGATCAGGTCAAACTTTTGAAAGAAAGAGAGTCAGATCCTTCATTGACGGTATTCAACTATTGGTACAGCATGAAGCTGCCAATGGCGAACCTCAAAACCGCAGACACTGCAATCGGCATCAAGTCAACGGGAGAATTGAATGTTTCACTTGCAGATGTATATGACTTTACAGTGAAACAAAAAGGAAAAGAAATAAAATCATTCAAGGAACCTGTTCAGCTTTCGCTTCGCATGTTTGATATTGAAGAAGCCCATAACCCTGCTATTTACCACGTTGACCGTAAAAAGAAAACTTTCACAAAGATTGAAAAGGGTTCAGTCGACGATGATATCGTGACAGGATATACAACCCATTTCAGCGAATACACGATCTTAAATTCCGGTGCGAACAACAAACCGCCGGCATTCCCGTCCGATCAGCCGACAGGCGGTGATGATGGCAGCAATGGCGGAGGTTCTGACAAACCAGGCGGAAAACAGCCGACTGACGGAAACGGAGGACATGATACACCTCCCGGCACTGACCCGACAAACGGATCAGGAGGAAACGGATCAGGTACGGACGGCCCGACTGGCGGCCTGCTTCCGGACACAGCCACATCCATGTACTCGATCCTCTTGGCCGGATTTCTGATCAGCGCACTCGGAACAGCACTGTTTTTACACCAGAGGAGAAAACAGAATAGAGCGAATCAGGCATAAAAAAAGAGCTGCTCGTCATCGAGCAGCTTTCTTTATTACACCCACTTCACAACATCTTCAACAGCCGATCTTGTTTTCGGGCGAGGGTCTCTCACGCGGTAGCCGAACGCCACCATCACAGAAATGTCGAAGCTTCCGTTTTCCAGAAGGCCTTCTTCTTCAAGAATACGGTGAATGTGATCATATTGGAAGCCTTCCACAGGGCAGGAATCAACACCGATTTGCGCAGCCGCAGTCATCATGTTGCCAAGTGCAATATACGTTTGTTTTGATGCCCAATCAAACAGCGTTCTGTCACTTTCAAGCAAATGCAAATCGTTTTTCTGGAACTCTTCCGTTTTGCTGAGATAGCCTTCGTACATGTCCTGAGGCATGTGTTTCACTTCTTGTAAATGCTTTTTGATGTAATCTGCATCATATTTGATATCCTTAGCTGTTCGCGCAAGAATCAGGACGAAATGGCTTGCTGTCGGAAGCTGCTTTTGAGCGCCCCATGTGTATTCGCGAAGTTTCTCGCGGAATTCAGGATTTTCGACGACGACAAATTTCCAAGGCTCAAGGCCGAGTGAGCTCGGAGACAGTCTTCCTGTTTCTAAAATAAATTCAAAATCGCTGTCTGATACTTTTTTATTCGGGTCAAATTCCTTTGTCGCATGTCTGAAATTGTACGCATCCAGAATTTGTTTCTTTACATCTGCCATGTCAAACACCTCTCCTTTTGGTTACTCTCAACTCTATTGTAGCTGTTATCGCAAAAAGTAAAAGTACGCACATTTTTGTTGGATAGTATCAATTTTGATACCAAACAAAAAAAGCGCGCTGCCGCAGGCAGGCGCCTTTCTCATTTTCCCCGCCGCGCAAAATCGACAAACCGGAATTTGTCAAGGCGGTGTCTGCTTTCCGTATATTGAAAGAGACTCGTATCCTCCAAAAAGACGTAGTTTCTCACCACGACCATATGGTCATAACCTCGTAAATCAAGCAGCTCCCTGTCCTCATCCGTACACGGCTCGGCTACAATTTCTTTTTGCGCATAACTGATCGAAAGACCCAGCTCTTCTTCTATATATTCGTATACGGAGTTTTCACAAATTTCTTTCGTCAGGTGAGGCACATGCTTTCTGAAAAAGTAATCCTTATCCAAAATCACATGTTCCCCGTCAATCTTTCTTGACCTGATGACTTCCCAGGTGTCGTCATCAGGCTTGGCCCGGAGCTGTTTTTGGATCAGCTCTGACGGAGGCCCCAGCCCGAATTTGTGTACAGTTGTTTTCGTTTCTTTGCCAAGCGTTTGCGCGAGCTCCTTGAAACTGACAAGGCCCGAGACGGGAAACTGCATTTTTTCGCGGTTGAGAACGACGGAGCCCTTCCCTCTGATTTTCTGGATATAGCCGTTTTGCGCAAGCATGTGAAGCGCCTTTCGGACCGTTTCTCTCGATGTACCGAACTGTGCGGTCAACTCATGTTCAGACGGAAGAATCTCCTCCGCTTTCCACCGACCGCCTTCAATTTGCTGTGCGATGTCTTTATAAATTATAATAAATTTATTCGCCTTCATTATGGACCACCCAGCTTAGTTTAACACGGTTTCGTTAAACGATAAACAATGGACTCATACGGACGGAGCGTCATGTTCTGCAGTCCTTCCCTCACATCATCGTTGGTCAACAGCACCTCTGCCTTCCACTTGCCAGGCGCTAAAGAGTCCGGCATTGTAAAGGCTGCCTCAATCCCGTAAAAGTTATTGATCACGAGCAGCTTTTCATTGCTGCCGTGTCTGAGATATGCAAAAATGTTCGGATCATCCTTTGCGATTAACTCATACGTCCCCTCTGTCACAATGTCATACGTTTTTCGAATCTGGATCAGTTTTTGATAATGATAGAACACTGAGTTCTGATCCTTCAGCGCCGCTTCGGCATTGATTTCATGATAATTTCCGGCGACCGGTATCCATGGCGCGCCCGTTGTAAAACCGCCATTCGGCGTATCATCCCACTGGACAGGCGTTCTGGAGTTGTCTCGGGATTTCGCCTGTAAAATCGCTGTGATCTCTTGATCAGCCATCCCTTTTTCCTTAAAAGCGTGATACATGTTCAGTGATTCGACATCCCGATAGGAGCTGATGTCCGTAAACTTCGGATTCGTCATTCCCAGCTCCTCGCCCTGATAAATATAAGGCGTGCCCTGCATCATATGAATGGCGGCAGCGAGCATTTTCGCCGATTTCACCCTGTACGCGCCGTCATTTCCATATCTGGATACAACGCGCGGCTGATCGTGATTGCACCAGAACAGAGCGTTCCATCCCCCTCCAGCGTGCATCCCCGTCTGCCACTCGGATAAGATTTTCTTCAGCTTCAAAAAGTCAAACGGCGCCAAGGCCCATTTTTCACCGTTTGGATAGTCGACCTTGAGATGATGGAAGCTGAACGTCATATCAAGTTCTTTATTGGCAGGATTTGTATACCGGATGCAATGGTCTACGGTCGTTGAAGACATCTCGCCGACCGTCATACTGTCATAATGCGAAAACACCTTTTCGTTCATTTCATGCAGATATTCGTGCACCCGCGGCCCGT
Source organism: Bacillus sp. 0102A (assembly GCF_036765155.1). Taxonomy (NCBI): domain Bacteria; kingdom Bacillati; phylum Bacillota; class Bacilli; order Caryophanales; family Bacillaceae; genus Bacillus; species Bacillus sp. 0102A. The sequence goes on from NZ_JBAIZW010000006.1 coordinate 88,755, forward strand.
CAGTGTAAAAGGAACGGCCATCGCCTCCGCCTTCCGCATTCGGAAAGCGCTGATCTTTAGAGATCAGGTTAATGACATCAAGCCTGAAGCCGTCTATTCCCTTTTCAAACCAAAAATGCATCATGTCATAGATATGCTTTCTGACCTCTTCATTTTCCCAATTCAAATCAGCCTGCGTCACATCAAACAGGTGCAAATAGTATTGGCCCGATGCTTCATCAAGCTCCCATGCGGAGCCGCCGAATTTCGATTCCCAGTTTGTCGGAACAGAACCGTTTTCCTGCGGGGTTTTCCATATATAAAAATCACGGTACGGGCTGTCTTTTGACGAAATCGCCTCTTGAAACCATTTGTGCTCTGTTGATGTATGATTGACGACAAGATCCATGACGACTTTCAGGCCCCTTTGATGGGCTTCGGACAGTAACCGCTCAAAATCCTCCATCGTCCCATATTCAGGATAAATCGAGTAATAATCACGAATATCGTACCCATTATCATGCTGCGGGGAATCATAAATCGGTGTCAGCCAAAGCACATCCACCTGAAGTGTTTTTAAGTAATCAAGCTTTTCAATAATGCCGTTCAGATCGCCGACACCGTTCCCCGTCGTATCGTTAAAGCTTTTCGGATAAATTTGATAGACCACAGCTTTTTTCCACCATGGTGTTTGTTCTGTTTTCATCTGTCTCCACCACCGTTTTATAGAATAAAAACGGGAAAAGGGAACGTTAAAACACGTCCCGCTCCCATTCGTTATTTATGTTTGAATCTTGCATACGCGTATGTTCCGGCAAACGGCACGATCAATACCATCGCCATCCCAATTGCAAACGCGCCCCAGTACTGGCTCATGATTGAGAAAATCCCCGGCACGCCGCCGACACCGACGGAGCTTGCCAGCACACCTTGAGAAGAAATATACATTCCCGCCAGCCCGGAGCTGACCATTGCAATGATAAACGGGAATCTGTATCGCAGATTCACCCCGAAGATGGCAGGTTCTGTAATGCCGAGATAAGCAGAAATCCCTGATGTGAGGGAAAGGCCTTTTTGTTTCTCATCCTTCACGATAAACATCATGGCCAGCGCTGCCGAACCTTGTGCGATATTCGAAAGCGCCAGCATCGGCCATAAAAATGTGCCGCCTAGTTTTGAGCCGATGAGCTGCAGGTCGACTGCAAGGAACGTGTGATGCATGCCGGTAATCACGAGCGCCGAGTATAAACCGCCATATAACAAACCGCCCACTGCGGCAAAAGAGCCGAACACCGAGATAAGCCCTGAAGTCAGCACGTTTCCGATCGCAAATGTAACCGGGCCGATGATGATAAAAGAGGCAAAACCTGTTACGAGAAGCGTAATCGGCGCGACAACGAGCAGCTGTATGCCTTCAGGTGTCCTTTTTGTTAAAAACACCTCGATTTTCGCCAGCATATAAGAAGCAAGCAAAATCGGGAGCACCTGTCCCTGATAGCCGACTTTCTGCACCTCAAGGCCGAACAAATTCCATATCGGAATCTTTCCGCTTTGTTCTGCAGCGCCATATCCCCACGCATTCAACAAATCAGGATGCACGAGCATCACGCCGAGCACAATGCCAAGCAGCGGATTGCCGCCGAACCGTTTGACCGCTGACCAGCCGATTAACGCAGGCAGAAACGTAAAGGCCGTTCCCGCAATCAGGTTAATCATATTAGCAAGATCCGCCCACTGCGGATAGACCTGCACAATCGATTTTGTGCCGAAGAAAATGCCTTGCGCCGTTAAAATGTTATTGATCCCCATCAAGAGACCCGCCGTGACAATCGCAGGCAATATCGGAATAAAAATATCCGCAAGCGTTTTCACAGCACGCTGCAAAGGATTCATATTGTTTTCTGAAGCCTTCTTCACTTCGTCCTTTGTTGATTCGCCAATCCCCGTTTCCTTGACCAATTCTGCATATACTTTGTTGACCGTTCCCTGGCCGATCACGACCTGAAATTGCCCGTTTGTTGAAAACGATCCCTTTACAATGTCAATTTGATCAAGCACTTCTTGGTCAACTTTGCTTTCATCTATCAATGCAAAACGCAAACGTGTAACACAATGAGTTGCCGCTGCAATATTTTCGGCGCCGCCGACTGCTTCGACAATCTGCCGTGTCGATGTGTTCAGTTCCCCCATGCCAACCCCTCCGTATCCGTTTTTTATAACTTGTATATACAACTTATGATAATATTGTATTCCTGTATATACATGTAGTCAACAACTTTTTATAGCGCTTTCATCCCAGACTGAGAATATCTGAAACAGACAAGGTTACCCTAAAAGTCACAAGCACTTGTTGAATTAGACATTGAAAAAGCAGGGTGAGCCTCTATGAATAAACGCGAAAAAGCGCTTCAGCTCATCAAAGAGCTTGAAGACAATCAGGACAGACCGGTCTCTCCGAATTTGAAGTAAACCTCGATCATCTGACCTTATGAACAGGCTGCTCAGACATCGTAATTAGGCAATTTGACTTCGAAAACGGGCTGTCGGGTTTATTGTTTATATTGAAGGAATTGTAAAATCTGAACAAATACAGGACAACACCCTCTGTCCTTTCTTGAGGCATCTGACAGATCAAATAGATGAACATGAGGAGTCGCTGCAAAACACTCTATCGATATCAATCGTAGCGGCAGAAACGAGTGTAAGCAAAGTGGCTGAATCCATCATTGAGGGAAACGCGGTTCTGTTTGCAGACAGACATTCAAAATGCCTGATCTTAAAAATAAAAGGCGGTCAAAGAAGAAGCATTGAGGAACCGATCACAGAATCGATCATCAGAGGATTAAGAGAGAGCTTCACTGAAAGCCTCAGGGTCAGTACCGCTCTTGTGCGCATTCGCGTCAAAACGCTTCAGCTAAAAATGATCTCTTTTAAAATCGTTGCCTTGGCCTATATTGACGGGATTGCTGATCCAAAGGTCATTGACAAAGTGAAAAAAAGAATCAAAAACATCAAGATTGATGCCGTGTTAGAAAGCGGATATATTGAAGAGTTTATAGAAGACGACACGTACTCGCCTTTCCACAGCTGCAATACACAGAAAGACCCGATACCGTTGCCGCCCAGCTTCTAGAAGGCCGATTTATCATTTTTCTGTTTTCTTTCTATTTCCTGTTAATCAACGCTCATGATATGCGTTTTTTCATCAATCTGATTCATATTTTATTTCTCCCGAACACCATGGCCGTTCTTAGCGGCGTCATTATTTTTGCAGCGATCTGTATTGCCAGAGAAGGAAAAGAAACGTTGACCAGAATGGCGCAGATTTTTTTAGTTCCATTCGGCACCTTGGCCTTGTTCCTTCCGTTTACGCTTGCCGCACAAATTGAGCTGCAAAATGCAACACCGGTCTTTGAAGGACCGATCCAATACCTCCAATCAGGTTTTGATGCCTTTGGGACGATGGAGGTATTGATCATCCTTCCGCTTCTCTTCTCAAGCCGGAGCATCCCGCTAAATCACACCATTATCGCCATGCTGCTAGGAGCTTTATTGCTAGCGGTGATGTTATTTTCTTCAATTTCCATCTTCGGTGCCAACCTGACATCTACTTTTTTTGATCCGGCCTATATGGTGATCAGGCAGATCCGAATTACTGATTTTTTAGACCGTTCAGATCTCATCATCGCAGCCTTGCAGATCCCGCCATTATGGTGAAAATCGCAGGTGGTATATGGGCCTTCCTTCTTACATTCAACAATTGAGGTAAAAGCTATGTACACACCGACCGGCATGTTTTCTTTAGTGTGCAGCTTTTGGTTTTTCCAAAACACAAATCATCTGATCGACTTTAACATAGTCAAACCGGTCATCAAGGTGTTCATTTCCATTTTGCTGCCTTTGCTCATTTATCTATTTGTCAAAACGAAATCGCTGGCCAGTGCGAGGGCAAAACACTAAGAGTTTTTGGTTCCTTTTGTCTGATAAACAGCATTCTGTTTCGTTTTTCCTCTGTCTTTCAGGTAGTACTGTTCAGATGTGAAAAACTCGGTATATAGTGCTTTTACCTTTCTGCTCAATAACAGCAACGCAATCACATTCGGAACGACAATAAAAACTAATGCTAAGTCCAGAAATCCCCAGATGGCTTTTGCTCCGCCTGCGGCCCCTATGATAATAGCCGCTAAATAAACGATTTTGATCACATGTCCTGCCAGCCGTCCGAACAGAAATTCAGCTTGCTTAACGCCGTAAAAAATAACAACCATAATAGTCGATATCACAAAGAAGACAAGGGCAATCGAGACGAAGTACCCTCCGCCGGAACCGAAATAGTGCTGAAACGCAGCCGTTGTCAGTGCTGCCGGGTCATTTGAGGCATTTCCTCCTGTCCAAACACCGGATGTAATGACGATAAAAGCCGTGGTGGTGCAGATGATCAAGGTGTCAATGACAATGCCGATCACAGACCAGAACCCTTGCCTCACAGGGTGATCAGTCATGGCCGCCGCATGTGCAATCGGCGCTGTTCCCATTCCGGCTTCATTAGAATACAGCCCGCGGGCAAAGCCCCAGCGAACGGTTTCAGCCAGCGCAGCACCTGCGAACCCTCCAACTGCTGAAGTTGAGGTAAACGCATTCGAAAAGATAAGAGAGAAAAACGCCGGCACCGCTGAAAGATTCGTGAGAAAAATCAGGAGACCGGCCCCAGCATATGCCCCTGCCATAAGAGGCACGACGAACTCTGTTACTTTTCCAATCCGCTTTACCCCTCCTATCACCACTAACCCAATCAAAAACGCAATGCCGATTCCCGCGTATATTTTATTGAAAGAAAACGTTTGGGCAAGAGAGACTGAAACCGAATTCCCCTGAACCATAATGCTCGGGATCAGCTCCACGATCAGCGCTACAGAGAAAAATACGCCGAGCCATTTCATGCGCAGCCCTTTTGTTATGTAATACATCGGTCCCCCGACAAATTCCCCCTGCTCATTTTTTTCTCTGTAATGAACAGCAAGCACACTTTCAGAAAACTTAATCGCCATGGCAAATAAGGCAATAAACCACATCCAAAAAACCGCTCCGGGACCGCCAAACATAATAGCGGCAGGCACACCGACAATATTCGCCGCACCGATAGTTGAGCTGAGGGCTGACGTCAATGCCTGAAGCGGTGTGACTGTGCCCTCTCCCTTCGGCTTCTTTCCTACACTGCCGATCGTTTGCTTGAGAATGTATAAAGGATAGCGAAATTGAAAACATTTCAGCAAAATGGTGAAATACAATCCCGTACCCGTCAACAAGATGATTAGCGGCGGCCCCCACAGCCAATCAGATATACGTTCTATCCATTCTAATAGTCGTTCCATCCCATCACCCTTTTTTCGTTTATGAGTCATTTCCCCCACGACGGATAAACATAAACATTTTAGACAGAGACCATTGGAACATAAAGAGGATGGCTTTTATCAATCACCATCCTTCAGACAAGACAAATCAGCTGGAAGAAGGTCTGTTTCGTCCAAGCCGGTCATATACTTTATTCTTATAAAAAGCGGATACTGGCTTTGAAAACATGCCTTTTTTGCCGACAAGCTTATCAAGCATCATCTGCTTTTCAGTTTTTTTTCTGATTAATTGTTCCCGTTCTTTTTCGTCAAGGCACTTTGCGATTAAATGGTCGATGGTCATGAGTTCTTTTTTGAGCGCGCCCTCGTCCTCTGCCATCCCCGCATTTTTTAACATACGGTAGCTCATGCGGAGCGATTCCGGCAAGTGTGCCGCGTCATCCTTCGGCAGCGGTTTTCCCATTCCCGGCAGGTTTTCAAATTCTCCGTCTTTGATGGCGCGCTTTATTTTATCTTCAGACACAATATGGGAAAAATCCATCCTTTCACCTCTTTTCAGCATTTTCTCTATTTTATCATACAGCAGCCACGGTTCCATTTTATTCCTTCGTTTCCACAAAGAAACCTTTTTTATATTAGGGCACTATGTAAAGAAAAACATTGATTCGACGGCGTTTTTCGCCACTTTTTCCACCAGACGATTTTCACTTTTCTAATCTGCTGATTCGTGTTATATTTGATACGTTCGTTTTTTCTATCGTTTCGCTCGAACTGTGATCGGAAAAAAGGAGTGTAACAATGAAAACATTTATAAAAGAAAGAGGACTGGCCTTCTTCTTAATCGCGGTCGTCCTATTATGGATCAAAACGTATGTCGGTTATGTCCTGAATTTTAACTTAGGAATAGACAACACGATACAAAAAATATTGCTTTTTGTGAATCCTCTCAGCTCAAGCTTGTTCTTTCTTGGCTTTGGACTTTTGTTCAAGAAAAAATTACAGCAGACAGCCATCATAGTGATTCATTTTTTAATGTCTTTTTTACTGTACGCAAACATTGTGTACTACAGATTTTTCAATGATTTTATTACAATTCCGGTCATTATGCAGGCTAAAACAAACGGCGGCCAACTCGGCGACAGCGCATTTTCGCTGATGAGCCCGGCTGACGTCTTTTACTTTATCGATACGATCATTCTGATCATCTTGGCGATCAAAGTGAACAAGCCTGTAGAAACGTCGAGCAAAAAATCGTTCCGAATCGTTCTTGCGTCTTCGATTCTTGTTTTCCTTATCAACCTGGCAGTTGCGGAATCAGACCGCCCTGAATTGCTGACAAGATCATTCGACCGAAACTATCTGGTGAAATACTTAGGCACATACAATTTCACGATTTATGATGCTGTCCAGAATATCAAGTCCAACAGTCAGCGCGCGCTTGCCGATTCCAGCGACGTGACGGAAGTGGAAAACTACATGAAAGCCAATTACGACGTGCCGAATAACGTGTATTTCGGCAAAGCGGAAGGAAAAAACGTCATTTATGTTTCACTTGAATCTCTGCAGTCCTTTATCATTGACTATAAAATTGACGGCAAAGAAGTCACACCGTTCTTAAATAAACTGGCACATGATAACGAAACGTTCTACTTTGATAACTTTTTCCACCAAACGGGACAGGGTAAAACATCCGATGCGGAATTTATGATGGAAAACTCTCTATACCCGCTGGCTCAAGGTTCCGTTTTCGTAAACAAAGCGCAAAACACGCTTCAATCCGTTCCGGCGATTCTGAAGTCTAAGGATTACACATCTGCTTCGTTTCACGGAAACACGCAGACGTTCTGGAACCGTAACGAAATGTACAAAGCGGAAGGCATTGATAAGTTCTTCGATTCTGCCTACTATGACATGAACGAAGAAAACACGAAAAACTACGGCATGAAAGACAAACCGTTCTTTAAAGAATCAATGCCGCTGTTAGAAAGCCTGCCGCAGCCGTTCTATACGAAGTTTATTACTCTGTCTAACCACTTCCCATTCGGAATGGATGAGGGGGATACAGACTTCCCGGCTGGAGACTTTGGTGACTCTGTCGTCAACAACTACTTCCAGTCAGCCCATTACCTTGATCAGTCTATTGAACAATTTTTCAATGACCTGAAAAAAGACGGGCTATATGACCAATCGATTATCGTGATGTACGGAGACCATTACGGCATCTCTGAAAACCACAATAAAGCGATGGCCAAAGTGCTTGACAAAGATGAAATTACCGATTATGACAACGCCCAGCTTCAACGGGTTCCGCTCTTTATCCACGCTGCCGGCGTGAAGGGCGAGAGAGTTCATAAATATGCCGGAGACGTCGATGTGGCCCCTACCATTCTGCATTTGCTCGGAGTGGATACGAAAGACTATCTGATGTCCGGTTCTGATATTTTATCTAAAGAACACCGTGAAGTGATCCCGTTCCGTAACGGAGACTTTGTTTCACCGAAGTACACGAAAGTATCCGGAAAGTATTACGATACAAAAACCGGAAAAGAGCTTGAGGAATCTGAAGTCGACAAGTCAGAAGACTCCCTCGTCAAGAAAGAACTTGAAATGTCCGATAAAATCATAAACGGAGACCTGCTGCGTTTCTACGAGCCGAAAGGTTTTACGAAGGTGAACCCTTCTGATTATGATTACACAAAACGTGACGAAGATTCTTCCGAAACGTCAACGGAAGATGCAGATCAATAAGAAAAAGCGGAGAGGATGCCCTCTCCGCTTTTTTATTTTACCGCAGCTCTCAATTCCTCCGCCGCAAATTCCACATTCGGGCCAATGATGACTTGAACCGATTGCCCGCCTGATTTGACGACCCCTTTTGCGCCTGCTTTCTTTAGCAGCGCTTCATCTACTAAAGCGGTATTCTTCACAGTCAGCCGCAGCCTTGTAGCGCAATGATCAATGGTTTGAAGATTTTCTTTTCCGCCGAGCCCTTTGAGCATGATGTTTTCATTCACATCCTGAACGGTATTTTCATCCAGCACTTCATCCACATCGTCATCTTCCCGTCCCGGCGTTTTTAAATTCAATGCCTTAATCAGCACATAAAACACAATAAAGTATACAGCCGCATAGCATATGCCTACCAGAAGCAGAAGCAGCGGCTTTTCTGCAATTCCGTAGCTGAGCACATAATCGATGGCTCCTGCTGAAAAAGAGAAGCCTGAGCGGATGCCGAGCAAGTTGACGATAAATAAAGACAGCCCAGTTAAGACCGCGTGAACAGCGTATAATAGCGGAGACAAAAACATAAACGCAAACTCAATCGGCTCCGTAATCCCTGTGATAAACGCAGTCAAGGCAAATCCGATCATCATTCCCGCCGTGGCTTTCCGTTTTGACGGCTTGGCAGTCACAATCATAGCCAGACACGCCGCCGGAAGACCGAACATCATGATTGGGAAGAAACCGGTCATATATGTGCCCGCAGTCGGATCTTTCGCGAAAAAGCGCGCCAGGTCGCCTGTCACTCCGTTATATTCTCCGAATTGGAACCAGAAAATATTGTTCAACACGTGGTGAAGGCCAAGCGGTATTAACAGCCGGTTGAACAGGCCGAATATGCCAGCCCCGATGCCCCCGAGCCCCAGCATCCATTCTCCAAACGTATTAATCCCTGATTGAATCGGCGGCCAGACGATTCCGAAGATACCGGCTAAAATAATCGTAATAATGGCTGTTACAATCGGCACAAGCCGCCTGCCGCTGAAGAATCCCAGATATTCAGGCAGCTTTGTATCCTTGAAGCGGTTATAGGTGTAACCGGCAATTAAACCGGCAATGATTCCCCCAAACACCGCCATGTTGTTTGTTTTATCAATTGTCTTTGTCGCTGCGTCCAGCATCAGATATGAAATCGCCCCTGATAAACCCGCGGCCCCATTACTGTCCTTTGAAATGCCGATGGCAATTCCGATCGCGAAAATGAGCGGCAGATGATCAAAAATCGCCGTCCCCGCTTGATAGACAAACGGGATATTCAATAAATCCTCTCTGCCAAGCGCAAGGATAATTCCAACCGCAGGAAGAACCGCAATCGGAAGCATAAATGACTTCCCCAGTTTTTGTAAAAATGAAAGCATACCCATCCCCCTCATACCCTTTTTTTTCAAATATACCATATAGGATATCTAGTGATCTATACCAATTTTCCCGGGGTGTTTCTTTTTTCCCAGGTCCGTGTGTTTCCTATTTTTAAGGCAGTTGTGGTAAGCTTAAAATAGATTATTTAAAAAGAAAGCGGGAATGACAGATGATTGTAACAAACGATCAAGAATTAGAAGGCCTGAAAAAAATCGGAAGAATCGTAGCGCTGGCGCGTGAAGAAATGAAACGAAAAGCAGAGCCCGGCATGAGCACAAAAGACCTTGACCTTATCGGAAAAGCGGTTCTTGATGAGCACGGTGCCGTTTCAGCTCCTGAGAAGGAATACGATTTTCCGGGTGTGACATGCATCAGCGTAAATGATGAAGTGGCTCACGGCATACCAAGCACTTCCAAAATTTTAAAAGCGGGAGATCTTGTGAACATTGACATCTCCGCTGAGTTCGGCGGTTTTTATTCCGACACAGGCATCTCATTTGTGCTCGGCGAAGGAGAAGAACGCCTTCATAAGCTTTGCCAATGCGCGGAAGACGCTTTCCAAAAAGGGCTGCAGCAGGCAAAAGCAGGCAAGCGCCAAAACCAAATCGGAAGAGCCGTTTATCATGAAGCACGCTCTAAAGGCTTTACCGTCATCAAAACCCTGACCGGCCACGGAATCGGCAGAAGCCTGCATGAAGCGCCGAACCACATCATGAACTACTATGATCCGTTTGATAACGCGCTTTTCAAAAACGGCACAGTTATCGCGCTTGAACCGTTTATTTCAACGAAAGCGGAAACGATTGTTGAAGCAGGAGACGGCTGGACGTTCAAGACGCCTGATCAAAGCATGGTTGCCCAAGTTGAACACACCATCGTTATCACAAAAGATGAACCGATTATCCTGACAAAACTGTAAAACACATTCCGGGCTGCCGGAAGGTTTAACCTCCTCCAATTGCAGGTAAAACATCACTATTCTGCAGGAGGAGGTATTGCAATGAACAGAGATCCAGAAAAAATCCAAATTGAAAACGAAATGGATGCCATGCATGGCGCAACAAAAGAAGACATTTTAAAAGACTTTGAGGAATTTAAAGGCTACCTGAGTAAACAAGTGAACCGAGGCAAAAAGCTGGGATTGGATGACGGCAAGCTTGTGAAAAGCGCCGCGATCCTGGGAGACTACCTCGCGAAGCATGAAGAACCGCACAACAGTGAAGAAATGCTCCTGCAAGAGCTTTGGAGTGTTGCGGACGAAGACGAGAAAAAACATTTGGCACAGCTGCTGGTCAAATTGGTTGATAAGCAATAAAAAACAAGAGCCGGGCGCATATGCTGCCCGGCTTTCTTGATATTGTCACAGCCCGGCTCTTCCAGATATGCTACACTACTATTATGTCTGCGAAAGGAGCCTTTATCTGCATGTGGTTTATTATTTTCGGCATTATTTTTTTCATTGAAGGCATCATTATGGCCGTTTACGGCGTAAAGAAAAAAAACGGGATGCTCACATATATCGGCATTGTGTTCAGCATTATGACATTTGGCGTTGTCATCATCAAGCTGACCGGCCATTAAATCATATTCAGCCTTTTCTCCGCATATACATACAGAAGAAGATTCTTACAGCTAGTGCAAAAGGCTCAGTTTTTCCCTCACCTCTTTTCAGCATCTTTCCATAGATGTTACAATGCCAATCGCTTGGTAAAATCCTCTCCAGCCGGAGAGATAGGGAAAGGAGTTTTCTGACATGCATTACGGCAGTAAAGGCTGGTATGTGGCAGAATTAAAAAAGCAGGGGATCACGCACTATGAAGGAAGAAAGCTTCAAAGCTATAAAACCTATTTTCTTGCCAACCTGCTTGAAACAAAGAAAAATTGATCTTAAGAATAGTAAAGCCGCGCACGTTGTATGCGCGGCTTTTTTTCTATTCAGCCGGCTGCAGCCTGTCCCTTTTTTTCATAAAGGACGCTCTCCAGCTTTCCGACAGTGTGTCTTCACTTAAAATCCGTTCAATGGCGGCGAGGTTTTTCGCATCATGGTATTTGATACGGTTTGCGAATTGAACGGATATGTCTTTCTCGCCTCTGGACAGCAATTCAAGTTTGGCGCCGGGAGACACCCTGCCCTCTTCCAGCACGCGAAAATAAAATCCGGTATAACCGGTTTCTTGAACCTTCATCACCATATCCTTTACGCCAAACTTTTTCGCCAGCTTTACACACGGTTGGCGCGGCTGGCTGACCTGGACAACAGCTTCATCAAGCTTGTACACATCCCCGATGCAAACGTTCTCCTCGGTCAGGCCCTTGACGGTCAGATTTTCACCAAACGCAGCGCTTGGCAGCGGTCTTGAGAGGAACTCTTCCCAAAACGGATAGTGCTCTGCCGGATAGACACAGACCGCCTTATCAGGTCCCCCATGATTGATGAGGTCCGCCTGTCCATCTCCTTCAAAATTCTCCCGATACAGCATGACAGCGGAATCAGCGGGCTGCTTCATGATGCCGGTTTCGATTTTCTTTCCGTTATATTCAAGCGTCTGCGGCTTCCCGAGATTAAGAGAAAGAACTGAATAGTGCGGTGGTTTCATACGAACCATCCCCTTTACAGGTTGTAAAATAATTGATTATCATAAAAAGAAAAGGTGGTTTTTACATGCTTCAATACCGCATCGTCGCAAACGGCCGGGTTCAAGGTGTGGGCTTTCGCTATTTTGTTCAAATGGAAGCCGATAAGCGAAAACTGGCCGGCTGGGTCAAAAACCGTGATGACGGCCGTGTCGAGATTTTGGCGGAAGGCCCGGAAAACACTTTACAATCGTTTCTTGAGGCTGTTAAGAAAGGCAGCCCATTCTCAAAGGTTACCGATATCTCAGTCACCGAATCTCGCAGCCTTGAAGGCCATCAACGATTTTCCATTGTTTATTCGTAAGGCTTATCCTGATAAAAGTAATTCGGCTTAACGATTGCGTTGTCATAGGAACGGTGGAAGATATGAGTGGCAGCGGGTGAAATCGGCGGAATCAGCCACGTCCAGTCCCCCGTCAGCTCTCTGCCCGCTTCTTCCTCCTGTTCTTCAAACCGTTTAAACTGGCTTGCTGCCGTATGATGGTCAACGATGCTGACACCTTGCTTTTTATACGAGTGCAACACAGCTTTATTCAATTCAACAAGCGCTTGATCCTTCCATAAATCCGTATTGTAATCAGAGGAAATGCCAATAACGGACGCCACTTTTTTGAGCTTGTCGTACCGCTTTTCATCTGCCAGGTTTCTTGCCCCGATCTCCGTGCCCATATACCAGCCGTTAAACGGCGCGGCATTATAATGAATCCCCCCGACCTCAAGCTTCATATCAGAAATAATTGGCACGCCGTACCATTTCAGCTCCAGATCAGAAAACGCTTCGATGTCCGGATGTGTGATTGGAACCTCAATGACAAGTGAACGCGGCAGTTCATACCAGACCGGCTGTTCGTCGCCTTTCATGCGAAAAATGAGCGGCAGCAAGTCAAAATCGGTTCGCTCTCCGCGCCAGCCAAGCTGCTCGCAGGCTGCGGTCAGGGAACGGGAAGCCGGGTCGCCGATTCTTTTTCCGTCTGATTCATAACCAGCGTACCGTATCAGCTGATGATTCCAGATCTCGACTTGCTTTTCACCCTTCTCTTCCGGAGGAAAAATCGTAATGCACGGCCTGATTTTCCCGTTATTTGTAGCGGTTTCAATGTGATGAAAGAGGGCGTCCCGCACATCCTCCTTCGTCTGGACGTCACGTCTGTCGATGACATTCAGCGAATTCCAGAACAATCTGCCGATGCAGCGGTTGCTGTTTCTCCAAGCCATTTTCGCTCCGTGTGCAAGCTCTTCCTTCGTATGTACATAGCTCCCAGTTCGGTCAATTTCACTTTTAATGCTATCGAGACGGTCTTTCACTTCCTTTTCCTTTCCCAATTCCTGATAGCATGCGGCAATAAACGTTTTCGCTTCGTTCCAGAGTATTTCTTTTTCTTTCAACAAACTCTCTCCTTCAAATCGCATTCATGCTTATCATTGTATCGTTTTTAAGCGGGAAGACAAATGATTTCCCTGCATCTTCTTGGAAAAACAATAAAAACACCCGCCTGTGCGGGTGTCACAGAGACGATAGGCGATTTGCCAATTCAGTTAAGTCGCTGCGAAAGTTTTTGCCGGTCATCGGTATGCCGTGCCCGGTCAGCAGCGCTTCCGGTTCAAGGCCGGCAAGCTTCTGAATGGATTCAGCTGCCGTCTCTGTATCAGGCGTAAAATAAGCCGGCGGCCCATGAAGCTCCTGTTTTTGAATCAAGACGTCAGCCAGTTTCTCCTGTTCCACTGTTATGACAGCATCGCCTGCCACAAGCACACGCCCGTCCTCGCGGAACAACGAAATATGCCCTGGCGTGTGTCCCGGGGTCGCGATCCACACCCACTCCTCAAGAAACGGAACAGAGCCGTCTTCCGGCAGTGCCTGTACTTGTGACGAAATATCGATAGAGTGCCGCGGAAACAGCGGCGAAAGCTTGGCAACCAGCCCGCTTTTGCTGTCAGGACGAGCCTGAGGATAATCCTCTTTACCTGTTACATAAGGCATTTCCCGAGAATGGACATAAACAGGAACATCCCAATGCTCAAGAAGCTCTTCGATTGCCCCGATATGATCAAAGTGCCCGTGTGTAAGGATAATCGCCTTGAGCTGAAAATCATCGCCAAATCGTTGTTTAGCTTCATTGACTATCATGTCGGCTGATTGAGGCATGCCGGCATCAATTAAAACAAATGAATGAGGTTCAGAAGGCAGCTGAATAAAATAAACATTCGCAATTTGCACAGTTAAGCCGTGCACTCCTTTTTCCGCTTCAAAACCCGTTCCGCTTCTGACTGAAGTCAGCGGCATATAAGGATCACTCATGAAGACACCTCCGGTATGTTGATGCCGTTAGTGTATGTCATTACGCCTGAATTATCATACGGAAATACAGATGGTGCCTATCGTCAGGACGACCACTGCGAGAACAGCCCATTTCAATGCGAATTTTTGATGGTCGTCGATGAAAACCCCGGCAAAGCCGACAACCAAATGAGTGGATGGCACAAGCGAACTCAGCATATGGATCGGCTGGCCGTTCCCGAAAATATGACTGACCTCCGGCTGAGACAGAAGCAATACCTGTCTGAACCTGTCAGCCTTTACAAATTAGTTGGCAGTCTCCTTTATAAAAATAAAAAAGACAGACCGCGTCTGCCTTTTTCTTTCTACCATATCCCCAGTACTTTCCACCATAATCCGCCGATTACAAGCCATACGACAATATGGACGATCGACAGGATAAATCCGATGGACCACCATTTGCTTTGCGGAACGTAGCCTGCTCCGAAGAAAACCGGGGCCGCTCCAGCGCCGTAGTGAGTCGTTGACCCGAACAGGTTGCTAAAGAATGCGAGGCTTAGCGCTGCTAAAAGCGGCGGTGCGCCCGCTGCCACGATCACAGCCAAAAATGCTGAATACATCGCGCTGATGTGAGCTGTCGCGCTCGCAAAGAAGTAGTGTGAATAGAAATACACAACGATTAAGATTAAGAATGCCACAATCCAAGAGAATCCTGATACGGATGATTTCATGGCATTACTGAACCAAGACACCATGCCTAACTCATTCAAGAAGTTGGCCAGCATCACTAGCGCCGCAAACCAAGTGAGCGTATCCCAAGCGCCCTGTTCTTTTTTGATATCATCCCACGTCAGAACCTGTGATAATAATAGAACGGCCAAACCGATTAATGCGGTTGTGGTTGCGTCGATGTTGAAGCTGCCGCCAAAAATCCACAGCACAAGCACCAAAAGAAACACAATAACCATGGAAAGCTCTGACTTTTTGAACGGTCCCATTTCTTTTAGTTTTTCTGTGGCGATTTTCGCCGCATCCGGTGTTTCTTTGATTTCCGGCGGATACAGCTTGTAAATCACAAGCGGTGTGATGATTAAGCTTACAAGCCCCGGCACAATCGCGGCGATTGCCCAGCTTGTCCATGTTAAGTCCACCCCTGCGACATCATGGGCCAGCTTGGCAATCAGCGGGTTCGCTGCCATCGCCGTTAAGAACATAGCAGATGTAATCAGATTCCCCTGAAAACCGGTTTTTAATAAGAAGGCGCCGATTTTTCTCTCTGTTCCATTTGCCGGGCTTGATCCGAATGTTTCGGATAATGATCTGATAATAGGAAAGATAATGCCTCCTGCACGCGCCGTATTACTTGGAATGGCAGGTGAAAGTATTAAATCACTGAACAGCAGTGAATAAGAAAGCCCAAGGGTTTTTTTTCCGAATTTCTGAACGAATACATACGAAATCCTCGCACCGAGCCCGGTTTTGATAAATCCCCGGGAAATAAAGAATGCGATGACGATCAGCCAGATGGTCTTATTCCCGAATCCGCTTAATGTATCCTCAATTGATAGTGTTCCAGTTAGTGCAGTAACTGCCAATGCGAAAATGGCAATTGCACCCATTGGCAAGGGCTTGGAGATAAAGCCGATAATTGTCGCGACAAAGATCGCAAACAAATGCCAAGCTTTAGGTTCAAGTCCGGACGGAGCGGGAATAAACCAGATGATCAATCCCACAGCGACAGTAATAAGCAATGGTACAAGTTTTACTGTTGACTGTTTTCCTGCGTCTTTTTCTGAAGCCATAAATAGGTCTCCTCCTATATACTTGTTTTCTAATCCCCTTTCCCATTCTACTCCTTAACTAAATTAATAAATAATTTAGTTAATTAAAAAAACACAAAGGTGAGCAGCCCTTTGTGTTTTTTTCATTCCTTAATTTAGTTTACCCGCACCCGCTTGAGATATAACATTCGATTTCACATTCGCGGAATCATCGATTGTGCCGTGCAGAGATGGTTTCCAGCCGACAGAAGAGCTCAGCCCGTTTGCAGCTGATGCGCTGATCTGCGTGCCATTCAGCAATGTGCCTGCGTCATATAAAGCCGTTCCGCCCTTAAATACGCTGATTGTTTTCTCAGCTGACAGTCCCGGTACGTCAATGACATTGTTTTGAGCATAGATTTTAGATGACTTTCCGATTCCCCACGTATAGCTGAAAGGATAACTTGAAGAGCTTTTGTTTCCTTCATAATAGTTGTTGTATACGTGCACTTGCCCAAAGCGGACTCTCGGTGCGCGCTGAACGATATTTTTGTAGTGGTTATGGTGAAGCGTGACTTTTAATTTCCCATCATCGGAGGTTTTGCTATCGCTTGATCCGATAATAGAGCTTTTATCATGATCGTGATAATAATTGTAGGACATCGTGATATAGTTAGCCCCATTAGATACATCCGTTTGTCCGTCATGATGCTGATATTCTCTTCCATAATACTTTGGTGATGTACTGTCCGGACGGGATCCGTCATTAAATGTGCAGTGATCAATCCAGATATGCGTGCCACCGTTTATTGTGATGTTGTCGTATTGAGAGTTCCAGTTTCCTGAACTCCCGTCAGTCGGGTCCCATTGCGGAAAATAATCATAAGCGTCCTGGAATTCGATGTTGCGGATAATGACATTTTCACTCTTAATTTGGAAGTTCCCGCCCACGATTTTGGCATTTGTCCCTGAACCGACAATCGTTGTATTCGCAGGAATGTCAACCATCACTCGTGCTTTTTGGTTTTTTTGAGAACGTTCTCTGGCTTCTTCCTGTGTGCCGGAGGGCTCTTTTTTGCCCCATGTGCTTGGATCATAAGCTTTTAAATATTTGTTGAAATCGTACTCTGAGTCTGCATAATCATCTGCGTCAAGCGGTTTCAGGTTGTCATCGACATTCATATCAACCGTTCCGTTAATATAAATGATTTTTGGCGTTGTGTTGGTCTCCTTGCCTAATGCAGAGACAAGCTGGTTTCTGTTGCTGACGGTATACACGTTCGAGGACGATGCTTTCGATCCGCCCGTCGTGCCGGTCGAGTACGCGCCCCAGCCATCATTTGACCCTAACGTCTGATGGCCTAAATCCGCCGCGTTCGCGCCAGCTGGAGTCAATCCTAAGAATAGAGCCGTAGCTAACATCACTTTTTTCATTCTCTATGAACCCCCAATTTCTATTTTGTGAGATTATATTCCAATTTCTCACAAAGATTATAATAGCAAATTGAGGGGCATGCAGAACCGAAAATGTTCCGCTATCTTATTGCGGCATTCTGCAAACCATACACCGCAAAGACCGCAAAAAAACCCAAAAGGCCAAAGTCTGCCTTTTGGGTTATATCCCTGCTTTAAGCCCAGGATTTCACTTTTTCATTATCTGTCACAAAAAGAAGCACTTTCCCTTCATCTAAACGTTTTTCGAATTGAGCGGCCTCATCTTCAGAAAAGCCGATTTCATGAATTTGATTGCGGAGCTCGTCTCCTTTTTTATTAAACATGTTTCCTACCGCGTGCTTGAGACCCGTTTCTTTGGCTCCGATCGTGTTGGCATTCGTGTTGTCTGCCAGCCGTTCCGTTCTGTCATCGTCGTGAGCTAAGACATATACATCTTCTTTTGCGACACCCATTTGCTGTAATTCTTCCACATCCTTCATGAGCTGTTCGTCGTTTGTATACTCTTTTACAACTGGTTTCATTTCAACATTCCTCCTTCATGTTTTCTATGTTTCTTTCATACCCGTTCACATATTGATAAAACAGATTCCAGAACATTGAGGAGAAAAACAGGAAGAATGGTGGTAGCCATTTATTTTGCGCCCATGGTAAAGTGATAGGAACGACGTATATTTTCAGAAAAATCAAAATCAAAGAGAAACCGCTGCACGGAGCAAACGATCATGAATGGCTGTCTTTATCCGTACAAGCAGGAGGTATGTCTAATGCAATACTTTTCACCAGAACAGCAATACAATGCATGGATTGTGAGTGATTTAGTCAAACAGATTTTCCATCAGCGGACCGGCTGTTCACCCGGAATTCACGAGCTGGCGGTCTTTGCTGAGGAAAAATTTCAAATCGATATCGACTTTGTTTTCTCGATTATCATGAATATTGGCGACATTGAATTCGCACTCTCAGAAGAAATAGAAAAGAAATTGTCCGGCTATCTCGGCGCTCTCCTTCCATATGTCAACGCTGACATGCTTGAAACCTCTAAAGCCAATGCCAATGCGTTTTTATCCCGCAGACACGGCAATGCTGTATACCATTTATTTGTGTCTGATGATGCTTTCATGAAAAAGCAGTAAGCCCGCATCTTTCTTTATTTAAAAAATATTGACATGATGGGCCATGCTATTATAGTGTTTACATGTGATAATGATTCTCATTACTAAATCTGAAAAAAGGAAGAATGACATGCGCACCTATTCTAACAAGTTGATTGCCATCATGAGTGTTTTATTAATCGCCTGCTTCATTGTATCGGGCTGTTCATCCAGCCAGAATAACAGCGGAAGCAGCGAAAGCAAGTCTAAGGATTCCAGAGTGATCCAGCACGAAGAAGGAAAAACAACAGTAAGCGGCACACCTAAACGAGTGGTTGTCCTTGAGCTTTCATTCTTGGATGCTGTATACAATCTCGGCATTACGCCGGCGGGCATCGCCGATGACAACAAAAAAGATATGATTAAAAAGCTTGTCGGCAGCTCAATTGATTATACATCTGTAGGCACACGCAGCGAACCGAATCTTGAGGTCATCAGTTCCTTGGATCCTGATTTAATCATCGCTGACGCTGAGCGCCATAAAAACATTTATAAACAGCTGAAACAAATCGCACCGACGATAGAATTAAAGAGCCGGGAAGCGACATATGACGAGACGATCGACAGCTTTACAACCATTGCTAAAGCATTAAATAAAGAAGATGAAGGAAAAGAAAAGCTTGCCGAGCACAAAAAAGTCATCAACGATCTAAAAGGGGAACTTCCGAAAGATGAAAACCGCAGCATCGTCCTCGGGGTTGCAAGAGCAGATTCATTCCAGCTTCATACGTCATCATCTTATGACGGAGAAATCTTTAAAATGCTCGGTTTTACACACGCTGTCAAATCGGATAACGCCTATCAAGAGGTCAGCCTCGAGCAACTAAGCAAAATCGACCCGGATATTTTGTTCATTTCGGCCAATGAAGGCAAGACCATTGTAGATGAATGGAAAACGAATCCGCTCTGGAAAAATCTCAAAGCGGTGAAAAACGGACAAGTCTATGATGCGGACCGTGACACTTGGACAAGATTCAGAGGCATCAAGTCTAGTGAAACAAGCGCCAAAGACGTGCTTAAAAAAGTGTATAATAAGTAGGACAATGAGAAGCGAGGGGAGATCCTTGCTTCTTCGTTTTTGCAACCAGACGCAGTAAGGAAGTGAGACTGTTGTATCATTCAGCCAAACGGCGTTCATCATCAAGACTGATGATGTTCCTCATCGCACTAATCATTTTGATATTCGGGCTTGGGCTGAATCTTTCAGTAGGAGCCTCAGATATCAGCATCATAGATTCATTGAAATACCTTTTTGTATGGGACGGTTCAAAGGAACAGCTCATCATCTCTACTCTTCGCCTTCCCCGCACATTAATCGGCGTTTTCGTCGGCGCCAGCCTGGCCGTAGCAGGGGCGCTGATGCAGGCCATGACCAGAAACCCTTTGGCTTCGCCTCAAATTTTCGGTGTAAATGCGGGTGCGTCTCTTTTTGTTGTTGCCGCTCTCGTCATTCTGCCGGCATCGCCCTATTCATCCGTTGTATTCGCTTTTGCGGGTGCGGCCGCAGGAGGCGCGATTGTGTATACGATTGCCTCATCCGGCGGAATGACACCTGTCAAGCTGGCGCTGTCGGGAATGGCGGTGCATTTGTTCCTCTCCTCCATGACACAGGCCATCATTATTTTAAATGAGTCGGGAGAGGATGTTCTGTACTGGATGACAGGCGCGATAGACGGCAGCAATTGGCAGGACGTCATGACCATCGCTCCGTTTTCTGTCATCGGCATCGGGCTTGCCCTCATGTTTTCCGGTTCTATTTCTGTTCTCGGTCTCGGTGACGAAACGGCAAAAGGGCTTGGGCAAAATATGAACGGCATCCGGATTCTGATTAGTTTTGTCATTTTAATTCTTTCCGGCGCTTCCGTAGCCGTCGCCGGGCCGATCGGCTTTGTCGGACTGCTCGTTCCGCATATTGTCCGCAAGCTGATCGGAGAACATTATCAATATGTGCTTCCGTTTTCAGCGCTGTTCGGTGCTATTTTGCTGGTGTACGCAGATGTTCTGGCCAGATGGATTGCCTTTCCTTATGAATCACCGGTCGGCATTGTCACCGCGATTATCGGAACACCATTCTTCTTATATTTGGCAAGGAAAGGGCGAAATCTGAAATGAAGAAAACAACCAGAAAGCAAAAACGCCCCTTGCTGGCGATACTCATATTGGCCGTGCTTCTGATCGTTCTGTCTATCACCAGCATCGGCTTCGGTGCATTATACATTTCCCCGGATGCGGTGGTGACGAATTTGCTGGGCCTGGATCAATCCTTTGAATTCATCATCCAGCAATACCGCCTTCCACGGATACTATTAGCGATTTTGGCCGGTGCCGGACTGGCCGCGGCCGGAGCGATTTTGCAGGGCGTCATCCGCAATCCGCTCGCTTCCCCTGACGTTGTCGGCATTTCAAAGGGGTCCGGACTCGCGGCGATGACAGTGATTCTAATGTTTCCTGAATCGCCGGTGTACGTGCTTCCGTTCTCCGCATTTGCCGGAGCAGCCATTATTGCTGTACTATTGTTAATGATCGCCCGAAAAAAAGGCATTCAACCCTCTTCCTTGGCTTTATCAGGCATCGCATTAGGCGCGGTCTGCCATGCCGAGATGCAATATATGATGGTCAAGTTTCCGGGCGACGTGAATGCTGCACTCATTTGGCTGACAGGCAGCCTCTGGGGAAGAAATTGGGAAGAAGTCAAGCTGCTTGCGCCATGGCTATTGATTCTTTTGCCGATCATCTGCATTCTCATACCGAAACTGGATCTTATGTCACTCGGTGATGAGCTTGCGCAGAGTCTCGGCGAAAACGCAAACAGGCTGCGGTTCATTCTGATATTCACCGCGGTTGCACTGGCGGGAAGCTGTGTAGCCGTCGTCGGCTCAATCGGTTTTATCGGCTTGCTTGCTCCGCATATCGCCAGACGGCTCACCGGAGAAAAAGCTAAATATTTACTGCCTGCATCGGCATTGATTGGTGCTATTATCTTATTAATTGCAGATACGTTAGGGCGCAGCATCATGCCTCCGGTTGAAATACCTGCCGGAATATTAACAGCCGTGATCGGCGCGCCTTATTTCTTATATTTATTGAAATTCGAAGCGAGGAAACAGTAGGGAGAGGATACCATGGGAAAACTGGCTGCAGACCAGCTCACTCTTTCATATGACAGCACGGTGATTATTGACGGAGTCGACTTAAAGATAGAAGAAGGAAAAATCACTGCGCTCATCGGTGCCAATGGCTGCGGGAAATCAACAATCCTCAAATCGCTCGCCAGGCTGATGGCTCCAAAAAGCGGTACGGTCCTATTGGAAGGAAAAGATATACACCGCCAGCCGTCAAAAGAAGTCGCCAAAAAGCTGGCCATTCTTCCTCAATCGCCTCAGGCGCCTGAAGGATTGACAGTGGAGGAATTATGCTATTTTGGCAGACATCCTCATAAAAAGCTATTATCCAAGCATACCCAAGAGGATCACGATATGGTAGAGTGGGCGCTGGAAGCAACGGGAATGATTGAGCTGAAAGAACGGACACTGGATGCCCTCTCAGGCGGCCAAAGACAAAGAGCATGGATTTCCATGGCGCTTGCTCAAGGCACTGATTTACTTTTGCTTGATGAACCGACCACGTATTTAGACATTTCACACCAGATTGAAGTGCTTGAACTGCTGAAAAAGCTGAACCGCGATCACGGCCGCACCGTTGTGATGGTGCTCCATGATTTAAACCAGGCCGCTCAATATGCGGACTATCTGATCAGTGTGCTGGACGGAAAAATATACAATGCCGGTACACCGGAAGATGTGTTTACCCAGCCGTTTTTCCGTGAAGTCTTCGGCTTGGAATGCTGCATCATGAAAAGCCCTATCGACCAGAAGCCCATGTGCCTGCCGACGGGGCTGTGCCCGAAATTACGGGCGACATAAAAAGGAGAGGAACCCCCCTCTCCTTTTTTGTATGCCGGCTTACCTTTTGTATTTCATCACTAGTCCGTGTTACATTGGTGTCAATCAAGTAGTAGGAGGATGAATATGACAAAAACTCAACAGCAGATTCAATTAGCCAGACGTCCGCAAGGGGTTCCCGTTCATGAAGACTTCCGCTTTGAAACGATCCCTGTCCCTGAACCCCAGCAGGGTGAAGTGCTTGTCAAAACGCTTTATGTATCCGTTGACCCTTATATGCGCGGCCGTATGCAGGATACGAAATCATATGTTGAACCGTTCGGCTTGAATGAACCGCTCTCTGGCGGGGTGATCGCTGAAGTCGTGTCAGACGGTGAGCATCTGAAAAAAGGCGATATCGTCATCGGAAACCTCAGCTGGCAGGAATTTTCAGCTGTGAGCGAGTCTGCCTTGCGAAAAATTGATACAAGCCTCGCTCCCGCATCGGCCTATCTCGGCATTTTAGGAATGACCGGCTTGACGGCATATTTTGGACTGCTGGACATCGGGCGCCCGAAAAAAGGCGAAACCGTGGTTGTCTCCGGAGCTGCGGGAGCCGTCGGTTCAACGGTTGGACAAATTGCGAAAATCAAAGGCGCGCGAGTTGTCGGCATCGCGGGCTCTGATGAAAAAATCGCCTATTTAAAACAGGAGCTGCAGTTTGACGAAGCCATCAATTATAAAACAGCTGATGATATTCAAAAAGCACTTGAAAACGCTTGTCCTGAAGGTGTCGACGTGTACTTTGACAATGTCGGCGGGCCGATTTCAGATGCGGTCATGAACCTGCTCAATGAATTTGCCCGCATTCCGGTGTGCGGTGCCATTTCTTCCTATAATGCGGAAAGCGAAGCGGATGACATGGGCCCCCGCGTCCAATCGAAGCTGATCAAAACGAAGTCGCTGATGCAAGGGTTTATCGTAGGCGACTACTCCGACCGTTTTCCTGAGGGAGCAAAACAGCTGGCCGAATGGCTGAAGGATGGAAAGCTCCATTACGAGGAAACCATCACAGAAGGCTTCGAAAACATTCCTGACGCGTTTCTCGGCTTGTTTAAAGGCGAAAATAAAGGAAAACAGCTGATCAAAGTCAGTGATCCGAGCTGAGCTGATATGATAATGAAAACAAGGAGGGCTTTTCGCCCTCCTTTTGTTTCTGTATGAAGTCAGATGCGAAGAATCAAAGTGAGAAAGCCATCTTCATCAGGTTCAGTGTATTCCAACGTAAATCCGGCTGCTTGAAAGCAAGCCACACTAATTTGATTGTCTTCTTCAATGCATGCGGCCCATTCCCGCACTCTCGTCAAATCAGGATGATTACGCAGTTTTTGCAATATCTGTTTTCCGTACCCTTGAAGCCGGTACAAAGGATTGACGATCAATCCAATATACGCCCGCTCCTCCACGAACTCCATCACGACCATTCCCGCCGGCAGCTGCCCGTCATATGCCATGATCACACAATCGTTTTCATCTTCATTCACTCGTGCATACCACACATCTAATGGCAGCATCCCATCCATTCTCCGCCTGGTATCCTCATTTCGGAACCAGTGTTCAATGATTTTCAGCTCAGGCTCCTTCACTATTTGAAATCTGTCTATTGAAGCCATCTCCCCACCCCCGCGCATAATCTTTTCTATTATTTTACAACAAAAAAGAAGGGCTTTTCGCCCTCCTTTTTATTTCGTTTTCAGTTTTCCGCCTGCATACACAGCTTCACTCAGCTCCACGCCAAGCTTCTTCGCCATTTTCTTCAGCTTTGACTCTTCCAGTTTTGTGACGAGGCTCAGTACGTTCCCTTCTTTCCCAGCCCGGCCTGTTCGGCCTGATCTGTGAACGTAGCCGTCTTCGTCAGGAATATCGGCATGAATCACGTACGGCAGGTTTTCAATGTCCAAGCCGCGTGCGGCAATGTCAGTCGCTAATAAGAGCGGGAATTCCCCGTCTTCGAATGCGGCAATGATTTTCGCCCGCTCCATTTTTTTTGCTTCACTGTGCAGCACGCCGAGATCGACATGGTGATACTCAAGCTTTTCCGCATACACACTCAGGTTGCCGATGTCTCTTACAAACACGAGCGCCTGCATGCCCTGAAGTCTTGACAGCTTTTGCAGCAGCTTCACTTTGTCACGCTGGTCGCAAATCAGATATTGATGTTTCACTTTCCCAGCTTCCGCCTTGCTTCGCTGCACCTTCAACACCTCAGGCTCATGCGCCAATTCGCGGAGCACGTCCTCTGTTTCCTGTTTGAGCGTGGCAGAAAAACATAGAAGCTGCCGATCTCTTAATGTCGTTTTAATGATTTGCTTGATCGTTTCGCGGTGCTCCGGAAGGATAAGTTGATCCGTTTCATCAAGCACGATCGTTTTCACTTCATGCATCTTTAATTTCTTCGCTTTAATCAGTTCAAACACCCTGCCTGGCGTGCCGACAATGATATGCGGATGTTTCTTCAGCTTTTCGACCTGCTTCTTCACATTCGCCCCGCCGATTAAGGAAGCCGCGCGCAGCTCTGAGCCCGCTTTCCAATCCTGAATCACCTGAAAGATCTGCATCACCAGCTCACGCGAAGGCGCTAAGATCACTGTCTGCGGATGCTTCTGATCTGGTTTGATCCGCTCCATGACCGGAAGCGCGTACGCCAGCGTCTTGCCTGTGCCTGTCGGCGATTCCGCGATGACATCCTTTCCGTCCATAATCAGCTGAGCCGCCTGTTCCTGAACAGGAGTCGGCTTTTGAAAGCCGGAAGCATTCCAATTCTCTTGTATAAATGATTGTGCATTATGTAAAAATGGCCAAGTTTGCGTCATTTTTTTCTCCTCAATTCGTGAAATCTATTCCATAGTATCTCAAAAGCTCGCCCAGAACGCAATTTTTCTTTTTCTTTCCTATACCTTTCAACATTCCGATTCCTCCTTTATAATCATAAGGGTGAATAATACACGCCGATTGTGCGTGTTTGATAAACGATAGAGGTGTAAATATGAGTATTTTATCTGTAAAGGATTTAAGCCACGGCTTCGGTGACCGGGCCATTTTTAATAACGTCTCCTTCCGCCTGTTAAAAGGCGAGCACGTCGGGCTGATCGGCGCAAATGGAGAAGGAAAATCAACCTTCATGAATATTATTACCGGAAAGCTTGAACCTGATGAGGGAAAAGTCGAATGGTCAAAAAATGTCCGTGTCGGCTATCTAGATCAGCATACCGTGCTGGAAAAAGGAAAATCCATTCGTGATGTCCTAAAAGACGCGTTCCATTATTTATTTGCGATGGAAGAGGAAATGAACGAGATTTACAACAAAATGGGCGAAGCTGATCCCGATGAACTCGAAAAGCTGCTTGAAGAAGTCGGCGTGATTCAAGACGCGCTGACGAACAATGATTTTTATGTCATTGATTCTAAGGTAGAAGAAATCGCCCGGGGACTCGGTTTGAGCGATATCGGATTAGAGCGTGATGTCACCGATTTGAGCGGTGGACAACGCACCAAGGTTCTTCTCGCCAAGCTTCTCCTTGAAAAACCGGAAATTCTGCTTCTCGATGAGCCGACCAACTATCTTGATGAGCAGCATATCGAGTGGCTGAAACGCTACCTGCAGGAATACGAGAACGCGTTTATCCTGATTTCCCATGACATTCCGTTCTTAAACAGCGTCATCAACCTGATTTATCATGTTGAAAATCAAGAGCTCACACGCTATGTCGGCGACTACCATCAGTTTATGGAAGTCTACGAGGTGAAGAAACAGCAGCTTGAAGCAGCCTACAAAAAACAGCAGCAGGAAGTCGCAGAGTTGAAGGATTTCGTTGCCCGCAACAAAGCTCGTGTCAGCACGAGAAACATGGCGATGTCCCGCCAAAAGAAACTCGATAAGATGGATATGATCGAGCTTGCTGCAGAAAAGCCAAAGCCGGAATTCCACTTCAAGCCGGCGAGAACGTCAGGCAAGCTGATTTTTGAAACGAAGGATCTGGTGATCGGTTACGATTCCCCGCTGTCACGTCCGCTCAACCTCCGCATGGAGCGCGGCCAAAAAATCGCCCTTTACGGCGCGAACGGGATCGGAAAAACGACCTTGCTGAAAAGCCTGCTTGGCGAAATCCAGCCGCTTGAAGGCTCGGTTGAACGCGGCGAGCACCTTTTTACCGGCTATTTCGAGCAAGAGGTCAAGGAATCAAACAACAATACGTGCATTGAAGAGGTATGGAGCGAATTCCCTTCTTATACGCAATACGAAATCCGGGCCGCTCTGGCAAAATGCGGACTGACGACAAAACATATCGAAAGCCGCGTATCCGTATTAAGCGGGGGCGAAAAAGCGAAAGTCAGATTGTGCAAGCTGATCAATTCAGAAACAAACCTGCTGGTGCTCGATGAGCCGACAAACCACTTGGATGTCGACGCGAAGGAAGAGCTCAAGCGCGCGCTCAAAGAATACAAAGGCTCCATTCTGCTCATCTCCCACGAGCCAGAGTTTTATATGGATATCGCGACAGAAACGTGGAACTGCGAGTCTTGGACGACGAAAGTGCTTTAAATCGAAGAAAACCCGCCTGCTGAAGTGCGGGTTTTTTACTGCCATTTTTTCTGAACGATTCTCAAATGCTCTCTGTCTTTTAAAATGAGCTGCAATGGCGATGTAAATTCATCAAGTGTCAGCTCTCTTCTGGCAGACAGCTCAAAGTCCTCCTCATCAGCCCAAGCGGTGAACCACTCGACAGAAAAGCTGTTTTTCATGACGCTGTGTATGTATTGATACAGTGCCTGTAAACACTTCTGATCATATTCGTGAGGCTGTGCCTTATCCATAACAAACGTCCCCTCTACAGCATGGACCATCACTTGATATGGCAATCGTAAATGAACGGATACATTCTCAGCTTCTTCAAAATAAATCCCCGCCGCGTCGATGCCTGACCGAAGCGGATGCCCTTTCCGCGAATGCCGTTCTTGCTGCCTGAAAAAACCGGTTTCTAAAGGCGTTTTAGCCGTTAAATAGTAAAATTGTGTCATAAAGGCTGTCCTTTCCTGCACCATTTCGATTATGATGCCATTATAACGAATAACACATACTGACAGTAAAGGGGTATAACATGATCATCGAAAAAAAGAATTCAATGTAAATGGGCTTCAGTATACTATTCGATCAGCTCGTGTAGAAGACGCACAAAAGCTGTCTGCCTTAAGGTTGAAGATTGATGGTCAAACGGAATACATGGATCGATAGAAGGGCGAGGATTTTATAGATGAACCGGATTTTGAACAACGGATAAAGGAAGATACTGAGAAAAAGAGAAACTTATTTTTAGTGGCTGAAGTGCAGGAAAGGCTCGCGGGGTTTTCCAGATGTGAGGGAACTGATTTAAAGCGATCCTCTCATAAAGCGGAGTTCGGAGTATGCGTGTTAAAAGAATTTTGGGGCTATGGCATTGGGAAGCATCTTTTACAGCAGACCCTCTCTTGGGTGGATACAAACGGAATGAAAAAAATCTCACTGAATGTTCTAGAAACAAACGAGAGAGCCATTTCACTTTATAAAAAATACGGATTTGAAACAGAAGGAATCTTAAAAAAGGAGAAATTGCTTTCTGACGGAAACGACTACAACACGATTGTAATGGGAAGATTCCACGATTAAAAAAAGACACTGCCTCACGAGCAGTGTCTTTCGTTTTAATGTCCCGTCTTAATTCCGGCAAGATGTTTGCGTCCTATGAAAAGGACAAGCATGCCGACAAAAACGACGATTCCGCCTACTGTATATGGTGTGCTTGCGGTGAAGTGTTCTGAGAGCATTCCCGCAATCCACGGAGCAAGCGCGCCGCCGATGAAGCGGACTGAGCTGTAGGCTGAAGACGCGATTGATCGTTCAACCGGTGCAGCCCCCATCACAGCTGTTGTCATGATGGTGTTGACCATACCGAGGACAGCACCGGCGACAACGATACATGTAATAATCAGTGTCTGATGATCTGTCCATATTCCCATGATCATGAGAATAACCGCAAAGGCGATAAAGAGAACGACGAGCGAACGCACTGTGCCCAGCGCTTTGTGCACGAGCGGCGCCGTAAAGACTGACGTAATCGCCAACAGAAGTCCCCAGCCGAAGAAGACATAACCGAGACCGTGTTCATCTAAATCAAGTACGAACGGAGAATAAGCAAGCAAAATAAAAAAACCAAAGTTGTATAAGAACGCCGATGTCGCCATCGTCAGCAGGCCTTTATATTTGAGCGCCTTCATCGCATCAAACATACCGACTCGTTTCGCCGGTTTCGGCAATTTCGGCAGCATCAAAGAAATCGCGATTAACGCAATAAACATCAGGACAGATACGCCGAAGAACGGTGCGCGCCATGAGATGCTTCCGAGTTCTCCGCCTGCAAGCGGCCCGACTGAAATCCCGAGTCCGAGCGCCGCCTCATACAAAATAATCGCTTGAGCGCTGCCCCCGACAGACACACCGACAATAACCGAAAGCGCTGTTGAAATAAACAATGCGTTTCCTAATCCCCAGCCGCCGCGATAGCCGACTAGCTGAGCAATTGAGCTTGAGCTGCCGCCAAGCCCCGCAAACACAATAATAAAAATAAGTCCGAGAATTAACGTCCATTTCGCGCCGATACGGCTGGAAATGGCTCCTGAGAAAAACATCATAAATCCGGTTACAAGCAAATAACTTGTAAACAAGAGTGATACTTCACTAGGTGAAGCATGTAATTGTGCGGCAATTGCCGGAAGAATTGGATCGACCAGCCCGATTCCCATAAAGGAAATCACACAGGCGAACGCGACAGCCCATACCGCTTTCGGCTGGCTGAGCAAGCCCGGCTTCTGATTCACTTGTGTTGTCTTATCCATTTGACTTGACCTCCATTTTTATTCCATTAAAAGAAACGCTACAAAATAGCGTTTGGAATTTTTTTATTCGATTGATTGAATGGCACGTTCCGCCTTATTTTTCATGCCCTGCAGGCGTTCTTTAAAGCTTTGGAATGTACGGATTTTCTCATCAATCAAATCCAGCTGGTGATTCAGGCTTTCCTGAATTTCCTCCAGTTTTTCTTTCCGTTCCTTAGGATCCAGTGACAGCAAATACCCCTCTTTGTTTAACTCTAACTGGCGGCTGGTTTCCATGAAATGCTGAAGCTCCTGAAGGGAAAACCCGAGCACCTCTTTTGTGCTGATGACTTTTTCAAGCTCCTCCATATCATCCTCTGAATATAGCCTTACGCCGCCGTCTGTCCGTTTCGGCGCGGGAATCAAGCCGATTTCTTCATAAAATCGGATGGTACGCTTAGTCAGCCCGCTTCTTTTGGCTACTTGATCAATCTTCATCCATTCCAAGGTAAATCCCCCTTCGCCGTTTCTGTTACCATTATACACCTTTCAAACCTTAACGTAAACGTTAAGGTTTGAAAATCAATAAAAAAACGAGTGCATAAAGCACCCGTCTTTCACTGTCCTGTTTAAGCTAAACTTTCTGTCACTGATAGAGACTGCTTTTGAAGGCTATCAGAAAGCAATTGATACGCAATGACTTTCTTCTTGTACTGTTTCACGACGTCGATATGGTCGTCATAGCTATATACAAACATCTTCACATCTTTTTTGCCTTTTTTCATATCTATCACCAGCGGCGTGCCGCCGTTTTCCGGGTATAAATAACGCTCTTCGTCACCTGGGTAGATATAATATTTTTCCAGGAAGACAGCTTCGTTGAATTGGGCAATCACTTTCTGTTTCTCTTCATCTTCGAGACGTTTTCCATCTAGAGAGAGAACGGCATTTTCGTCACTCAGCTTGGCGTGCACTGCGAATTTGCTGAGCAGCCATTCCATGACGCCTGTTGGAAGACAGGTTAATACGATTTTCACCAGACTCATGAGGATTAACATCACGATCGTCCATGTCATACTTCATCATCTCCGTTGGTTTTCCGTGTGCCGCTGACACACAATTCCATCCTATCATAAGCTGGCCGGTTCGTTTTTGTACATTATGTGAAAAAAGCGCGGCACTGCGCGCCGCACTTTTTTCAGCTTTCCAGCTCTTCTATCATGAGGGACAATTCTGTCCACCGGTCCATGGCAGCCTCAAGCTCTTCCGCTGTTTTTGCTTGCTCGGCCATCAGCTCTTGGATTTTTCCAAAATCGCTTCCTGCTGCGGCGATGTCAACTTCGAGCTGCTCATGCTTTTCTTCTAGCTGGGCAATTTTATCTTCAATGCCGTCCCATTCAAGCTGATCTTTGTAAGAAAGCTTTTTTCGTTTTTTCTTCGGCTCGGCTTCAGCAGGTTTTGCTTCAGCAGCCGGTTTTTCAGCTGTTTTTTTCGTTTTTGACTCCTCCATATAATCGCTGTAGGAGCCTTGGAAGCGGGATATGACGCCATTTCCTTCAAACACAATCAAACGATCGACGACACGGTCAAGGAAGTAGCGATCATGGGATACAGTGATGACGACACCGGGGAACTGGTCAATATAATCCTCGAGAACGCTTAATGTTTCAGTATCCAAATCGTTCGTCGGCTCATCGAGAAACAGAACATTCGGCTCCTGCATGAGAACCTGAAGCAAGTATAAACGGCGTTTTTCTCCGCCGGACAGCTTGCGGATATACGTCTGCTGCATCGAACGCGGGAAGAGGAAACGCTCGAGCATTTGTTCAGCTGTAATGATATCACCTTCCGCTGTTTTGACGACTTCCGCCGTTGCTTTTATATATTCAATGACCTTTATCTCGCCTTTCATTTCACTATGATCCTGCGTATAGTAGCCGATTCTGACCGTCTGTCCGATCGTAATATGGCCGCTGTCAGGAGTATGCCGGCCGGCAAGGGTGTTTAACAGCGTCGTTTTTCCGATGCCGTTCGGCCCGATAATCCCAATCCGCTCACCCGGTATGACCAGTTCATGAAAGCGGTCGACAAGCTTGCGGCCGTCATAAGCGATCATCACGTTCTCCGCTTCAATGACCTGTTTGCCAAGACGATGGGAGCCAATCGCAAAGTCGAGTGAGCCCGATGACTGAGTGCCTTTCTGCTCCTTAAGCGCCTCCACTCGGTCAATTCTTGCCTTTTGTTTTGTGGAACGGGCTTTCGCTCCCCGTCTCAGCCAAGCCAGTTCGCGGCGCAGCAGGTTTTGGCGCTTCGTTTCCTTTTGCTCAGCCTGCGCTTCCCGTTCCGCGCGTTTTTCTAAAAACACTTCATAGTTGCCTTTGTACGTGTAGAGGCTGCCTCGTTCGAGCTCATAAATGCGGTTCGTGACACGATTTAAGAAATACCTGTCGTGCGTCACCAGCATGACAGAGCCGGGATATTGACTTAAATATCCTTCAAGCCACTCAATTGTTTCATTATCCAAATGGTTCGTCGGCTCGTCTAAAATGAGCAGATCAGCGGGCTGAATTAAGTTTTTGGCAATGGCCACCCGTTTTTTCTGACCGCCTGAAAGCTCGTTGACCAGCTTTGTTACGTCGTTGACGCCCAGCTTAGACAATACGGTTTTCGCCAGGGTGTTTGCATCCCACGCGTTGTTCGCGTCCATTTTTGCCTGCGCCGCCAGCAGGTGCTTCTGGCGCTGTTCATTTTCCGGATCTTCCCCCAGTTTATACAGCGCTTTTTCATATTCACGCAAGGTTTTCATCACAGCCGATTCACCGGAATAGATATGCTCCAGCACAGTTTGTCCCGCAGGCAGCTCCGGGTCTTGATGAAGAAATTCGACGTGCACGCTGCCGGATTTCGTGATGTCTCCCTCTTCGATAGATTCCAAGCCGGCGATCACTTTCAGCAGCGTTGATTTTCCTGTTCCGTTCGGTCCGATCAATCCGATTCTCTCATTCTCTTCAATATGAAAGGAGATACGGTCAAATAATGTTTTATCTCCGTATGTTTTATACAGATTTTCCGCTTTTAATATACTCATGATTCCTATCAATCCTCACGTAAGTTCATGTGTACATTTTAAATCAGCCGCTGGAATAAAACTAGTAAAACGTCAGACAAATTTCATGGAAATGCAGGATAGAAAAAGACCGGGGACGTTTGTCCCCGGTCTCTTATTCTTCCTCAAGCGCGTTTTCTGCCATTTTTGCGAGATGCTGCGCGCTTCCTGAAATCTCCTGCATCGTGGCGGAAATTTGTTCAACGGCAGCAGCTTGTCCATCTGTATGCTGATTAATCGACTCAATTGATTCCTCCAGCCCTTTCAGCAGGCTGTGGATTTTTTTCGTGATCTGGTCAATCTGGCCGACATTTTCTTTCGAATGCGTTGCGAGCTTTCTGATCTCATCTGCGACGACAGAAAAGCCTTTTCCGTACTCGCCCGCTCTCGCCGCTTCGATCGCGGCGTTTAAGCCGAGCAGATTGCTTTGGTCAGAGATGCCTTTCACGGTTACTGAAATATCGGCGATTTCACCCGCGCTTTCGCTGACCTTTTTCGCCTGGGAGGAAATCCCCGTCATTTGAGATGAAAATCCGTTGATTGAATCAGAAATATCGGAAATGGCTGCGGCTGTTTGTTCAACAATGGCTGATAAGCTTTCCGCCACATCATGCAGCTTAGACGACTCCTCAAGGCTCGTTCCGAGGCCGACGCCCCCAATCACTCTTCCATTTTCGTCGTGGAGCGGGATGGCGCGTGCGATCAATGGAAATCCGAACAATTCTTTCGGAACCATGCTCGTCTTCTTCTGATTGCTGCGGATGGCGTCTGTGATAATATCCCCTTCCTGCAGTGGATCACCGGCTTTTACGTTTAGAGAAAAGGTTTTGGCCGGTATATTCACGAGCAGTTTTTCCGTATCGTAAATGCCGATTGTGATATCATCCTGTATCAGGCTGTTTAAATATGGGGCTACTTTGACAAACGCGTCCAGAAGGTCTGCGGTTTCTTTTTCCGTTCTTATGCTCAATTCCATTCACTCCTTTTCTTAATAAGGGAAGCTGCGTTTTTCGTGCTGGACCGAGATCCATTTCAGTGTCGTAAATTCTTCAAGGCTCCATTCTCCGTTCAAACGGCCGAGACCGGATTGCTTTTCACCGCCGAAGGCCACATTCGGTTCATCATTGATGGTCGTGTCATTGACATGAATCATGCCTGTTTCAACTCGCTTCGCAAAAGCCACGCCGCGCTCAAGATTTGATGTATGTACAGCACCGCTCAAGCCAAACGGGGTTTCGTTTGCGATATCCACCGCTTCATCTTCTGAATCAAACTTCATAAAGGAGACGACAGGTCCGAACAGCTCTTCCTTGGCGATGCTCATGAACGGTTTCACGTCTTTTAAGATCGTCGGCTCCACGATCGTCCCGTTAAATCCGCCAAGTTTCACTGGAACAGCGCCTTCTTCAATCGCTTGCTCCACAGATTTCATCAGCCCGTCCGTCTGTCTGCTGTTGATTAATGGTCCAATAATCGTGTCAGGGTCCATCGGGTCGCCGACTTTCAGCGATTCTACTTTTGCCTGATACAGCTCTAGGAATTTGTCATAAATAGAAGAATGAACAAGCACGCGGTTGGCTGACATGCAAATCTGTCCTTGGTGTGTAAATCGGCTGAACACCGCCGCATTGACCGCATATTCAATATCAGCATCCTCAAGCACGATGAAGGCGCTGTTGCCGCCGAGTTCAAGAAGCGGCTTTTTAAAATGCTTCATCGCAAGCTGGCCGATGTAGCTGCCGACTTTCGTAGAACCTGTAAATGAGATGATACGCGGCACGGGGTGTTCGACAAAGCTGTCTCCGATTTCTGCAATGTCGGTGACAACGACATTCAGCAGCCCCTCTGGAATTCCTGCGTTCTCAAAGATTTTTGCAATCAGCGTACCGCCGCAAATCGGAGTTTCCTCATGCGGCTTTAACACGACGCCATTGCCGGCTCCGAGTGCGGGCGCCACTGATTTCATAGATAAAAAGAATGGGAAGTTAAATGGACTGATGACGCCGACAACACCTGCCGGCACGCGATATAATCTATTTTCCTTGCCATCTATTGTTGACGGAAGAATTTTCCCTTCCATACGGACAGGGAACGTTGCCGCTTCTTTCATGATGTTTTTGACAAGCCCGATTTCAAAGGCCGCTTTAAGCCTTGTTCCGCCAAGCTCTTCCATAATTAAATAAATGATGGCTTCTTCGTTCTCTTCAATATACGTGACGGCTTTTTCTAAAATGGTTCTTTTCTCGAACGGATTCACCGCATCCCATTTTTTCTTCGCCAGCGCCGCTGCCCGATACGCTTCATCTACATCGTCAGCAGTCGCTTTTTTGAAGGCTGTGAATGTTTTTTGAGTATAAGGATTTTTGTTTTCCAATACATTTGGGCTGCTGCCTTCCTGCCATTTCCCGCCGATAAACTGTTTATTCAACTCTTCATATTGAAACATGGTCAGCATCTCCTTTTTAACCGCAAGTCAAAATATGGGCGAATCTATTGTTTCTATCGGTTCAGCCTGCATAAAATTGAATATCTAATTAGTAAAAATCACTATCCTGCGATACACCAACGCTTTTTCGCTTCTATCTTTTAAAGTGGAAAAATATTTTATTGACTGCGCCAAATTTCGACAATATAATACAACAAGAATTGGATATAATGATTAGAATATTTCGAATTTTCTGGGAGGAACTTTTGATGAGTTCATTATTTAGAAAAAAAACGCTCGAAACATTGAGTGCGCAGAGCAAGTCAAAAAGCCTTGCTCGTACGTTAAGCGCATTTGATTTAACCTTGCTCGGTATCGGTTGTGTCATCGGTACAGGGATTTTTGTCATAACAGGAACAGTGGCCGCGACCGGCGCAGGTCCCGCCCTCATCATATCGTTTATTTTAGCGGGGCTCGCCTGCGCGCTCGCTGCCTTCTGCTATGCTGAGTTTTCGTCTTCGATTCCGATTTCGGGAAGCGTGTACTCATACTCCTACGTGACACTCGGAGAGCTGCTTGCCTTTTTGATCGGATGGGATCTCATGCTTGAATATGTCATTGCGCTATCGGCTGTTGCCACCGGCTGGTCTTCATACTTTCAATCACTGCTTGCCGGCTTCAACCTTCATATTCCGGCCGCATTGGCAGGGGCGCCGGGGAGCACGCCGGGCGCCGTGTTTAATCTTCCGGCCGCAGTGATCATTCTCATCATCACTGCGATTGTCAGCCGAGGCGTCAAAGAAAGCACACGGTTTAACAACGTCATCGTGCTGATGAAAATCGGGATCATTTTATTGTTCATTATTGTCGGCATCGGTTATGTCAAACCGGATAACTGGTCTCCTTTTATGCCGTTCGGGATGAAAGGCGTCATTGTCAGCGCGGCAACTGTATTCTTCGCGTATCTCGGATTTGACGCGGTTTCTAACGCTTCAGAAGAAGTGAAAAACCCGCAAAAAAACATGCCCGTCGGCATTATTTCAGCTCTTGCCGTCTGTACGGTTCTATACATCACGGTATCGCTTGTGCTGACAGGCATGATGCCTTATACCAAATTGGATGTCGGAGATCCGGTTTCCTTTGCGCTTAAATTCGTCGGCCAAGATGCTGTTGCAGGAATTATTTCTGTCGGTGCCATTATCGGGATTACGACGGTTATGCTCGCTTTGCTGTACGCTCAGGTCCGCTTGACATTTGCCATGAGCAGAGACGGCCTTCTGCCTGGGTTGTTCGCAAAGGTTCATCCGTCGTTTAAAACCCCGTTCCGCAACACATGGCTGACAGGTATCGTTGCGGCGGGAATCGCCGGCTTTATCAACCTCGGAACGCTGGCTCATCTGGTGAACATGGGAACGCTGGCCGCGTTTACGGTCATTTCCGTCGCTGTCATCGTATTAAGAAAAAAACATCCGGAAATTAAAGCATCCTTCAGAGTGCCGTTCGTTCCGGTTGTACCAATTATCAGCGCTGGCATCTGCCTATGGTTCATGTACAGCCTTCCCGGCGTCACATGGCTTTCATTTGCCATCTGGATCGCAGTTGGAACGCTGGTTTACTTCCTGTATTCGAGAAAACATAGTTTATTAAACAAATAATCTCTTTTCAGCCGGCGGTGCCTCACCAGCCGGCTTTTTCCTTTTTTTATGTGCTATACTTTGAAGGATATATGCAGAAAGGGAGACAAACCGATGAAACAATACCGCACTTTATTATTTGATGTAGATGATACCATCCTTGATTTTAGAGCGGCAGAAGCATTAGCGCTGCGTTTGCTGTTTGAAGATCAGAATATTCCTTTAACAGATGAAATGAAGACACAGTATAAAACAATCAATCAAGGTCTCTGGAGAGCCTTTGAAGAAGGAAAAATGACACGGGATGAAGTCGTGAACACCCGTTTTGCCGCTTTGTTCAAGGAATACAGTTATGAGGCGGACGGCGCCTTGCTTGAGCAAAAATACCGTAGCTTTCTTGAAGAAGGGCATCAGCTTGTTGACGGCGCCTATGATCTCATCTCAAACCTGCAGCATCAGTTTGATTTGTATATCGTGACAAACGGCGTGTCTAAGACGCAGTACAAGCGTCTCCGTGATTCAGGATTATTTCCGTTTTTCAAAGATATTTTCGTATCTGAAGACACAGGCTACCAAAAGCCAATGAAGGAATATTTCGATTACGTGTTTGAACGGATTCCCTCATTTTCAGCAGAGCACGCATTAATTATCGGTGATTCGCTGACTGCCGATATCAAAGGCGGACAGCTCGCCGGGCTTGATACTTGCTGGATTAACCCTGACATGAAGCCGAATAAGTCAGAAACAGTGCCAACTTATGAGATTCGTAAGCTTGCAGAGCTGTATCACATTTTGCATATCAAAAATAACGTCAGCTGCTCATTAGGCTGATGTTTTTCTTTTTAGAAGAGTCTTTTTACCTCTTGATAAATTCTTCACCTTATGAATAATATGGTGATATGCTTTGGTTATATATGTAAGGAGGAGACTCAATTGGCTATCGCCGCCCCGTTAAAAGAAAAAACCGTTCAAAAACCAGGCACCACGGTGTATCCGATTTTGGTGATCATTGGAATCTGCCATATGCTCAACGATTCGCTGCAAGCCGTGATTCCGGCTATGTTCCCTATTTTGGAACGCTCCATGAGCCTGACGTTTACACAGCTCGGCATCATCGCTTTCACATTAAACATGGTGTCATCTGTGATGCAGCCTGTCGTCGGCTGGTATACCGATAAACGGCCGCTGCCTTACGCACTGCCAATCGGCCTGACCGCCAGCATGCTCGGCATTTTAGGCCTTGCATTCGCCCCCTCATTCATCACGATCTTATGCTGTGTGTTTTTCATCGGATTAGGTTCGGCCATTTTCCATCCGGAAGGCTCCCGTGTGGCGTATATGGCCGCCGGCACAAAACGCGGGCTCGCCCAATCGATCTATCAGGTGGGCGGAAACTCAGGCCAGGCGATGGCGCCCCTGATCACCGCGCTGATCCTTGTGCCTCTCGGGCAATTCGGCGCCGTTTGGTTCACGCTTGTCGCCGCGCTCGCTGTTATGTTTCTGCTGTATATTGCGAAATGGTACGCCGCACGTCTCGGAAGCCTTGCCCAAAAGTCAGGCAAACAAAGGAAAACAGCTGAAAACATAGCTATTACCAAGTCTGTCATTTCTGCTCTTATCATGATTATCTTTCTCATTTTTGCGCGTTCTTGGTATATGAGTGCGATTGGCAATTTTTACACGTTTTACGCGATGGATACATATCACGTAAGCATTCAGCAGGCACAAAGCTATATTTTTGTCTTTTTGCTGTTCGGCGCTGTCGGCACGTTTCTCGGCGGCCCGCTCGCAGACCGTTTCGGAAAACGCTTTGTGATCCTCTGTTCACTGCTGTGCTCGGCGCCGCTGGCGATTTTTCTTCCATTTGCAGGACCTGTGCTCGCCTATGGCGTGCTCGCATTGATCGGCTTTGTGCTGATGTCGAGCTTTTCCGTAACGGTTGTCTACGCACAGGAGCTAGTTCCCGGAAAAATCGGCACAATGTCCGGTTTGACTGTCGGGCTCGCCTTCGGGATGGGCGCGATTGGCGCTGTAGCGCTGGGCGCTCTGATTGACGCCGCGGGACTGACCCCGACGATGATTGCCACCGCCTTTCTCCCTGTGCTCGGCATCCTAGCCTTCCTATTGCCGAGCGATCAGAAGCTGAGAGAATGGCACCACTAAAGAAACCCTGCCGCTGGGCAGGGTTTTTAATCGAGCTGTACAAAATGAGTATCCGGCACCGCGTGCTTCGGAATAAAACCGTCCGCAAAGTCCGGGAACGCGGCCTGAATTTCGTCAATCCATCTTTTCAGGTTTAACACATACGGCATATAAATCATTTCAACTGCCGCTTCGTCTTCAATCCGATAATACCAGCAAAGATTAAACTCTTTTTCCGTCACCAATGTAAACCCGGAGAAATGATAGAACACCAGCGGCGTTTCATCGACATACACGCGGCCGTCCTTTTGCCCGACCTTATAGTTTTCGATATTCCAAAGCGCTGTATTGGCCCCGATTGATTTGACAACATGCACATCCTTATACTGCGACGGCCACTTCTCCACATACCTTTGGTCACCGTATGTCTTTCGTTCCGTATTCATTTCTACTGTACAAAATGCAATGCAGTCCTGTCTCCACTGCCACACCGCTTCATATGCTTCTTTCGTATTCGCGGCACCGACAAAGCCTGTGTTAAAGCGGCCGGTCCGCTCATAGTAGGACAGGAACCGCGGCGAGTTCCGGTGATCAGTCAAATATAGAGAAGCCGCTGGGTTTTCGGCAAAAATACATGCTGGATCAGAAAAGAAAAACAGATCGGTATCCATATGGGCAAAGTATTCCGCATCATTCCATTTGCTCATAACATGGAACAAAAAAGCGGGTTTTAATGTCCAGCAATATTCGTGAAACGTTCGATTGCTTTTCGCTTTCAGCAGCTCAGGGTCTTCCATTTCATGCAGCTGCACAAAGGTCACATGCTCCCATGGCACGTGCTGAAGCAACTCATACGCTTTTTGATCGACACACAGCACATACAAATGAAAATCATCGCAATGCTCATGGAGCGAATGAATCATCGGCATGAGCTTAAAGATATGCGTCCTTGACACTATTGTTGAAAAATGAAATGTACTCACCATACCACATCCAATTATCTAAGATCCACGTGCAGCAAATCGTTGACAAGCGCATACAGCGCGTTGGCGAAATCATTTACGCCAAGCTTTTTCTTCGCTTTTGGCAGAAGCTTACGGACAGTTTGTAAATCAAAGTTTTTCGCCGTCACCCTAGGGGCTTTCTTTTGCCAATCCGGGTCAATGTTACGTTCTTTGACAACATGAAGCAGCTCAAGAAACAGACTCAGCAGCATGTCGTATTTGCGAGCTTCCAAAAGCTTTTGAATATCAGCCATGATGCCGTTCGTCATGTCAGGCGGGAACGGCCCGTTAAAAGCGAGATGAACGTCTAAGGAGCGGATGTTGTTGTATTTATCGCACATGTAGGCAATATTTGCCCGAATATCGTCTACCGACTTACAATTGCTCGGGTGCTCTTGATGAACACTGACAATATCGCGATGCAGCCTGAACGTCAGTCCGGCCTGATGAAGCCTGATTCCGAGGTCATAATCCTCAAATCCGTACCGTACAATGCCTTCATCAAATAAACCGAGGTCAGTCACATGCTTGCGTTTGACAGAGGAATTATTCGTGATAAAAAAGCGCCATGGCATATGGTAGCCTTTCAGGTCATCGCCGTACTCATCTAAAATCCGCTTGAGCACGTCAATAAAGTCGGTATCAAGGTCGAAGCTTTTGTCCAGAAAGCTTCCGTTTTTGATGTCCTCTTCCTTCAACAGCTTTTGTTTGTCTTTCTTCGGCATTTCGTCTACGAGCTTTGCGAGCTGTTTCTTATGTTCAGCTTCAAAGCGTTCATAATAAAAACTGTAGATCCGTTTCCAAAACAAACCGCACACCACAAGATTCTCTTCGTTCTCATGGGCTTTAATATGCTTTGCCACAAGGTCCTTTGCCGCAAGCATATCGCTGTCATGAAAAATCAGGATATCTCCTCTGGCGTTGCGAAGCGCTTGATTTCGTCCATACGCAATGCCCCTGTTTTCTTTAATCCGTGTAAAGATCAGCGGAAAATCTGCTTGAAATGTCTCAAGCATTGGGAGCGTCCCGTCCTCAGAGCCATTGTCTGCTACAATGACTTCAAATTCTTCATCGCACTCCTGCTGGTTTAATGACAGAAGGCTGTTATAGAGACGCTCCTTTGAATTATATGCAGGAATAATAACGCTTGCTTTCACTTCATTTTCACTTCCTGTATTTAATCATTTATTTGTTATCATCTTTTGAAGCAAAACCGTTAAATTCAGGGTCTAACGTATTGATGTGCTGAATGATATGCGGCAGTGTTTCTTGATACAGCTCATGCACAAACGGCAGGTCTGTGCGTGTTGTTTCATGAATCTGTTTGATTTCATTGATGCTGACGATTCGGTATCCGCTGAAATGGTAAAAAATCAGCGGGCTGCCATCCTCCAGCACGATACGTCCATCCTCCCAGGAAAACGTATGCTGCCCGTAGTTCCAGTGGCCGACGTTGACACCGGGTGTCGTGATGTCACATACGTTCGGAAACAGCCCAGACATATAATCCAAATAGCCTTGATCACCGAATTTCCCTTCACCCGGGGCATTTTTGCACTCCTCAAGACAGCGTTCCTTCCACCATTCCAAGCAGTCCGTGCCGTCATCATCACGCTTGAAGCTGATAAAGCCGGAGTTATATCTGCCTAAAAGGCGCTGCAGCATGACAATCTGCTCTTTTTCGAAGGAAGGGATGACGATATCACCCCGCGAAAGCAGCACCGAGCAGTCCGGCTGGTTTTCAAAAATCGGAAATGGATCGGCATAGAAAAAGAGATCCCCGTCAATATACGTCACACGCTCCAGCTCGGGATTGCTGTTCAGCACAGCTTGCAGGAAGATCGGCTTCATCGTCCAGCAGTACTCGCTTTGATCTCTTGTTTCCTTGAGCTTCAGAAGCCGTTCATTTTCGAGCGCGGCCACCGGCACAAGGTTCAGCTGCTTCATCTTCAGTTTCTGTAAGACACGGTGCGTATCTTCATCCATGCATAATGTAAATATAGGGCTGTTTGGATCAACTTGCTCCAACGACTTAAATAAGGCGACTGCCTGATATAATCTCCCTTTTGATAAAACGGTGCAATATGCGCTGGTCACAGTCATGTTCACCTCGTTTCATATTACTTTTTGAAGAATTCCGTATACCACTCAATCGTTTTTTCAAGTCCCTCATCAATGGTGTAGACCGGTGTCCAATGCAGCAGCTTTCTCGCTTTTTCCGCGGATAAATATTGATGTTTGATTTCATTGCTTCCCTGATTCAGCACC
Source organism: Bacillus sp. 0102A (assembly GCF_036765155.1). Lineage (NCBI taxonomy): Bacteria > Bacillati > Bacillota > Bacilli > Caryophanales > Bacillaceae > Bacillus > Bacillus sp. 0102A. The sequence goes on from NZ_JBAIZW010000006.1 coordinate 130,872, forward strand.
TTTGGCTTCAGGCTGCTGCTCATTTTCTTCAATATTTTTTCTACCAGTTCAAGTACGGTCAGCTGAATCTCATTGCTGAAGTTAAAGGCCTCTCCGGCAAGATTGTTTTCTTCCATTTTTTCTGCCAGAAGCAAATAAGCCTGAACGGCATCTTCGATATAAAAGTAGTCGCGGACAAATGTGCCGTCGCTGCGGATTTCCGGCGCTTCCCCGTTCAGCACAAGCTGAATCGTTTGCGGAATGATGCGGTTGAAGTTCAAATCTCCGCCGCCGTACAGGTTTCCGCAGCGCGTGATGCAGACCGGAACCCCGTATGTGTGATAATACGTGTGGCTGATCAGATCTGCGCAGCTTTTCGAGACGTCGTACGGATGTTTGCCTTGCAGCGGCATATTTTCATCGTACGGAAGGTTCTCTTGGTCGCCGTAAGCTTTATCACTTGAAGCGACAATGACCCGCTTGATTAATGGGTGCTTCCGGCAGGCTTCGAGAACATTCCACGTACCAAGGATATTCGCTTCAAACGTGGAAATCGGGTTGCGGTTTGCCACGCCGACAATCGCTTGTGCGGCGAGGTGAAAGACTGTGTCAATTTCATACTCGCCAAGCGCGCGTTCAATCACAGGCAAGTCTTCAAGAGAGCCCCGCACGATGTTCATTTTCTTGATATGTTCTCCCTGATAAAGATTGGATTGCGGCACATGATCTCTAACAAGCCCCGTCACGTTGGCGCCCTGTTCGATCAGTTCTTTCACCAAATAGCTTCCTAAAAGACCTGTACACCCCGTGACAAATACGTTTTTATTTTTCCAGAAACTCAAATCAGTTCACCATACCTTCCATACTTGTTGTCCTTGATCCCACAGTTTGTTGACTTCTAAGAGATTTTTATACGTATCGATGGCCGTCCAAAATCCGTAATGGCGGTACACGGCAAGTTCTCCGTCTTTGGCAAGGTTCTTCAGCGGTTCATCTTCGAACATCATGTTCCCGTCCTTCGGCAAATAATCGAAAACCTTGGGACTGAGAACAAAGAATCCGCCGTTGATGATTCCGTCACTCGATGTTTTCTCAGAAAATGTTTTCGCCATGCCGTCTTCAACCGTCAAGGTGCCGAACTGCGAGACTTTGTCAATGCCGGTGACAGTCGCGGCAGCACCTTTTGCCTGATGATAGCTGATGAGATGGAAAAGATTGATATTGGCCAGCCCGTCCCCATAGGTGAGCAGAAACGTTTCATCGCCGATATAGTCTTTTGCCTGCAAAATTCTTCCGGCTGTCAGCGTGTCTTCCCCTGTCTCCAAAAACGTAATTTTCCACGTTTCAGGCTGCCCCAGCATCTGCACCTCTCCCGTAGAGCTGTCGAGAGTCAGGCTGTTGTGCTTCCATTCATAATCGAGAAAGTATTCTTTGATTTTTTCTCCTTTATAGCCCAAAAGCAGAATAAACTCGTTTACTCCGTAGTACTGATAGATTTTCATAATATGCCATAGAATCGGTTTGCCGCCTATCATGGCGAGCGGTTTAGGAATGTCGTTCGTGACTTCACTCATTCTCGTTCCTTTTCCGCCGCAGAGAATGACCGCTTTCATCTCTACCCCTCATCTCTATGAATATTGAGTTCGAAACCTGGTAATCTTTACAATCTACCAAGGCGTTTCCCCGATAATTTGTCCACTTCAATACCGGTTTCAAATTCTACTGTAATGATATGAGAGAAAGCCGGCCTTGGTGACCAAATGGAATCTATTTTTTTCAAGTTGGTTATGTAACCAAAAAAAGAGCCTTGAGCGAAGGCAATGTGCCCGCTCAAGGCTCTTTCTCGTCTTATTTGATTTCTTTTTCCTTGCCGTAATGATAGTCAGATGGATCAACGGCTTTGAAATCACTCAGTTTGTGGAATCTCAGCAAGTCTTTGTACAGGACACTGTCTGAAAGGCTCAGCTGCTGGCTCACTCTTGTTTTCAGATTCTTCGTTTCTTCATTCGCTTCCAGTTTTTCACCTGTCTTCGTATCGTAAATGATATTGTCGACTGATGTGTACTTCGGCGTCACGAAGTCGCCGTTTCTGAACGCCACTGTATCATCGTGGTCTTTAGACAATAAATCAGTGCCGAAGTTGATATATTTCTGCGAATCAATACCTTGCAAGTGCAGAAGTGTCGGCATAACGTCAATTTCGCCGCCATACGTATGGTTCACTCCGCCTTTTTTGCCAGGCACGCGGATCATCAGAGGCACGCGCTGGTTCTGCGCGTTTTGGTAATCTGTAATTTCTTTTCCGAGAATCTCTTTCATCGCGCGGTTATGGTTTTCAGAAATACCGTTATGGTCACCGTAAAGCATAATGACTGAATTGTCATAAAGGCCGGCTTCCTTCAGTTCCTTGAAGAATTGCTCAAGCGACTCGTCAAGGTAACGGGCTGTCTGGAAGTAATTATCAACTGTTTTATCACCCGTTGTCGCTTTCTTAATGGTTGCATCTTTTTCATCCAGGTTAAACGGATAATGGTGTGTCAACGTAATCAAATGCGCATAAAACGGCTGTTTAAGAGATTCAAGTTTTGGAATCGATTCTGTAAAGAACGGCTTATCCTTGAGTCCCATATTCACGAGGTTTTCTTCAGACATGTCATAACTGCTTGCGTCGAAGAACTCGTCATACCCAATATGTTTATAAACCTGGTCACGGTTCCAGAATGATTTGTAGTCACCATGCATAACAGCGCTTGTGTAGCCTTCCTTCTGGTCTAAAATCGCCGGAAGCGACTGGTATGTGTTTTCGCCCTTCGTCACAAACGCGGAGCCTTCAGGAAGGCCGAAGATGGAGTTGTCCATTGTCAGCTCGGCATCGGATGTTTTTCCCTGGCCGGTCTGATGGAAAAAGTTATCAAAATACATCATATCTTCTGCGCCGTGTGCGAGTTTATTTAAGAAAGGCGTCACCTCTTCACCGTTCAGCTTATAATCAATCAGGAATGTCTGGAAGCTTTCCAGGTGAAGCTTAATAATATTTTTGCCTTTGGCAGAACCGAAGTACTCGGCATTCGGTTTCGCATAATGAGACGTCGTGTAATTCTCGACACTTGTTAAATCATCGCTGCTCGCGTAGGCTCTTTGCGATTCCGTTTGAGCCGTCTGCACACCGTCATAAATGGTGTAATTGTAAAGACCTAAATATTTCACGATATAATTGCGGTCAAACGTTCTTGTCAGCAGCTGCGGGCGGTCTTTTTCCGCATAGTGCAGGTTGATGAAAAACAGTGCGACCCCGGAAAGGATCACCAAAGACGCAAAGCGTTTTTTCATTTTGTATTCTTTTAATTCAGGTCTCCAGATCAATACCGCAATCAAAATCATAATATCTAAGAAATAGAAAATATCATGAGCGGCCATGATGCTGAAAATCCCGTCTCCCATGTTTCCGACGTTGCCGGACTGTTTAATGTTCGGGAACGTCAAGAAATCGTCAAAGAAACGATAGAATAAAATATTCGCGTATAACACAAATGTCATCACAAAATCGATTATCAGCATGATAATGGCTGATTTGCGCCCTTTCGCAAGCAAAGCCAGTCCTAAAAAGAAGACAGCGCTTGAGAACGGGTTAAATACCAGGAGGATCTCCTGGGTTGTGCCTTTTACCCCTAGGTTAAACTCTGCCTTGTAGGATAAATACGTTTTTGCCCAAAACAGTATAACAGCCAGCACAAAAAAGCTAAGTTTGTAAGAGAAAAGTTTCTTCATAGCAACCTCTACTTTCTTAAACACTTTAAGTCTTTATTCATATTTACCTGCTCTTTATCCTGTCTTCCAATTCCTTCTTTCCAAACAAAATCAAGGCATCACACAACAAATAAATACACCGTGGTAAGACCGGAATATTTATGTTTTGCACCATACCATTTTTATTGCACCTATTTCAGACCAACCATTGGACGAACGAAGCCTTCGTTTCGTTTCACATTTTTTCTCGGAAATAAAAAAGACTTCTTTTGCCATGTGTGCCTTTTAAAAAAGAAATAGATACCGAGTATAAGAATAACATAAACTAGCAAAAACGAAAAATAGGTCTTACGGACAGCCCGCCCTTCAGACGGGCTGTGGTGATTGTATGCGCGATCACAATTTTTTTACAAGGGCGAAAAAAGACTGGATGTCTCCAGTCTTCATGATCTATATCCCTGACCAGACATCTTTAGCATACGCGCCTGTATCCTGCAGATGTTTCAGCCAGTTTTGCGCTTCTTGTTCGCCGGTGCCATGAACAGCCTGATACGCTATTTGCAGTGCGGCCTCCACATCTGGGGCCATTTTGCTGCCGTCGCCGCATACGTAGAGCCTGCCTCCGCGATCAAGAATTGAAATTAATGTTTCTGCATGATCAGCCATGAGATGCTGAACATACGTTTTCGGCATGCCTTCTTTTCTGGAAAAGGCTGTGTGGACAGTGGCGATTCCGTCTTTTTCAAACTGCTCAAGCTCATCCCGGTAAATAAAATCACGATCGTTCCTGCATCCAAAATAGAGATGAGCTTCGCCGAGCGTTTTTCCCTCTCGCTTTAAAGCTGCGCGCGCTTGGAGAAAACCGCGGAATGGCGCTACCCCTGTGCCCGGACCGACCATAATGATCGGGGTTTCCGGGTCTTCCGGAAGCTGAAACCGGGATTCCGGTGTGCGGATAAACATCACGACATCATCACCCGTATGGCGCTCAGCTAAGTCATTTGAAGCCACGCCCCTGTACTCGCCAAGGCCGCTCCATGCAGGACCGCGCACAACACCGACTGTAATGGATGCTTGCTCCGGATTCACCCTTGGCGAGCTTGAAATCGAGTAATATCTTGGTTTTAATGGCCGTAAAAGCTCTAAAAATCGTTCAAACGGCATGTCGCACGCTTCATATTGTTCAAGCAGATCTAGCATGGAAATCCGTTTTTTCAATATGTGTTCCTGGTAGACACCCTCTGCCGCCAGTTCTTCCAATTCGCGTTTATGAGGCGGACAGACAGTAAACGCCGCCAGCTCCCGGATTTGCGCCCTAGTGGCGGCTTCCTGCACCTCGACGCTGTAGCTAAGAAGGTCTTGCAGGCTGACAGGTCGGCCTAAAGGCAAATGCCCCGCACTGCGCCCGCTTGCCGACAGTGTCACTTGGTCGGTTCCCTTCAGACCGAAGCGGTAAAGAATCCGGCTGACATTGGTTTGGCTGTTCCTCGGCAATACGCCAAGATGATCCCCCTCACGATATTCAACCTCCGGCGGCAATGCGATTTCGATATGGCGAGTGCTGCGATCGCTGTCCGCGGACTGGAGTTCACGATTTTCGGCGATGGATGCGTGAACCGCTTCGTACGATCGGGCCAGCGGGGACTCTCCAAGCTCTCTGACAAACTGGAGGCTCAGCGTGCTTCGTTCCTTATCGGCGTTTTCATTAAGCTCCAGTCCGAATGCTTTGATGGCGTCCGCCCACATGCTTTTTTTCCACTCGTCAAGCTGCCCTTCAAAATCACCGCTTACATCACCCTCTCCGCGCGCAGAAAACCGAGTCGCGCCTTTCTCCGCAAGCTGCTCATCAATGAATCTCGGCACGTCCTGATACGTGCTCGCCCAGTTATGATCACCGCAGCCAAATACCGCGTAACGGACGCCCTCAAGCTCACCCGGTTTGATTTCTTGAAGCCACTGCACAAACTGCCTCGCATTGTTTGGCGGTTTTCCGTTATAGGAAGAGGTCACAATGACTACCGCTCCATCTTTCGGGAGCTTTCCAATCTGGTCATTCAGAGGCGCCACTTCAGTTCTTACGCCGTGAAGACTGGCTGTATCGGCAAGCTCCCGGGCGACGCCTTCCGCGGTGCCGGTATCAGAGCCATACAGAACGAGAAGCGGCCGGTTATTTAGGCCGATGACCGATGCGCCCTTTGCTTCCGCTTTCTCTTTTTGCTCATCAGACGCCGCCTTGTCAGCTGCCGGGACGTCGGCATGAATGGCTTCCTGGTTCCGTGTTTGAACCCCGATACGAAAATCGCCCGGCTTGAGTGTCAAGGTTTGCTTGATATCAAGCTCATAATTCTCATGATCAATCAACGTGAAATATTTTAATATCATGCCCAGCACAAGTGTGGCTTCATGAAGGGCAAACTGCATGCCGATACAGGCCCGCTGTCCATTTCCGAACGGTTTGTACGCATGATGGGGCACTTGGTCCTGCTGTTCGAACCGTTCTGGACGGAATTCCTCGGCATCCTCTCCCCAAGCGTCTCGATCTCGGTGAAGCTGCGGAATCAGCACAGAAATTCTGTCTTTCGTCGTAATCGGGTACTTTCCGCCAATGACTGTGTCTTCCTTTGGATAAAGGCTGAAAGCCGGGGCTGTCGGCCATAAACGCAAGGATTCATTTAATATCATCCGGATGTATTTCAGCTCAAGCACTTGTTTGTAGGTCGGCGCTGCATCTGTCAGCACCCGGTCGACCTCTTCATACGCCTTTTTCAGTTTGTCGGGATGATTCAATAAAAAGTAGATCGCAAAGGATAGCAGGCCGCTCGTTGTTTCGTGCCCTGCAATTAAAAACGTAATGATCTGAAAACGGATATTTTCATCGTCAAGCTTTTCTCCGGTCTCAGGATCTTCCACCTTCAGCATGCGGGCGAGCAAATCTTTTTCATCCTGATCCCCATCCGCCTTGCGCTCCGCAATAATGCTGTCGACTAACGAAAACATCGTTTGAATATCATGATGAAATTGTCGCTTTGTCCTCACCATGAGCTTATCTTGAAAATCAAGCCGCTGCATCTGGTGCATCGCTTCATCAAGCGCGCGCGTCATGCTGTTGATAAACGGATGGGGCGTTTCTCTGTAGTAGCTGTTAAAGCGATAGTTAAATCCGCACAGCCCAATCGTGTCCAGCGTCAGCCGCGTCATATCAGCGGGGACATCGACTGCTTCATTCGGATTGAGCCTGGCCCACTTTTGGATGAGCTGAACAGCGATATCGACCATTTTTTCATGATAATCCTTCATGGCCCGCTGGCTGAACGTCGGCATCAGAATGTTGTGCGCTTTTCTCCAGTTAGGCTCATGCGTCCAGCTTGTAAACAATCCGTCACCCGAAAACGCGCGAACCTTCTCCAAGGCGCCTTCAATGCTTTTATCAAATCGCTCTTCATCACAAACCTCCTTCACCAATTCATGACCGGACACCACAATGGTCGTGCCCGCAGGTGTGTGCATTTGAAAAATTGGGCCCTGCTCTTCCGCCAGTTTGATCAGCGAAATCGTCGGTTTGTCTTTATCAATTAAAGGCAGGTTGCCAAGCGGCCCAAACGTCTTCGGCTGAGGAATCGGACTTGTTTCCTTCATCGAACCATTCCTTTCCGTATGAAATGCCTTCTATTTGACTACATTTCCCTTTCATGGTGATGATTATTCCATTCCTCTGATTGACGTATGAACATCGTTTTTTCTATACTTGAGAAGCTGTACAATACGCGAATAAGGTGAGTTCATTTATGGATTTTGAAATTCGATTTTTATCCTTTTATGTCATACAGGTGGAAGGCAAGGATGAGCAGGCGAACAAGCAGTTCAAGCACTTCCAGACCCTTGATACGGGTGAATTTGAAGAAAGCGAGCTGAAGGACTTTCTAGACGGAGAGCTGAAAAAAATCGTCAAACGGAAAGCCGACCGCCATCCGCAGTCTGAGCAGGTGCCGACGAAAATCGGCCATTTTATCGTCGAACCCGGCCACGAGCTTGATTCCAACCCGAACTACAACATGTTCAACCGGGCGCGCCTGGCGGAAACAAAAGAAGACTTTAACGAGCTGAGCGAGCAGTTCGTCCGCACGTACCTCGACACGAGCGCGGTCCGCGGCGGCGTGTTCCTTGTGGCTTCGGCCGTTCCGAGAAAATACTTCGACGAGTCGTTTGTCTTTATTATGAAATGTGATTTCGAGCCGAAAGTCGCTCGCATTTCAGACGCGTCTTCTCTCATTAAAAAAGTCGAAATGGCGATTACGACAAAAAACATGAAAAGCATCCAATACCCGTACATGCCGGAGGAAGGAATGATCGAGGAAGGCGAGCTGAAAATCCACCAATCCTCGCACGCCCGCTATTTCGAGGACTTTCTCAAATTCGTCGAGTACGGCGAATCAATGCCGGAAATTATGAAAAACCAGGTCATGAACATGGTGCAGGAGCACGTCTACGAGACTTTTGAAGACAACAGCGAAGAGCTGAAGCAATTTGAACAAGACATCGAAATTTGGGAAGCAAGCGAAAAACGCGAAATCCAAGAGCGCCTCGACACCCATCAGGTCATCGAAGCCTCCGCCCAAATCATCGAGCACACACCGGAAGCCCAGCTGAAAATGAAAGTCGGAGATACCGAGATTAAGGGATTGCTAGCGGATTTTGGCGAGTCGATTCATCTCGCAAAAGTGAACGGGCGCTATGTCGCGCTGATTGAAGCCGAGACGATTTCGTTTGAGAAGGGCAGTTCCCCGGTGGAGTTTTATAAGCCTGAGGGGCTGCATGAGGTGATTGAGCGGATACGGAGGAACACAGAACAGCAATGATATAAATCTATCAAATTATTTAAAGAAAACATTTTCTATCAAAGATCTATTAAAAAAGGCCGTTAATAATATTTGTTTAATACTTTAAAAGTTAGAAATACTGAATATTTTAGTATAACGCTGCCAGCATTAAAAATGCAGGCAGCGTTATACTTTATCGTTTGACTATAAAAGCTGGGGTTTTAATGTTAAATTTTGCTCCAGAGGCTCTATCAGTGGCTATAAGTCTTACTCTGGCACTATTTTTCCCCTTTTTTAATGACTTCTGATTTTTCAACTTAAACACCTTTGCCGGCGTTGAGTGACTAAAGTAACCCTTTTTCACTTCATTTACAACCCAATCATGACCATTCCACACTTCTACTCTCATTGAGTAGTCAAATGTCGCAATTGAACCTCCACCATATGATGCTACACAATCAATAGATGTTGCCCTCTCTGAATAAGAATCGGCATCTGTACAAATTTTTAGCACATAATCTGCATAATAAGTATTACACGGCATACAAATTTCCCCTTCCTAAGATTATAATTCCACAGCACTACTAATGTATAAATAAATACTGTGTTCATCTATAAGTGGCAAACGTATGACAATTCTAATACCCTTCCCTCAACACCGCATAGCACTCCCCCATCAGCTCTTCCGCTCCCGGCTCTCCTTTCAGCCCGCGGCGGACGATTTCTGAGGATAGGTTCTGGACTTTGAGCGCTCTGGGAGCTCTTCTTTCGTAGTACGCCTGAAATGCGGTTTCGTGGTCGGCGTTGTTTTTGAGTTCTTCGGCGAGGACGATCGCATCCTCGATGGCCATTGCCGCTCCTTGCGCCAAGGTCGGCGCTCCGGCGTGGGCGGCGTCTCCTCCGATGACGACGCGGCCTTTGTACCACGGGTCCTGTACTGCGACCTGCTCCAGCTTGTTAAACATAACAGGATGCTCTTTTGACATATGCTTCGTGACAAAATCCAGCCCCGGAAAGCCAGAGAGAATCTCTTTGACTCTATCAAACCGGGTGTCTTCCTCATCCCAATAATCGCTCGCGCAAGGCTGGAGGACGAAAATATAGCCGGCATGTTCCCCCAAAGGCACAACGCCGATTTGTGTCTCTCCGCTTCTGTACATCAATGTCGCGTCCTCAAATGTGTCATCGGGAAGTTCGATATAAAAGCGGCACGCCCCCATGCCGAGAAACTCTTTTTCTATTTCTTTTTGCAGCATGGCATCCCGTACAATGGAATGAATGCCGTCAAAGCCCGCCAGAATGTCGGCCTGCATCTTTTCTCCATCATCAAATACAGCGGTAACCGCTTCAGGCGTTTCTTCATAAGCCACAATCTTTTTCCCCCACAAGATCCTTGCACCCGAAGCTTCGGCATGCTTGATGAGAATGTCATTTAACGTTTTTCTCAGAATATTATTGCGGCCCGGAAGCTTATCATCTAAGAAAGACTCACTGACTTTGAATAATAGATCCCCCTGCTTATCGAATGTTTTAAACCATGCTGTTTGAAATCCATGCTCGCAGCACTCTTCAAATACGCCCAGCTCCTTTAACACCGCCAGTGCGTTTTGCGGCTGGAGAATCCCTGCGCCGGTCTTGCGGTTTTCTGCAGCCGCTTCACATAAGGTGACGGAAAAACCTGCTTTCCCGAGGGAAATTGCCGCTGACAATCCGCCAATTCCGCCTCCCGCTATCAAAATATGTTTCATATGAATAACCACCTTTTCAGCTCTATATATGTAGTTAGGCACCTAACCATATTACCTTACTATGCCCCAAGAAAATCTGTCAATCATCTCCAAGCCAAGTTGCGTTATGATTTTTCCTCCTATATAATCGTGTCACAACGAATGTACGGGAGCTTATTGTGATGGAATTAAAACATTTACCGAAATATAAGCATATAACAGAACATGCCGAGACGTATGCCCATATAGACGCCGGTTCTCTTGAATTGTTTTTATCTCTTTTTGACATCTCCAAAAAAATGAATCATGTGATGGAGCATTACTTCGCGGGCAGCGGGCTGTCTGAAGGAAAATTTAAAATCCTGATGCTTTTGTTCGACGCAAAGGACCACACGTTAAGCCCGACGGAGCTCGCCAAGCAATCAAACGTCACGAAAGCTACGATTACCGGCTTGCTTGACGGACTGGCCAGGGACGGATTTGTCCGCCGCAGGCATCACACCGAGGATAAACGAAAAATGAGTATCGAGCTGACAAAGGAAGGCAAAGAACGGCTGGAGCAATTTCTGCCCGGCCATTTCAGCAAGATTTCCGCTGTCATGGAAAACTACAGCGACGAGGAAAAAGACATGTTCATGAAGATGCTGGGTGATCTGTTTGAAAAGCTGAGCGTGTTTAAAGACTAAAAAACCCGTCCGACCGGACAGGCTACAGCGTCTTTTCTTTTGAAGCCGGATACGTATCCGGCTGTTTTTTCTTTATGACCGTAACAAATATGCCGCTGATGACACATACAATGCCGATCAGATGCACTAGCTCAAACGGCTCCTTCAATATCACACCTGACAAAATGACAGCGGAGACTGGAAGAACGGATGTGAAAATGCCCGATACCCCCGCCGTCACCTTCGTCACTCCGCTATACCATAAGTAAAACGCCAAAACGGTGACAAAAAGCGCGTAATACAGCACATACGACCACTCCAAAACTGACGGAACGCTGAAATCAAATGAAGAGGCCTCAACCAAAGCAAACGGGAGAAAAAACAGGAAGCCGAAGAGCGATACGAAGGTTGAAATCGCCAATGCCGAAATATGCGGAGACAGCAGCTTGGCCATCAATGTAAACAACGCTTCGCCTATGACTGCAGCAATGATCAGCATGTTGCCAAATAAGGCGTGCGGCGTCCCGTCTTGGCTCCCTGTCCCAAACAGATTAATCGCCATTACGCCGCAAACAGCCAGAAAAATGCCGATCAACGTCTTTTTCTCTATTTTTTCTCTCAGGAGGAAAAAGGATAAAATACCGATTACCATCGGTGTTGTGCTTGTCAAAATGCCGCTTTCCGTTCCAGTCGTATATTGAACCCCATACAGCAGGAAAATACTGAACAAAAACACGCCTGTGAATGATTGCACCAGCAATACAAGCACATCTTTTTTCGTCAAAGCCGGAAACCCTTTTTCAATGCAAAACAGCAGCGTCAGCAATACGATATCAGCCAGCAAAAAACGCAGCCCCGAGGATAGAAAGACCGGAATGCGCTCGACCATCAGCTTGCCGACGACGACAGAGCTGCCGACGATTGCCATGGCTGCTGCCAAGGAGACATAAGCGCCTAGTTGTTTTTTCATCATCACTTCACCTGCCTTTTTGATGTATGGAAAAAGCGCCAATCAATGACAGGCGCTCTCTGATTAATCATCGCTGCTCAAAATGCCGAAGAAGCGAAGCAGGTTGATGAATAGATTGATAAAGTCAAGGTACAGCGATAATGCCATAACCGGAATTAAGTCTTCCGTAATATGGCGGTGTTTGATTTGGTTCAAATCATACAAAATGTAAAGGGAAAAGACGATGGTTCCGATCACGGAATACGCCATCATCGCCGCTGAGTTTAACGGACTGAAAATGTTGAAAATGCCGACCGCTACAAGTGCGAGCACGGCAACCAGCAGAAATGACGACAGGAAGGATAAATCCTTCTTCATTTTCGCGCCGATTGTGCCCAGAACAGCAAAAATGACAAATGTAGAACCAAAGGCTTCAAGCACGACATAGGCGCCGGCGATGGAAGCGTAGTGGCTGACGATCGGAAATAAGGTAATGCCGGAAACAAACGCGAATGTATATACAAACGCATACCCAACCGCTTTTTTTCTGCGCATCCAGAAGGCCAGAATAATCATTCCCACTTCAAGAATAGAAAGCGGCAGCATCAAAGCGGCAGGAACAAATTGGCCGATAAAAAGACCGACAGTCGCGATTAATAATGTGAAAACAAAGACTGTCAAAATACGCTGCATGATCGATTGCTTACTCTCGTGAACCGTAGCTTGCATGTCAAAAATCCTCCCAAAATATGATCTTAAAGGTCTATTATATAAAAATTGGATGAAATATGTATGTGTTTTAAGGAAAATTTAAAGAAACCAAACGCCTTTACGCCAAGACTTCCTTCTTTCCTTTTCAGCGAAAAACAGTGCTTTTGATTCGAATTTAGAGAATTATGCTGTAACATTGCCAAAATCGAGCGCCTCCATCGGGCTGATGATTTTTTGCACTCCTTTCGGATCAATGGTTGATTTTGAAAGCCAAAAGGCATATGATCATCCGTTGGCGGACAATCATATGCCTGAACAACTTCCTATTTGTTTTCTTCTAATTGCTCCACAATACAGCGGACGCCCATGTTTTCTAATGCCTGCTTCAGCGTGCCGTACGTTTCGTATTCACTGAAATCAAGCCCCAATTGAATCGATGTCTGGGCCACATCCGGGCGAATCCCTGAAAATACAGCTTTTACGCCTAGTAAGAAAAGTGTTTTTGACAAGTTGTACAGCTGCTGCGCCACCATGGTATCCACAATCGGAACACCCGAAAGATCAACGACAAGGCTTGTGATTTTTCTCTCGATACAGCTGACCGGCACTGTTTCTAAAATGACCTGTGCCCGTTTTGTATCAATCGAGCCGATAAGCGGCAATATCCCGATTCCATCAGCAATGGAAATCACCGGGCAGCCCAGCTCAGAAATCAGTTCCTGCTGAGACGTGAGCCTCAGCAGCATAAATTTTTGATACTGCTCGGAAAACTCAATAATCAGCTTATCGAACGACTGATTCACAATCCGGTTCCATCGGTCGGCATCCTGATTTGTGACGATATCCGGATTCTCTTTTATAAACGAAACGACTGCGCCCCAGAATGAGACTCTGGAGTTTGAGATGGCTTCTACAACCTCATGCACCTGAACATCTTGCTCTACCCTGTTTTTCGCAACGGTTAGCGCCCATTTTGCCAGATTTTTTTGAAACTCGGTTTGATCCTCCAAAAACGCGCTTGCGATTGTGATATTGGTAAACGTATGCTGCTCGGTTAACTGCTTTTTCATTTCTTCACTTAAATTGTCGGCGGAATATAGCTCACCTTTCAGCTGACATCGTAAACTGAACCATTTCTCAGTAATATCCGCAGTGTTGTCTATGATATATTGATATAATAATTGATCGATATTCACGGTCTGTCTCCTTTTTCATAGTAGAAGCTCTTTTATTATAAAAGTATAAATCGGAATTGTGAATGGGACTAGGGAAAAATGATATGATTCTACTCCCGGAGCGCATTCCAATTTTATCCATAGGCGAATGCACCAATCTAAGTCCGCATGCATAAACTGCAAATGTACAGTTTACAATGAGAAAGGACGTTATCACATGTATTATACTGATCCTTATATGTTTGCCGGGCATTTTTATGAACCTTGGCCTGTTTTTGAATATGAATACCGTTATCCAGATGGTTATCCATGGTCTGGCATTGGCGGGGGCTCCGTTCCCGGCATTGGCGGCGGTGCTGTGCCTGGTATCGGCGGTGGCTCCGTTCCCGGCATTGGCGGCGGTGCTGTGCCTGGTATCGGCGGCGGCTCCGTTCCTGGCATTGGCGGTGGTGCTGTGCCTGGTATCGGCGCCGCGCCGCAGGGTCCCCCCCCTTCAAAAAAGCCGGCGAAACCGAAAAAGCCGCAGAGCGCTCAAGTAGGCACTTATTTAGTTGAGCCCGTTGCCATTCAGCCATGCCTCTTCCGGTTTACCTATGTTTGGTTAACCAACGGCAGCTCATTCTGGTTCTACCCGATTATCCTTGGCAGAAGATCCGTCGGCGGCTTTTATTGGGATTCTTACCGGCGGCGCTGGATTTATTTCGCCTTAGATACAAATTTAATAGATGTTGTAAGCTGCTCGTATTAATCGAAAAATCAGCCTGTTTTGCCGGCTGATTTTTTATGTTGTTCATCTGGTAACAGGTATCGTATAACGATCTTACAAATGAGAGGTTTCCCTATGATCAAACAACTGTATATGTTGAAGACCGCAAAAGGCGAAGCAAATTTTGGCGGAGAAGGTTGGCTTCGATATGGCGGCGGACCACCCGATGCAAACTGGCTTGAAAGAATAGCGATGCGGCGGGGGTTCTATTCGGCCGTGCTCTTTCTTTGACATTGAGAATGAATTTCATTTACAATCATTCATATATGAGAATGATTGGAGAGAGACAGATGTTTGTTCAGTTGAGAAAAATGACGGTAAAAGAAGGCCATGCAGACAAAGTAATCGAACGTTTCAGTGCTGAAGGAATCATTGAAAAACAAGAAGGTATAATTGATGTAACAGTGCTTGAGAAAAACGTCCGCCGCGGTGATGAGGAAGTTGTTGTCATGATTCGCTGGGAATCTGAGGATCACTGGAAGCAATGGGAAAAAAGCGATGCGCATATCGCCGGCCATAAAGCGAACAAGGGCAAACCAAAGCCTGATTATCTGATCAGCACTGAAGTGAGCATGTATCATGTAAGAGCTGTTAAACAAGGGACTCATGAATAATGAAAAAAGCTTGCACGAGCTGCAAGCTCTTTTTTACGGTCATGACGAACTGCCTTCTCTATATGTGGTGACATAAAGCGGCTGGTCGGCTTGCCACTCCGCGTATAGGACGTCCTCAGCCTTTTCAACTCCTTGCTTTTGCAGCGATTGCTTCAGCCATTGTTCATCCACGCCTGCTTCCGCCAGGTTATCATACACAATCTCCCCATCAAGAATTAACGTAATCGGCAAAGACACTTCCTTTATCGGAAGGTTCATATCTTTTCTGGTCGGTTTACCGAAATCGGCTTTCGGGAGTACACTGATCATTCCGTTTGTTTCCAGAATCGCATATTCCACTTCCTGAATCGAAAAACAGCCTTCCTGCCTCAGAAGGCTTTGCAGCTGGTTAATATCGAGCTTGTTTTTCTTCAGCATCTTGTATTTCACTTTTCCTTTATGAATCACAATATTCGGTTCGCCTTCCAGAAACTTTCTGGTTCCTTTTAGTTTTTGTGTAATCAATTCAATTAAATAGATAAGAAAGCCCCATAGGAGTGAAGCAAAAATAATTTCTTTAATTTTGATTTCATGATCATAGACGGCATTTCCGACCAGTTCCCCTAAAATTAAAGCGGAAATAAAGTCAAACGGGGTGAGTTGAGAGAATTGGGTTTTCCCAAGAAACTTCAAGATGACAAATAAAATACCGAGACCGCAAACTAATTCTATTGCTACATCTAAATAATCTCCCACTGTTGATAGCACCTACTTCTTAAAAGCTACTACCATTATAGTCAAGTGCCATCTTTCTAAACCGGAACTGCTGATTTCGATAAAAAAATCAACCCATTCGCTGGCTGACGTTTTTCACATTATTTGGTGCTTTTCCAGCATGTTATCAAAAAGCTGTTCTGCATCACTGCGGTCAATCGTGACAAGCGGGTCATTGAGAAAGGCCTGGAAAGCAAGCGCGCGATTCCTTGTTAAACCGGCTTCCGCCACCGCCTCCTGATTGGATACGTGCCTCGTCGCAATCATTTTCACACCCTTTGGCAGCGCTCCAGAGAAAATCGGCTGGACGCTGTTGCGGGTAATCAAGGCGTTCGTTTCGACAATCGCTTGTAAAGGCAGATTGGAAACTTGGCCTTGGTTCGGCGCATTTACATTCGTGACAAGTTCACCCAATCCGAGAAGAGCCGCTACGATGTTCACCCCTTCTTCTCCCGAGGCCTTCCCGTTAACGCCCCGTTTTTGCGCGATCAATCGTTCTGTTTCTTTTCGTTTCTCCTCTCTGTCTTGTTTTCTGAATGATATAGGTGTGAGATGAAATTTCCATGACTCAGGCTGTTTGAGGTAAGGGCCGGGAAGAAATTCCGCCAGATGCCTATCACCCGCAGCAGGGATGGCGCCATACGTTTCAAATAAATCAAACGCCACACGGTGCGCCGACCGAAAGACGCTATCCCTCCAGCTTTCCCCCTCCAGCTCATATCCTGATTCTCCATAATGTGCGCTGAATTCATGAAATATAGGCAGCAGGTCAATATGGCGGTAAGAAGCTTCCGTGATCCATGTGAAATGGTTAATGCCCAGGACATTGACGCGGATATCTTCACGCCGCAGCACCTCTACTCCGAGCCTTTCTTTGACCATTTCCGCCAGCAGCTTTTGCGTGCCAAATACCTCGTGACAGCAGCCAATCGCTTTGATGCCGGGAAACACTTTATACAGCACTCTTGTACAGACAGACATTGGGTTTGTATAATTTATGACCCATGATTCTGGCGCGTAGTCTCTTATTGCCCGGGCAATTTCCGCAAACATCGGAACAGCCCGCAAGCCTCTGATAATCCCGCCCGGCCCGACAGTATCTCCGACAGACTGATAAATGTCGCAGCGCTCAGGCAAGTGGACATCGATTTCCATATCATTCAGTGAACCCGGCAAAATCGAAATCATGACGATATCCGCGCCCGATAACGCCTTTTTCAAAGTGGAAACCGCTTCGTACCTCCATCTGCCGTCTCCACTGTGATTGCCGATCACTTCATTTTTCTGAGCCGCTTCAAAATCAAGGTCATAAAGCGCCACCGTGCCTGACATCCGTTCATCAATCGACAGATCACTCATCAGGCTTCTGGCCCAGCCTTGGGATCCCCCGCCGATATAGGCGATTTTAATTTGATCTAACGTACTGATAGGAAACACTCCCTTTCTCAACCTTTCACCGAACCAATCAGCATTCCTTTTGCAAAGTGTTTTTGTAAGAATGGGTAGACCGCCAAAATCGGAAGTGTCGCAATGACAATGACGGCGAGTTTAATCCCCTGCTCCGGCGGGACGGTATTTTGCATCGTATCGCCATTGGTCGCCGTTAAATCCGATAAGATTGTGACTTGGCGAAGCACCATTTGCAGCGGCCATTTTGCACTGTCATTGATATATAAGAGGGCGTGGAAGAAATCATTCCAAATCCCGACCGCATAAAACAGCGCAAAAGTCGCAATAACCGGCTTTGACAGCGGCAGGGCGATCCGCCAAAAAACGCCGATTTCTGAACAGCCGTCCATTTTTGCCGATTCCTCCAGCTCGCGCGGCAGCTGCTGAAAGAAGTTTTTAATAATAATAAGGTTGAACGGATTAATCGCCATCGGCAGAATCAATGCCCAATACGTATCCAAAAGGCCAAGTGATTTCACAACAAGGTACGTCGGAATCATGCCGCCGGAAAAGAGCATAGAAAAGATCACCAGGTTCAACAGCAGATTCCGCCCCTTCACATGCCGCTTCGCCAGCGGATACGCCATCGTAAAGGTGAAAAACAGCTGCACAGCCGTCCCGACCACGGTGATGAAGATGGAGACGCCCATGCTTCGGATGAACGTCGGTGTCGAAAACACATACTTGTAAGCATCAAGTGTAAAGGTTTTCGGGAAAATAAAGAAGCTGCGCTGGGCGAGTTCCGCTTCTGTCGCAAAGGAACCGGCGATAATATACAAAAACGGCAAAATGGTAATCGCGCCGACTCCGCCGAGAAACAGATAGTTGCAGACGTCAAACACCCGTCCGGCTTTTGTGTTGTGCATCGTGTGAATGTCAGTCATACCTCTCCCTCCTTTAAAACAATCCTTCCTGATCAAACTTTTTCGCAATGTAATTGGCGCCGAAAATCAAGATAATCCCGACAACCGATTTAAACAAACCAACCGCCGTGCTGTAGCTGTACGCGCCTTGGGTAATCCCCATCATGTACACGTACGTGTCAAAAATGTCAGCCACGCTCCGGTTGAGCGAGTTCGTCATCAAATATACCTGTTCAAAGCCGAGATTCAAAAAGCTGCCGATTCTTAAAATTAACAGAACGATAATGGTGCTTCTGATCGCCGGCAGCGTAATATGCCACATTCTCCTGAACCGGCCCGCTCCGTCCATAATGGCGGCTTCATACTGCTCCTGATCAACTGTCGCCAGCGCGGCCAGAAATAAAATCGTACCCCAGCCCGTCTCCTTCCAGATGCTTTGCATCACAATCATCGGCCGGAACCAGTCCGCATCCGATAAGAAGGAAATCTGCGCACCTGTCAGGCCCATGATAAATTTGTTGATCACACCTGTATCGACAGTAAAGAAAACAAAGGTGATGCTGACCACAATTGTCCATGACACAAAATGAGGCACGTAAATAAAAGTTTGGATGCACCTTTTATACACGGCCTTCCTCACCTCATTCAAAAGCAAGGCCAAAATGAGAGGCGCGGGAAAGGCAAACAAAAGATCCAGGCTCGCCAGCATAAGAGTATTGCGCAGCAGCCGGAAAAAATCCGGATTCATAAAAAAGTCTTTGAAATAATCAAAGCCGACCCATTCGCTTTTCCAGAAGCCGAGATAAGGCGAATAGTCTTTAAATGCGATCAGTACACCCCACATCGGCAAGTATTTGAATATCAAAAAATAAAGCAGGCCGGGAATAAGCAGAAGATAAAGCCATTTGTCCCGTTTGAACGCAGCCATCCAGCTGATGCCTTTTCCAGCAGTGAGAACAGGTGAATCTTCCTTCTTCGGCACAGTTTCCATATCTGTTCTCCTTTCGTGATACCGGCGCTCCCGCCGAACGGCAGGCGCATCGGTTTATTTTGTCGATTGATACAATTTGTTCAAGTCCTTCATCAGTTCATTGCCGCCGCTTTTTTCCCAAAGCTCCACCGCATCCCCGAACCCTTTTTCATCAATTTCTCCGATGATAAATTGCGTTCTCGCGTCGAGAATGATGTTGTCAAGCTGGGCTCCTTTTTGGGTATAGACATCAGATACAAGCGACTCAGCCGGATTAAAGACGGCTATTTTTTCTCCTTCGGTTATAATGTCCTTGCGATGCTGGAAGAGCTTTGTTTTCTGGTCTTCGATGTAATACTCGCTTTTCGGAATCGACATGCTGAACTGCGCCAAGCCTTCATGCTCATAAAGAAGGGATTTGTTGTTTTTTTCAAGCGAGGTGAATACGCCGTCCTTGAGCTCATAATTGCGGCCTTCCACTCCGTTGTTCGTGAGAATCTGCGCTTTCTTATCATTCATTTTATCGAGGAAGGACAGCACCTCTTTCAGCTCTTTTTCGGTTTTGACGCTTGATTTTGGTATCGTGATCATCCCTGAATAGCCGGATGTCGGGAAGGTGCGCTTGCCATTCGGTCCCTCAAGCGAGCCGACAATATCAATCACATCCTTGTTCGACTCATCTGCCTCCTCCATCGCGCTTTGAATTTGAGATGCTCTGGAGCCGGTATCAACGATGACACCCGCTTTTCCTTTCACAACCGGATCATTCCACTTCGCTGAATCCATGACCGCAAAGTCCTTATTGATTAAACCATCATCATAAAGCTTTTTAAAAAACTTGAGCGCATCCATGTATTCCTTCGTTGCAAAATCAGGAATCAGCTTTCCGTTTTCAACGCCGTAGCGGTTCGGAGCGCCGAACCAGATTTGCAGAACATCCCACGGGCTTCCGTTGCCGAGCCCCATCCATTTCGGCACGGTCATGCCGTACGTATCATCCTTGCCGTTTCCGTCGGGATCTTTTTCCTTAAAGGCTTTCAGCACTTCATAAAAATCATCAAGCGTTTCCGGCATTTCCAAACCGACATTTTCAAGCCAGTCGGTTCTGATGATCATACACGCTCTGATCAGGTCCCTCGTTCGGTAGATTCCGTACACCTCGCCGTTCACCGAGCTGTTCTTCAAAATCTTTTCATCTGCCTGACTTAAATTCTTGTAGTCTTTTAAATAAGGAGACAGCTCCCAAAATGCCCCTGCTTTGACAGACTTGATAAAGCCGGCTGACTTATCTTTAATCACAATCGCATGAGGCATCTCTCCGGAGGCCATGACGATGTTGAACTTGTCGTTGTAGGATGAATCAGGCACCCACGTGACCTTAATCTCTTTGCCTGTGTATTTTTCGAGCGCTTTTAATGAAGGGCTCTTTTCACTCGGGCTTTCCGGCGATAAGAGCGGTGCCATAATTTTAATCGTGTCTTTCGTACCGCCTGCTGAACTGGATGTTTCCGAATTGCTGCATCCGGCGATCATCATGGCAGCGAGCGGCAAGGCCAGCCATTTTTTTCGCATTCTATTTTTCATGATGCGTAAGTCCCCCTTTTTTCCATTTTGCATTTCCCCTTTGCCCTTCTTAATATAAAGCGCTTACATTAATACTTGCAATCTTCATTTTTTGCATCATTTCTCCTATGAAATTCCGGCTGTTATCCTTTTTTGCCGAATGTATCTTTTTTTGCGGGAAGGGAATCTCCAAGCAGTTCCAGCGCCGCTATGACGTTTAAACACCATTGAGAGACGGTGTTGGTTGTCACCCACGGGAGCTCCTCCAGCTGCGTCCATGTCTCAATGCACTCTGGTTTGATCGGAAGCGGCGTATGGCTCAGCTTATCATCAAGCAAAAGATTCCACGCCTTGGCGGCGAGATTCTGATCCTGTTTGTTTCTCGCCGCATAGGCTGTCATGGCAGCGGCGAACATCGGCCAGTGAAAATGCCCGTCATGAAGCGCGCCTCCGCTTTGTTTCCGTTTTTCTTCATCACTGAGTGTGTAAAATTCGCCGAATTCACTCAGCATTTCCTCCCATTCCCGGTCATCAAGAAGTTCAGCCAGCTCCATCCACACTTGCGGCGCGCCGAAGGCAATGATCATATGATATCCGCCCGCTATGCCGTCGCCCATATGATGAAGCATCGAGGTCGCCGGATCATATTTAAATGTCGGGCCGGATAATAAGCGGAGCGGCAGCCGCTTCAGACAGCTGATGCCCGTTTGGATTTTCTTGAGATAATCTGGATTCCCGGTTCGCTCCCATTCCGCCAGCCAGTTCGAGCAAAACGCTGCCCAGTCAGGTCCCGTTCTGGCGTGGGTCGGATGCTTGCCTTTCTCGTAAAAAGCGCGCATCGGATCGGTTTTGACGAGGGCGTAATCGGCGTCCTTCACTTCTGTCAACAAATCTCCCGTCCGCTCATCTCCTGTCAGATAATAATAGAATTTATAAAGCCCAGCCATGCTGATCCTCGCTTCCTTGCAGCCGCATCCCCAATGCACAACGTTATGCCGTGAGCCAAGACCCGCGTATTCACCGAGGTGAAAGCTGTCCGTTTCGCTCGTGTGGCGGGTCATGGCTTCTGCCATGCGGTAGATATCCTCACTGCCTGAGCGGAAAAACGCCTGCCACAGCCATAAGGTCGGAACGAGCTCATTGTTTTGCCATGCGTATCCGCCGAGATCATAGCGCCACATATGCCGGATCGGATCATACGTATGCATGACATCGCCATAATGCCAAAACCCGTACCACCTGCGCTGCTCGACTTCCTTTTTGTAAAATCGAAAGGCGGCGTCGAGCTGTTCTTCCAGTTCTTTTTTGAGCGGATGGGAGGTGTCGATGACACTCCAAACCCCTAGCGCTTTTGACTCGTAATAGACGTCCGGCTCGCATACAAGCAGCGGCGGCGCCTGCCATTTGTCAGCGAGCGCATTGAGGGCATCCTCAGACGGCATGCGCGAAAAACACGACAGGCTGATTTCATTTGTGTTGGCAATGCCGGTCGGGTCAGAACGCATTTCATCAAAGCCTTCATACGCGTTGGCCACATGGGTGTTTCCTGTATAATGCCGTAAATCCATCGCTTCTCCGTCCGGGGGCCAAAGCCAGACGGTCATTTTTGGATGGCCGCTGGCGAGACCTTTAATTTCCAGTGATGACGGATATTTTTCAAAAAAATACCGCAGGCCGAGAGCCATGCCGCCATTTTCGCCGCCCGCATAGAAGAGCCCCTTCGCCCGGCTGCCATGCAGCATGCCGACCCACGCATAGTCTTTTCCGGTCCGTTTTGACAGGCTGCAATGATCGCTGGAATCCTGAACGATTTTGACATCATTCCAAACCGCGTTCTGTGTGCCGTGAGCAAACCATTCTTTATGCTCTTCACTTGGTAACAGCGTTTTGCCATTGATTTGCTTTTGATAAAGCGGATACCGTTCATTAAATTTACGTGTGCCAAACAGCTGGGCGGGTTCTTTGTACATCCCTTTCTCTCCCGCAAAACGGAAATGGCGGTTGTACGGCTCCCCTTCCAGAAAAAGATCAAACACGATGCCGAGCCCTTTAATGAATTCTTGTTTGCCATTCCTGTCGATCAGCTGCGTGTGCACGATGCCGATCTCAGAAAGCCCGGCATAAAACGTCAATCTGACCACAAACGGCAGCCATTCCTCATTTGTTTTTTGAAGGATATGCACACCCTCTATTTTGATCACCGCTTTGACAGGGCCTTGCTTCTCAAACACCGCACGTTTGATGAGGCTGACAGACGTTTCCTGAAAAAGAACCGTTTCCGCCGCCGACTCCCGTCTTGTTTCTCTTATGGCAACGAGCCTCCCGCCTGCGGCGATCGGCTTTCCGTTGATCTGCAATGATTGAATGAGATCCGAGCCTGTTTTATGAATGGTACAGACGAGCGTTCCTGTATCCACTTGGATGTCATGCTCTGACTCATTGATGCTGAGCATTTCGTCCGGCTCCGGGCCTTCTCCTTTTTGCACTGTAAAGCTTTGATGTTCCTGTCCACCGAACACCGCCGCGTGCTTCGTCCACTTGATGCTCCCGTCCGGCCAATAGGCCGACGGTTCGCTTTGCACAAATTGGCTTTCCGCCTTTTCATTCACAAGCGCCAGAGGGTCATCTTTTTCCAATTCTCCTTTTTTCCATGGCACGCCCCATGTTACACCGCTTGTCACCTTCGGCTGTTTTGATAACCATTTGATCTTTTTCATCAGTTCCCTCCCTCCATAGAAAAAAGCTGATTCGATGCAAAGAATCAGCTGTGATTGTCAAACTGAATCACACGGTATTCATGCGGTCCGATCGCCAGCCTCCCCGCTTTCGCCGAACGGTTCGTCAACAGATCCGTTCCCGCTTCAGGCAATGTCACGCTTCCTCCTTTTCCATCCATATTGACGATGATCCACACAAGGCCGTGATCGCCTTTGCGCGGGGCAACGATCGTGCCGGGTGTCACATCCGACCGAACGGAGATGGCTGCTTCCGCCGCGTAATGCCTGACGAGCGCTTCCAGCATCGCATCCCCTTCTTGACCGGATGGAAGCGATCCAAGCATGACGATTTTCCCTTTGCCGTGTTTCCGTTCTGTCAGAAACGCATGGCCTGCTCCCGGTCCTGATTCAACCGTGCCAAGCGTGTTTCCGCTCTCTGTATCAAACACCGCGCTCCACAGCCCGAGCGGCGCAGTGATGCCAAACGCTTTTCCTGTATTCACGTTCTCGTTCATTGGAAAGGTATATAGCGTTTTGATCCCGGCTGTTTTCTCAAGTTCTCCAAGCCCGCAATCCGTATGAATCGTATGCTCACTTGTGCGCCCGCCTGTCAGCGGCCCGGCGATCCAGATGCCTCCCGCTTCAGCGAATGCCGAAGCTTTGTTGATAAATTCGGAAGACAGATACGGCACAAATGGCGTAAACAGCAGGCGGTAGCCGTCCAGCGGAGCGCCTTCCGGAATGAGGTCACGGTGAATACCCGTGTGGAGAATGCGTTCATAAAAGTGCGTCACAAGCGAACGGTGCTGGAGTCCCCGATGAGGCTCTGTTTTGATAAAAGCTTTTGCTCTGTCGGAGTATGTCATCGCCGCCTCGGCTTGAACAGGTTCGGTCGATAGAATGATTGATTCGATTTCCTTTCTTGCCCGCTCGACCGCCAGCACATTTTGGTAGCCAACGGTCGGTTCACCCCAAGCACTCAGAACCGAACCGTGTGAAATCTCGCTGCCTGAACGCTGCTGGCGCCACAGCCAATAGCAAAAACCCTCGCTTCCTAAGGCGTAGGAAGATACGGCTTCGGCCTGTAAATATCCGTCAGCATGCGGAAAAGCGGAGCTTTCAAGCGAGGCAGCATACGACGGACTCGTTTCCAAAATCCAAAACGGGCGACCTTGTTTCAAATTCCTCCACAAATCACAGTTCAATAAAAAGGCAGAGGCGTTTTCCTGCGAAGCGTACGTATCATAAGAGGCAAAATCGAGATTCTGAAAGATCCGCTCATTGTCCACGCTGAACATGACAGAGCCGTTATGCGTGATCGGCGCATCCGAATAGCAGCGGATCATTTTGGCCTGTTCATCCGCAAATAAAGCGATCATCTCCATCGAAAACAGCTGATACATTGTGCGCAAGGAGGCGTGATGCAGAAACGGGGCCGGCCCCGGCTGCGGCACTTGCTCAAACGTCTGGTACGTTTCGCTCCACACATCGGTTCCCCACGCTTCGTTTAACCGCTCAATCACGCCGTAACGGTTTCTGAGCCAGTCATGCCATAAACGCAAGCACGTCTCACACATACATTCTGCGACATGGCATTTAAACTCATTGTCCAGCTGCCAGCTGATCAGTCCCGGGAGCTCGCCAAGCTCCTTGGCGATGCTTGTGGTGATGATGGCGGTTTTTTTTCGGAAATACGGGTTGTTCGTACAAGCATGCTGACGGGAGCCGTGCCCCATGACCTCCCTTTTTTCGTTTACATGCATACGCTCCGGCCGGCCGTGCGACAGCCAAATCGGCGGTGTAGGCGTCGGCGTGCACATGATCGTTTCAATTCCGTTATCATACAACCGGGTGATGATCTCTTTGAAAAAACTGACGTCAATTTTTCCTTCTTCCGGTTCCATGACGGACCAGGCAAATTCGCCGATCCGCACAACATTCACGCCAACTTCACGCATGATGTCAATGTCCTGCCGGATCGTCTCTTCATCCCATAATTCCGGATAATAGCAAGCACCGTGATACAGTTTTCTCCTCACATTTTTCACCCTTCTTTGATGATCGATTCTGTCAGTGGCAGGCCGAGCTCCTTTATGCCTTTTGCCACAAGTTTCGCCATTTCATTTGCGCCTTTTTTTGTAAAGTGCGTGTAATCGTTAATTCCTTCTGACACCATAAAATAGGTGTACACTTTTTCCTCGCCCTTCTCGGTAAAGAAAGCGAGGCTTTTGGCCATCAGATCAATGAGTTGGACATTCTCCTCAGCAGCCGTCTGCTTCATGGCAATGCAATAATCAGGAAAGTCGTTCAAAAACACGCCGTTTTCGTAATGAAAGCGGGCCACAGGGGTAATGAGAAGCGGATGGGCGCCTTTTTCCCTTGCGCCGGCGATATACTGCTTTAAATATTCTTTGTAGGTGGTATAGGGCTCGGTGTAGCGCTCCGGCTTATTTTTCGACGCGTCATTATGGCCCATCTGCACAAAAAGCCAGTCATCAGGCTCGATCACATCAAGGATCGCCTGAAGCCTGCCCTCTTCCACAAATGTTTTTGAGCTTCTTCCCCCGATCGCTCTGTTGATCACTTGAATATGCTCCGGCAGATGTGAGCCGAGAAACTGCCCCCAGCCCCCTTGATTGGTGCTGTCTCCATACCTTTGAACCGTCGAATCGCCGGCAAGATAGATATGATTTGCCATTTTCTCATTCCCCCTCGTTTTTTTCGTTTTAATATGATTTCGATTATGGTCAGAAAACCGGTGCGTGCAACGCCTGAACCTGCCCGTACGCCATCCTTTCAAAGCGACCAGCTTTTGCTTTGTATACGATACGTTCTTCCTATAGCCGCGTCTCCGTTTTGCTTCCCGCTGTGTACAGGGCGGGCTTCGGCGGTTTTTTCATTCCCGTTCCAAGATAAAAACCCGTGTGCGGCGGCTGGTTGTAGGCGGTGTTCTGCCAAGCGATGCCGAGCCTGTAAACCGGATCATGCATCAGCGTGTAAAAACGATGGCGGGTGAGATGTGTCGTTGTATAGATGCGGAGCGCGCTGCTGTCTTCCGTTCTCCATATCACTTCTTCCCGCCAGTCTCCGAACAGGTTGGCTTGAAGAACAGGATTTCCCTTTGTGCCGTTGTTAGACAGCACGCCGTCCGGCTGAAAAATTGTTTTCAGACAGCGGTTTTCAGCATCCCATTTTTCAATCTTCGGCTTGCCGATTGTTCCGTCCCAGTCATGATCGAGCAGTTCCCTGACCAAGTCGCCGTCCCACCAGATGGCAAAATTGGCTGAGGCGGGCGCTTTGTCGCTGATTTTTTCTCCTTTGCTCGTAAAAAGCCCATATGACATTCCGTCATTGCCCGGCGGATCAATTCCCCAGACGAGCGATCCTTTGTAGTTTGGATCAATATGGGCCGCCATGCCTCTGCCGACATCTGTCCCGGCATGAACGCCCCACAAAATCTCGCCGGTTCCGGCATCACGCAACGACAGTCCATACGGCTTCGAGGCATCCTCATGCACCTGAAACACTTCAAGCCCTTTTCGGGACGGATCCAGATCCCCTACATGCATCGCGTCTCCGTGTCCAAGCCCCGTTGTGTACAGGCCTGTGCCTTCATGATCAACCGCCATGGCGCCGTAAATGATTTCATCCTTTCCGTCTCCGTCGACGTCCGCCACACTCAAGCTGTGGTTCCCCTGCCCTGCGTACGCTTCATGGCCCGGCTGATTGGAGTCAAATATCCAGCGTTTTTTCAGCCTTCCGTTTCTGAAATCGTATGCTGCGAGCACCGCTCTCGTATAGTAGCCGCGCGCTATCACGAGGCTCGGCCGCTCCCCGTCCAAATAAGCGATTCCGGCGAGAAAACGGTCCATCCGGTTGCCGTACCCGTCTCCCCAATCTTCCAGCTTGCCGCGGGGCGGTTCATATTCCACGGTCGTGATCGCTTCACCGGTTTCTCCTTTAAACACCGTCAAATATTCCGGACCGGACAGGATTCTGCCCTGTTCGTTCCTAAAATCGGCATGTTCATCGCCAATGACGTTTCCTTTCCCGTCTGTTGTGCCGTCGGCTGTTTTCATGGCGATTTCTGCTTTTCCATCACCGTCCAGGTCATAGACCATAAACTGGGTATAATGCGCGCCCGCTCTAATGTTTCTGCCGAGGTCGATGCGCCACAAAAAGGTGCCGTCCAGTTTATAGGCATCTATGAGAACATCCCCGGTATATCCGTCATGGGCATTGTCTTTGGAATTGGACGGGTCCCACTTCAAGATGATTTCATATTCTCCATCCCCGTCCACATCCCCGACACTGGCATCATTGGCGCTGTATGTGTACGGCTTTCCGTCCGGCGTCACACCGCCTTCCGGTTTGTTAAGCGGAACCTCTAGGACATTTTCCCGCCAGACCGGAGCTTCTTTGGAACGCTTTTCTTCCCGTCCTTTATTAACAGCCGCGACCTGATAAACAGATTCCTCTATGCCGTTTTGATCGAGAAAATTGGTGCTGCCAGCGATCGGCTCCCGGGTGATCCGCTTTCCATCCCGATATAGGTGAAAAGATGTCGTCTCATGATCCGTTCCAAGAAAACGCCAACTGACAAACACGCCCTGCTCTGTCTTGACCGCAATTAAGCCTCTTGTCAAGTATTCCATTTGCCTCTTTTTTGGCTTCATTTTAATGGGAACGGGCTGCGCGCAGCCCGTTCCTTCCCTCCCTTTCTGTTTATGGCGTATACATATTCGGTTTTGGCTGTTCCGCCATGCCGTGTCCTAAAAAGAAACTTGTGTGCGGCGGCTGGTTATACGCGACATTTTGCCAGGCGATGCCAAGCCGGTACACAGGATCATGCATTAGCGTGTACAGCCTGTGCTCAGTCGGAATGGTCGTCGTGTAAATGCGCAGCGCACTGCTGTCCTCCGTTCTCCACACGACTTCCTCACGCCAGTCCCCAAGCAGATCAGCCTGCAGCGCCGGTGTTGCTTTTGTTCCATTGTTGGAGGCTGCGCCTGATGCAGTCAGCACATTTTTTGATACGCCGTTTTGATAATCCCACTTATCGATTCGGTTACTGTCCAGCTGTTCCCGCAGCAAATCGCCGTCCCACCAAATGCCGAAGTTGGTCGAGGACGGAGCACTGCTTCCGATTTTGACCCCTTTCGCTGTGTAAAGAGAGCCGTTCGCCCACACTTCCTGTCCCGGATAACGCGGGTCGATATCGGCAGCCATGCCCCGGCCTACATCCTTGCCTGCATGAACGCCCCAAAGGATTTTTCCGGTTGCCGCATCACGGAAGGATAAACCGTATTTTGCGTTTTTGTCCTCATGAACTTGAAATACCTCAAGACCCGGCCGACTTGGATCAAGATCCCCAGTATGGAGGGCATCCCCGTGGCCCAAGCCAGTCGAATATATGCCTTTGCCGTCATGATCTACAGCCATTGAGCCGAAGATGATTTCATCCTTACCGTCTCCGTCAACATCCGCAATGCTCAGGCTGTGATTCCCCTGTCCGGCAAACGCTTCATTTCCCGGCTGTGAGGAATCAAATGTCCACAGTTTTGAAAGCTTACCGCCTCTGAAGTTATAGGCAACAATCATGGACTTGGCATAATACCCTCTAGTCATAATCAGACTCGGCCGCTGTCCGTCGAGGTAGGCAATCCCAGCTAGAAACCGGTCCACCCGGTTGCCGTAGCTGTCTCCCCAATCCGACACATTGCCGCGGGCCGGTTCAAAATTTGTTGTGACAAGCTCTTTCCCGGTTGCACCTTGAAACACAGTGAGATATTCAGGGCCTGAAAGCACACGCCCCTGTTCATTTCTGTAATCAGCATTGGCATTTCCAATCACTTTGCCCGTGCCGTCTTTTGTCCCGTCAGCCGTTTTCATCGCCACTTCCGCTTTTCCGTCACCATCAAGGTCATACACCATAAACTGGGTGTAGTGCGCTCCCGCTCTGATGTTTTTGCCGAGATTAATCCGCCATAATTTCGTTCCGTCCAGTTTATACGCGTCAATCAGCACGTCACCCGTATAGCCATCCTGTGAGTTGTCCTTTGAATTAGACGGGTCCCATTTCAGGATCAGCTCGTATTGCCCGTCGCCATCCACATCGCCAACACTGGCGTCATTGGCGCTGTACGTGTAAGCTTCACCCTTTGGCGACGTGCCGCCAGTCGGTTTATCCAGCGGGACGGAATGATACGGTTGCGCCCATACGGGGGCTTTTTCAGAAGCCGCCTGTTCGGTTCCGTTTACGATAGCCCGAACCGTATACGTTGAGGCCGCCGATCCGTTTTTATCTACATAGTTCGTGCTTTTGACAGGTACGGCATTCAGCTTTTGCCCGGCTCTGTACACATTGAACGAAACAGATGCGTTTTCAGTGCCAAGAAACCGCCAGCTGACAAAAATGCCGCCGTCCGTCTTGACTGCCACAAGCCCCCGGTTCAGCTCTTCCATCTGCCGCGCTGCCCCTTCAGCTTTCACAGGACATACAGAGGCCCCCATCACCAACAAGACCAGCAACATCACAGCGGTAAACATGCGTTTCCTTCGAGTAATCATCAGACAGCTCCTTCTCATTTATTTGTAAGCGCTTACTTAAATTGGATTTTATGCGCTTTGTGAGCGGTCTTCAATTACACTTTTTTGCATCTGCCTTTTTCAGACACTGCACTTTTTTGCGCGATTGTCATTTTTTTGTTACCCAGCTTGACGGTGCTCGGCTTCCGTCTTTTGAAACCCCCTGAAAGCAAAAAACATCGACACAAGCCCAAATAAACAAGGGCCGTAAAAAGGAATCAGGCCAGGAAGCATATACAGCAAATAAAAGACAAATCCACACCCCATCAGCATACAGCCGGTCGTCAGCGGCCGCATGGCGCCATACAGCAGCGCTTGTGGAATATATTTACGAAGCGGGAGCTGGTAGTGCACATAAAGGGGAAACACATACAGCAGCGCGATGATATACAAAAACCCAGCAAGCAAAGTGCAGCTTGTTACGGCAAACGACAGCCAATCCGTACTGGCATAAAAATAATGATAGTTCGCGGATAATATGAGCAAAAGAGCCGCAAACGCCAATCCGATCGCATTGACCTTGAGAAATTCTTTTTTGTAGGTATCGAGAAATAACGGAAACACCGGGACATCCTTTTGCCCCATCAGCCATTTCCGTATGACGGCACACATCGCGGCTGTACTCGGCGCCCAGCCAAAAAGAACGCCGCCCAAAAGCGTAAACAACAGCCACAGCCCGTTGAGCCACGCGATTTTCACCACCGCTTCGCATCCTGCGTAAAGCGCATCCGTTACCGTCGTCTTCATCTTCTCACCGCTTGATGCACAGCAAAATTTCGATAAGCGGCTTTCATGGGCGCCATCTGCCGGAGCCCGATTTTCCCTTTTGTTAACACAGGCCCATGTGCGCTGCCGTCGTCCGTCCACTCAAGAATGGGCAGATCATTGATTGAAAAGTGCACATAGCCTTTGTCTTTGATGAGCTTCATCTGATACGGAGAATCAGCGTCGTCTGGAGAAGGCAGCGGGTCAGCTCCCATCGCGGCGAGGTGGAAACCGCGGCTTTTTCTTAAATTGCAGGTGCGGAACGCTCTTTCTTCCGCGTATTTTCTGCGGAAATACGACAGGTGGAGCGCGTTGATGTCTCCTGAATGATATTCAGGGTACTTTCCCGTTCTTTTCTTGAGACTTGGATCAAACAAATCCTCGCCTCCAATCCCCGCGGCGGAAAAAAACAGCATACACAGTCCAGGCTGCTCAATCGGCGAGAAGTCCCACGTCACAATGATGCCGTCCGGAAAGGTTTCCGGGCACCAATAGACAAAGTGTGCTTCGTCCTGAACATGCGACAGGTGCAAGCGGTGATCGTCAAATGAAATCTGTCCGCCTCCCTCCATACGCCAGTCCTTCACATCGCTCGCTGACCGGAGCGGGTTACGGTACAGGCACGCACCTTCCTTATACATCTTCTTTTCCCTCCCGGCTCACGAGATGGTCCTTCAGCGGAAGGCAGAGTTCCTCAATGCCTTCTGCCACAAGCTTCGCAACCTCCATTGCCCCTTCTTCCGAAAAATGCGTATTGTCCGCAATGCCTTCCGGATAATTCGGATGTTCATTCGGCTGAAGCCAAACGAACAATCGCTTCGACTCCTCCGGCCCGTATGCTTCATACAGCACCTTTGTTTTCTCTAGCAGATCGATCACTGGCACAGCAAGCTCCTTTGCCAGTGCTTTCATCGCATCAGGATATTCGCCAAGCGTATGCTCGATCCGCCCGTTTTCATTAAAGCTGCGGCGCTGCACTGATGTGACGAACACAGGATGCGCTCCCTTTTCGCGTGCCGTATCTGCAAACAGGGTGAGAAATTGCTGAAACGTAGAGTACGGCTGCGTCCCCCGTGGTTTCTGGTCATTGTGGCCGAATTGAATAAACAAATAATCGCCCTGTGTGATGCGCTCGGCAATCGCCTGAAGTCTTCCTTCCTCCACAAAAGAATTGGTGCTCGCCCCTCCTTTGGCGTGATTGCGCACCTTTACATCTTCGGAAAACAATTGCCCGAATACCTGCCCCCACCCCGCCATCGGCGCTTCATGAGGCGGGCAGTCACTCACGGTGGAATCACCCGCTAAAAACACTTGAATCGGTTTCTCCATCACATGTCCTCTCCTTTCACGGCGTTTCCTGATACATTTGCCTGAAGACACCCGGCGGCACGCCGACCTGTTTTTTAAAAATCCGGTTAAAGTAATTGTGTCGGTAGCCGACTTCTTCTGACACGTCAAGAATTTTCTTATTCGTATTCACCAGCAGCTCTTTCGCCTTTTCAATTCTGATTTGGGTCACATATTCAATAAAATTAATGCCGGTTACTTGCTTAAATGCCTTGCTTAACGTGTATGAATTCATGCCAAGCGCATCGGCACAGCTTTCCAGCGAAAGATCCGCCATATACTGTTCATGAATCATGGCCATCACACGTTCCGCCAGCTGCTTTTCTTGTCTGTTTTTTCTGCCCTCAAGCTTGGAAAGGTATGGTGTAACGACAGCATCCATCATCCAGGCCGCCGCTTCACCAGGTTCGCGCAATTCTGAAATCTCCAGAAGCAGATCCCGATGCTGAAACAGTTCGCTCGGATTGAGCCCGGAATGCAGAATATCCTCCTGAATGCGGGAAAACACTTGAATCAGGGCGGAGTGCACCTGTCTGTCTATGCCCGCCTTTTCCGCCAGTTCCTCCATGCAGACACGTATCAGGTCCTCGGCTTCCTGTTTTCTTTCCAGCCGGATGGCCCGAACAATTTGTTTTTCCAGCTCAAAAGGGTAATAAGGGGCGGACTGCTCATCCTGAGGGAAGCCGGCCTGTAAATCAATCACCTGATGCCGGTTGGCAAACCGCCTGTGGGATTTTCCGCTTTTCACATCCTGATATAAAGAACAGATTTCCGCGACGAGCTCCGTCTTCCTGCTCATCGTCCCGGTCAGGTGTAATCCGGTAAGATCGTCAAATTGGTGTGCAAGCTCCGTTACGTACGCCCTCAGATCATCTCTGTTTGTTTTCATCACAAGCACGGTGACGGAAAGCCGGCCGATATCAAGAATGGAGGGCTGAAAACAGTGTTTTTCCGCAAGCTCCTCGGCCAGATTGGTCAGGGTAAATACAGCGAGCTGTTCATCACCGGCGCGGAAGATGCTTGTTTCGCAGCGGAGCCCTGTCACCTGAAGATCAAGCACCTGAAACACGCTTTCTCCGATGTTCCATCCAGCCTCCTCCATTCGTGATCTGAGACTTGCCTCATTGTCATAGTAAAAATCGCCCTGCAAGAGGTGCTGCAAAAAACTCTTTTTCATATGGGGAGTCTGCCGCAGGAGCTGCTCTTGAAGCTTCCGGCTTTCAAGGGATAGGTCATGCCATCGCTTTTCAATCCACTTGAATTCATCCTGCCCGGACACCTGCCATGTTTTCTTCTCTCCCCCGGTAAACAAGCCAAGCAAATGCTGAATGGGGCGATAGATTTTTTTTGCTGCGTACCACGTCATGCACACCGCTAAGCCGATGCAAATGACAAGCATGACGATGATCACTTTTGATAAAAACACCATCGGCGCTGTAATGGCTGAAAGAGGCGCCGCTGACACAAAGGTCCACTGCTGATGCATGCGGTTCATTTCTCCAAAGGAGACGGAATACAACGTGCCGCCCCATTCCATCTGAAAATGCCCTTTCTCGTCCGGCTGTTTTTTTATCTCTTCCATTAAAGTCTTTTCTAAATCCTTTTTTCCTTCCTGAAAAAGCACTTCCCGATTTTGGTCCAGAAGCAGCGCACTGCCCTCAGGATAAGGGGACAAGCTTTGCAGGATCGACTCCATTTCTAACGGATCAACCGTCAGCATGATCGCGCCGAACGGTTTCTCCGCCAAACCCGGAATGAGCTGGATCAGCATCGCTTGATTTCCGGATCGGTTCCAATAAATACTGTTGTCCGAGGCAAGCAGCGAGCGATACTTGCGAAGCGTCTCCTGTTCTGTCAAAGCGCTGTATTCAGGGCTCAGCACAAGAGGCCGGGGGCTGTTCAGAAAGATGGAAGCCTGCTCGATCAGCGGCTGCTGGTCCCGTAAAAGAAACAGCTTTTTCGTTAATTGATAGGAGAACGTATAATCTTTCTCCAAATCCTTCTCTGCCAATCCATTCATCAGCGAAGAATCGTATGCCATCTGGGTGAGAGTCAGCTCCAGCACTCCCAGCTTTTCATCCATCCGGCTAACTTCCCGCGCCACCTGTGTTTCATGCGACCTCTGCAGTTCCTTCTCCACCTTGTCGATCGAAAGAAAATAGATAGCGCCGCCAGTCAGCAATCCGGGAATACAGGCAATCAGCAAAATGAAGACAAAGTTTCTTTTGAAATACGTTCCCTTCCAGCGTGAAACCCGTTCCTTCTGTTGAGGCTGTTTTTTCATCCCTTTCCCCCCGCCGCCGCTTTACTGATACACTCGTTTTTTCGTTCTTAGCACATCAGCAAGAAAAGTCAGCGCTAGTCCCTGTCCCCATCCTTGTATTCGTTTGTAAGGCACCTGTTTGTATCCTTCGGCATTTTTCATGACGGCTGTTCCGGCCGATACCTTGCTGACCCGTCCGTCCTCTTCCACCGCATCCAAAATGGCGGCAAGCGATTTCTGCGCGTATTTTGTATACAGCTTTCCGTTCGGCAAAAGAGCAGATGCAATGCCCGCCGATGCCGAAACCTCAAGATACGAATCCGGATCATCCAAAATGGTATGCCAGAGGCCTGATTCATCCTGCAGCCGGACGAGCGCGCTCAGCTGGTCTCTGAGAGAGCCGTCAATGATCATAAAAGAAGGATGCGTCACCTCAATGAGGGGAAGCGCCTTCGCCATCGTGAGTGCGGCCCAGCCGTTCGCCCTGCCCCAATAAATCCCCGACAGATGATTTTGCGCTTTGTTGTCCCAGGCGTGATAGTACAAATTTGTGACAGGATCTTGAAGCACATCTTCATGTCCGTGGAACTGGCGCAGACCGTCTTCAAAATAATCCTCACGCTCCATCACCCGCCCGATTCTCAGCATAAACAGCCCTGCCATCATCAGCGTGTCCGCCCATGCTTGCTCAGGAAACACGTATTCCGTCGAATTAACCGTATGCTGAAGGATCCCCTCGCCAAAGCGCGGCGCCTTATGCAGCACATATTCCGCCATCTCACCCGCCGTTTCCAAATACACGTGATCACCCGTCACCTTGTGGAGAAACAAAAGCGTATGGCCGATGGAAACTCCGTTGATCGAAAGCGGCGGCAGCCCATCCTCAAGCTGTTCATCAACCCATGTTTTTAACAGATTGATATACTCCTCGTTTTCCGTCGCTTCATACGCCTCCGCCACGCCGTAAAATGCCACGCCGCCCGGCCAATCCCATGCAAAATCCATTTGGAATGTCCTTTTCACAATCCGGTCAATGACGGATGTGACCTTTTCTTCATCAAAGATAAGCTGTGCCATCTGCAACACTCCTTTTTATTTTAATCCGGTCGTACTAATGCCCTGAACGATATACTTCTGAAACAAAAAGAAGACAAGAATCACAGGCAATAACGAGACAGCCGACATGGCAAACATCGCACCCCAGTTCGAAGCTGATTCCGTATCGAGGAAAAGCTTCAGCGCGAGTGAAACAGGGTAAAGCTCAGGTTTATTCAAGTACAAAAGCGGCTGAATCAGCTCCTCCCACTTCCAATAGAAGGAGAAAATCGCAGACGTCGCAAGCGCCGGGGCAATCAGCGGCAGAATAATCCGCCAAAAGCAGGCAAAACGCCCGCATCCATCGATTCTCGCCGCTTCATCCAGCTCCTCGGGAATCGTCCGGATAAACTGGATCATCAGAAAAATAAAAAACGCATGCCCGAAAAATGGCGGAACGACAATCGGTTTAAAAGAATTCAGCCAGCCTAATTTCGCAAACAAAATATACTGCGGAATCATCAGCACTTCATGCGGCAGCATTAACGTCCCCATCATGCAGACGAACCAAAACGCTTTTCCTTTAAACGGGATGCGCGCAAATCCGTACGCAATGACAGCCGATGACAGGACGGCGCCGATTGTGGACAGCCCGACAATGATCGCCGAGTTTTTAATAAAGGTCAGAAACGGCTGCCCCGCAATGCCCTTCCATCCTTCCGCATAGTTGCTGAGAATAAAAGGGTCGGGAATGAGAGAATGAGAGGTTGTAAAAATACTGGAGCTTTCCTTAAACGAGCTGACAAACAGCCAAATGACCGGGTACAGCAATAACACCGCCAGCGATGCCGTAAAAACATGAAACAGTATGCGCTTGAGCCTGAAGCGTCCGGCTTTTTTTCTCTCAACAACCGGGGCTTCTCTGACAGGCTGGTTGACCGGCTCCATCCGTCATTCCTCCTTTGACTCGTAATGAACCCAATAGGCCGAAGTTTTAAACAAAATCAGCGTAATCAGCCCGACAATGATCAGCATGACCCACGCCATCGCCGATGCGTAGCCCATTTGAAAATAGTTAAACGCCCGCTGGAACAAATAAAGCGAATACAAAAGCGTCCCGTCAAGCGGCCCGCCCTCGCCCTTTGAAATGATATAGGCAGGTGTAAACGTCATAAAAGCAGAAATCGTCTGCATCACTAGATTAAAGAAGATAATCGGCGTGAGAATCGGAAGCGTAATTTGAAAGAAACGCTGCACCCGATTTGCCCCGTCCACACTGGCCGCTTCCAAATACGAAG
Source organism: Bacillus sp. 0102A (assembly GCF_036765155.1). Classification (NCBI taxonomy): domain Bacteria; kingdom Bacillati; phylum Bacillota; class Bacilli; order Caryophanales; family Bacillaceae; genus Bacillus; species Bacillus sp. 0102A. The sequence goes on from NZ_JBAIZW010000006.1 coordinate 167,633, forward strand.
ACGGAATGTTTTTCAGGCCGGCCAGAAAAATCAGCATCGATGACCCGAACTGCCAGACGGACAGCAAAATCAGTGTCCACAGCGCGCTTGTCGGGTCCTGATACCAAAGAATTTTTTGATCAATCCCCACAAAAAACAGCAACGCATTGATGACCCCGTCATTGCCAAAAATATTGCGCCACATAATCGCCACGGCCACGCTTCCGCCGATGATCGAAGGCAGATAAAAGAGCGTTCTGTAAATGGCCGTTCCTTTTGATGCATTGTTTAAAATGACAGCGATAAAAAGCGCGAAGCCGAGGCGGAGCGGAACCCCGGCAAGCACATACGTAAACGTCACCTTCAGCGACTGCCAATACTTTTCGTCACCCGTAAACATTTCCTTGTAGTTATTGAGCCCGATCCATTTCGGCGCCGTAAACAAGTCATAGCTTGTGAAGGACAGAAACAGGGACGCTCCCATCGGAATCACCGTAAAACAAAGGAACCCGATAATAAACGGAGAAATAAAAGCATATCCCGCCAGATTGTCTTTTCTCATACTCCGGCTTTTTTTCATTGCGTCAGCCCCATTTCTCGTCAATTATTCCTCTCTAAAATTTCATTGGCCTGCTTCCGGAACGTTTTGGCGGCTTTTTCCGGCGATACCTTCTGAAACAGAATTTGATCAGACGTATCCTTCAGCAGCTTGATGACCTCCGCGCTTCCCACAGGCTCCGGCGGATCGGCTTTGCTGATGTGTTTTGAAGCGGTTTCTACATATTCCACAATGTTGGCCTCTTCCTCAGTCAGCTTCGGTTTAATCTCGTCCGCCACCTTGTCGGATACCGGTACGCCCCGCTCGCCTTTGATCAGCTGGTTCGCTTCTTCATTATTCACGAAGAAATCAATAAACTTCGCGGCCTCTTTTTTATGCTCAGAGCTTTTTGGAATCGAAAACAGCATACTCGGCTTCAGCGTCAGCGCCTTTTCCTTCATTTGCTCCGGCGGCAGATAAAGAGACAGCGGCGAGTCTGTCAGCTGGGCAAACCCCAAATATTGATTGGAGTAGTTCCACGTAATCGCCGACTTGCCTTTGACGATAAAGTCGTCCTCCATCCCTTTAATCTGTGCGCTTTCATCGGGCGTTGGAGATGTTTTCGCTTTCACCAGCCTCAGCTGCCGTTCAAAATAATCGACAAACAGCTGATCATCCTGATACGCGAGGCCTGTGCCGTCTTCTTTATAAAAACGCTCACCCTTCGTGCGCAAATAATAAGGGAAGAAAATATCAGGCGGATGCATGCCGTTGGAGCCGTAGACGCCGGCTTGTTCGTGAAGATCATACGCCAGCTTCTCGTAATCCTCCCACGTCCAGTTTTCCTGATTGACGGACGCACCGGCTTTCTTCAGCAAATCATCATTCGCAATCACAGACAGCACGTTGACGCCCAGCGTAAACCCATAAAGCTTATTGTCAATTTTTCCGCCCGACAGCATATTCTCGTCGATTGAACTGACATCAATCGTTCCATCCTTTGTATACGGCGTTAAATCTTCCAGCTGGTTCTTCTTGCCGTATTGTGCCAAATAAGCGGTATCCATTTGAATGACATCGGGAAGCTGGCCGGCGGCAGACATCGGCGCGAGCTTTTTCCAGTAGTCATCCCAGTTCGCAAATTCTGCGTCAATATGGACGTGCGGATTCTTTTTTTCGTAAAGTTCAATTACCTTCGTTGTATAATCATGCCTTGGCTGCCCGCCCCACCATGCGATTCTGAGCGTAATGTCTTCTTTTTTCCCCGATGCCTCTTCACCCGCAGAACATCCGCTGAAAAAAAAGACGCAGACAAGCGACAGCAGCACGTAACAAATCTTCTTCAAACCAATCCCCCCTTTAATGTAAGTGCTTACATTTTATTTTAAAGCGTTCAGATAGGGAGAAACACTCAAAAAACAGTGGGGAAAGTAAAAAAAACAGAGATGGCTATCCTGCGGAAGCGCCTCCCTGTTTTTTTCTGAATTCTGACGGTGTCAGACCGGTATATTTTTTAAAGACGAGACTGAAATACTTCGGATTATCGCCAAACCCGATTTCTTCCGCGATTTCTGAGACACTCGCGTCCCGCCTGATTTTCATCTGCTTCATCGCATGCTCAAGACGCACTCGCGTCACGTATTGGGAAAATTTCTCGCCTTTTTCCTGTTTAAATAATTTTCCCAGATAATCAGGATTCATAAACAGCATATCCTTCGCCGCCCATTTTAAGGACAGATTCGGATTTCCGAGCTCATCGGCAACAAGCCTGATCATTTTCGAAATCACTGCGCTCCCGTGCAGGTCACCAGACGTTTCGACGGTGTCCCGAAACAGCTGCCCCGCGTGCCGGAGTTCCCCCGCCTGGCTGATTGCCATCCGATAGTCCCCGAAAACGTCCGCCGCCTTTTCAGCGGCGTTTTCCTCCACGGCGAGCACCGTCCATTCCCCGCTGCTGCAAACGGCTGTCAGCGCCGAACCGAATGCCTCTCTAGCCGCAGCATCAACAGATTGTTCCCCTTTTAAAATCAGGAGGCGGACCTTTTTTCCGACAAGTGAAGGCAGCGGTGACAACTGGGCTACACCGGCGATCAAGCCCTCCAAGTATTGATCGGCGGCAAAGGAACGGATATGATCGAGCTCATGCTTCAGATGAGCGGTTCTCTTTTTCCGCACATCGAACTGCTTCAGCTCGGCCATGATCTCTTCCAGCGAGCTGATAATCTGCTGTTCATTGCAGGGCTTCAGCAAATAATGCTTTACCCCGTATTTCATGGCTTCCTTCGCGTACTCAAACTCTCCAAACCCGGATAAGACGATAAATTGAACCGACGGACTGACGGCTGACACCTTCTTAATCAGCTCAAGCCCGTCCATACCGGGCATTTTCACGTCTGTGATGACAATATGCGGCTTTTTGCTTAAGATTTTGTCATACGCTTCATTCCCGTTCTGCGCTTTGCCGATCAATGAAGCGCCAAGCGCCTCCCACTCAATGATTCCCGCCATTCCGTCAAGAATAATCCTCTCATCATCAGCCAGCAGTATCTTATACATCACGCCACCTCATTTCGGCACGGTATTGTGATCACAATCCTCGTTCCCTTGTCTTGCTCACTATAAATGCGCAAGCCGTACGGCTCTCCGAATGTCAGCTTGATGCGTTCACGAATATTCCAAAGCCCGATTCCTCTTCCGCTCGATGTTTCGAGAATCTGTTCATCCATGCCGGGACCGTTATCTTCGACCGTAATACAGGCACAGTTCTTCATTTTTTTCGCCTGAAGGCGGATGGCGCACGGCCTGGTGAAGGGCTCAAGCGCGTATTGAATCGCATTTTCGACCAGCGGCTGAAGCGTCAGTTTCGGAATAAGGCAATGCTTTACTTCTTCGTCGATATCCAAAGTGAAATTCAGGCGCTCTTCAAATCGAAACCGCTGAATGGTCATATAGTGAAGAACGATGTCCGCCTCCTCCTGAATGGTCACTGTATCTTTTTTCATATGAATGCTGTTTCGCAGCAGAAAGCCGAGCGATTCCACCATTTTTGAAATTTGTTTTTGCTGATTCGCCTTTGCCAGCCAATTGATGGACTCGAGCGTATTATATAAAAAGTGCGGGTTGATCTGGGCTTGCAGTGCCTTCAATTCGGTTTCTTTAATGATGAGCTGCTTTTCCACATTTTCTTCCATAAGCTCGTTAATCCGTTTCATCATGACAGTAAAATGGCGGTTCAGCATGCCGGCCTCATCCTGTGTATGTTCCGGCAGAGAAAGCGATACCCCAGCCTCAATGCCGCCGTCCTGCACCGATTTCATAGCGGACACAAGCTGCTCAATCGGCTCCGTGATGCTGTTGGCGATTTTTCTTCCGAAAAGCAACACCGCACAGAAAAACAGGAGAAAACACGTGCCGATCACCGTTTTCATAAAGGAAATTTTTTCGAACATCTGATCAAAGGGGATGACGTTATAGTAGCTCCAATTTTGATAGGATGATTGAAGGAAAGAAATAAAGTAACGTTTGCCATTCTTTTTTATCAGGTCATAACCAGGGTGCTTCAGCGTCTCCTTTGCCGCCTCAGACGCCAACACCGAAGCATGTGCCGAGTACACCAAATTCCCGCCTTGGTCGGCGATCATGATGTCTCCGACCGCATCGCCCCAATCCTTTGGCAAATCACGAATCATCTGTTTCACATTGACTTGAATCAGCACCATGCCCAAACCGTTCAAACTCAGCTGATGATAGGATCTGATCTGCCGCGCTGAAATGAGGACAGGATCTGAACCGCCGAGCGTCATCCAAAGATTTCTTCCATTTTTCGCTTTGGCTCGTGTAAACACCTCTTTCTGCTGCTGCTTCAAAAGATCTGAGGAACTGCTTCCGGCTGAATACTCTGAGCCGCGGGCGTCAATCAAATGAATGGAATCGATGTACTTTTCATCGCCGGCATATTCCGCCAGCTGATCCCACAGCTCCTGCTTCATTTGATACTGATCGTACGTATCATCACGATTTTGCGTCATCAGGATGCGCTGAATCTGTTCGTTCGTAATGATTTCATATGACACATCCTCTATCTTTTTCAGTTCGTCTTCGATCCTTTCAGAAGACATCCGCAGCACCTCCGACGACTTGCGGTAAATCTGCTCATCATACACATGAAAGGCGTACTGCACCCCGCTGTATACAAACAGAAAGGACACGGCCATAATCATAGATAGAAACACAAACAGCTTATCCCTAATCTTCATCCGCCTGTACCAGCCAGCAGCTCTTTTTTTCATGCCGCCTTTTCTTTCTCCTGACGCTGATCCATTGACCGAAACGCTTTAAAAGATAGCTTCGTTAAGATCAGGCTAAGTAAACTCCCGCTGAAAAACAGCAGAAACACAACGTGAAAAAGCACGAGAAACAACACACCGACAGCGCCCGCCGCCATCATGAGCGTCACCGCCGGACGGCTGAAGGCAATCAAAAAACTGATGCTCAGCACTTCTCTGATTTTCACATCAAAATGAGAAAACACCGGAAACACGTACAGCACAACAAACGCGAAAATCAAGCTGATGCTCAGGAACACATTGACGAGCAAAGGCTGATTCATCTGAGCCGCAATCCGCATATCCGCAAACAGAAACAGGCCGGACGTCACAAGCATGAGCCCGAGGAGCTGCGCTGCCCTCCACTCCTTTTGAAACGCCCGAAAAAAGACAGAAAACACCGGTGCATCCGTGTTCCCCTTCGCCCATTCTCTCGCCACTGAAAACATCGCGGCAGTAGCGGGCATCAATCCAAACACAACCAGACCCGCAAGAGAAAACAAGAGCCAAAGCACATTCAAATAGGCCAGTCTCATCACCCACGTACAAAAACGATTCAGCCCATTCGTCACACTGTGTATCATTAACATCACCTTCCTGATCCAGAAAACGCTTTCATTTTAAAGTAATATGTATTTCTCTTTTCGAAAGAAAATTCCTGCCGCCTCGTGAAAAATTCGACATCTTTTGAGACAGCAGACGCCCTTATCTTTTCCTGTATCGCCGAATGGCCTTTTCGATCAAATATCCAGCAATAGCTCCGCAAATGACCTGAAATCCAAGCATGCCGAGCGCAGCCCCCTCCCAGCCGCGTACATACACGAGGCTGTACCAGATCGCAAGCACACCAAGGACAATCAGCCCGGCCAATATCCATTCCGGCCACCTTTTGTCAGGAAGCTTCCCCCGTACAAAAACGGATACGCTAGCGAACAGACAAGCGGTTACGATCCCTATCACAAAAACAAGTAACCACACTCCATGTCCCCCCTTTTTAGAAAAAGACAAAAAAGCCTCCTGTAAAGGACGCTTATTCTGCCGCAAGCTCTTTCTCAAATAAATGATAACCGGATGCATCAGCACCCATGAACTCATATCCCATACGCCGATAAAACGAGTGTAAGGCGTCATTATCAGCAACACAGTCAAGCCGAATCCGTGTTTTCCCCGGATAGTCAATAGCCGTCTCCGCCCAATGAAGAACGCGCGCCCCAAGTCCTTGTCCCGCAAACCGGCGGCTGACCGCCAGACGATGCAAATAAATGGACGCCTCATGCCCATCGTCTCCCCAAAGCGTCTGATCCCACTCGCTCGCTTCCGGCAACAGCATCACGACAGCCGCAAGCTCTTCACCTTTTTTAAACACAAACACATGTCCATTTTCAATTGAACCCATGATATCGTGTGTATCTTGCCCTTCCAGCAGTCCGCTCCATTGGTTAGAGCCCCGGTCCCGGAGCCATTCAGCTGTTCGGACAAGCAGTCCAGTAATCGACTCTGCATCCTCATACACGGCCGGACACGCACAAATTCCATCAGCTAGTGTTTCATTCGTAATCTTAAAAGATGACATAAAGGCCTCCCAATCCAAAAGTAAGCTTGCACACACCTTGATTATAATGCAGACCTTCCAGCAAAAACAGACATTTTCTCTGTATGTAAAAGGGGTGCATGAAAGAGAGGCCCGGCTGCCCGTTAGAAAAACTTCTTTTTATCCCGCTCTTCTTTTAAAATTTCAACCGCTTCTCTGAAGCGCATGGAATGCACAATTTCACGCTCACGCAAAAAACGCAGGGAATCATTCAAATCAGGATCATCGGAGATATCTATCAGCCATTGATACGTCGCCCGCGCTTTTTCTTCTGCCGCAATGTCTTCGTATAAATCGGCAATCGGATCGCCCTTCGCCTGAATATAAGTCGCTGTAAACGGCACACCCGCCGCATTATGATAAAACAGCGCGCTGTCATGATTCACGTAATGTTCGCCAAGTCCCGCTTCACGCAGCTGCTCCGGTGTCGCATCTTTCGTCAGTTTATACACCATGGTCGCGATCATTTCCAAATGGGCAAACTCCTCCGTGCCGATATCCGTTAAAAGGCCGATGACTTTATCAGGAATCGTATACCGCTGGTTCAAATAACGGAGAGCCGCGGCCAGCTCGCCGTCCGCTCCGCCATACTGCTCAATCAAATATTTCGCCAGCGTCGGATTGCACGTACTGACCTTAACAGGGTATTGCAACTTCTTTTCATACACCCACATTCAGGCATTCCTCCTTATACTTGCCACGGCCAAGGCCCTTGATTCCAATCCCAATCCTCGCCCGCGGGGCTGTTGCCGTACTGCAAAAGCGGTCCGTAAGAGGATTCGAACTTTCTTTTTAAGTGCCTTGAATAACCGGAATATTGATTGAATTGCTTCAGCGCGTCTTCATCATGAGGATGTGTATCTAAATAAAGGCTCAGCTCAACAAGCACAAAATCTGCAGCTTGAATTTGCTCAAGCTGACGGTAATACTCGGCATCAACCTTTTTTGCCATGGGCGTCTCCCCCTCGATAAGGGTTTTCATAAAAATCATAGAGATCCTTCCAAAGGGTGCCTTTCCTTAAAGCCTCCATCGGCGAAAACTGCTCCATATGCTCAGGCTGAAAGGTCATATAGAGATTAGGCGGCGTTCTGTAATATTTCTTCCCTATGGGCGGACAGGGATCAAAACGGCTGTGAAAGGGCGTGTATGATTTAACAGGCGTAAACGGCTGCATATCCTTCATTCCCGCTCCTCCTTTCTAAAATACAATGACCTTAATAGGTATGAGGCAGGAGGTATGATTATGACCGAAAACGCGGCTGAGCTTTTTCATTTCAATTAAAAGATAAAAAACACCCTTGGTCTGCAAGAGTGTCCCTTTTTACATCATCTTTATTTATAGCCGTCTTTTCCCCAGTGGCCCATATGGTGGTGATTATCTTTTCCTTCATGATAATGGGGATTATCCTCTTGATGATGTGGATTCCCATCATTCTCATGGTACATGCCATAGCTCGGGTAGCCTCCGCTTTGCATGCCGTAGCCCGGGTAACCTCCGCCTTGCATGCCGTAGCCCGGGTAGCCCCCGCCTTGCATGCCGTAGCCCGGATAGCCTCCGTCTTGCATGCCGTAGCCCGGGTAGCCCCCGCCTTGCATGCCGTAACCCGGGTAACCTCCGTCTTGCATGCCGTAGCCCGGGTAGCCTCCGCTTTGCATGCCGTAGCCCGGGTAGCCTCCGCTTTGCATGCCGTAGCCCGGGTAGCCTCCGCTTTGCATGCCGTAACCCGGGTAGCCTCCGCTTTGCATGCCGTAACCCGGGTAGCCTCCGCTTTGCATGCCGTAACCCGGGTAGCCTCCGCTTTGCATGCCGTAACCCGGGTAGCCTAGTCCTCCGTACATGTTAACCCCCGGACGGCCGATACCATAGCCTGGAGAAACACCAAAACCAGGTCCGCCATAGATCTGTCTTGTATCAGTATCAGTCATATTCACTCTCTCCTTCACATAGGTTACAGTCCAGAATATGAGAATACCTTACAGATCGTATAGGCGGCCGCCCATATACAGCTCATACAAATTCAGGGGACAAGAAAAAAGCAGGCCATCACAGCCTGCTTTTTTCTCATTCTCCTAAATCAACGTTGTGGTACACCTGCTGAACATCTTCCAAATCCTCTAATACATCAATCAATTTTTCAAATTGTTCCTTCGCATCATCCGGAAGCGTCACTTCACTTTGCGCAAGCATCGTCAGCTCGGCAACAGTAAATTCCTCAACGCCCGCGTTTTTAAACGCCTCCTGCACCGCATGGAATTGATCCGGCTCCGCATATACGATGACGCTCTCATCTTCTTCTAAAATGTCACGGACATCGACATCGGCATCCATCAGAATTTCAAGCGCTTCATCAGCTGTTTTGCCATCCACACCGATAACTGCTGTCGCGTCAAACATGTAAGCGACAGATCCGCTTACACCCATATTTCCGCCGTTTTTCCCGAACGCCGCACGCACTTCCGGCGCCGTACGGTTTACATTATTCGTCAGCGCATCAACGATGATCATTGATCCGTTCGGTCCGAAGCCCTCATAACGAAGCTCATCGAAATTCTCTTCCGCTCCGCCCTTCGCTTTCTCAATCGCACGCTCAATAATATTTTTCGGCACGCTGTACGTCTTCGCGCGCTCAAGCACAACTTTCAGCGCCTGATTGGATTCCGGATCAGGCTCGCCCTGCTTCGCCGCCACATAAATCTCACGGCCAAACTTTGCATAAATCCGGCTCGTATTCGCGTCTTTAGACGCCTTCTTCTCTTTAATATTGTTCCACTTACGGCCCATGATGCTCCACTCTCTTTCATATATATCTATCTACATATTGTTATTCACTTTATCCATTATACCTCAAATGGTTTGGTTGTTTCGAGTGTCTTGCGTTAGAAATAGAAGGAATGCCGCGGTGTAAAAGGATGAACTTCTTCCGTAAAGCAAGAAAAAAGCCCTAGCTAAGGGCTTTCTTCTCCTGATCAGCAATACTATTTTGAGGGGAATGATCGATATACGTCGTGTTTCGATCCGTTGATTCCTTAAAATCGCCGGGCTTTGTCAGGAAAGGAACCGAGATACTTCCGCAAATCAGGGTAACAGCAAGGCACATCATCACTTTTTTCTTAATAAGCATATAAACACTCTCCTTTTTGAATATCTTCTTGGGCTTTCAGCACTTTTCGATAAAACGCGGCAGCGTGTTCAAAATGACAGCGGCTCTCAAAAACAGCGGCAGCACTTCGGGCACATGCTTCAATGTAAGCGTGCAGGTTCTTTTTTTCAAAATAGTTTAAAAGATCATGAATTTTGCTTTCATCAACAGCCTCTTTGTACACGGCCTGCAAGAACGTATATAATTCTTTATAGAATTTATAAGACGTCAGTTGCGGATATGTTGTGATTTGTGCTAATCCTTCTTCTATTGACTGAAACGCCTCTTGTATCCGGCCAGCTTTACATCGTGTCCAGCTTAAACCTAACAAGACTTTCGGAAGCAGATCAGGTACCGTTTTTCTGATTACTTTCGCCGCTTTTTGATAGTGTTCTATCGCCATATGATAGTTTCCTGATCTGTCATAGCTGTTCGCGATGTTCAACAAAGAAATGGCGATAAACCGGTCGTTTTGGATGTCCATTGCTAATCCCAGCGCCGCTTCTAAATGCGGGAGCGCTCTGTCATAATGCTTGAAGTCATCATAGTTGCCGGCGATCACAAACAAGCTTTGTATGGTTCTAACACTGTATAGAGGATGTTTTTGATAAATGTCTAAAGCTTGAAGGATATGATGCATCGACACATGGGTTTGCTTCATATGGTAATACGCTTCCGCCACTTTAAAATGGAATTCCGCTTTCTCGATTTCATCTGACACAAACGGCAGCTCGTTCTCCGCCTCGCGATAAAACCCGATCGCTTCCACATATTCTTTTTGATCAAATTCATACATGCCGCGGAAAAACAAAGAGTAGTATTTCAAAAGGCCTGTGAGTTTTTTCTGAGGAGTTTCAATCGTTTCCCGAAGCTCTGTCACTGTAGGGCGATTCCCGTATGTTTGTCCCGGCTCCAAATAATCCAGCATCAGCTGGTGCCGAAAACACATGAGAGAATAATAGATCAGCAAATCCTGATCCTCTTCCATCTGCTGAATGTCCTGCTCCACCTCCGCTTTGAGAATCTCAGCATCCGGCACACTAAATTGACGAATCATCTTGTACCATTCATTAATCTTAACACCAACACGCGAAGACGGTATGGCTTGACTCAACGACTTCCCTCCCTCTATGTAAGATATGTCATATTTTATCAATCCAAAAATTTGAAAACAATACAAAAGGAATAAATTGTTTTTTCATCCTGTCAATTCGTTTTTTCCAAACAATAGTGCCTGACAGAGAAATCGTACCGGATTCTGTTTCCATGTCACAGCAAAATGTTTTTGCTTCCGGCACCTGCAGTCCGATAAAACAACCTGTGCTGCCCAATCTGAATTTCTTTTTGAAGCATGTCCAAGCAATAGCACCTCCTGAAAAATAACTCATCATCTGGTGTTCCCTTTTATGTATGTTTTACTCAAAAAAGCCTTTCCTTTTGATTGTTTGGAAAAGCTTTCGCCTACGGTTCACTCATTCCCGACATGCTGATAGCGTTGCAGTGTCAGCCGCTGCATTTGCTCACTGGCTATCGGAACAAATTCACTATTTCCTCTTCTGATAAGACGGGTGTAGAGCATTTGCAGCGCGGCATCTTGGAAAGACATTTGAAGATGAATATTCCTCACGTTAGGATGTTTCATCATTAATGCAGAATTAAAATTATCGCTTCCCATGAGTTTTGCGGTCGACCTAGCCTCAAGAGCGATATCTTTTTCAGCAGCCGAAAGAGCCCCTGAATGCTGGTGAAAATGAACATACGGCATTTCAGGCAAATGCACCTCACTCGTTTGATCCGGATTGATCAGCGCCAACATCGCCGTAACATGAGTTCTTAACAGATTCGCATGCAGGTGGAGCAAATCCCTCAAATCGCGATGCCGAACAGCAGATCCGTATGCTTTCAGCTTAGAAATCACACCTTCATGGGTGCTCAAATGCTCTGCCATTATCCCCAGATCTGCGGCAGGAAGTTTCATATGAAAATCCCTCCTTTATTGTCTGTATAGGCTATGAACGATTGAAAAAATGGTGCATTGTTTTCCCAAAAAATGATGAAAATAAAAAACATATGAATCGAATCTATATAAAAGGAGCTTTCGCCAATGCCTATTCCTCAACTGATCATTAGGCTGATTATCGCCTTTATCACCTTGTTGGTATTAACAAGACTGATGGGCAGAAAAGAAATCGCCCAGCTGACCTTTTTCAACTTTGTTTCAGCCATTTCCATTGGAACCATCGGAGCATCGCTTGCCATTAACTCCACCATCAGCATCAGAAATGGATTCATCGCCCTGATTGCCTGGACCGTTTTTACACTCATCGTCGGATTTCTGGATATTAAGTTCCCTGCAATTCGGTATGCGGTTGAAGGGCAGCCGGTCATCTTAATAAGAAAAGGTAAAATAATGGATAAGCAGTTAAGAAGCGTCCGTCTTGATCTCGATGCTTTACAAACCTTACTGCGCAAAAAAAATATATTTTCCTTAGCCGATGTCGATTATGCCATTTTTGAAACGGACGGCAGTCTATCCGTCCTGAAAAAGGAAGCAAAACAAAACGTGACGAAAAAGGATATGAACGTTCAAGGAGAAAATGCGAAGGTTTCCCATCCCGCTTCAGTCATAGCCGATGGGAAAGTGAGAGAAGACAACCTGAAAAAATTGAATCTGAACAAACAATGGCTGATGGACCGGCTAAAAGAATACGGCATCCAACATCCTAAAGAAGTATTTTACGCAGAAGTTCAAACAGACGGCACTCTGTATATTGATAAAAAAGAAAATTCTCCATCTGAATAAAAAAGGCTTGAAACAGTCTAATCTAACTGTTTCAAGCCCTTGTTCATACCCTCATTGTTAAACCGCCTGTTTACAAGCCTCGGCACAGGAAAAACAAGCCTCGGCGCAATCCTGACAATGCTCTTTGTCATGCTTTTTGCATTCATTTCCGCAAGCCTCACAAATCGCCGCACAAGCCTGTGTCAGCTCAGAAACAAACGGCGTGCCTCTTACAATCGCTTGCGCAACATACGCACAAATATCAGCACATTCCCGGTCCAGCCGAATGCAATCCGCCATCATATTTTCATTTTCTTCTTTTAAACAGGCGTCATAGCAATGGTTGCATGCCACCATGCAGTCGTGCAGCGTCTCGACCAGCGATTGATATTGTTCATATGCCATTCGTAAACCTCCTCAAGAATGATTTCATTTATACCATATCCGTTCCCCCTGCCTGTAAAACATGACTCCCTTATCAACAAAAAAGACCTATGTCCGCAACACTGGTACGTTGCGGCATAGGCCCCTCGTTTTATTTCATATAAGTATTTACCAGTTCGTAACAGCGTTCTTTCGCCGCATTTCCAATTCCATCACCTTATTGACGCGTACTAATGAACCGCCTTCTTCTTTTATGCTGATCTGCCGCCGCATCTCTATCCTTTATACATTGGCGCTGCTCCATGCGCAAAGTATCCATTTCTGAATCAGAAAGCTACTTTTGCAGCACACGGTAAATCTCATTTAGCAATGCATCCCACATATGATAATTATAGCCTTGGTCCTATACCATCTGATAATCACTTTGTTTTTCTTTCTACTCCCCGCATAGTAGCTTTCTTATTTTATAAATACATTTCATTTTTACAGAAGGAAAAAAAGACTGAATGAGCTTAATCAACCACAACAAAATCCTGAACCTTCACCTGTTCCTCAGGCAAATCAAACTGATAAAGCTTCTTCTTAGATTTAATATCAAACACACTCACGTACCCGCCAATGCCCTTCTTATGCTCTTCCTGGGCAACTATATACAGTTGATTCCCCTTAAACTTCGCCTCCATGTAAGGGAATTTCAAGCCGTATGTCCGAAAAGAAAAATCCTTCCCATATTCCAGCAAGTTAGCCTCACCCTCTTTGTCTTCATACGTCACGTAAAAATGGCCGCTTTCTTTGTCATAGTACACGGTATCAGCGTATTCAAGATCATCAGGATACGGAATATATGTCGTCTTCCATGTCCCTTTTTCAATAACACTCAGTTTGTGCTCCGAGCTCGCGACAATAAACTCGGCTGAATCTGCAAATTGATCTGCATTCGAGGCTAAACCCAGAGTCTTAACAATTTCCTCTGTTTTTCTATCGATCACATAAAGAGACATGCTTTGGATGATATAAATATAGTTCTCATCATTAGAACCCATCGTGACAAGCGAAGGCAAGGTAAGACTATATTCCTTTTCCGTTTTTCTATCGTTTATATGTATCTCATTCCCCGTCGTATCAACGTTATACGCCTTAACAGAGACATCCTTCCCCTCATACCAAAACGCAAATGGATCTGATAGCGGATGCTCTTTGATCACATCCTCCTCCAGCGTGTAATAATAGGACTCGTGTTCCGCTAATAATACAATGTCTTTTGATGAACAAGATTTCGTTTGAATGTAAGGCACATCCGCCACCTTGAACATGCGCCTATTAAACCTGTCGCCTGTTGAAGTCGAAAGCAGCGTGCTTTCTTTGATGAAAGGATTGGAGTAAATAAAAAAGATGCGGTCTTCTTCGGGGTGTATGGCGGAAGACTGGACAGGATGCGTATTCTTATTTTGAAAATAAATATATACAGCCAACATAAAAACACTTGCGCACAAGCCCAATAGTATAAAACGCTTTTTCATACAAACAACTCCCAGTATATGGTTCAGAACTCTATATCGTTTTCAACATACTCTGTACATTTCCCTTGTAACCCCGTAAAAAAAGAACTCCTCAATGGAAGCCCTCACTTATTTTGCTCATAGGATTGCTTGATCAATCCCATGATATATTCAATGTTTTCGTCGTCCTTTATGAAAATCTCATAGTCGCCATTTCCCCAGTGGCCGGTCTCAGAAACATCGCGCATTCTCTTTTCCGGATCGTGCAATTCTCCCTTTTTCATATTCACCCACACCTTAAGTCCGCTTTTTAAAAGAGAAATATCCACGAAGTTCCGCTTATTTGACGTAAACGCGATATAAATCTTCGTCGGTTTGATTGAAATATGATCGTCCAAATTTAAAATGAACTCCTTTAGCTGCTGATAAAGCTCTGTGGTGTCAAACGGCTTATCTGCAAGGTGTTCCTCTTCAGAAAACACTTTAATTTCTTTACTGACCTCTTGAATGGTCTCACTTTGCCGCGAAATGGTCTTAATCGACTCGGATACGCCATCCGCTTTCATTTGGTTCATATGAATCAGATCATTTTCGTATCTTTTCATCTCCCACAATTCAATTGGCAGATCTTTAAAATGGATGGATTGCTTTTGATACACCGTAAAAACAGGTGAAATAAAAATGACCTTCGACTGCGACCAGTCCACATCATCCCGCTTTAACGGACGATCATGATTCTCATTGTATTCAAGAATAAAATCAGCTTTATGATTAAGCATCGCCGCTAAATAAGCATACCCCTGGTCGACAACACTAAAGTTCTTCGTATTTTTATACTCGATAATCACAAAAGCATTCGTCTCATCATCAAACGCCAACGTATCAATGCGGAAAGTGCTGATCTTGAATTCGGATTTCACAAACCTGAGACCCAACATCTGCTGAAGATTGGCTTCACATAAATCCTGAATCTCTTTTTCTTTTTTAAACGGTTTCTCACGAATATCTTCGATTTGGTTTTGATTGTTTACTTTATAGAGATACATAGGGCTGCTCCTTTACTCAATCTAACTATGCTAACACTTCTTCGCTACAAAAAGTTTACCATATGAAATAGAATCCACGCACAAAGACACGGATCAAAAGTCTCATTTTTCTCAAAAAACAAGTTCCGACAGCCGTTCTCATCCTGCTCCGTGGTAAAATTTTGATATCGAGCGAATAAAAGAAGGGAAATGGTCATGAAAGTATTTGAAGCGAAAACACTGCTTTCGGAAGCGACAGACCGTGCAAAAGAGTACAAAGAACTAAGAACGCAAATGATTAACTTGAGAAAAGCGTTAAAAAGCGTCGCTGATCTTAGCGACAGCGAATTCTCAGGAAAAGGCGCCAGCAACATCAAAGCCTTCTACCACGACCACGTCGGTGTCACCGACCAATGGCTTGACTACATCGACATGAAAATCTCATTTTTCAACAGCATCGCCGGAGCCGCGGAGGACAAAGGCATCTCTGATGCATACATCGAAGAATCCTTTCTGGAGCACGAACTGGCAAACGCCCATAAAACATCAAAGTCCATCATGTCCGAACAGAAAAAAGCAATGAAAGACATCTTAAACGATATCGACGACATCATCCCGCTCGACCTGTTTTCAACAGAAACCTTCAAAGACGAGCTGGCCGATGCCAACGACAAACGCAAAAAAACACTGGAAAAATTGGATGCCTTGGACGAAGACCTGAAGACAGAATACGCCCTGTCAGAACCAAACGAACAATTTATCAAGTCCGACTTCCAAAAGCTCCAAGAGGCAACAGGCAAAGGCAAAAACGCCACACCTATCCACTACAACGCCAAGGCATATCGTGAGAGTGACATACATAAGAAAAAAGGCGACATTGAAAAGCGGACGGATGCTTACTTGAAGGTTAAGAAAGAGGAAGCGAAGGAACGCGAGATTGAAGAATTAAAGAAAAAACTTGCGGATGGTGTGTCCGATCCTGATGAGTATTTAGAAATTACGAAGAAGATTGGGTATGAGAATCTTGAGCCTTATCAACAACAGTATGTGATACAATTAGAAACTGCTAAGCAGGATGCTAAAATTTTAAAAGGAATTGGTGAGGGATTATACGATTTTGGAAAAGACACTGCGCTGGGTGTGAAAGATATGATCTTAAATGCACCAGAGACAATTAACAGTGTATACAAATTTTTAAATTCCTCTCCCACGCAACAACTCGCAACAGTTACGTTTACGGGAATTAATATATGGGCAGCGTTATCTGATTCATGGAAGCGTGATATGGTAAACGGAGACGCAGAGTCAAGATCGCGTTGGATCACCTATTCCTTGGCCACTGTTGTAACAGCACTTATTGGAACAAAGGGTATAGATAAAGTTGGAAAGCTAGGAACACTCACAGCAAAAAAAACCATTACAAAAAGTAATGAAGCACTTGTTACTACATCTGGAATGTTTAGTAACATGCTTACTAATAGAACAAATCAATTTGCTTTTGCGAGCGACTTTCAAAAAATACAAGATGTCCATAATGTACTAAACACTGAACGTCTTAGAGATGTATCAAAAAAAGAAAGTGTATTATTTCAATCAAATAGTGGGAGATCATCTACGAGCAGTAGTACTTTAGATGTTACATCTTTTGAAAAGAAAATGTATAGCATGAACGTCAATGAAAAAATTGCTTTTATAAGAGAAACCGCAGCCCCGATTGCTAAACAGAATGGCTGGAAAAAAGATTCTAAACTATCCACAATTAATAAACGAGATGTATACTACGATTCAAAAAGTAAAACATATTATGCTTTAGATACACAACATGGGCGATTTGAAGTCCTAAATAAAAGAGGGAAACATCAAGGGGAAGTCGATTTTAACCTTAATCCCACTAAAGAAGCGGACAAATCAGGCGGACATGATTTAAGAATGAAATAGATATTTTTGGAGGTACCCTTATGGATAAATTGATTGCTGATGCCATTAATAAATTCTACAATAAAGAGTTTGCACAAGAAGAGTATCTATCTTTATGTAAACAAGAAATTATCCTCTCTGAGTCATTAAAGTCTTATTTAAAAACAGAAAAAATAAGTTATGAAAATACAAACGAGGATGAAATTTGGCCTTCTGCTACATTTCGATTCGAATTTGAACCCTTTGAAAAAAATGATTTTCATATAAGCTATAGCAGCAAATTAATGATTTCTAAGTTGGCTCCTGTCTTTTACATACAACATGAATTTGAGTTAGAAAACATTGATCCAAAAAGAACAACTCCAATCCTAGATGGTTTTAGTACACAAACGTATTCTATGCCTCAACAGGAATTTGACACAAAAGTGAATCAAATTTTAAAAGATATGGGATATAACGCACTAGATTACCAAGAAATGAACGAAGTCATTTGTGATCTTGATATAAAAACAGAGCCTTTATTCGGCCCCCAAGTCACGGTAGAACTGGCATTATTTCATGATTTGCTTGAGCTTTGTCCGGAGTAGCAATGCTGGAAGATGAGTATTTTTTGGTGAATAAACTAAATGCATTATATAAAAGCATAGCTGAAAACGTTATCGAAATGATACCAGAACCCTGAGAGAAATTTTTGTACTATGCTCAGGATTCAGAGACAGGCGGAGGCACTTAATTTTTTATAATTCTCAAAATGAACCTAATCATTTTAAGGACAGTCTCGAAATTCCGTTTGAATTTGATATTGATGAAAATGAATTCAAAATTTAATGTAGTAAAGGTTGGTATCCTTTCACCTCTGCTTAATAAACCTAAAGCCCTCTTAATTGAGGGCTTTAGGTTTATCTCATCTCACTTTATAAAAGGAGCATCATCTTGACAGTTAGAAAAGAATTAATAGAAGCAAAAGCCTTTATCCAACATTCATCTAAGGAACAATTTGAAGAAGGCTTATCTAAAATTAGAAATAAATTAGACACTCTTACAAGAGCATACCTAGAATCAGCTAACGACTACATGAATCCTATGCTCAAAGAAATGCATAAGACAGAAAAACTGCTAAAAGAGTACGACGAAACTGCTCAGTCGTAATAACCGCAACCCAAAGTCCAAAAATTGAGATTGTGCTACTTCCATAAAACCAAATCTAACGCGAAACACCCAAACTACCATTTGCGGACTGCACCGAAAATTTCTTTTGCGGTCTCTCAACCCCTTCCTATTAAATTTCAGTATTGATAAAATTTACATAATTAGTGAGAAGAGGAAGGGTGAGGAGTTTGGGCATGATTTCGTCTCCGCACGTCGGGATGAAAATTAATGAGTGGAACCGACATATCCAAAAGTTTAATGTGACAGATGCTGAAATGCTTAAAGCTGAGATCGAACGGGACATTGATATCATGGAAGAAGACCAAGACCTCTTGATTTACTATCAGCTCATTGCATTTCGTCATCAGCTTATGATCGACTATGTGATTCCATCTGAAGGAAACCAAATGAAGTTATCAGAATATTTAAAGAGAATTGAAGGCAGCAACAGGAAGATGGAGAAACTCGTTGAACACTACTATTACTTTTTTCAAGGAATGTATGAATTCAAACAAGGCAATTTCTTGACTGCCATTACATTGTATCAAAAAGCGGAAAACACAATACCTTATATTTCGGATGAAATTGAGCGGGCGGAATTTTATTTTAAAATGGCTGAAGTGTTTTATCATATGAAACAAACCCACGTATCCATGCACTATTCTTCTCAGGCGTATCACATCTATAAAACGCACGACCTTTACTCAGTCCGCCGCATACAATGCCATTTTGTGATCGCAGGTAACTACGACGATTTAGAAAGTCATGAAAAGGCGCTCCCTCACCTCGAACAGGCACTAAAAGGCGCACGGCTGCTTGAAAGCAAAAACAAGCGAATTTACGGCCAAGCTTTATTCAATATCGGAAATTGTTATCTTAAGATGGGTGAATTGACGAAAGCAGCAAAATACATGGAGAAATCGATACTCCAATTTAAAAAATCAAATTTCAACAACTTAACACAAGCTTACCACGATTTAGCCTTAATTTATTTTCTTCAACATAAACAAGGCCAAGCAATGGATTGTTTCAGAAAAGGCGTACGCTTCGCATGTAAATTCGACGATGACCTCTTTAAAATCATGTTTGAAGGATTACAGGCGTTGTTTATCAAAAAAGGAGAAGCGTCCATTTTATTAAATGTTTTCAACAAATTAGAGACATCCCAAGGATATCCTTATATGGAAGAGTTGGCATTATTAGCCGCAAAGTTTTATACTGAAATTGGGCAGATGGATGATTCTGTTATCTGTTTCAAAAAGATGGTTCATGCCCGCAAACAAATTCAGAGAGGGGATTGTTTGTATGAAATTTAAACTGACTTTGTGCGCTGTAATTGCTTTGATCGGTGTAAGCTTTATCGGTACTGCCTTAGGAAATGAAGTAAACGTGGCTTCCAGAAACATGACAAGCAAAGCTGCAAACGATTCAACGAACTCCCTAGCAGACAAAGCCATCTTTGACAAGGAAATGACGATTGCAGAAAACGGAACGCTTTGTTAAGGACAAGACGCAGCTTAGGCTGTGTCTCTTTTTCTGAAGAAATACGATGATAAAGGATAGAATGTTTTATGTTCAAACTCTCATATGCAAAAGATCGAGAGTTATTTCATATCTACTGATCATTTCCATGAACTAAGAAAAATAAGACACGATCTGGATTTTAACTATATAAACGGAGCTATTCAATTAAAATATGGGGATCAGTATTTGCTGGACATTACACATCAGGATCTGGCGTTTTTTGAATCGGTGGACAAAGTTTATGATTATCACTGCCACTACGAATTAAACAAAAGAAAAGACTTAAAAAACAAGATAGGTGGAAGCAATGTATAACCAATTAAGAGAAATTGCAAACCTCTTAGAAAAGATAAATAACAATGGTCAAACAAATATACTGCCTGTTGAAGAACTCAAAGAACAACAAGACAATCTAAATGACTTATCTGTATTATTAACCGATATGGACAGACTTCTAAAGAAGAGTAAACACATTGATCTTAACAATGTTCAAGATGTTGATAAACTCCTGTTCGAAATCCACAAAATGGTGACCTCATTTGAATGGCATATATCTGAAATTAGTGATTTAAATTTAAAATGTTTTAGTCATTCCATTTATAACAATTAAAAAGGCAACCACCCCAAAGGGTTAGTTGCCTTCTCTAAGTTCCAGCACAGCCACACACTCCACATGATTCGTATGCGGAAACATATCCACAGGCTGCACTTCGAGCGTCGCATACCCGCCATCCTCAAGCACCCGCAGGTCTCTCGCAAGCGTGCCAGGATTACAGGACACGTACACCACCCGCTTCGGTTTCATCTCCACAATCGTCCGCAGGAGGGCTTCGTCGCAGCCTTTTCTTGGCGGGTCGACGACTAGCGTATCGGCCGTGATGCCTTCTTCATACCACTTTGGAATCACGGTTTCCGCTTCTCCAACCGCGAATTCTGCGTTTGTGATGCCGTTGAGCTCAGCGTTTCGTTTCGCATCTTCAATTGCTTCTGGCACAATCTCTACGCCGTACACTTTTTCCGCCTGTTTCGCCAAGAAGAGAGAAATCGTTCCGATGCCGCAGTAGGCGTCGATGACGGTTTCCTCGCCCTTCAGCTCCGCATACTCAAGCGCTTTGTCGTAGAGTACTTTTGTTTGCTCTGGATTGACTTGGTAGAACGATCTGGCGGAGATGGCGAATTTGACGTCTCCGATGAGGTCGTAGATGTATTCTTCGCCCCAGATGACGTTTGTTTCGTTGCCGAAGATCACATTTGTTTTGTTCGGATTAATGTTTTGCACGATTGATTTAACGTGCGGGAATTGCGCTGTGATGTCTTCGATGATCTTTGCTTTGTGCGGGAAGTCGTTCGTTCTTGTAATGAAGACGATCATCATTTCGCCTGTAACGACGCCGTATCTGACCATGATGTGACGGAGCCAGCCTTTGTGGCGTTCTTCGTTGTAGGCTTTGACCCCGTAGTTTGCGCAAATGTCTTTGACGGCTTGGACGGCTTCGTCGTTTTTGGATTGCTGGATCAGGCAGGCGCTCATGTCGATGATGTCATGGCTTCTTTGCTGATAAAATCCGGCGACGAGTCCGCCTTCCCGTTCTCCTACAGGCACCTGTGCTTTGTTTCTGTAGTTCCATGGGTCTTCCATTCCGAGTGTCGGGTGCACGGTGACGTTTGACAGGTCCAGCTTGCCGATGCGTTCTAAGACGTCTTTGACTTGTTTTTGTTTAAACAAGAGCTGGCCTTCGTAGGTCATGTGCTGAAGCTGGCAGCCGCCGCATTGCTTGTAGATCGGGCAAGGAGCATCCGTTCTGTGCGGGCTTTCTTCCTTCATCTCGATCAGGCGGCCGAAAGCGAAGCCTTTTTTGACGCGTGTCACTTTGATTTGGGCTTTTTCTTCCGGCAGGGCGTTTGGCACGAAGATCGGGAAGCCCTGCACCTTTGCGACGCCCGCTCCTTCGTGGGTCAAATCCTCAAATGTCACGTCGTAGTATTCATTTTTTTCTACTGGGGGTTTCATTTTCATGTATAATCACCTCTAGTTTTAAGCGAAAGAAAAACTTGGCCTATTCAAGCCAAGTTTTAGTCATCCAGCTGTTCCGCTTTCTCTTCCGGCATGATGACGTGAATGTGTCGGTACAGATTCACGAATTCGCCCGGCAGCATGCCGCCGTATTCGCCGTCCAGGTTCAGCTGCATCTTTTCTGATACATTGACTTTCACGCGGTTCGCTTTTGTATAAATAATGTGCTGGTCGTTGATGTGTTCGCCGCGGAGCGCCATCGTTGCGACTCTGATAAATTCAGCAAGGTTTGCTTTCTTTAGTATCATCAAATCAAACATGCCGTCATTCAGGCTGGAATCCGGTGCGAGCTTTTCGAACCCGCCGACGGAATTTGTCAGCGTGACCAAAAACAGCATGATTTCACCTTGAAACAGCTTGCCGTCATATTCAATCTCGACTTCTGTCGGTCGAAGTGAAGGCAGCATTTCCATTCCCTTTAAATAATAAGCAAGCTGGCCGAGCATCGTTTTGAGTTTGCTTGGCACGTCGTACGTCAGCTCCGTCAGGCGGCCTCCTCCGGCGATATTGATAAAATACTGGCCGTTGACCTGTCCGATATCAATTGGGCGGGCAGCGCCGTTAATGACCGTATCTGCCGCTTTTAAAATATCCTCGCGCGGAATATTGAGCGCTCTGGCAAAGTCGTTCGTTGTGCCGACAGGAATCACACCGAGTGTCGGACGGTTGTCTAAAGGCGCAAGCCCGTTGACGACCTCGTTGATCGTTCCGTCTCCGCCCGCTGCAACAATTAAGTCAAACTCACGCATTGCCGCTTCCTTGGCGGCGTGCGTTGCGTCTCCTGCGCATGTTGTGGCATGGGTAGAGGTTTCATAACCGGCTTGTTCAAATTTTTGCAGGACCTGGGCCAGATGCTTTTTAAAGATCTCCCGTCCTGAAGTCGGATTGTATATTATGCGTGCACGTTTCATTATCTCATCATCCTACTTAAGAGTATCCGATCCATTTTTACACTAACAACCTTTAATTATACTATGAGTTAAAAAAATCGCAACAAAATGTACATAATCTTACAGGTGAAAACGCACAAAAGCCTCAGCAGAGCTGAGGCTTTCACATTTTTACTCTTCTTCTGTTCCCGGTTTTTTCTTGCGGAACTTCGCCAATACTTCGTATACGATTGGCACGATCAAGAGCGTCAGAAGCGTTGAACTGATTAAACCGCCGATAACCGTGACGCCGAGTCCTTTTGAAATGACCTGGCTTCCGCCTTCGAAGCCGAGTGCCAATGGAATCAAGGCGCCGATGGTCGCAATGGCTGTCATCAGGATCGGACGGAGTCGTGTAGAGCCGGCTTCTAGAAGCGCTTCTCTCGTAGACAGTCCTTCCGCTTCCTTATGAATGACGCGGTCAATTAAGACAATAGCATTCGTAACAACGATACCAATCAGCATGAGCATACCGATCATTGCGTTCAGACTGATCGTTTCACCTGATACATATAGTCCGACCAGGGCACCGATGACTGTGAACGGCAATGAGAACAGAATCGCAAATGGCGCTAGGGCTCCGCCGAATGTAATCACAAGCACGAGGTAGACGATCGCTATTGCGGCCAGCATCGCTAAACCGAGCTTCGTGAAGGAATCAGCAATATCTGCGGATACGCCGCCTGTATCAATTGATACGTTATCAGGAAGATCAAGCTTATCAATTTTCTTCTGGACATTAGCTGATACAGCTGTGACGTTGTCTGTTGTCACTTCACCTGTGACATCTGCATAGACTTTTCCATCACGTTTTGAAACCGTATCAGATGTTGATCCTTCTTTCACTTTTGCGACATCGCCGATTTTGACTTCCTGGCCAGTCGCAGAAGTGATCTTTTTATTCTCTAAATCTTTCACACTCTTATACTCGTCTTTTTCCGTCTTAATGTTCACATCAAGCTCTTTGCCGTCTTTTTTCACGGTTGTGAGTGGCTCTTGTGATGTTTGTGTCATTAAGGCCTGAGAAATTTGAGACGCGGTTAAACCGAGTTTACTTAATTTTTCTTGGTCAGCGACAAATGTGTACTCATCATATGTGCTTGAAAGGCCTGAGCTTACGTTTTTCAGATCCTTTTCATCTTTCATGATTTTTTCAATGTCTTTGACCGTGTCTTTAATATCGTTTTCTGAATCGCCATACACATAATATGTTAATTCATTGTTATTGCCTGAAGAGCTGAAGTCCTGTGACTTCCATTCTCCGCGATCTGACTGATCTTGGATTTTCTTTAGCACGTTGTCTTTTTCTTTATCAAAATCAGGCGTGTCGCTTTCATATTTGATATAGAACAACGCACCGTTTGAATCTCCTCCGGCAAGCGGGCTGCCAGAGCCTAATGAATACTGGACCGTATCGACATGCTTGCGGTCAAGCAGAATTTTTTCCGCTTTTTCAGCTTCAGCTTCGGCTTCTTTTTTCGTTTCCCCCGGCTCAGGGCTGTATGTGAGCTGCATCGTTTTTTCTTCTTGGGACGGCAGGTAGCTGGCACCGATTAACGGTACGAGGAACAAGCTTCCCAGCAGCATTAGAACAGCGATGATAGACGTGATCCATTTGTGGCTCAGCGCCCAGTTCAGAACTTTTTTATAGAAGCCTGCCAGTCTGCTAGGTTTATGTTCTTTCGCTTTGACCGGCGCGCCCGATAATGATTTTTTGAACAGGCTGTGCGCGAGCATCGGCACAAGCGTGATCGAAATCAACAGGGATGCGGCAAGCGCAAATACGATTGTTAAAGCAAATGGAAGAAACAATTCACCGATTTGTCCGCCTACAAGTGCGAGCGGCAGGAACACCGCGATTGTCACGATCGTCGATGACATGATCGGTTTAAACATTTCCTTCGTCGCTTCACGGACCAAGGCTTTTCCGCGGAGCGGTTCATCTTTGAGTCTCATGCGGCGGTAAATATTTTCAATAACAACGATCGAGTCATCGACTACACGTCCGATGGCCACGGTCATTGCGCCTAGCGTCATGATATTCAGTGTGATATCCAGCTGGTTCAGCACAAGAAGCGCGATCAGCAGTGATAATGGAATAGAAATTATTGAAATTAATGTTGATTTGATATCTCTTAAGAATAAGAGAATAATCACAATCGCGAAAATAGCACCGAAAACGGCTTTGCTTAACATCGTTTCAACTGACTGTGTGATTGGCTCTGCCATGTCAAGTGTTGCGCTGTAATCGAAGCCTTTATGGTCTTCTTTGAACTGCTTCAACTCATCTTTGACATTGTCTGCAACCTCTACTGTATTCGCATCGTTTGCTTTAACGACGTTGATGCCGATGCTGTTTTTGCCATTTGTGCGTGAAACAGATTCAGCTTTTTTCACATCTTTCATTGTGGCAATGTCAGAAAGCTTGACCGTCGGCACATCTGTGCTCGCGCTTTGCGGCGCCTGCGTTGCCGCTTGTGCACTTTGGACCGCCGCTTGAGACGCCGCGCTGCTGCCTGCATTTGAAGCAGATGCCGTCGGGATTCTCATATTCTTCAAATCTTTAATGGTTTCAATATCGCCGCTGACGACGACAGATTTCTCTTGATTTCCGAATGTGTACAATCCAAGCGGAGTTGTCACATCTGAACCTTGAATCACTTGTTTGACTGTATCTTCATCAAGGCCGTAATCTTTCAGTTTGTCTTCTTTGAAAGAAAATTCAACTTCTTCAACCTGCTGCCCTGATACTTGGACTGAAGCAACGCCTTCTATACCTTCAAGCTTCGTAACGAGGCTGTCCTCCACTTTTTTCGTCAGCTCTTGCAGATTGTCTTTATCGCTGGACACGCTCAGCGTCAGAATCGGGAAGGAGTTCAAGCTGTAGCGTGAAATTTCCGGATCCTTCGCGTCATCAGGCAGGCTGGCGTTTTCTAATGCCTCAGCCGCTTCTGTTTTGGCTTTGTCCATATCTTTCTCATAGTCATATTCAATCATGACCGACGATGCGTTTTCATAGGAGGTCGAAGTCACAACACTGACCCCGTCCAGATTCTGCACCGCTTGTTCAACCGGTTTGGTCACCTCATCAGCCACTTGGCTTGGCGTCGCGCCCGGATATGTGGTGCTGATCGTCAAGTAAGGCATGTTCACGTCAGGAATGGATTCTTGCTTCATATTCATACCCGCATACAATCCGGCTGCCGTTACAATAATCGTCATCAGCCATACGGCGAATTTGTTTTTCAGAACGAAATTAATAACGTGATTCATCATATCCTCCATTACATTTTTTATTGACTGACTGGTCATTCTATATAATACTAAACGTTATATTGCAACAACGTCAACTCATATACCAGAAAATTTTACTAAATTTTTCAAGGATTAAGGGGAAGCACGTCATGAATGAAAAAAAAGAAAGAATCATAAAAACCAGCATTCATTTATTTGCGACAAAAGGATTCACAGCTACGACAATCCAGGAAATCGCCAATGAATGCGACATCTCGAAGGGCGCTTTTTATTTGCATTTCAAATCGAAAGAAGCGCTGCTGTTATCAGCCTGCGAATATTACATCGGCATGTCTATGAAAAAAATGAAACATATAGAAGAGGATCTCGCCGAAAAATCGCCTAAGGAAGTGCTGAAAAAGCAAATCGGCGCTCAATTTGAAGATTTCCGGGATCATAGAGATTTTATTGTTCTTTTGCTTACCGAAAATATCATTCCGGAGAATCAAGAGATCAAGCAATACTTTTACAAAATAACCGCGGAGACGGATAAACTGTACCGGAACGCCTTGCTGGCGTCTTATGGCGAGGGAATCGAACGGTACGTCGCAGACCTTTCCATCATGGCAAGAGGCATTGTGCATTCCTATATGAATGTCATGATATTTAACGGTGAGCTCAGCATCGATGCAGAAGAAATCTCAGCCTTTATCATCGAAAGACTGGATGACCTTGTACAGGGACTGAGTCGTTCAACTCTCAATCCGATTGTGCCAAAAGACATTTTCAGACTGATGCCCGCGGGCAAAGAACAGCTGCTTGAGGACATTCAGAAAGTGAAAGAAAACAGCACGCTGCCCGAGGATATCACCGTGTCGCTTGATGTCATCGCGGAAGAACTGTCTCAGGATAAACCGCGCAAGCCGATTATGAAAGGCATGCTGTCCAATTTAACCGGAACCACCGACAAAGAAGTTGAAAAGCTTCGGACTCTGATCTCTGTCTTCATCTCCATTTGACCATAAAAAAGCAGCCCCCTCTCTCAAGAGGCAGGCTGCTTTTTTTATATTAGCGTTTTTTAATTTCTTCAAGCAGGATTTTGTTGACCATCGGCGGGTTGGCTTGTCCTTTGGACGCTTTCATAATCTGTCCGACAAGGAAACCGATCGCACGGTCTTTCCCGTTTTTAAAGTCTTCGATTGATTGAGGATTGTTGTCAAGCGCCTCTGTGACAAGCTTTAGAAGCACGCCTTCGTCAGAAATCTGAACGAGGCCTTTCTCTTTGACAATCTTCTCAGCGTCGCCGCCTTTTTCAATCAATTCCTTAAACACTTTCTTCGCGATCTTAGAAGAAATGGTTCCTTTTTCAATCAATTTGATCATGCCGGCAAGGCCTTCAGGTGTCAGCGCAACGTCGGCAAGCTCTTTTTGCTCAGCGTTCAGATAGGCTGATACCTCACCCATCAGCCAGTTAGACGCTTGTTTAACTTCAGCGCCTTTTTGAACGGTTTCTTCAAAGAAATCAGCCATTTCTTTTGTCAGCGTCAGAACCATCGCGTCATATGCAGGCAAGCCAAGCTCTTCAATGTAACGCTTGCGGCGCTCATCCGGAAGCTCAGGAATGCTTGCTTTTACGCGCTCCTTCCACTCATCGTCAATGTAGAGCTCGACAAGGTCTGGCTCCGGGAAGTAACGGTAATCGTCAGATCCCTCTTTGACACGCATAAGAATGGTTTTCTTCGTTGCTTCGTCGTAACGGCGTGTTTCCTGCTGGATGACGCCGCCGGAGAGAAGAACCTGCTCCTGGCGTTTTTCTTCATGCTCAAGGCCTTTTTGAACAAACGCGAAGGAGTTCAAGTTTTTCAATTCTGTTTTTGTGCCGAATTCCTCTTGGCCGATCGGACGAAGAGAGATATTGGCATCACAGCGAAGCGAGCCTTCTTCCATTTTACAGTCAGAAACGCCTGTGTATTGGATGATGGACTTCAGTTTTTCAAGATACGCGTACGCTTCTTCCGGCGTACGGATATCCGGCTCTGATACGATCTCAACTAGCGGCGTTCCCTGGCGGTTGTAGTCAACAAGCGAATAGCCGTCGCCTGTATGCGTCAGTTTTCCGGCATCTTCTTCAAGGTGAAGACGTGTGATGCCGATGCGTTTTGTTTTTCCGTCGACTTCAATTTCGATCCAGCCGTTTTCGCCGATTGGCTTATCAAATTGAGAAATTTGGTACGCTTTCGGGTTGTCCGGATAGAAATAGTTTTTGCGGTCAAACTTCGTATCTGTTGCGACCTCACAGTTGAGCGCCATAGCGGCTTTCATTGCGAATTCAACGGCTTCTTTGTTCAGAACAGGCAGGACGCCCGGGTATCCGAGGTCAATGACGCTTGTCTGTGTATTCGCCTCCGCGCCGAATGGCGTTGGAGAGCTTGAGAAAATTTTTGATTTTGTTTTTAACTCGACGTGGACTTCAAGTCCGATTACCGTTTCAAAGTTCAATTCTTTTCACCCCTTACAGTTCAGGTTTTGCTTTATGATGGTCTGTCGCTTGTTCAAAAGCATGAGCAACGCGGTATACAGTGCTTTCATCAAAGTGTTTTCCGATGATTTGCAGGCCGAGCGGAAGTCCGTCTGCTAAACCGCATGGCACGCTGATTCCCGGTACGCCGGCAAGGTTGACCGGAATCGTTAAGATATCGTTTGCGTACATTGTGAGCGGATCTTTCGTGTTTTCACCGATTTTAAACGCAGGTGTCGGTGTCGTCGGTCCGACAATCACATCATATTTCTCAAATACGTCTTCGAAGTCTTTCTTAATCAACGTACGCACTTTTTGCGCCTTTTTGTAGTACGCATCGTAGTAGCCTGAGCTTAAAGCGAACGTTCCGAGCATGATGCGGCGTTTGACTTCATTTCCGAAACCTTCAGCGCGCGTTTGCTTGTAAAGGTCGATCAGGTTGTCCGCGTTGTCTGTGCGGTAGCCGTAGCGGATGCCGTCAAAGCGTGCAAGGTTGGCTGACGCTTCAGATGATGACAGCAGGTAATATGTCGCAAGCGCATATTTGCTGTGCGGAAGAGACACTTCTTCCCATGTAGCGCCGAGGCCTTCAAGAACTTTCAGCGCGGCAAGAACAGATTCTCTCGCTTCTTTGCCGACACCTTCACCGAGATACTCTTTCGGAACCGCGATTTTCAGTCCTTTAATATCGCCAGTTAATGAAGAAAGAAAATCAGGAACATCCACATTTGCGCTTGTGGCGTCCATTTTGTCTGCGCCGGAAATCGCTTGAAGCAAAAATGCGTTGTCCTCAACCGTGCGAGTAATCGGCCCGATTTGGTCTAATGATGAGGCAAATGCGACCAAGCCGTAACGGGGTACACGTCCGTATGTTGGCTTTAATCCGACAACGCCGCAGAAGGATGCCGGCTGGCGGATGGAGCCGCCTGTGTCAGATCCAAGAGAAAACGGAACTTCTCCCGCAGCAACCGCAGCCGCTGAACCGCCGCTTGAACCGCCGGGAACTGTATCCAAGTTCCAAGGGTTTTTCGTCAGCTTGTAAGCTGAGTTTTCGGTAGATGAGCCCATGGCGAATTCGTCCATGTTCAATTTTCCGATTGTGACTGCTTCAGCATCTTGAAGGCGCTGAACAACAGTAGCATCGTAAATCGGATCAAAGTTTTCGAGAATTTTGCTCGAGCATGTTGTGCGCAGCCCTTTTGTTACGATATTATCTTTTACGCCGATCGGCATACCAAAAAGAAGACCGTGCTCAGAACGGCCGTCAACCGCTTCATCAAGCTCCTTGGCGTACGCTCGCGCTCTTTCTTCATCTAATGCCAAAAAGGCTTGTACCTTATCATCAACCGCTTGGATGCGTTTATAAGATTCGTCAACCAGATCAGAAATCTTAATCTCTTTTTTATGTATGAGCTGTTTTAATTCTGTGATTTTATGGTCAAATAATGACATTCTTGTGTCCCTCCTTTAGTCCAGAATTGATGGCACACGAATATAGCCGTCTTTATGGTCAGGCGCATTTTTCATAACGTCCTCAACCGGAAGGCCTTTACCCGCTTCATCTTCTCTCATGACATTTTTCATTTGAAGCACGTGAGTTGTAGGCTCTACATTGTCTGTGTTAACCTTCTTAAGCTCCTCGGCAAATGAAATGATGCTGTCAAGCTGTTCAGTGAACATTTTTGCTTCTTCTTCTGTAATCGCAAGTCTCGCAAGGTGCGCAACGTGCTTTACTTCTTCTATTGAAATTCGTGACATCTGATCCACCTCCACATATTTCTCCGTTAAGTCATATAATACTGATCATATCAAAAACAAGCCCTTTAAAGCAACAAAACGCCTTGGAACAGGCTTGGGTTTTCGAGACAATACCTCATATATTTTATACTAAAAAGAGTCGAAGGAGAAACAAAATATTTTTCTGAATATTTTTAATTTTGTTCATTTATGAAAGCGCTTTATCTCTTAGTCCCTTCTAGGTTTTCAGCGGTATTTCTTACTGCTGCTGAAAGTTTCATCGCTTGAATGGCCGGGAATACTTTGTTAGGTTAAGTTAACAAGTGCACCAAAATAGGTCACACTTGCGCCAGACTTAACTGGCACCATCAATTGGAGAGGTGATGTCACATTTATAGGATTGAAGAGAGGGTAAAACGTGAGTATTGAAATTATTATATCGTTAGGAATTTACTTTACTGCCATGCTGTTAATCGGCTGGTATTCATTTAGGAAAACAACTGATATCAACGATTACATGCTTGGGGGAAGAGGACTCGGCCCGTTTGTCACTGCTTTGTCTGCCGGTGCGGCGGATATGAGCGGATGGATGCTGATGGGAATTCCGGGGGCCATGTTCGCCACAGGTTTGTCGACATTATGGCTTGCACTCGGCTTGACAATCGGTGCGTATTCGAATTATCTTCTTTTGGCTCCGCGTCTTAGAGCGTATACGGAAGCGGCGGATGACGCGATTACAATTCCCGATTTCTTTGATAAAAGATTCCAGCATTCTTCCTCAGTGCTTAAAATTGTATCAGCTTTGATCATTATGATCTTTTTCACATTGTATACGTCTTCTGGTATGGTATCAGGCGGAAGATTATTTGAATCTGCTTTTGGAGCCGATTATACACTTGGACTCCTGCTGACTGCGGGCGTTGTCGTGTTATACACACTGTTTGGCGGTTTCCTTGCTGTCAGTCTGACTGACTTTGTACAGGGTGCGATCATGTTTGCAGCACTAGTGCTTGTGCCGATCGTTGCTTTTACCCAGCTGGGCGGCGTCTCTCCTGCTTTACATGAGATTTCAGCCGTGGACCCGAAGCTATTGGATATTTTTAAAGGCGCGAGCGTCATTAGCATTATTTCTTATTTGGCCTGGGGTTTAGGCTACTATGGCCAGCCTCATATCATCATCCGTTTTATGGCGATTAAGCATATCAAAGATTTAAAACCCGCGCGCAGAATCGGGATGAGCTGGATGGTGATCTCCATTCTCGGTTCAACTTTAACGGGTTTGGTCGGTGTGGCTTACGCACATAAATTCGGAGTTGTTGTAAGTGATCCTGAAACGATTTTCATTATTTTTTCTAAAATATTGTTCCATCCATTGATTACGGGATTTTTGCTGTCTGCTATTTTAGCAGCGATTATGAGTTCGATCTCTTCTCAGCTTCTGGTCACAGCGAGCGCAATGACAGAGGATTTATACCGGACATTTTTCAGACGTGAAGCATCAGATAAAGAACTAGTCATGACCGGCCGTCTGTCAGTGCTCATTATCGCAGTCATTGCGATTCTGATGTCCTTGAATCCAAGCAGTACGATTCTAGATTTGGTTGGTTACGCGTGGGCCGGATTCGGTTCTGCTTTCGGGCCTGCGATTCTTCTGAGTCTGTATTGGAAACGGATGACTGAATGGGGCGCTCTTTCAGCCATGGTTGTGGGAGCTGCGACAGTATTAATTTGGATTACAACTGGTTTAGCTGACTCTACAGGTCTCTATGAAATGATACCGGGATTTTTCCTGAGTATGATCGCGGGTATTATCGGCAGCTTGATCACTAAACGTCCTGCAAAAGCCTCGTACCGATTATTCGGCGTCATGGAAAAGCTGTTAAAACGCAAAAAGTAAGCAATAAGCCATCAAGCGCCGCTTGGTGGCTTTTGTGCTCTTGTTTTGCTATAAATACTGTGAGAAAATCATATTTATTTAAAAACACCTTAGAGAAGGGGGAAGTTGCTGTTGAGCTGGTATATTGATCCTGATATTTTATTAAAATTGGGCATTGCCACATTGATTGGCATGGTCATCGGGCTTGAGCGCGAATTAAAAAATAAGCCGCTCGGATTAAAAACTTGTATCGTTATCGCCGTCAGCTCATGCATGCTCACGATCGTCAGTATTAATGCGGCATATCATTTCCCTAAATACTACCGCATCATGATGGACCCGCTGCGTCTCCCGGCCCAAATTATCTCCGGCGTCGGATTTATCGGTGCCGGTGTCATCTTGCGAAAAAGCAACGATGTCATTTCCGGCCTGACAACATCAGCTATGATCTGGGGTGCAGCGGGGCTTGGGCTGGCAACCGGAGCCGGGTTTTATAAAGAAGCCTTTGCCAGTCTTCTGTTCATCCTGATCAGCGTGGAATTTTTACCGTGGGCGATCAGAAAAATCGGTCCCGACCGCCTGCAGGAAAAAGACATCCGCATCAGAATGTCGCTTTCGGATAAAGACAAAATGACAGATATTTTAAAAGAAATGAAAAGAAAAGATATTAAAACGCACTCCGTCCGGATCGATGACCTGGGTGAAAAGGAATTCCCAATCATGGAAGTCAAGGTCCGCGTTCATAAAAACAGGTACACGACCGATGTCTACTATGACATTAAAGACATTGAAGGCGTAGTCGGCGTAAAATGTGATACATTATAAAAGCCAATGGGGTAGATTCCCTATTGGCTTTTCGCTGTTATCGAAAAAAGCATTGAAGTCTCTACCATTTTCAAATAAAATACATATTAGTAAATAAACACAATAAGGGAGATGTTTCTTATTACCAAAGCGCGTTTTACAGTAACTGTCACCCTCATTTTGACTGCTTTCTTAAGTGTTTTTGCCATAACAGAATTCATATCCTCTCCTCATTCTCAATCATCCAAGACCAGCAGCAAGAACCCTAAAAATGTGATCTTAATCATCGGAGATGGAATGGGTATGCCGATGATTAACAGCTATAGGACATTAAAAAGCGAAAAGCTGAATACTCCCGTCCAAACAGCATGGGACCCTTATTTAACAGGCATGCAGATGACACATCCTAACGATCCCAGAGACAATATTACTGATTCTTCGGCTGCTGCAACCGCCATGGCAACCGGAACGAAAACATATAATGATGCGATTGCAGTAGACAACAAACATCAGCAGCTCAAAAGCGTAACAGAAGCTGCCAAAGAGAACAAGATGTCCGTGGGCTTCGTCGTGACTTCGGACTTAACCGACGCCACCCCCGCTGCTTTCGGTGTACATAACGTCTCACGGAAAAACTACACTGAAATTGCGGACCAATTCTATGATGAACGTATTAATGGTTCTCATAAGGTTGATGTTTTACTCGGAGGCGGAGCGAAATATTTCATTCGCAAAGACCGAAATCTTGCTGAAGAATTCCAAAAAGACGGCTATCATTATGTGAACACAAAGCAAGACTTGAAAAAAAATCAGCACGATAAGCTGATCGGACTGTTTGGAGAAGTTGAATTAGATAAAGCGATTGACAGAGAGAACAGCACACCTTCTCTAAAAGACATGACAGAAGCGGCACTCACCCAATTACAGAAGAACGAAAACGGTTTTTTTATGCTTCTGGAAGGAAGCAATATAGACAATGCAGCCCACGAAAATGACGTGGTAGGCGCTTTGAGCGAAATGGAAGATTTCGAGAAAGGTGTTCAATCTGCTCTGGATTTTGCGAAAAAAGATAAAGAAACACTGGTTATTATTACAGCTGATCACTCTACAGGCGGTTTCTCTTACGGTGCAGAGGGAATGACGCGCGAGACCGGCTATAAATGGGATCCTTCACTAATCATCGCCGCTAAAAAAACGCCGGGCTATATGGCAGAGAAGATCGCTGAAGGCCAAGATGCCGAAAAGGTGCTCAGCACTTATATTAATATGAAGCTGACGGAAAATGAGATAAATCAGGTTAAAAACGCAGCCTCACAATCAAATACAGCTGCTGTCCAAAAAAGCATTCAATTGATTTTTGATAAACGGTCTTTTTCAGGCTGGACAACGTTAGCCCACACCGGTGAAGACGTACCGGTTTATGCTTACGGTCCGGGAAAGGGAAAATGGAAGGGGCTCATCGACAATACGCAGCAGGCAAAAAACATTTTTGCTATTTTAGAACAAAAATAAAAAACTCCGGCTCACAGCCGGAGTTTTTTAATAAGGGGATCGGCGCAAATTTCTTACGCTAACTTCGAAAAGTCAAATTCGGTTATCGGCGTTTGATTTTCGATATCGTTTCTGAATCCCTTAAGCATTTCTTTTTCTTCTTCTCCTATTGAATCAAGGTCAAACATTTGATGCAGCAATCCATAAATCAGCATATGGCGCAGACGGAGGAAATCCGGGATTTTCTTGAGCCACTCGGCGGCAATTTCATTTTCCTCCCTGTATCCCTTTATAAAATGCGTCATAAATTCTTCTGTAAAGGCTGCTTTATTTTCATATGGGACGACCGGATACCATAGGACATTGTAAAGGAGAATGCTGATATCATTCACAAACCAGTTGTACCCAATATCATCAAAATCAAATGTAGTGATCTTACCATGATCCCAGTTAAAATTACCATGGTGAAGATCTGCGTGAACAAGGCCGTAGCTGTCACGGTTTTTTGGCAGTTGACGCAACTCATTCATTAAATCGTCCGCCTCTTGAAAAACCTTTGTCTGATCTTCGGGGACATATTTTCTGAGCTTTAATTGCTCTTCTTCATCCCACTCCTGTCTTTTAAATCTAGGATTGCTCAGTTTATAGCTTTTTGTCAGGCTGTGCATCTTCCCTGTATATCTGCCAAGCTCGAAAAATAGGGTTTCGTTCCACTCAGATTCGTCTACTTTATGACCCGGCGCCTTTTCATAGACTCTCAATAAAAATGCTCCGCCGTTTCCGTCCGGCACTTCCTCAACATCTTTACCGGTTAACGACGGAATTGGTTTGGCGACTGAAAGCCCGCCTTCAGCAAGATGGTGGAGCCATTCCATCTCTCCCATTATATAATCCGGCGACCGGCGAATCGTGTGTGTAATCTTTAAAATATAAGATTCATTGTCTTTGGCAAACTCATACACATAGTTTTCCGCATCCGCTAAAAACTGTACTTGATCTCTAGTAAATCCATATATAACGGCAGCTTCTGCCAAAACCTTATCTTCATCAAAAATTGCTTTAATATCTTTATGCATGCTGATTCTCCCTCTTCATATATTTAGATAATTCCCTTATCGTGTGTTTTTTCGCATGATTCAACTCATCAACATACCAGCCTTTCTTTTCCATCTCTACTTCCATTTTGACAGCGAGCAACGAATTTCCTCCCAAATCAAAGAAATCGTTGTCAATTCCTACATAATCTAAGTGGAGGATCTCCTTCCAAATAGCCACAAGTATTTTTTGCTGTTCTGTTTTCGGCACGCTTTCTTCTGCTCCGGCTTCTATATGTTCTTTCATTAATATAGATCGCAAATGCTCTGGCCGGTTTGTATCTAAGGCCATTAAATATGGAGAATGCAGGGAGTGTTCAGCATGCAGCACCTCCCAATGTGCGTTTGTGTTTTCAATCAAAGCTTCCGGCAATGCATCACTGGCAGCCGCTCTCTCCGTTTTGTCCGGCCCAGGTTGCAGAGAGGATACCCATTCAATATGCCCGCTTCGATCCTCAACATCATGCACAGAGATTTGACAAACTGTTTTTAACGGACCCGCTTCTTCCTCAAAACGATGTGCAGCCAAGAACTCAGAAAAGGCGCGGTTTCTGCCTGAATCCTTAAACTCCAAGGACAACGTCGCTAGCTGTTCATCCCTTGCATATGAAGCAAGACCCGACAGCAATTTATGTTCAATTCCTTTGCCTAGTGCGCGACAGCTGAGAAGAAAAGTATCTAACTTTAATGAATCTTCTGTTCGAATTCCCATAATTGCACCGACGATGCCTTCATCACTGAATCTGTCCGCTGCTTCAACGATCCAGCCGATATGGCCGTCCGTACTGAGCCGCTGGGCAAGCTGCTCCTCACGATAGACTGACGGATTCATATTGAACTGATTAATTCTCGCACTCATTTGAGCAACTCGCGGCAAATGCTCTTCTGTCATCTCAGTCAAGGCGATACGCAGGTGTAAGCCGGAAAGAAATTCTTCAAGCGAACGAGACGTATTCAAATCTATTTTTCTTTCTTGCGCGGCCAAATATCGTTCCGTGCGCTTTTGATCAGCTTCTGTCACTCTGAATCTGTCAAATGCCCAGACATGTTCTAAGAACATCGGAATAGAATCTGTATCAGACGGCAGAAGCAAGGTCAGAACCTCTGGCAGGCGTTCGTTCATTTCCAGGCATTGAGCCGGATCATCATCTAAGAATATGAACCGATCCACTGAAATGTTCAGCTCATCGGCCATTTCTTTCATGTTTCTGGCTTTCTCTTTCCAATTAATGCGTGACAGGACAAAGTCCTCTTTCTTCAAAATCATATCTGGATGACGTTCAAACACATTCCAGACGTCTTCTTCATTATTTCTGCTTGAAAGCACAAGGAGCAGACCCTCTTCTTGTTTCTTCTTTAAAAATTGCTGCAGCGCTCGGTGGGCAGGAGTAATAATGACTCCTTCCGCACCAGCTTCAGACACGGTACCGCTCCACAAAGTGCCGTCACAATCGATGGCGGCCGCTTTAAATGGCGGTTTGAGCCATGCTGCAAACTCACGTGCCACCCGTGTTCCCATCGCCGCATAAAATTCTTCAGTAAACGGTATTCTTGCCGCTCTTTCACTTTGCGGGTCAAATATGGCATCAAGCTGGTATGTTTGATGCAGCTGGCGGAGATCAATCAAATGTATATCCGTTTCTCCAGCAAGCTGCGCGATCCAATTCTGCTGGGATTGCACAAGGATGTCCCGGAGCTCCTGCTCTTTCACATTTTCCAGCGGCAGCAAGCCAATGAAATAAGGCACTTCTTTTTTCTTTTGTTTCATGATGGCGAGCAGTTCATCTGAATTATATTGAACGTGGGCCATTCTTTCTTCCAAAGAAAGGCCTGAATCCCCCGCCAAATCCTCAAGGCGAATCAACAGCAGATTGGCACCGTCTTTTTGCCGTGACAGCAAGCTTTCTTCATTAAGCAATTCTTGAAACACTTGCCCGTAAGGAGACAGCTTTATATCTAGATTGATATCAAACTGTTCGCCCCACCATTTGAGGTAAGGCACAATCGGATCAGCCGTAAAATTGGAACAAATGGTTAATGGGCACGAGATGACTCGGTTTGACTCTCTCTCCCTTTTCCGCTCGGCCTCTTCCTGCTCTTTTTGGCTCAGCACCGGAATGTCCTTTATGCGTTTTTCAGGCTCTTCTGCAGCTTTTTCAGCAAGAGAGATAAAATGAGAAACAAATGCCTTCATGGATTCATGAGTGAAAAGCGACCGGTTGTATTGAAGCACACATTTAAGCTCTCCCGTCACTTCCTTCACGGCGTCCATTTTCATATCAAGCTTTGAAATGCCCTTTGCGAATTCGTATGTTTCAAATGTTAATCCGCCAGCCTCTATTTTTATATTCGGGTCATACTCATTATGATAGATCAGCATGGTATCAAAGAAAGGGTTGCGGTTTGGCTTGATCACCGGCTGCAGCGCTTCTGCCATTTGATCGTATGGATAATCCTGATGGTCATAAGCTTCAAGCAGAGTTTGTTTTGTGTGTTGAAGGTTGCCGGCAAACGACTCTTCAGGATTCAAATGAATTTTGATCGGCAAAAAGTTTGTAAACATGCCGATCGTATTCTCAATATCCGCATGACGCCGGCCTGCCACCAATGACCCAATCATCAACTCCTGCTGTTTTGTATAGCTGGACAAAAGCATGGCATAGAGCTGAAACAGCATGACATTGTTGGTCAGCTGCTGCGCCTCTCCGATTTTTTCAAGCTTTTCTAAAACGCGCGGCGGGATTGTAAACTTAATTGCCCTGCCTAAAAAGCTTTGTTCTTTTCGTTCATAATCAAGAGGCATATTCAGCACAGGCACTTCACCCTCAAGCTGCTTCAGCCAATACTCTTTTTGGCGTTTAAACATGTCACTATTAAAAAATGTCTGCTGCCACTCCGCATAATCTTTATACTGAATGATTTTTTCCGGGAGCTGTTCCCCTCTATATAATTGGGTAAATTCTTTTATAAAAATATTC
The DNA here is from genome assembly GCF_036765155.1 of Bacillus sp. 0102A. NCBI lineage: Bacteria > Bacillati > Bacillota > Bacilli > Caryophanales > Bacillaceae > Bacillus > Bacillus sp. 0102A. The sequence goes on from NZ_JBAIZW010000006.1 coordinate 206,222, forward strand.
ATCGAGGCGCCGTCCGCCACAATATTATGCATATCAACAAGCAACGCATGTTTTTCTTCCTCAATTTTGACGAATTTCACCCGAATTAATGGTGAGACCTTAAGATCAAATGGCCGTATAAATGAACTGATTTCGTCATCGAGCTCATCCATTCTCGCTTCGGTTTGTTCAATCGAAAAATCAAAGTTCTGATGGATTCTCTGCACAGGTTCTCCATCCTTAATTTCAAACGTTGTACGCAGTGTTTCATGCCTTTCGATCAGCTTTTTGAATGTATCCTCGAAGCGGGCGGCATCAATTTTTCCGAAGCACAAAAGAGCCATCGGCATGTTATATGTGGTGACTTGCCCGATTCTCTGATGAATCAAATACGTTCTCCGCTGTGCCGCTGAAAGCCTGTACACGTCTTTTATTTCTGAAGGCTGAATGGATGTATATTGATTTCGGTCAGAACGCTCAATAAGTGCGGCAAGCGCACGGATTGTCGGGTGCTGGAACACGTCGCTTAGCGTAAGCTCCGCTCCAAATTCCTTGTGAATGCGGGAAATCAGACCAGTGGCGTTCAATGAATGCCCGCCTGTTTCAAAAAAATGGGTATCTAATGTGACACGTTTGACTCCGAGAATGTCCTTCCACATAGCAGCCAAGACCGCCTCTGTCTCATTAAATTGAACATCTGATTCTGTATCCGCTGTCTGCCCGTCATTTGCTTGCTCAGGAACCAAAAGCTGAAAATTTTCTGCCACCGGTGTTCTCGACTGTTCATTTGTCCGGCCAATCCAATATCTTTCTCTTTCGAAAGGATACGTTGGAAGCGGAATAAGCTGGCATTGCTCCTGCTCATAAAAAGCTTTCCAGTCGATCGGAACCCCGTGCAGCCACATATCTCCCAGCCTGCTCAGCAAATACCGATAATCGGAGGCTGACTCCTTCGGGTGCCTTAACAGCTGGATCGCGTGTGGCTGATCCTCCGCCTGATACAGCTTGCTGACAAACGATCGCAAAGCGTTTCCAGGGCCAACCTCTATAAAAATCGGATTTAATTCTTCTTTTAAACGTTTTGCGCAGTCCATAAATCTGACGGTCCCACGTAAATGGTGAGCCCAATATGCCGGATCTCCGGCTTCTTCGTCTGTGATCCAATTCCCTGTTACATTTGAAACAAACGGAATCTTTTGATTTTCAAATTGATAGGCAGAGAGTTTATGTTTCATGCTCTCTAAAACCGGTTCCATCATATGTGAATGGAAGGCATGAGATGTATGGAGTTTTCTGCAGCTATGCCCCTCGGCGCTCAACTTCCTTTCCAATGCCTCAATCTCGTCTAGTTCCCCTGAGACAACACATGAATTTGGCGCATTCACCGCAGCGATTGAAACGGTTTCGTCTGTATACGGTTTGATGTCTGCTTCGCTTAAGGATACGCTAAGCATAGATCCGGACGGCAGATTTTGGAGCGCTGCCCCTCGAAAGCTGACGATGTCAAGAGCATCTTCCAATGAGAGCACACCCGATATGGCTGCAGCCGTATATTCACCGATGCTGTGTCCCGCCATTGCTTTCGGCTTAATTCCCCAATCGATCAGCATTTTAGCAAGTGAATATTCGATACAGAACAGAAGAGGCTGCGTATATTCAGTTTGGTTAATCAGTTTCGCATCATGCTGCTTATTGTCAGAGAAAAGCACCGTACGCGGATCTGTGTCCATATGATTTTTTAATATGTCAAAACAGGCATCGAGCTCTTCCTTAAAAATCGGTACAGTATCGTAAAGCCCTTTAGCCATATCAACATACTGCGCCCCCTGTCCCGGAAAAAGAAAGACAACGGGCCGGCTTGCTGATTGAGAGCTGCCGGTTTTAACAGACTCATAGTCATTTTCATGAATAGCCTGAAGAAGCTCAGGCACATCCGCTGCCACAATCGCTTTTTTATAAGGAAACGAATGACGCCCTACTTTGAGGGTATATGCCGCGGCTGCCAAATTGGCCTGCGGATTTTTCACAAAATAGTTTGACAGCCGGTCTGTCATGTTGTTTAAAGCGGCCGGTGTTTTGGCTGACAGCAATAAGAGTTCCGCGTCGTGTCTTTTCGCTGCCTTGTGATGCGCCGGTGCTTCCTCTAATATGACATGGCCATTTGTTCCTCCTATGCCAAAAGAACTAACGCCCGCTCTGCGCGGGAATTCGTTTTCTTCCCAAGGGGTAAGTTCCGTGTTGACGACAAATGGTGATTGCTCAAAATCGATTTTGGCGTTTGGCTTTTCGAAACTCAGAGTCGGCGGAATCATTTTATGCTTTAAGCTTAGAACTGCTTTCATAAATCCAGCCACACCTGACGCATCATTTAAATGACCAATGTTGGATTTGACAGAACCAATTCTGCAGTATCCGCGACGATCTGTTTGATAAGCTTGTTTTAACGCTTCTATTTCTATCGGGTCACCGAGTGTCGTCCCTGTGCCGTGAGCCTCGACATACGTAATGGTTTCAGGCTCCACCTCTGCCATGTGCAGGGCTGTTTTGATAGCTGTTACCTGGCCTTTGGTGCTCGGCGCTGTATATCCAACCTTTCTGCTGCCGTCATTATTGATTGCAGTACCTTTTATAACAGCATAAATATGATCTCCATCTGCTTCGGCATCTTCTAGCGTTTTTAAAATGACCGCTCCTGCCCCGTCTCCAAATACTGTGCCCGCCGCCTCATCATCAAAGACGCGGCAATGCCCATCTGGAGAATGGATCATACCTTCTTGGTAGAGATACCCGGATTTTTGCGGCAGGCGGATAGAGACTCCGCCTGCCACCGCCATATGGCAGTCTCCATTTAACAAAGCCTGGGCAGCAAGGTGAATAGAAACCATCGAGGTTGAGCAAGCAGTCTGCACCATCATGCTCGGCCCTTTCAGGTTAAGTTTATAAGAGATAAGTGTTGCCATATAATCTCTCATATTCAAAACAGCTGTTTCCAGTGTCTTTGAGTCTTCTCCATGTTTTGCCCCCTGAAGAGCCCTCAGCACCCATTCTGCATTGAGGCCGGCTCCTGTATAAAGGCCGATCTGCCCTTTGTAAGTGAAGGGATCATATCCAGCGTCTTCCAACGCGGTCCACACACATTCATGAAAGATACGGAACTGCGGATCCATCATGGCAGCTTCCTTCGGCGTATAATCAAAGAAGCCGGCATCAAACAGATCTACATCCTCCACAATTCCTTTTGCTTTGACAAATCGCGGATCATTCAGCAGCTCTTCATCCACGCCTTCTTCTCTCAGTTCCTCATCAGTGAAAAAAGAAATCGTCTCTTTCGCATTTATCAAATTGCTCCAAAACTCCTGCATGTTTTTCGCACCCGGAAATCGGCCTGCCATTCCGATAACAGCAATTTCAGCTCCGTGATTCGAATTGTTAGAATTACTCATTCTATTCGCCGCCTCTCAATCTTTTATCTCGCTGATTGCGTAACCGCGTTTTTCTCCGCACGCTGGATACAGCCGCCATTTCCTCTGTCTCCTCTTCACTTTCTTCTTGATCAGGACTGATAAATTGCGCTAAAGCAGCCACTGACGGGTATGTGAATAAAGTCACCACTGCCTCATTCGTTCCCAATTCCTTATTTAAGCGGTTTGTCACTTGTACGATATCTAAAGAGCTGGCCCCAAGATCAAAAAAGTTATCATGTATGCCGACTTGCTCCAAACCCATAAAATCCTGCCAGATGCCGCAAATAACTTGTTCTGTTTTACTGCGCGGAGCGACATATGGATTATTCAATTCAGGTCTTGTGTGTACGGCGGCTGCTTTTTTCTTCTCACCCGCTGCGCTTTCTGTATTCATGGATATCCATTGCTTGATTCTACGGCCCAAATCACCTGTTGAAACCAATAGGTGGCGATTGTGGATATCAGACAGCACATATTGAAAAAGCTCGGCCCCTTCTTCGGGCAAAATCGCAAGATCAGCAATGGATTCACCAATTGTAGATTCAAGCTGTCCCCAGAAGTTCCAGGCATCCCAATTGACGCATATCCAAGGAATCTCGCTGCGCTGATTCATCCTCGCGGAAAAGGCATCCATATAAATATTTGCTGCAGAATAAGCGGAAAAGCCGAGACCGCCGAGTAAAGCACTAATCGATGAAAATAAGAAGCAGAAATCTATTTTTTCGTTTTCCAATAACGATTCAAGCACTTCCAGGCCCCTTACTTTAGACTTGAATTGGTCCTCTCCGCCTTCAATTGCTCCGGGTATATCTTTAATAGCCCGGAATGATGAACTACCCGGGAGACCAGCGGCGTGAAAGACGCCGTTCAGCTGTCCGAATTCAGCATGAATCTCTCTCATAACAGATTGCATATCTGATAGGCTTCCTGCATCCGCCTGAAGAGCTGTCACCTTTGCGCCCAGATGCTCCAATTCTTGTATTTTTCGGATTTTCGCAGTCATCGGATCATCTTCCTGATGTTTTTTGCACCAGCTTTCCCACTGGTTTGGCGGCGGAAGTTCACTTCTTCCTGTCAGAATCAGACGGACATTCCCTTCTTGCGCAAGCATCTTAGATAAAATAAAACCGATTCCGCCCAATCCCCCAGTGATAAGATATACGCCATTAGGGCGGATCATCTCCGGTAAGGCGGATGCTTTATTTAACTGTACAGGCTGATACGCCTGCACCCATCTGCGGCGGCTTCGGTATGCGATAATCTGATCTGGGTCTGGGTCTTCGGCTTCCTCAAGGATTTGGTCGATCAGCTCCTCTTCTTTCCATGTCAAATTGTCCGGCAAAGGAGGGATATCGATGTTCCAGCACTTCATATGGTTGTATTCTTGCGGAATCACTTTCAATGGCCCTAAAACCGGAGACTTTTCTGCATCGATTTGCTCTTCTCCCGTCACCTCATGAATGCCGCTTGTCAGCACAAATATGTCACATTGGTTCATTTGTTTTTGATTGGCTGCTGCCTGTGCAGTAAAAATCAAACTGTAATAGCCGCTTTCACTGTAAGCACTGAAAGATTGCTGAGATTCACTTTGTTCAGAAACGCTCCAGAGATGCATGATTCGGTTTGGAAGAAGTCCGTCTGAAGCAAGTGAAGAAAACAAACGCTCATAATGCGTGCTGTCAGCCGGATTGATGATATACAATCCGCTGTTCACCTTTTCAAATTGCCGGCCCCTCGTGACAACTGCCGCTTCACGTCCATGACGGCGTATCGATTGCACAAGCCGGTCTCCAAAGGCTGTTCCTTCATGAAATACAAGCGTTTTTCCGCTTTCAGCCGGCTGTTCTTCTTTTCGGACATTCGCGGACTTGATCTTTCTTTCCCATGATGGAAGGTAGAACCATTGATCCATCTGCTTCTTTTTATTTGGCTCATCAGCGGAGGCGATAGCAGTAGCCGCATTGTCAGCCGCTTCTATCCAATAGCGTTTTCTCTCAAAAGGATAAGGCGGCAGCGGTACGAGGCGCTTAGGCTTATCAACGCTATACTGATTCCAGTCAATCTCATAACCGCATACCCAAATCTGGCCTAGTTTCTTCAAGAAATAAGCATGGTCATCAGCCGGTTCTTGAGCATGTCGGACTGTATGAACAATGTCATGCCGGTTTGATCGCTTCTTGTGCCTTTTGGCAAATGTACTGAGTGTGCTGCCGGGCCCGACTTCGATCAACAGCACGTTTTCATCATTTAGAATTTGCTCTAATCCTTTATGAAAACGCACTGTGCCTCTTAAGTGCTGAGACCAATAAGCCGGATCTTGTGCTTGTTCCGGCAGTATCCATGTTCCTGTGACATTGGAGACAAAAGGGATGCGAGGAATATGCATATCCATCTGCTTCACAAGCGCTTCAAATTCCGCAAGAATCGGCTCCATCATATAAGAATGAAAAGCGTGAGAAGTATGCAGCTGCCGTCCGGCAATGCCCTTCTCTTCAAGGAAAACGGCTAACGCCTCAATCTCCTCACTTTTTCCTGAGACTACGCATAAGTCATGAGCATTGACAGCCGCAAGTGACAGACCGTTCGTTAGCAGCGGCTGCAGCTCTTCCTCTGATAGCTGAACACTTATCATTGCTCCAGATTCCAGCTGCTGCATCAATCGTCCCCGCTCCATGACGAGCGTTAAAGCCGTGTCTAATGAAAACACGCCTGACAAGCATGCAGCAGTGTATTCACCAATGCTGTGTCCAATCATATAATCCGGCGAGATGCCTGCACTTTGCAGCAGCTTTGCGAGCGCGTATTCAAAGATGAACAGCAGCGGCTGCACAACAGCGGTCTCCGTCAGCTTCGCCCCATCATTTGAATCTGGGAAGACGATCGCCTTCAAATCAATTTGATGTGACTTCTGTGCGAAGGCAAAACAGCGGTCCGCTTCTTTCTGAAATACAGGTTCAGCTTCATATAAATCTTTCATCATATCAATATACTGAGAGCCTTGCCCGGAGAACATAAAGGCAGCCGGGCGCCCGCTGTGTCTTTGATAGGCTGTGAGCTCTGCACCGCTTTCCCATTCCGTTGATTTTGACAGCACGACCGCTTTTCGGTATGAAAATTGTTTTCTGCCGACTTGCAAGGTGTATGCCACATCTTCTAATGGAATGTTTGGATGCGTTCGAAGAAATTCCTTCAATCGATTTGTCATTCGCTCTAAGGCTGTATCTGTTTTTGCGGACAAAACAAGCAAATGCCGATGGCTTTCGGAAGCTTCTCTGCCTGACTCCGGCTCTTCTTCCAGTACTATGTGCGCATTTGTGCCGCCAATTCCGAAGGAGCTGACACCCGCCCGCCTAGGATTATCGGATTCCTTCCAGTAAGTCGCCTCGGTATTGACATAAAAAGGCGTCCGGTCAAAATGAATATGCGGATTAGGTGTTGTGTAGTTCAAGCTTGGCAAAATTGTTTTATGTTTTATCGATAAAACGGCCTTAAAGAGGCCGGCAATGCCGGAAGCGCTGTTCAAATGTCCGACATTGCTTTTCACTGACCCGATTGGAATTGACATTGGCTTGTCACTTTTAAAAACCTGGCTCAGCGCTTCTATTTCAATTGGATCACCCATTTTTGTGCCGGTTCCGTGAGCTTCGATATACCCTACTGTGTTCGGATCAATACCTGCATTCTCGTATGCATTCTTTAACACTTCGGTCTGGCCTTCTACGCTCGGGGCGGTAAAACCGACTTTTCGGCTTCCGTCATTATTCATTCCGACCCCTTTTATGACCGTATAAATGGTATGCCCTTCTTTAACGGCGTCCTCATATCTTTTTAAAACGACAATTCCCGCGCCATCGCCAAAAACTGTACCGCCCGCTTCCTCATCAAATGGCCGGCAATGCCCATCCGGTGATTGAATCATGCCATCCTGATAAACATAACCTGACCGCAAAGGCGTGCTGACGGTTACGCCTCCTGCAAGCGCTGCGTCACATGCTCCGTTTTGCAGCGCTTGGCATGCCGCTCCAATATTCACTAGAGAAGTGGAGCAGGCTGTTTGCATTGTGATGCTCGGCCCATGCAGGTTTAATTTATAAGCAAGCTGGGTGCTGAAAAATTCTCTGTCATTTAACAGCATGGAGCTGAACTGTTCAGTCCCGTCCAGTTTTCCTGCAAAACGTGTGATCCATTCGAGGTTCGGACTTGTCCCAGTGTAGACGCCAATTTTCCCTGTTGTCCGCTCAGGGTCACAGCCCGCATCTTCTAAAGCCTCCCATGCACATTCATGTAAAAGCCTGAATTGCGGATCCATCAATTCTGCTTCTCTTGAGGAATATTGAAAAAAATCAGCATCAAACCTATCAGGATCTTCGAGGATTCCCTTCGCTTTTACATAATTGGGGTGCTTCAAGAGCTGATCATCCATACCTGACGCTTTTAATTCTTCATCCGTAAAGAAGCTGATAGATTCTTTGCCGTTTACGAGATTATTCCAAAACTCATCCAAATTGCCAGCTCCCGGAAAACGCCCTGCCATACCGATAATCGCGATATCCGATCCCCGGCCATTCGAACGGGTTTGAGGCACCTTTTGATGCTGCATCATTTCCGGCTGGCCGGCCACCGTTTGAACCTGTTGATGAAGATGCTTCGCCAGGCTGCGAACTGTGGCAAATTGATAAAGCACAACTGGCTCCACTTTCCATTTCAAATGATCTGTGAATTTTGCCGCTAATTGAGAGATATCAAGCGATGTAGCCCCCAGTTCAAAAAACGGCACCTCATCGTCCAGTTCATGGAATCCAAAATGTTTTAGGACAATTTCTCCGATTGTCTTTTCAACAGCTGATAACGTCAATGCCGGCAATTCGGGATGTGTATCCGCCAGTTGCCGAGGCGCTTCTTCCTCCCTATCCTGCGCTGAATTGTCAGACAGCGGGAAATGCTGCTTTGTAAAAGGGTAAGTCGGCAGGGCTAACCTTTTATTATCCTGAGGTTCGTGCAGGACGCTGAAATCAATCTCAGCCCCGAGACTCCACAACGCTCCGTATATATGTAACTTTAAAACGTCTGTGTGTCCTTGTGTGCCGAGTTTATCTGTCACGCCAACTGAACGGTGCTCTGTAAATACTGATGCACCCTGAGTCAAACGCAGATCTATGCAAACAGCAGGTTCCTCCCGCAAACAAGACGAGATATGTTCAAAAAATCGTATCGGCTTGCAGATTTGGCCGGCCCAATAGCTGGGATCCGCTGCTTCGGAATCTGCTATAACTTTTCCAGTGACAGATGAAACGACTGGAATGTCTGGTGATTTCATGTCCAGCGTGCCAAGGAAGTGCATGAATTCTTCGGCCGCGTCAACCAGCAGATCCGATTGATACGCGATCTCCACATCAAATAATTCAGCAGCTATCCCTTCTTGTTCAAGCCGCTCCTTCAGCTGATACACATCCTCTGGCAAACCGGAGACGGCACAATACCTCTCATCAATCAGCGCCAAGGATAATGATTTTTCTAAGTATTGAACGATATTCGGTTCTGACAGGCTGACACCGAGCATTTTTCCTGCCGGCGACATACTGATTAACTCTCCGCGTTTATATGCAGCAACAGCCCCTTCTTCAAAGGAGAACATTCCTGCCGCACAGGCCGCCGTAAACTCCCCGAATCCCCGCCCGATAAAGCGGTCCGGTGTAATGCCGATGTGTTGTAAATAACGGACTGCGGCGTATTCCATGATGAATGACAACGTATGGACCAATCCCAGATCTTTCTCTTCCCGGTATGTGTTTGGAGCAGAAATGCACACTTTAAAGAAACCGAGAACATCCTGCTGAAAAGCGTTATGCACCTTTTCAAGACAAACATCAACTTCTTTTTTGAACAGGTTCTCTGTACGGTATAGTTCCGCATATCGGTCAAAGCCCTCTTGAACGTCTCCCGCAAATACAAACATGGTGCTGCTTGATACAGCCGCCGATTCGCTGATTTGTTTCTCATGCCGATGATCAGAAAGCTGATCAAGCAGATCCTTTTGATCTGAGGCAACAAAAGCGACTCTGTACTGAAATTGCTTTCTGCCAAGCTGTAACGTGCGAGCTATGGCTGGCAGCGGCGATTCCGGATTCCGGCGAAGAAAATCAGCCATTTGATCCATTGAGCGGGTCAGCTCCTGTCTTGTTCTCGCAGAAAGAACAACTAACTCAGGACCGCCGGCTGGCATTTCATCAGTAAGAGATGGGGGCTCTTCAAGAACAACGTGTGCATTAGCGCCGCCGATTCCAAAGGCGCTCACGCCGGCTCTTCTCGGCCCTTGCAGAGATTCCCATTCAGTCAGCTCTGTATTGACAAAAAACGGCGTGTTCTCAAACTTGATGCGCGGGTTCGATTTTTGATAGTGAAAAGCGGGCGGCAGTTTTTTATGATGGAGCATCATAACGGTTTTGATAAATCCCGCTACCCCGGAGGCGGCGTCCAGGTGCCCGATATTCGCTTTGACAGAACCAATGCGGCAGTATGCTTTTTTATCTGTATTGAAAGCACGGGTCAGCGCCTCAATTTCAATCGGATCTCCGACAGGCGTTCCTGTCCCGTGGGCCTCAACATAACCAATGGTTTCCGGTTCCGTTTCTGCCATCTCCATAGCTGTAGCAATGACATTCGCCTGGCCTTCAGCACTTGGAGCCGTATACCCAGCCTTATTGTTTCCATCATTATTAATTGCAGAGCCTTTAATGACGGCATAAATCGCATCGCCGTCAGCTTGTGCGTCTTTCAATCGCTTTAACGCCACCACTCCGGCTCCTTCACCAAAAATGGTTCCGTTCGCCTCTTCATCAAACGGACGGCAATGACCATCTGATGAATAGATCATTCCTTCCTGATAAAGGTACCCAGATATATGCGGCAGGCTCAGGGTAACACCTCCGGCTAATGCAAGGTCACATTCTCCCCCAATCAAGCCCTGGCACGCCATATGTATCGCGACAAGAGAAGTCGAGCAAGCGGTTTGAACTGATACACTCGGCCCTTTTAAATTAAGTTTATAAGCGATTCGTGATGCGAACGACGAATCATTTAAATGCATGATTTGAAAAGCGTCTTCATTCTTATGAAGAGAAGACATATGACGGCCCATCCAGGACAAATTGCTGGAAGCACCAGCATACAGCCCGATCAGCCCGTTAAACCGTTCAGGGTCACAGCCCGCATGCTCAAGCGCTTCCCAGGTACATTCATGCATGAGTCTGATTTGCGGATCCATTAAGGCAGCTTCTCTCGGTGAATAGCCGAAAAACTCCGCATCAAAGTCAGAAACTTCATCAATGATCGGTTTTGATTTTACATACGCATCTTGGCGAAGCAGCGCCTCATCCACTCCGGCTTTGATTAATTCTTCATCGGTAAATTGAGTGACCGATTCTATTCCTTTTGAAATGTTGCTCCAATACTCATCAATATTTGCCGCACCTGGAAACTTGCCCGCCATACCGACTACCGCTATTTCCAGTCCTGTTTCTGTCCATTGTTTCTCGTCAGCCATGGAAATCAGCCTCCCATCTATTTTCGTCTCATTCGCTGTTTTCGCCGGTTTTTCCCTTCATTTATGGCTTTTTGGCGATCTGGCTCTATTCCTTTTATGTGTAAGTCATCACCGCTTTGCTGTGCTTTGACGGCTTGGGTTAATGCTGCAACCGTCGGGTGGGCATACATCATCACAACCGGGATATCCACGCCAAGCTCGTTTTTGATTCTCCCGCTCACCTGAAGCAGATCAAGTGAAGAGGCTCCTAATTCAAAGAAATTCATATTTACATCTGTCTCAGAATGAAAATAATCTTTGAAAATATTCATTAACCTTTCTTCAAGTGTGTCCAAGCGGTCTTTTGTCAGCACATGCGCTGCGGTTTGTCTATCCTCTTTCACATAGCTGTCTTTCATTCGTTTGTTTACATCCTGCAGCGAAATCAGGACTTGCGGGTAGCGCAGCTGCAAAGCTCTCATAAACGCTTTCGCTCCTTGAGCCGGCAGGATTCCTTGGTGTTGCTCCTCTTTGTCCGCTATCTTCGAAAGAATGGCTGCCGTTTCTGATTCATATGCCATCCCTACTTGTTCCCAACGGTCCCAGTTAACCGTCACCATGTTTTCACCTTCTTTTCGGCATGCGTGAGCATAACTGTCCAAGAATGCGTTTGATGCAGCGTAGCCGACTTGGCCCCCCGCTCCTAAAAATGAAACTAGAGAGGAACAAATGAAGAAGAAGTCCGGCTGTTTGTTTCTAAGCGCTTTTCTTAACAGAGCGGTTCCTGTTATTTTGGCCTTAGCCATATGCCTCTCATCGTCTGGTGTCCTTGCGTGAATCACTTTGCCATCAGGAATGCCCGCTGCATGAATAACGCCATGAATGGCTTGTCCGAAACGAGATTCTGCCGTTTGCAAGGCTTTTTGAAGCTCTGTTTCATCAGAAATATCCGCCTGTAATACCAGCACCTCAGCCCCAGCCTTCTCGAGTTCTTCCACAGCATTGAGTTTTTTTGCTTTATCGTCTGCTCTTAGTTGATCGGTCAGTCCTGTCCGGCTTAGCAGCACAATCTTTGCTTGAACTGTTTCAGCTAAATGAGATGCAAGAGATAATCCGATCCCGCCAAGGCCGCCTGTAATGATATAAACTCCTTTATGCCTGAGTTTGCTGGTCATATTCATCTCATCTTGCCTGGCCGGCTGCTTCGCCTGCCGAATCCATCTGCTGTTTCCGCGATAAGCCACAATAGGCTCATCATCTTCTTTTTTCAGTTCATAAGAAATCATTTCAGGCCAGCTTGATTGGTCGCGTCTCGGATCCGGATAAAGATCAACCGCTTTACAGCTGATCTGCTTATACTCTTGCGGAATGGTCAAACAGACTCCAGTCAGCGCAGCCTGATGAGGCTGAAGTTCCTCCGTTCCCGTCACATCGTGGGCTTGATTGGTCACTGCGGTTATGTTGAATCTTTTATTGCTCTCTGTTCCAAGTAAACGGACAAGATCAAGAAGAGGGAGATAACCGGCTATTGTGTGCTCCGCAATGTCTCCATCACAGCAATCACAGTCTTGCAGCCACATCCAGATGATTTCATCAGGGACAAACCCTCTTGAATTGAGTTCATCCAGCAGCTTCCGAAAGTGGGACGTATCCCCGCGGTTTACCGTAAACGTATTGCTATCTGTTTCCGCAAAGCAATCACCCGGCAGGACAGACACTGCCTCCGCTTGCTGTTTTATGAGATGTTGGCTGACATCACTGTTTTCTTCAAAAACAAGTATCCTCTTTCCTTGATGAGTGAATGTCTCATTGACTGGTTCCATTCGTTCCCAGAATGGAACGGAAAACCACTTATCAAAAGGAAGCTGTTTTTCACTTGAAGCAATGTTTAATTTCAATTCGTTTTTGATCTTTTCTTCCATTCCGCCCTGAGATATTTGCGGGTCGGGAAATACTTGATGCTCAAAAGGATAAGTCGGAAGCGGAACCCTTTCGTATGAGCCTCCCTTGCGAAATTGCTCCCAGTTCATGTTTACACCATGCGTCCAAAGCCTGCCGATGCTGTTTAACAGATAGACACGATCAGATGATACTTCCTTTGGATGCCTGATGATATTTACCGCGGCATGCCGCTCTGTCATAAAACCCTTATGCTTTCTCACAAACTGCGTTAAAGTGTTCCCTGGCCCGATCTCAACGAATACAACATTGCCCATTTGTAAAAGTGTGTTCAGCCCTGAATGAAAATCAACCTTTTCTATGATTTGAGAAGCCCAATACTCCGGATCTGACGCCTGCTCTCTTTGTATCCAATCGCCTGTCACATTCGAAATAAACGGAAGGTCAGGTACTTGGAATTCCATGTTTTTCAAAATATCAGCAAAACGAGAGGCTGCCGGCTTCATCATGCTTGAATGAAACGCATGGGACGTTTTTAAGTGCTGAATTGGCACTCCTTTGGACTGAAGGCGCGTGGCAAAAGCATTGATTGGCTCCATAAGACCGGATACAACGGTTAAATCAGAGCTGTTTGAAGCCGAAAGCTCAACGCCCTCCGTCAATTCCATTTCTATCTCTCTGCCAGACAGCCCGACGCTCAACATTTCTCCCTCTGGCATCTCCTGCATCAATCGGCCTCTCACCACAACCATATGAAGCGCGTCTTCCAATGAACAAATGCCTGACAGACAGGCTGCCGTTACTTCTCCTATGCTGTGGCCTATCATGTATTGCGGTTTTAAACCTTTTTTGATCAAGAAGGACGCCAGCGCATATTCAAAAGAAAATAAAATAGGCTGTGTATATGAAGTTTCATGGATAAGCCGTTCGGCTTCTTTACTTTCTGCTTCATTAGCCGGAAACATGATGCTTCTAATATTAAGTCCTTCCTCAGCTTGCAGAATGGCAAAACAGCGGTGCAGCTCCTCCTGGAATATGGGCTCCATTTCATACAGTTGTTTCCCCATATTGACGTATTGAGAACCTTGACCGGAAAACATAAAGACAACCGCCGGCTTTTCCAGCGCTATTGAAGAAGTTGCCTTATCGCTTGTTATTCCTAAAGGACCCGCCGTAAATGCCTGACGATACTGAAAATGCCTGCGGCCCTCTTGCAACGTGTATGAAATGTCTTGGAGCGGTACCTCTTCATGCTCTTTTATAAATTGCTTGACTTGATCCGCAGCCTTAGTTGCAGCTTTTTCAGACCGGGCAGAAATAAGCATAAGGCAGTCTTCATGATCCTCTTTATGGCGTCTTTCCTTCATCGGCGGCTCCTCCATGACAACATGAACATTCGTGCCGCCGATCCCAAAGGAACTGACCCCCGCCCGAAACACACGGTCAGATGCTGTCCATTGCTTTGCTGATGTGCTGACATAAAAAGGACTGTTTTCAAAATCAATTTTAGGATTGGGCTTTTTGTAATGAAGGATTGGCGGCAGGATTCTCGCTTTGAGACTCAGCGCCGTCTTAATAAACCCCGCAATTCCCGCGGCGGAATCCAAATGACCGATATTTGTTTTAACAGAGCCGATCGCGCAGTATTGCTTCTTTTCTGTTTGAAACGCTTGTTTAAGCGCCTCTATTTCAACTGGATCTCCTAGCGAAGTCCCCGTGCCATGCGCTTCGACATAAGAAATACTTTCGGGCTCTACACGGCTGATGTTCAGTGCTTTTCTAATGACATCTGCCTGCCCTTCGATACTTGGCGCGGTGTAACCGACTTTACGGCTGCCGTCATTGTTATATGCTGATCCCTTAATGACAGCGTAAATATGGTCTTGATCCTTCAGCGCCTGCTTTAAGGTTTTGAGCACTACAACACCGCAGCCCTCGCCCCCGACTGTCCCTTTTGCTTCCGCATCAAATGCACGGCAGCGGCCGTCTGGCGACATAATCATCCCTTCTTGATACATATAACCCTTTTTGTGGGGACAAGTTACCGTTACACCTCCGGCCAGCGCCATTTTACAGTCGCCGGTAAGCAAAGCTCTGGATGCGAGATGCACAGCGGTCAGAGAAGAAGAACAAGCTGTATCCACTGCGATACTCGGCCCTTTCAAATTTAATTTGTAAGAAATTTGCGTATTCATAAAGTCCTTGTCCGTCAACTGCACAGCAGCAAACTGCTCAGAAGAACTGCTGCTTCTCAGCAGCATTGAACTTGCCTGCCAGTACAAATTCGCAGACGCAGCGCCGAATAAGCCTATAGGCTGGGAATAGTTTTCGGGATTGTACCCGGCGTTTTCAAGGGATTCCCACGCGACTTCATGAAACATGCGCACTTGCGGGTCCATTACCTCTGCTTCGCGCTGTGAGTAGCCGAAAAACGCTGCGTCAAAGTGGTCATGCCGGTCTACTTTTCCTTTGGCCCTGACATAATTCTTATGATCGAGCTGCTCTTTAGGCACACCAGCTTCCATAAGCTCTTCTTTTGAGAAAAATGTAATGGATTCCGTGCCCGTTTTGATATTCTCCCAAAACTCTTCAATATTTTTGGCACCTGGGAAACGGCAAGCCATTCCGATAACCGCGATTTCCAAGCCTGTTGTTTTACTCATCAGAGATCCCGCCTAACAGTTGTGAGACATTTTCTAAATCTTCCGCTGCCTCTTCCGCTCTCTCAGCGTTTGCCTGAGAACCCTCAGACTCCGTTTGCCGGCTGAGCTGGGCAGCTATTGCTGAAACGGATGTATATTGAAACAGCTGAACAACTGACAGCTCTTGTCCAAACTGCTCTTTCAATTTGTTCGATAGTTCTACGATGTGAAATGAGTTTCCGCCGATATCAAAAAAGTTATCTTCCATGCTGATTTCAGATTCAGGTATATTCAAAATGCCAGCAAAAATGGAAACCAGCTTTTTCTCTGATTCATTGTGCGGTTTTATGACCTGCTCGTCAGATTCAGGCTCTTCCAAAGGATCTGGAAGAGCCTTGATATCAAGCTTTCCTGACAGGTTCATCGGAAACGAATCTATGCGAATGAATCGTCTTGGAATCATATAAGCCGGCAGCTTTGCTGCTAAAAATTCTCTCATTTTTCGAGTTTTCAACTTTTGATCGGAAATGAGATACGCCACAAGAAACTGGTCATCCGATTCCTTTTGAACTGGAATAATCACCACGTCATGAATGATTTGTCCGGACTCACTGTAATCAAGCAAGGCTTTTCTAATCTCATCCAGCTCTACTCTGAATCCTCTTATTTTCACTTGATCATCATATCTGCCAAAAAATTCGATTAAGCCGTCAGAACGCCATCTCGCCAAGTCACCGGTATGATAAAGCTTGCTGGCGGGGATATGCTGCGGTTCTGTAAACTTTTCAGCCGTCAGCTCAGGCTGGCCGATATATCCTCTTGCCACACCGTCGCCGGCAATGCATAATTCTCCGTACAAGCCAATGGGCACAGGCTGGCCGCAATGATCCAGAATAAAAATCTGCTCATTTGGCATCGGCCTGCCGATCGGCACGGCAGCTTCATTCCAAGGCTCAGGAATAATAAAAGCCGCTGACTGTACAGCGCATTCCGTCGGGCCGTAATTATTTGTCATCACCGGCTTGTCGGCTTGAAACGTTTGTAAAAACTGGCGAACCAATTGGGGCGGAAGAACTTCGCCGCCTGCCAATATTAACTTCAATTCGTTAACGTGGTGCGGTTCTTTCTCAGCGGCTTTGATCATTAGGCGCAAATGAGAGGGGGTCGCATCTGAAATATGAATGCGGTTCTCCTCATAAAAAGACCACAGCTGCTTTCCATCCATCCTTGCATGATCCGGTGCAATATATAAGGTGTGTCCGAGAAGCACTGCAGGAAATAACGTTTGCACAGATGCGTCAAAAATATGAGATGCAAGCATGCCAACGCGGAGATGCACTTGTGAAAACGGCTGAAAATGAAGGCTGTCTATGCCATATACTAAATTGATGACTTGACGATGCTCCACCATCACGCCTTTCGGTTTGCCTGTTGTCCCGGATGTATACAGCACATAAGCGAGATTTTCAGGAGAGGGCAGACGCCCATGCTCCGCCGTGCCTTCAAATTTCATCATTTCCTCTATCAATAAGCTTTTTGTATCCCCAGCAGAAATGTCATGATCCTCGTTCGTGATCACAAACCGCGAACCGCTGTTTCTCAGCATATAATCCATCCGTCCGGACGGCATCTTTACATCTATCGGCAAATAAGGACAGCCGGCTTTTAATATGCCTAATATGCCGATAACCATCTCTGCCGAACGATGAACCATCAGCCCAACAGGCTCCTCATGACGAACACCCTCTTTTATCAAAAAAGCAGCGATCCTGTCTGACAATTCATCAGCCTCACTGTATGTGAAGCTGACATCTTCATAAACAATCGCAGGCTGATCCGGCTTGCGATCGGCCTGTTCTTTGAATAGATCGACAATTGATTTGTTTTTCGGATATGGCTGATTTGTTTGGTTAAATGTCATGGTGATTTTCTCTCTCTCTTCTTGAGAAAGAAATTGCAACTCAGTAACTGGCGTCTCTGGCGCTGACATCGCCTGCTCTGCCAGCTTGCAAAAATGGCCTGCTATCCGTTCAGCCGTTTCAAAGGTGTAATGCCTTAAATTCCAGCTCACCTTACCAGTCAGTATTCCTTCGTCACGTTGAATGGAAATCAACAAATCGGTGTCCATCTCTTTCAATGAGGCGGGCTGCTGAAGGTCAGCCATTGCCACAGAAATGCCGAAGCGGGGACCCCCTTTTATATGCAAAGGATAGAGCTCATCCAACAGAATTTTCACAGGATAATTTTGATGGGCATACGCTTGTTGAAAAGACTGTTTCACGCGCTCAAGGCAGTCTCTGAAACTCATAGAAGGGTTTATGTTCACCGGCAGCGGAAGAAGATCATTGATCACCGGCTGTGTTTCCCGCTGTTTCATCACTGGGGCCGACGCCACGATATCCGTTCTTCCGCTGTACCTGTGCAGCAATGTGACTGCCACAGTCATAAAAATGATAAACATACGCAAATCTGAAGCTCCGGATGCCTTTAAGATGGCCTTTTCCAGCTGAACCGGAAATGAAAAAGTTAATGAAGCTTCTTCATCAGTTTGATCAAGCTGCTTTGAATCATAAGGAAAACGGCAGTCCGACGAAATTTGAGTTAATAGAGAAGTCCAAAATTGCCGCTCCTTCACTTTTTCAAGAGCCGCGGTTTTCAATTGAAAGACATCGGTTTGATTCATTGTTATTCACCTATTTCTGCTAGATTTTCAGATCGTCTAGTTCCAGCAACGATACCTTTTCTAAATCATTGATGCCTGAAGTCAGGTCAATATCCTGGAGAGCGGTTTGCTTACAATCAATCACGGCTGACAGCACCTTTTTAATCCCTTTCGCAATGCTTTCAATGGTTTCTCTTGTAAACAGCTCAGTACTGTATTCAATGACAGAAGATAAACCGTTTTCGTCTTCTGAAGCGATCCAAAGCAAATCAAACCGGGAAACCGCTGTTTCATATTCATAGTCGGTTAATGTGATCCCGTCTACCTCTAAAGCAGGCTGGCTTAGATTCTGCAGTGCAAAAACAGTATCAAAAATATGATTCCTATTTAACGTCCTATCTAACTTCAAATCTTGAACCATATGTTCATACTGATAATCTTGATGATCAAAGTCATCAATCACCAGCTGCTTGACATGGTGCAGAAATTGAGTGAACGTCATCTCTTTTTTCGGATAAAACCGAAGCGGAAGCATATTAACGAATATACCGATGATCCGCTGCAGTTCCTCCTGCCTTCTCCCCGCGACCGGAACGCCGACTACAATGTCGGACTGTCCAGTGAGCTTGTGCAGCAGGATTTGATAGATTGATAAGAGCCCCATAAACAGCGTCGCATCCTCATCGGCCATAATGGCTTTGAACGCCTCCAGCTCTTTTTTGCTTATATAAAAACGATAATGGGCGCCGGCAAAACTTTTGACAACAGGTCTCTGATAATCAGCCGGCAGCTGAAGCTCACTAAATCCATCAAGCCGTTTCAGCCAATATGTTTTCACCTCATTCAGGTCATCAGACTGAAGCATCTGATTCTGCCATTCTGAGAAATCTTTATATTGCAGTTCAAGCGGCGCAAGCTCCTTGCCGTCATACAGATCCATAAATTCGCTGACCAAGATATCCTGAGATAAACCGTCAGAAATAATATGGTGCATATCGAGCATCAGAATATACTCGTTTTCAGAGTTCTTCATAACACCAGCTCTCATCAGTGGAGCCTGATCAAGCTGGAACGGCTTTAAAAAGCTGCTGATGACTTCTTGTTCTTTTTGATTTTGCCCTTCCTGGCCTGCCACATTTGATAGGTCAAAAAAGTCCGCATGAAATTCGGCATGCTCAGCTATGCACTGCATAGGAACACCGTCTATTGCTTTAAAGGATGTTCTTAAACTCTCATGACGTATAATCAATTGCTTGAACACATTCTCAAGCCTTTGCATGTCAAGCTTTCCTGCAATCTTGCCGGCAGTGAACTCGTTGTAGCCTGTGCTTGTTGGATCTAACTGCTGTACAAGATAAAGCCGTTTTTGTGCTGAGGATAACGGATAATAATCCCTTTTCGCAGCTTTTTCTATCTTTCTGTAAATCTTCTTGTCGGCTTGGCTAATAAATTCGGCCATCTGCCTGATCGTCGGAATGTTAAAGAAATCCGGCAGCGCAATCTCCACATTGAATGCTTGATGAATAATGGAAATGAACGTAATCGCCTTTAACGAATCCCCGCCCATTTCAAAGAAATCATCGTCTATGCCGATTTGATCAATCTTGAAAAACGACTGCCATTGAACAAGAAGTTCTTTTTCCATATCAGTCACCGGTTCGGCATATTCAGCGGTAAGTTCCGGCCGGCCGTACAGCGAAACTTCCTCTTGCTCTTCACCGTTAGGCTTCTGCAGACGGTTCACATATTTTTGTATCCTTTCCTGCAGATCCGTGGCAGACACTACAATCTGATCCATATGATCAAATGTAAAAATCTTCTCAAAGATCTCTCTGCCCTCATGCGTACGAATCAGGGTATTTTCTAAATCCCCTCCGATTGGAATATCCGGTTTTTTGCCGTCTTCAAATTCCCAGCCGTCTAAATTTAGGGCTGTCCACTGAACAGGATGCTGCGCATTATGTTTATATACAAAGGCATCAACAAACTGGTTAACGGCAGTATAGGCGGTAAATCCAAGTCCTCCTAATATTGGAGACAAGGACGAAATCAAAAAGCAGAAATCAAGCGGTCGGTCAGCCAGCACTTTTTCTAATACCGCAACGCCCGTCATTTTTGCTTGAAAGTGAGCATCCGAGAAACTTTTATCCGTTTGTTCCATCATTCTGAATGATTGTTCGCCTGTTATTCCAGCTGCATAAATTACACCGTGGATGGAGCCGTACTTACGTTCAGCCATATGAACCAGTTCAGACATATCCGCTTCACAGCTTGCATCCGCAGCAACGGCAGTGACTTCTGCGCCTGTTTTTTCTATCTCATATATTGATTTTATTTTTTTAACGGTTGGATCATCCTCAGCATGCGTGCTGATTAAGGACTCCCATTCACTCCGCGGCGGTAGGCCAGAACGGCTTGTCAGAATAAGTTTTCCTTTTGTTTTCTCAGCAATGGTTTTTGCAGCATGTAAACCGATGAAGCCCAGCCCGCCAATCAGAATATATACACCTCCGGGACGAAGGTGCCCCTGCGATGATTCTGCAGGCACTGCTTTGTGAATAAAATTCCTAGTGTACCGTTTATTATTTCTGTAAACCGTTAGGAGATTACCAGATTCGGTCATCAGCTCTGATCTGATGAGTCCCAGCAGCTTGTCTTCTTTCCAGGAATCTTCTTTCTGTCTGTCTATATCTATCACTCGATAGCGAAGGAGCGGTGTTTCCTGAGAAATGACCATACTCGGCCCCAGATGTACCGCTTTCTCTGGATACAGCATGTCTTCTCCGCCAAGCTGATACGTAAGGGACGATAACACAAAGATCGAAATTTCCTGCTTTGTTCCTTTCTTTTTCAATGCTTGCCCTAAGTAAAGCAAAGAGTAATAGGATTCGCTTTGCATCTGCTCAATCCACTCGGCAGCAGCTGATTCATTCTTCTCTGCCAGCCCCCAGAGGTGCAAAATCCGGCTGTACTGGATGTTTTCCTTCTCCAACACTTCAAAGAGACGGCAGTAATCTTCCGCAGAGTCCGGACGGAGTGTGTACACTCCTTTTTCAATCTGCTGAAAGCTATGCCCTTTTTTAATGATGACACAAGAAGCACAGGCTGGTTGAAGCCCCCGAATAAGCTTATGGCCAAAATCACTATCCTCCATGAAGACAAGCAAACTTTGTTCCGTCGCTTCAATCTCGCGAGAAATCGGCAGGATTTCTTTCTCCCATTGCGGCAGATAAAACCAATCCTGAACCGGGAGCTTTCCTTCGAAATGTTTTTTGCCTTTTCCGCTGGCAGTATGTTTCTGTTTGTACCAGAAGGATTCCTTTTCAAAAGGATATTGAGGCATAGAGACCTTTTCAGGATTTCTGCCCTCCTGCATCCCGCGCCAATCAATGTTCGCACCATACATCCATAGCGTGCCAATTCTGCTAAGTAAAAATTGGACATCTGACATACTCTGTCTGCTGTGTTTCAGCACATTGCAAGCATGCTGGCGCAGCTCATCGTTAATCGATCTCTTCACCAGCACACTTAAATCTTGTCCCGGGCCGATTTCGATAAAAATAGCATCTTCCTGCTTCGTTAACACGCCAATACCCTCGGCAAAGCGAACAGTCTCAGTCATATGCCGCTTCCAATAGTCATAGTCCGCGGCTTCTTCATCCGCTATCCAGTCTCCCGTTAAATTCGAAAAGAAAGGAACATCCGGTTTTTGATAAGAAATGCGCTTAGCCGTATTTCCAAATCGTTCAGCTGCGGAAGCCATGACATGCGAATGAGCAGCAATTGAACCTTTTACTCTCATACAAAGCACTTTTTTGGCTTTTAACTGTTCTTCAAATACCGAAATGTCAGACTCAATCCCTGACACTATACAAGAAGCGTCATTAACAACAGCCAAGGAAATGCAATCAGGGAGAATCGGTTTCAATTCTTCCTCTGGCAATGGGACGCTTAGCATGATGCCTGACGGCGCTTCGTGCATAACTTGTCCACGTAAGCTGATTAGCTTGATGGCGTCACTGAGCGTAAACACTCCCGATACCGCGGCAGCCGTTAGTTCACCAAAGCTGTAGCCGATCATAGCCCATGGCCGCAGCCCCCACTTCATCAGCAAAAGTGACAGCGCATATTCCAGCATAAAAATAGCAGGCTGGGCATATTTCGTCTCTTGAAGCTTTTTCGCGGCAGCGTCTTCATCCTGCTGGTCAGGGTATAGAATATCCTCAAGCCTCTCGCCGGTCGCTTCATAGAATTCTAGAAAACAATGATCCATCGTCTCTTTGAAAAACGGCTCCTCCGTATACAAATCCCGGCCCATGTTCACATATTGACTGCCTTGGCCCGAGAACATGAAAATCAATTTTTTATCCTTTTTCTCCTGAATCCGCGACATTCGGCTGAGTCCTCTGTCCTTTTTCTCGGAAAGCAGGCGGATGACATCCTGTCTGTCCTTCGCCACAAACATTTGCCTATAATCAAAGTGCTGTCTCCCGGCCTGCAGCGTATAAGCGGCGTCAGCTGCATTAAGCTCTGTGTTCCTTTCCATGTGCTCGAGCAAAAGGTCTTTCGTTTTTTCTAAAGCATTCATCGTTTTTGCTGAAAGCGGAAACAGCTGATACGAACGCGAATGTTGTTCACGTTCACTGACAGGCGCTTCCTCCAGAATCACATGGGCATTGGTGCCGCCCATACCGAATGAGCTCACGCCTGCTCGTCTTGGGGTATTTGTTTCCTTCCACATTCGGAGCTTGTCATTCACAAGGAAAGGACTGTTTTCAAAATCAATATTCGGATTCGCTTCCTTAAAATGAAGACTAGGCACAAATTGTTGATGCTTCAGAGAGAGAACTGTTTTAATGAGACCCGCCGCTCCAGCAGCAGCATCAAGGTGCCCAATATTCGTTTTTACGGAACCAATCCTGCAAAACGCGGTCTTATTCGTTTGAAACGCTTTTGTTAAGGCTTCAATTTCAATTGGATCTCCGAGAGCTGTGCCTGTTCCGTGAGTTTCCACATAGCTGATGGTTTCCGGTTCAATCCCCGCGTCAGCAATCGCATCTCTTATGACCTCTGTCTGGCCTTCCACACTCGGCGCATTAAAGCCTACCTTTTGGTCACCGTCATTGTTGACCGCAGACCCTTTTACAACCGCATAGATCCTATCGCCGTCAGCCAAAGCGCGGCTCAACGATTTCACTGCGACAAATCCGACTCCATCGCCTCCTACAGTGCCTTTCGCGTCTTTATCAAAGGCTCGGCAGTGACCGTCTGGTGATTTCACCATATTCTCTTGGTAGATGTAGCCTGACTTAACCGGATGGAGAATGGATACACCGCCTGCGAGAGCCACATCAGATTCTCCATTCAGCACTGATTTGCAAGCCAAATGCAACGCCACCAAGGAGGTTGAACAAGCTGTCTGCAGTGTAATGGCTGGACCTTTTAAATTAAGTTTATGAGCAACTCGCGTGCTGATCGTATAGGTATCATTTAAAGAGCCGATTTCAAACAGCTCTGACATCCTGCCGTCTAATGAATCAGCGAAATGCTGGAGCCATTGAAAATTTGAGGTTGTTCCAGTAAACAAACCGATTTTCCCTTCATATTCAGCTGAAACACACCCGGCATCCTCAAGTGTTTTCCATACATACTCATGAAGAAGACGGATTTGCGGGTCCATGACCTCTGCCTGTCCCGGTGAATAGCCGAAGAAGGAGGCATCAAATAAATCGGGGCCGTCGATGATTCCTTTCGCCCTTACATAATCAGTTCTCGTAAATGTTTGTTCATCAATGCCTGCCGTAAACAGCTCTTCATCAGTGAAAAAAGAGATAGATTCCTTGCCATTTTGCAGGTTATGCCAAAACTCATCTATGTTTTCAGCTCCAGGGAAACGCCCGGCCATACCGATGATGGCGATGTTTTCATCTGATGGTGCCTTCCACTTTGATGTTAATTGTGTTTTCTTTTTTGATTGCTCTTCATCATGACCTGACAAGAACTCAGCAAGCAATTGAACTGTTGGACGGCGGAACATCTCAACCATTGGGATACTTTTTCCCGTTTCCTTAGAAAGCTGCTGATTGACTTGGATCAAATGCAGGGATGTGCCGCCGATTTCAAAAAATTTATCCTGCACATTGATGCTGTCTTGACCAAGTACGCGTTTCCAAACCTCCAGCACCATCTTTTCTGTTTCAGAAGCGGGGGCCGATGCAAACACCTCTCGTTTTGTCTCTGCTCCAAGCTCGGGCAGTGCTTTTTTATCCAATTTTCCATTGGCCGTCAGCGGCATCTCACTCATCACAATAAATCGGGATGGGATCATATATTCCGGCAAATAACGGCGCAAGTAAACGCGCAGCTGCTTTTCATCAATCGTCTCATCAGTGAAAAGATAAGCAGCCAAGCACGGCGTCTGGGACGCATCCTTCTTCACGACAGCCGCTGCCCCTTTTATACGCCCGTACCGGCAGAGCCAGTGCTCAATTTCCCCGCTCTCAATCCGATAGCCCCTAAGTTTGATTTGGTCATCGTTTCTGCCTAAAAACTGAATGGTTCCATCCGGTAAAAAGCGGGCTGCGTCTCCTGTTTTATACATTTTTTCTCCGGGTTTAAAAGGATGCGCCACAAAGCGCTCTGCCGTCAGTTCCTCCCGGCCTAAGTAGCCTTCTGCTACTCCTTTTCCGGCAATATATAGTTCTCCCGCTGCTCCCTGAGGCAGCAGATTCATATGTGAATCAAGAATGTATATATCAGTATGTGCTGCCGGCCGGCCAATCGGCACATACAGACCTTTATCCCTTTCAGATGAGTAGCGGTGAATCATGCAGCCGACTACCGTTTCCGTCGGGCCATATTCGTTAAAGATTTCAATTTCCCCATCGAAGTTCTGTTCAATTTTCGCCGCAAGAGAGGTTTCTAATTGCTCTCCCCCCAGTATCAGGCACTTCATCACACTGTCCCGAAACGGCATTCCGGAAATGAAATGCAGATGGGACGGCGTTAACTTCATAACATGGGCTCGATTATCTTTCAGAATCTGTTCCACAAGAAGCTGCTTGTTTTTATCACGATACACAATAATTGCGTTTCCTGTAATAAGCGGGGTAAAGATAGAAGTTACAGTTAAATCAAAAGACAGGGAGGTATAAAGGGCAAAATCTCTTTTATCACCTCTTACATATTGCTCGGCGGCCCAGGAAACATAATTTTCAAGACCAAGATGCTTAACAAGCACCCCTTTTGGCCTGCCTGTTGTTCCAGAGGTATATATGCAATACGCAATGTCCTGCGAACCGTATTGTTTCACCAGATTGCTGTCGTTTCCTTGATAAAGGTTTTGATCGGTAATATCTATTTTCACACCATCGAACGAGTAAACCAGCCCCTCAATATCTTCTGTCAGCAGCAGTTTTATCCCGCTGTCCTGCAGGAGATATTCAATTCTTTCCGAAGGATAATCGGGATCAACTGGGACATAAGCGCCGCCCGCTTTTAATACAGCGAGACAAGCGATCACCATTTCAATTGAATGTTCTGTTAAAATACCGACTCTTTGTGCAGGTTTGACTCCCCGACTTTCTAAAAAGCGGGCGAGCTGATTCACTTTTTTATTTAATTGATCATAGGTCAGGGATTCCGAGCGAAAGTCCACAGCAAGCGCGTCCGGCGTCTTTTCCGCCTGCTGTTCAAACAAATCAATAACAGTTTGATGTTTGTTGCCGGTCATACCTTTATAGCTGCAAAACTCTTCAAGCTGATAATGCACTTCGTCTTCGGAAAGCATATTCAAGCGGTGCACAGATCTGTCTGCCGGATACTCAATCACTTCCGATAACAGGTTGAGAAAATGATCTCCCAGCTGCTTCACTTGAAGGGCAGACATGACACCAGGATTGTATATAAATGAAAAATGGATATGCTCATCAAAAGCTTGTACACTCAATGTCAAATCGAATTCAGTTTGTTCAAACATGTCATATTGCTCGATTGAAAGAGGAAGACTGTTTGACTTAAGCATCTGGTCAAGCGGATAATTTTCAATCACGACGATCGTGTCAAATAATGACTGCTCAGCGGTCAGACCCGCATAGGTTTTTAAATCAGACAGCGGTGTATGTTCATACTCACTTCTCTTAGCAATCTGCTCATGTGCAAGCTGAATCACATCTAAAGGAGTGGAGTGAGGCTTGAAGCGGAGACGAAGCGGAATGGTATTGATAAACAGCCCCGTCATTTGTTCTATTCCCGGTACATCTGCGCCTCTTCCGGAAACAGTTGTCCCGAACACCACTTCTTCTTGATCAGAATAATTCTTTAGCAGCAGACCCCAGACACTATATAGAATTGAAGCCAGTGTAACCTGCCTTTCAGCAGCGAGTGAGCGCAGAGCTTTTCCTGCTGAAGCTGGAAGCTGTATCTCATGTTTAGAAAAAGTACCATTTCGCTTCCCTTGCCTTTCTGAATTCGGCAGCAATTGCACAGGCTCCCAGTCTTTCAATAATCCTTTCCAAAATGAAGCCTGGCTGTCTATTGTTTTACGCTGCTGTGCCTGCTGCCATTTCACAAATGCTTGATATGAAGGTTTTTGTGGTATAACAGGTGTTTGACCCATGGCTAACGCTTGATAGGACTCCATCCACTCTTTGAGGACAGTCCCCATGCTCCAGCCGTCCATCAAGATATGATGAAAGCTGATCATCATCCAGGTCCCGTTTTCTTCTGTTTGATACAGTGTGACACGGAAAGGTACTTCTTGAAGTTGAAACGGCTCTTCTCGATCACTCTCCGCAAGCTCTTCCTTCAGCTTTTCCTGAGAAATGCCTTTCTCGAACGAGAGGCTCAGATAACGGATATCTATTTTATGATGCTTTAATATAACCTGAATTGGCTTAGCTGTTTCCTTCCACCTAAACACCGTCCGAAGCATTTCATTTTGCTGAACCGTTTGCTGCCATGCTTTTTCAAAAAGATCGCGGGCTGGCTCACTCTCTAGCTTGATTAGCATTTGTTCAAAATAAGCATTACCTTCCGGCTCCATTAAATGATGAAAAAGCAGACCTTCCTGAATGGTGGTCAGTCCGAGAATGTTGGCTATGTTATTTTTATCTATTTTTTTCATTTGCTCACTCACAGAATCCTCTCCATCCTCTGCCTATATATGTTTGACAAAATATCGTCTCAATCCATAATTCGCTATGACTTGCTGCTGAATTTGAGATGTTCCTTCAATGATTTCCAACACTTTGGCTTCTCTGTACAAGCGGGCAGCTGAATGATCTCTGCTGAAACCGCTTCCTCCATGGATCTGCACATTTGAATTGGTAATCTCCACAGCAATCTTTGAAGTGAAATATTTCGCGATAGACGTTTCCGTCACGGCCTCTGGATCTTGTTTCATCCGCATTTCGCCTGCTTTCATACATAAGGCTCGGGCTGCATGCAGCTGTGTTACAGCATCACCGATCATTCCTTTAATCATTTGATGTTTGTAGAGCTTCTCTCCAAATTGGCTTCTCTTCCGTGAGTATGTGACTAAAGAATCGACGGCTTCCTGTGCAATCGCCAAGCCGGCCCATGCCACACTGTACCTCCCATGATCCAAGGCTAAATTAACGATGTAATTAAAGCCGCCCCCGATTGGCCCTAATATCTGATCATCAGAAACCTCGACGCTGTCAAACTCTATTTCCGCAAGATAAGAAGCTCTATTGGCCATCATGCCTTCCATTTTTTTAACCGTTACTCCGCTCTGGCGGCTGTCTACGATAAAGGCTGTAACCACTTCTCTATCACGGGCTATAACCAGAAAAAAGTCAGCAATGGCGCCAAAAGAAATCCATTTTTTTCTCCCGTTGATGACATAGCAGCTTCCGTTTTTTGTATAAGATGTTTCAATGTGGTTTGCGTCTGAACCAATGTTTGGTTCAGACAATGCAAACGCTCCGATTTTCTCTCCTTTTCCGATTGGGATAAGCCATTCTTCTTTTTGGTACTCTGTACCGTACCGCAGCAGAGATTCGCCGACTAACGAATTCACAGTCAAAAGGGTTCGAATATTACAGCACGCTTTACCTGCTTGTTCAGTAAACAAACCGTACTCGACAGGGTTCAATCCCAATCCGTGATAGACCTTCGGAATACCCGCGGCAAAATAAGATTTGCTCCCTAACTCTTTTATTAATGCTGCAGGAATGCATTCCTTCTCATCAAACTCTCCTGCAAAAGGTCGGATTTTTTCGTCACAGTAAGCCTGGAAATCTTGAATGATGTCGGCTTTCATCTCAGCTGTTTTCATTAGCAAGAGCCCCGTTCTGTTTCTTTTCAATTAGGCTGACGATTCGGTTTACCGTGCTGAAGTTAGCAATATCTAAATCTTCGTTATCAAGCTGAAACCCAAAGTTTTGCTCAAGAAATGTTACAAGTTTCATCGCAAATAAAGAATTCACAAATCCCATTTCAAAAATGTGATCATCATTGGTTAATTCGATTTCATCGTCAAAGACCACCAAATTTTGTTCAATATATTCTCTAATTTGTTCATGAAGATTCATCTATTTGCTCTCCCCGCTATTTAGATTAATTTCTGCTTCTTGCAACAGGTGATTGGCTGAATTCCGTTTTGACCTCGACATACGCAGGATAAGGCTGAATCCGGCTCAAGTCATTTTCAAATAAGATGAAGCCGTCCGGGCCCTTCGTATGTTCTTTGAAATTGGCAAATTTATATGTGATATACATGACTCTGTTCCGATCTGTTTGTTTAAAATCAGCGAACAGTTTTTTCCTTTTTTGTTTCGCTTCATTTAAAATAGCTGTCAGTAAAATCGTACCGACGCCGCGGGACATCACGCGGCATGACATTAAAAGAAGATTAATATGCCATTCATCTCCCTTTTCTTCTATTAAAGAGAGTCCAATTTTTCCATAAGAACCGTACTTGTCCTCAAGCTCGCAAACTAACAGCATATGAGAATCTGACTCTCGGAAATAATTTAATTCCTGATAATCATATGTTTTTCCGCTTGCATTCAGCTGGTTTGTACGTACCGTTAGCTCTTCTGCCCGCTGCAAGTCGCTTTCTTGCGCATGGCTGATCGTAAACTTCATATTCAGAGTAGCAAGGAATTGTTCAGACGGTCCTTCAAACTGCTCTTCGTCCTCTTTTCTGCGGTCATCCTCAAGATACATCTGCCGGCGTCTTTTGGCATCCTCCGTTACGAATGCAGGCTTCAGCAAAGGATCGACGATGAGATCCTTATACCGAACGGCATCCCAGCACGAAATCTCCGGATGGGCATTTTGCACTTCTTCCCTTTCAAATGCTTGATCGTCAATAAAGAGAAGCGTATCCTTATGGATATTGAGATTTTTACTTATTTTTTCCAAAGAAGCCGATTTGGCATTCCAGCTGATTTCCGGATATAGAAAGAAATGATCAATTCCAAATTCCTTTAATTTTTCCATAACAGCAGCTTCGTCATTTCTGCTTGCGACAGACAGCAATATGCCGCGTTCATCAAGCTCAGTCAAAATTTCTTTGATATTGTCCTTCAGCTTTACATCATCAGATTCAAGCAGAATACCATCCCATAGCGTATGATCTAAATCCCAGACAACACACTTAACTCCCTTTTTCAATGGTCTGCTCCTCCTTTAACTGTATTGAAAGAATCCTTGTCCTGACTTTCTCCCTAACTTTCCTGCGTCTACCATTTTCACGAGCAGCGGACATGGCCTGAATTTTGAATCTTTGTAGCTTTCATATAAAACCAGCAAGGAGTTAAGGATCGTATCAAGACCAATTAAATCCGCAGTCGCGAGCGGCCCCATTTTATGCCCGAATCCGCCGCGAAAGATTTTATCCACATTGGCTGGTGTCGCCACTTGATCTTGAACCGTCCAAATGCTTTCATTAATGGTCAGCATTAACACACGATTTGACACAAAGCCAGGCAAATCATAAACAACGACAGGATTTTTATCGAAAGATTTCAAAAACCCGACGGCTGCATTGACAGTCTCGTCAGAAGTGGAATCGCCCCGAATCACCTCTACAAGTTCTTTCAGAGGAACAGGATTCATGAAATGCGCTCCAATTACCTTATCCGGACGATTCATCAGTGAACCAACCTTCGTGATTGAGATACAGCTTGTATTTACAAGGTAGATGGTATCCTCTCGGCAGATATCCTTTAGTTGTAAATACACTTGTCTTTTTATCTCCCAATCTTCTGTTACGTTTTCAATGATGATATCAGCCGGCTCCACATTGTGCGGCTCAGTCGTGAATTGAATGTTATCAAGCACATTTTCCAGTGACATGCTGAATTTTTCTTTCCGCATTAGTTGAACAAGCCTGAATGTCTTTTTAATATTTTCCTCTGCGGCTTTCAGTTTTTCATCACTGATATCCAGCAAAATCACTTGATACCCGTTCGCAGACAAATCAAGAGCCATATCGGCCCCCATGACGCCTCCTCCGATAACACCGGCAGTTCTGAAATCCATTTCACACCACTCCTGTCTGATTCAAAATATGATTGATTTTAGCTGTCACTTCTTCT
Organism: Bacillus sp. 0102A; assembly: GCF_036765155.1. Classification (NCBI taxonomy): domain Bacteria; kingdom Bacillati; phylum Bacillota; class Bacilli; order Caryophanales; family Bacillaceae; genus Bacillus; species Bacillus sp. 0102A. Next base: position 236,959 of record NZ_JBAIZW010000006.1, read on the forward strand.
GTCTTCTGATTAATGAAAAAATGATCTCCTTCAAATTCGTAAAATCTGCATGTCTGATCGGTGTACTGATTCCAGTCGGATAAATCAAACAGCACCGACGGCAGATCACGTTCTCCATACAAAACCGAAATATCGCAGGATAAAGGAGCAACAGTTGTATTCTTGTATGTTTCCAGCAACTCAAAGTCAGCTCTTAATATAGGAAGGAAAAAGTCAATCACCTGCTCATTTTTGCTGAATTCTTCTGGTACACCCCCCATTTCAATAATCGCTTGTTTTAAAGCGGAATCTGAAAGCTGATGAAGCACTTTCTTTTCCGGGATGTGGGGCGGGAAACGTCCGGAAAAAAACATATGGATTGGCTGTTTATGTTCCGCGGCTAACTTCTTTTGCAGTTCATATGCAAGCAGCGATCCCATGCTATGTCCAAAAATGGCATAATCCGAATGGCCCAAATGGGGTATTGCTTGTTCCAAAAGATCTTCCGCCACGGATTCCGCATGATGCAGCAACGGTTCAGACATTCTCGTTCCGTGTCCGGGAAGTTCTAAGGCCACCAATTCAACTGACGCATCAAGAAACCTTTTCCATCCGCTGAAGATGGTGCTCGAACCCCCGGCATACGGCAGACAGAATAGTTTGATCATTTGACCCTCTCCTCTTTACCAATATCCTTCAAACATTCAATATGGGCTGCTTCCAGCTCCAGCACTTTCTGCAGTGAATCTTTGATCCGGTCTTTATAACCAGAAGAAGATCTTCCTGAAAAATAAAGCTTAGCCGCAAGATGCCGCGCTGCTTCCCATTCATCAATAATGTCAGATGTCACAGCGGCAAGCTGTTCAAAAGCCGGAAGAAATGCGAGACGGTATCGCTCTGTTTTTTTCACATTTAAAATTCCATTAAATGAATGAAGGAGTTTTTCGCTGTCTCTTATGCCGTGAAATTCCTCAGTAAACCGGCTGAAGCTCGCCAAACCGGATAACATCCGATCTAAGTGCTCGGTGATGTTATGAACAAAAAAGGCAGCAGCATCTTTGAAAAGGCTTTGCCCTGAGCGATCCCTGCCCGGATCATAAGAAAAGGAGGCATAAGAATGAAAAGCGGCAGGAGTCTGGAAATAACGATGAAAGCCTTGATAGGCTTTGGCCAAATGATCATATGAAATGTGTCTGGCTTCATATGACAAGTTATCGGGATAACGGTTTTCAAGGGCAAGAGCAGTTTGATTTGCGTCATGTAAGCCATAAATCAGTATGCTGTTCCGATTATGCTTAGACATATATTCCTGTCTGTAAGGCTGCGCATATGTATCCAACCAAATGATGACGGGTTTATTTTTAAGAACATCCCGTTTCACATCATCTATGAGACTGCTGCTCATCGATTGCTTATCCGCGCTTATTCCCTGCTGATTCATGACAAACTCAGGATCATAAACTTCAGTCCGATCAATCATTGGGTAACCGTCTTCATCCAATTGATACGAATATATGTCATTTAAAAGATAAGGATAGATTTCTTGTTGAAACGAGCGAACCACGGAAAAATAACAGTTAAAAAAACAGCTTCGATAAAATAAATCGTTAAATGGCTGAATACCAGGGATGTATGCTTCACATTTCATGCGTTTCACTCCTTCTTGCGGCGCGGTGATTGAAAAAGCATGCGGCTAAACCGAATAGACAGGAGGCAAAGAGCAGCATATAATAAACCGCTGCCAAATAAAGAAGAGAACCGGGCCCCCAAATAAATATCATGCTCCAAGGTAATCCATTAAAGGCGAAGACTGAAATGAGCTTAGGCGCCACTATTCCCGCTGCCAGCAAAATCCCCCAAAGCAGCGCCTTTATTCTGATTCGCTGCTGAACAGGAACATTTTTCGATTTTACGCTTTTTAGAAAAATATAAATTCTCCACAGCAAAACAATAAGCAATAAACTGAATAAAACCAGCATGGCAACCGCAACTTGATCAATGACCTGAAACGGGTCAGTGACAGAACCGTCCTGTTTTTGCTTTTGTTCGGCAATCACTTCTAAAACAGAACGTGCGATTTTCTCAGCGTACGCGCTGTTCATATTTGCCAAAACCCCTACAGCCGCATTATCATTAGGGCTGATGATAATAAACGAAGAAAAGTTAGGGTTGGAGCCGGCATGGAACATTTCTTTGACTGCGCCCTTTTTTTCAAAAATTGACCATCCCGCACCATAATACACGCCCGACTCATCCGTTTTTACGCTTTTATCAGGCAGGTGGCTCTGCTCGATCAAACGGCTTATATCAGTGTCACTGCGATTGAGCTGAAAACGAAGCCATTTGGATAAATCTTCTGCGTTCGTGATGATATATCCAGCAGGCGTGTTCCCTCGATACTCAGGCGCATTATAGGCTCTGGCCTTTAAAAATCCAATTTTAAAACCTGATGATACATCGCCGGCCTGTCCAGCGTGACGTCCAGCATACGTGTTTGACATATCTAACTGCTTAAAAACGTGCTCAGCCATATATTGCTCGTACGGCTGGCCTGATGCCTGTTCGATGATATATCCCAGCACATCATAATTGATTGTGGCATATTCAAATGTGCTTCCCGGTTTATGGCTAAGCTCAACTCCCCTTAATCCCTTCGCCGTTTTCCCCAAGGCATCTTCTTTTGAATCAACTTTGATATCAGCTATCGATAAAAAAGGAATCCCACTTGTATGATGCAGCAGCTGATCAATTGTGATATCTACTTTCTTTCCGTCATAAACTGGATAAAATCCGCTGATATACCGGCTGACAGGGTCATTTAGTCTGATTGCCCCCGAACGTACAAGCTTAAGTACACCCAGTGCAGTAAACGCTTTAGAGGTTGAGCCCATCTCAAATAATGTCGAAGTAGTTACAGGGCGGCTATGCCTTTCGCCGGCATAACCAAATCCCTTTTCATATACAACATCCTCTCCTTTTACCACTGTCATAGAGATCCCGGGTATTCCGCTTTCCTTCATTTGCTTTTCAATCAGGGCGTCAATGCGCTTATCAACTGGTGTCTGAGCGTTTACCTGCCCGCCATCCCAGACTAGAATTGACAGACAAAAACATAAAACCAGCCATACGTTTCTCATCATTTGAACAAAGAATCCAATTCTTCAATAGATAATGAGGCGGTCTCGAAATCTGATGGCGTATATTCGACAGACTCTTGTTTACAACAATGTTCTGCCAGCTCCTTCAGCTGTACAGAAAACTCATCTAAAAGCTGTTCCATATCTCCTGTTTGATAAAGATCGGTGCAGATTAAATCCAACGTTAGCTGTCCGTCATAGATTCCTGCTGTCAAATCAAGACTGACTGTCAGATCATTTTCCGGTGATGACTCGGCGCCTGAATTTAAATAAGTTATCCGGTATTCTGATTTGTCTGCTAAAAAACGGTCAACTTCTCCTAGATAATTAAAGCGCAGCTCAGGCTTCCTGTGAGCCGGCATTCGTTTACTCAAATAGGTGAGAGCGCCGTAGCCAATACCCTTTTTGGGAATGCTTCGCAGGTTTTCTTTCACTGACCGGATTTGCGCCGGCAGTTCAGCCTCTGCCTGAAATACGGCAGGATACATCGCTGTAAACCACCCGAACGTTCTTGAAAAATCTAAATCTTCTTTTATTGGTTCTCTTCCGTGACCTTCTAATTCCAAAGAAATAACCTCTTTGCCTGTGCAATGATGGCAAGCCCGGATTAACGCAGCGATAAGCAAATCATTGGTTTGGGTTTGATACGCCTCATTTGCTTCACTGAGCAGTTTTTGAGTCATCTGGCGGCTCAAAGCCCGTTTCAGTTTTAAGCTATTTTCAACTTTGGAATTTTCCGAACAAAACTCATAGAGAGGCTCAATCTGTTTCACTTTTTCATCCCAATAGCTGCATTCTTCTTCCGCTTCACGCGAATTAGCATATTCATGGATCGAATCTGAAAATTTTTGATAAGAATGTGTCTTTAAAGGAAGTCTCCTCTCTTCCTTCTTATCTATTGAATGTAAAAGAGTAAGAAAATCATCAATCAAAATTTGCCATGATACACCGTCCGTGATCAGGTGATGAGCTGTAAATAACAAATGCGTTTTTTTGTTTGCTTTGATCACTCCGGTTTTAAAAAGCACTCCATTGTATAAGTCAGTGCTTTCTCTCATTTCCTGTCCGATGACCGCTATTTGTTTGGTTTGCTCTTCCTCGGAAAAATTAGACAGATCCCAGTATTCGGTATAAGGTTCGATATCTGTATTGTGATAAAACAAGGTATTCGTTTCTTTTTCTACATTCATTCGCAAGCTGTCGTGATGATTGATCAAAATAGATAGAACCGCTTTTACATCTTCAAGATGAATCTCTTTTTCAGCAGTTAGCATAACCGATTGATGCCAGAAATGAGCGCACTTTAAATTCAAGGACCAGAACCATTGGGTAATCGGCGTTCCCATCACTCTGCCTTCTGCTTGTTGTTGAGAAATTGAAACCGATTGTTTGCTAGTCACGGCACTGACAAGTTCTCTAAATACGGGATATGTCATCATATCCTGAGTCTTGATAAAAAGACCTTTTTCTTTCATTTTTGAAACGAATTGAATGGCTTTGATAGAATCTCCGCCAAGCTGATAAAAATGATCCTCTGGGCGAATATCAGTCTGGCCGAGAATCTCCTTCGCGGTTTCTAAAAGAACCGCCTCCGCTTCTTTCTGCTCTTCAGTTAACAATCCATAATCTGTCTGCTCTTGATACAGTAAAGGGTCAGGGAGAGCTTCTCTGTCTGTTTTTCCATTTTGCGTCAGCGGAATCCGATCCATATGAATAAAGTAGGCCGGAACCATAAAAACAGGCAGTTTGTCAGAAAGCTTTTTCCGGAGCTCCAGCGCTGCCGTTTTGGTTGAGCTGACAACATATGCCGCCAATTGTTTTCTGCCCTGTGAATCATTAAAATCAATGACAACCGCCTCATCTATGTCTTCAAGCGAAAGCAGAGCTAGTTCAATTTCTCCCAGTTCAATACGGTAGCCTTTTAATTTGATTTGATGATCTTTCCGCCCCGCATATTCAAGCAGTCCATTATTCATTCTTTTCGCCAGATCGCCTGTCTTATACATTTTTCTGCCCTTCATGAAAGGGTTATCCAGAAAACGCTCGGTTTGCAAATTCGGACGCTTCCAATATCCTCTGGCGACATTATCGCCTGATATATACATTTCCCCTTGAGTTCCCGGCAATACAGGCTGCAGCTGTTCATCTAATAAATAAATTTCAGTGTTCTGCATCGGAATCCCTATTGGCACCGAAGCCTGCTGATCCCGTTTTAGGTCATATTTGTGGATCATACATCCCACTGTCGCTTCTGTCGGTCCGTATTCATTGAAAATCTCAATGCATTGATCTGATGATTCTGTTATTTGGCGTGCTAATAAAACAGGCAGCTGCTCTCCGCCGACGATCATTCTTTTTATAGAGGATTCTGACAAATTTTCATCTTTCAATAACGCTAAATGTGCTGGCGTCAGCTTGATAACAGCTGTTTTCTTTTCTTTTACGATTCGATGGAGTACAAACTCCGGTATATCTTCTTGTCTGTAAATGTTGATTTTATTTCCTGTCACTAATGGGGTATAAATGGATGTAACGGTTAAATCAAAAGCTATGGATGAGTAGAGCGCAAAGCTATCATCTTGGGAAGAAGTGTAATTCTTAGAGGCTGATATAATGTAGTTTACAAGGCTCTGATGTTCGATCATCACGCCTTTCGGCTGCCCTGTTGATCCAGAAGTGTAAATCATATATGCAATGTCGGAAGGATCGTTCTTGATGTCTAACTGTCCCGTATCTAAATCATGAAACATGGCGCAGTCAAAACTGATTTTTTTCACTTGGCTTGGCAAACGGCAGTCTGTCTCAAAAAGCGGATCTGTAATAAAAAATGCCGCTTCGCTGTTTTCCAAAATATATTGAATGCGTTCGGCGGGATATTCGGGATCAATCGGCACATAGGCGCCGCCTGCTTTTAAAATGCCCAGCAACACAGCGATCAAATCTGGTGAATGTTTCATGCTCACGGCGGCAAAATGACCGCGGCTTATTCCTTTATGGATTAGGTAACGGGCAATCTGGCTGGAGCGTTCATCCAGTTCTTGATAGGAAACCTGTTTTATTCCATCCTCAATCGCTGTATAAAACGGATACTGTGCGGCTTTTCCTTGAAATAATTGATCGATTGTCAGATCTTTCGGATAATCAGCCCGTGTCTGATTCCACTTCACGATTTCGTCTCTTTTTTCTTGTTCTGTTAATAGAGACAAATTCCTTAATTCCAGATCTGGATTCTCGATGACTGATAAAATCAAGCGCTGTAAACGTTCATTCAATAGCTGAATGTCCGCTTCGCTGTGATCGGATACCTTGTAGTCAAACTGCAATTCGATCGCTCCGCCTTCATCCCACTCTTTAACAGCGATCTGCAGAGAATAAGGCTGTGACCCGTTATATAATTCATCATATTCGACACGACACCCGCTTATATCAGAAGCCAGGTCAGTGTTATATGAATTCATATAAATTTGGAAAAGCTGGTCGTATCCCTGTTTTGCAAGCTGCAGTTCCTTCACCAATTCATCATAGGGATATCGTTGATGGAGAAAGTATTTCATGTAATCGGAATTGACTTCTTTTAAAAAGTCCGAAAAACATACATCACTGTCTGTTTTCTTTCTGAACGGCATCGTACTGACCGTCATCCCTGCAGTGCTTTTTTCCTTCTTGCCTGATCTGTTTAATACCGGCGTGCCTATAATAAAATCATTCTCTCCGGTTACCTTGCTTAAATACCAAAACAACGATGCAGTAAACAAAGCGTTTAACGAAGAGCCTTGTCGTTGAATAAATTCATAAACTGCGGCAGAATGCTCTTGGTCAAGCTTATACCGCTTGCGCTTTCCGGCAATGTGTGCAGAGCTTTTTGACAAGAAGCTGTCCGGCAAGTGAGAAAATTCAGCTTTCCAGAACGCAGCATCTTTGTCATATCGTGATGAAGAAAGGTATTTTTTCTCTTTTTCTATAAGAATCGAATAATTGTCAGCCTCTTCTGTAAGAAGTTCACCGGATGTGAGCTGCATGTACAGATTCTTAATCTTATCAATGATGATTTTCATAGACCAGCCATCAGCGACAATATGATGGCATTTGATTAAATATCCGCATGTCGCTTCATCTGTTTGAAACACATAAAATTGAGCAAGTGCGTTATCATATAAAGAGAATGGTATTTTAAACTCCCGTTCTGCCCAATCCAGCATTCTTTCATAAGGATAATCCGTTTGGGTAAAATCGGCTGACGGCACTTGCGCCTGAGTTTTTTCGTCTATGTATTGAAGAACTGATTCTTCCTGCTTCACGAGCCGTATTCTGAGGGATTCTGTCTGTCTGATACAAAGCTGAATGGCTTTTTGTAATGTCTCAAGATTCAGCTTTCCATTGATTTGTATAAGGCCGCCGATATGATTAATAGCTGTATCAGGATATAAATTTTCGATATTTAAAATTCTTTTTTGGTGATGAGAAAGAGGAAATAAATTCAATTTATCATTCAAAAATTCCCACCTCTTAATAAAAATTATTTGATACCACCAATTTAAACACACTAAAATACCTTTTGTAAATATTTATAATATATTGTCTATATTTGTTCATTTTTTAATTTTAATGATAGAAGTGCTGAAGCAGTAAAAATGATAAAATTCAAGAAAAACACATATTGCACACCAAGCCAATCAGTAAGACTGCTCATAATTAAGATGGAAGCGCCGTATACAAATGTACTTATCGTATGCTGAGCAGACAGGATTTTCGGCAGCATTGTTTCGTTTATGTTCTCCTGTACGTACGTTCTGATCGCAATCCCCCTGAGCTGAAATGATGGTCCCAGAATAAAGACAAAAAGCAGGGATGCCAGCGCATACTTGTTTAGTGCAAGACATAATGTGCAAGCGCCTATGGCAAGTGATGTCCATAAGATCATTGAGAACAGTTTTCCGCTGATGTTTTTCGAAAGTTTCCATACAATTAAACCGCCTGTAATGGTGCCGGCGAAATAGCTTGCATTAATAAACCCCCACCATGTCTCACTTTTATGAAGCACTTCATCGACATAAACAAGAATGATGGCCCCAGTCCAAATGCTTCTGCCAAACATAGATAAAAGTTCTAGAACAGTCAGCATTCTGATGACAGGCATTTGATAAATCGCTTTCCAGCCAGCTGAGATTTTATCAATAAAAGACTCATTTTCTTCTTTTTCGGCATCTCCTTTTCCGGCATCCTTGACAAAAAATAGAGACACTGTCGAAGTGCCATAAAGCACAAAAGTCAGCATTAAAAGCAATTGGGGCCCGAGCCATTTGATCAAAATGCCGCCGAGCAGCCAACCGAGCAAGAGCACGATTTGATCAGAGGTTAATACAAGACTATTTGCTTTCAATAGCATGGATTTGGGAACAAAACGGGGAATCATTGAATTTCTGACCGGGATGGTTCCTCCATCTAACAGTGACATGAAAAATACGATCAAAAAAAAGATAAAAATAGATTTAAAATCTATGATAAATATAACAAGCAGCAAAGATAAAAGAATAGTTTGCGTCAGCTGCAAAAAAATCAAAATTTGTTTGAGCCTGTATTTATTAATAAAAACAGGTATAAATACTGCGCTTAATGACTGTCCGACAAATTGCATCATAGCCACAAGCGATGCCAAAAAAGCTGAGTCTGTGACTTGATAGGTGAATAGGGTCAGAACCAGCACATATAGAGAATCCCCTAAATTGGCAATTGATTGACCCGCCCATATGAAATAAAAGGATTTATTTTTCATAATTTCAACCCTTTTCTATTTTTAGAACATCATAACATAAATATATATCCCCTCCAATGATACCTAAATTCAACACAAACGCAAAATAACCCCAGCGCCGTTGCGACGCAAGGGGTTACCTTATTTTAGTCATAAATATGAACAGTCGGCTCTTTATCTCCTGCATTGCGGATAATGACCGCTTCCTGTCCATCTGAAGATGTGATATTCACTTCGAGATTAAGTGAGCTCTTAGAGTAGTAATCCATCACTTCACCCGTTAAGAACTGGGTAAACGCGACGACTTCACTTTTTCCATAGAATTGCATTGGAATGTCGATCTTCATTTTCGTCATTTCATCATTCTCATACAACGCTGTACCTACAACGCCTGTGTAGTTCGGGAAATACTCTTCGATTGAGTTTTTGAACCGCTTAAAGACCTCGGTGTCATCCGGGTATTTTTCTGCTGTGGTTGTATCCGCCGGATAGAAAACATAAGTTTCATTGATGTTATCCCAATTCGAGATATCCGTGGAGCCTGCTTTGACTTCTGTTTTGGAGATGAAATTCCCCGGTACAATCGATGTTTTTGACGCCTGCTTGTAAAGCGCGATGGTGATCGGCACATTCTTCAGGTTATCTTTTTTACGGAGGCGGTTAATGACCTCCTGTGCGATTTTTTCTCCCTGTTTGCGGAGCGTGCTGTCCTTAATCTCCACCTCTTTTTGAGGGTCACCTGTTTTTTCACGATAGTAATACACAGAGTTCAACGCCAGTCCGATCATCACGCCGCCAAGCTGGATGGAATTCTTGTCTTTTCTGACTAAATAATCGTGCTCCAGCATGGACGCTAAATAAACCGGGCTGCTTTCGTATTTCTCTTCTGTTGAACCGGAGCTTGGAAGCGCCGGGTTCAATCCTTCATTTTTGAAGTCTTTATCTTCTTTTTGGGCTTTTTTCAGATCTGAGCCTGTTTTTTTCCGTGCCAGCCAGCTTAATACTGTATCTTCATCTAAATATTGCCCTTCTTGGAACAGGTAATCTTCAGTCGAGAAAGAATCTTGGGCAAGACGCATCAGCCCTGTTTCAAACTCATCAATGTCCAGTCTTGTATTCAGCTGTTCCGTCGTCAAGCCTCGCGCTTTTCCCGCCTTAAATGGCAGCACCATTTTGTAATAGGAGTCAGAGATATTATATTTCGGGACAATCGCTTTTTCTGACGATTTCGCTGTCTTTTGCGTGATCTCTTCCTCCTTCTCCCCCCCAAAACCTGACGAGCAGGCAGACAGCATTAACACTGCCGCCGTTGCCGCCATTGCCAACGTCTTTTTCAATAGAAAACACTCCTCTTATTTCTTTAGCTCTCCTATTAACTGTTCTTCATTCCACACTTCAATGTCCAGCTCTTGCGCTTTTGTCAGCTTGCTTCCCGCCGCTTCTCCGGCGATGACCAAGTCTGTGTTTTTGCTGACGCTTCCAGTCAGCTTTCCGCCGAGCGCTTCGATTTGCGCTTTGGCTTCGTTTCTAGACAGTTCTTCCAGCTTTCCTGTCAGAACAATTGTTTTACCGGCAAAGTAAGAATCGCTGTCCTCTGCTTTTACTTTTTTCGGGCCTTTGTAGAGTGTGTTTACGCCCAGCTCCTGAAGTTCATTCAAGAGATCAAGCATTTCTTCTTTATGAAAATAAGTGATGACCGCGTCAGCCATTTTTTCACCGATTTCATCGATCGCGAGAAGCTCCTCTTTGGAAGCTTTTTTCAGGTTCTCCAAACTTTCAAAATGCATAGCGAGCGTCTTTGCGGCCTTTGAGCCGATAAAACGGATGCCGAGTCCGAATAGCAAGCGTTCTAACGAATTTTCTTTTGATTTTTGGATGGAGCTGATCAGGTTTTCAGTGGACTTTTCTCCCATTCTTTCGAGCTGAATGACCTGTTCCTTTGTCAGCTTATACAAATCCGCCACATTGCGAACAAGGTTCTCCTCAAACAGCTGTGTGATGACTCGTTCGCCAAGCCCGTCAATGTTCATGGCATTGCGGGAAACGAAATGAATCAGCCCTTCCCGGATTTGCGCGGGGCATTCAGGATTAATGCAGCGGAGCGCCACTTCTCCTTCAATACGAACGAGCTCGCTTCCGCATTCCGGGCATTCGGTCGGCATGCTGAATTCCTTTTCTTCTCCCGTGCGCTGTTCAACTAGGACGTTTACGACTTCCGGAATAATATCGCCCGCTTTTTTGATGACGACCTTATCCAAGATCCGAATGTCCTTCTCTTTAATTAAATCTTCATTATGCAGGGATGCTCTTGAGACCGTTGTGCCGGCAACTTTTACCGGTTCGAGAACCGCGGTCGGCGTAATGACACCCGTTCTGCCGACATTTAATTCGATATCGAGAAGCTTTGTCACGACCTCTTCAGCAGGAAATTTATACGCGATGGCCCAGCGCGGGCTTTTCGCAGTAAAACCGAGCTCCTCCTGCTGATCGAGGGAATCTACTTTAATGACGATGCCGTCAATTTCATACGGGAGGTCAGCGCGCTTAGCCTGAAACTCATCGATCAGCGCGATGACTTCTTCTATGCTGCCGCATTTTTGTCGTTCCTGATTCGTTTTAAATCCGATTTCATCGAGAAAATCAAGTCCCTGGCTTTGCGTCTCCACCCCAATTTCATCAAGCTCCGCTATACTGTAGACGAAGATATCGAGATTTCGTTTCGCCGCAATTTTCGGATCGAGCTGTCTGAGTGAGCCCGCGGCGGCATTTCGCGGATTGGCAAACGGTTCTTCTTCATTTTTGATCCGTTCCTCATTGAGCGCTTCAAACGAAGGCTTCGGCATATACGCCTCGCCGCGCACTTCGATGGACAGATCACGTTTCATTTTGAGCGGGATATTGCGGATCGTCTTCAGATTCTCCGTAATATCCTCACCAGTCGTGCCGTCACCTCTTGTGGCGCCTCTGGCAAAATAGCCGTCTTTATAACGGAGAGAAACAGCAAGACCGTCTATTTTCAGCTCCACATTATACGCCACATCGTCACCGACCGCCTGACGCACCCGGCGGTCGAAATCACGGAGATCATCGGCATTAAAGGCGTTGCCCAAACTGAGCATCGGCGTGCCGTGAGTGACTTTCTGAAACGCTTCAAGCACGGCTCCGCCGACACGCTGCGTAGGAGAGTCAGGCGTTCTGAGGTCTGGATGCCCCTCCTCGATCGCAATCAGCTCCTGCATCAATCTGTCGTATTCGGCATCAGGGACGCTCGGTTCATCTAAGGTGTAATATTCATAGCTATACTTGTTGATGGTGCGGCGCAGTTCTTCTGCCCGCTGCTTCGCTGTTTCTTGGTCCATCTGCTTCTTCCTTTCCTCTTCAATTACTGCTTTTCAATAGGAGCGAATGCCGCTAATAGGCGTTTTACGCCGACAGGGCTCGGGAAGGCGATATCAAGCTCCGTCCCTTCTCCTTCGCCTTTCACACTGACGACAGTTCCTGTTCCCCATTTTTTATGGCCGGCCTTATCTCCAACTGCCCAGTTTAAGGAGTCACCGCCTGTTTTGCCGGCGTAGGATACCGGACGTGAAACAGGGCCGCGTCTCGGCTGCATTTTTCTCGCAGACGGCGTTCTCGTTTCTTTTTTCTCATTTAGGTTTTCCAATAAATCATCCGGTATTTCAGCAATAAAGCGAGATTCCGGGTTCATATTTGTTCGGCCAAACAAGGTGCGCATTTTGGCGTTGGTCAGATAAAGCTCCTGCTCCGCTCTTGTAATCCCAACGTAAGCAAGGCGGCGCTCTTCTTCCATTTCCGCTTCCTCCATCAGTGAACGGCTGTGCGGGAAGACGCCTTCTTCAAGCCCCATCAAGAAAACAACCGGGAACTCCAGCCCTTTTGCGGCGTGCAGCGTCATCAGAGTGATTGCATCCTTGCCGCCGGATTCCTCTTCTTTCTGGTCGAGCTGATCGATATCGGCGATCAGTGCCAAATCTGTCAGGAACGCAACGAGTGTTTTATCTTCGCTTTTCTGTTCAAAGTTTTTCGTGACAGACAGGAACTCGTCGATGTTTTCTAAACGGCTTTGGGCTTCGATTGATTTCTCAGCCTTCAGCATTTCTCTGTATTCGGTCTTATCGAGAATTTCTTCTGTCAGCTCTGTAATGGACAAGTAGTCCTGCATATTGGTCAGGTTCTCAATCATCTGTCTGAAGCTGTCGAGCGCGTTGGCCGCCTTAGCGCTGACGCCGATAAAATCAACCTGCTGAATCGCTTGGAAAAACGACAAGCCGTTCATCGCCGCATACGAAGCGATTTTTTCAAGTGAAGTGGCGCCGACTCCGCGCTTCGGCACGTTGACAATACGTGTGAAGCTGATATCGTCATCCGGATTGGATACGAGGCGCAGGTACGCGAGAATGTCTTTAATTTCTTTTCTGTCATAGAACTTTGTGCCGCCGACAATGTTATAGTTCAAGCCAGCTTTGAGAAGCGTTTCCTCAATTACACGGGACTGAGCGTTTGTCCGGTACAAAATGGCGATATCCGACAGCTTCCGCTTGCCTGAGCTGTGAAGCTGATAAATTTTACCTGCAACAAACTGTCCTTCGCCGAACTCGTTATCTCCGCGGTAGTAAGCAATTTTGACGCCATCATCGTTTTCCGTCCACAGATTTTTCGGTTTGCGGTTTGAGTTGTTTTTGATGACCTCGTTAGCCGCGCTCAAAATCCGTTTCGTTGACCGGTAGTTTTGTTCAAGCAAAATCACGCTTGCGTTCGGATAATCTTTTTCAAACGAAAGGATGTTGGTGATATCCGCGCCGCGCCATCTGTAGATCGACTGATCAGAGTCCCCGACCACGCAAAGGTTCTGGAAACGCTCCGCAAGCTGCTTAACAAGCATGTATTGGGCTCTGTTCGTATCCTGATACTCATCAACATGGATGTACTGGAATTTGCGCTGATAAAATTCAAGCACTTCCGGCACACGGTCAAACAGTTTAATCGTTGTCATAATTAAATCGTCGAAATCGAGCGACTGGTTTTTCAAAAGCTTTTTCTGATAATCAGCATATACGTCGCTGACCACCTGATCGTAATAACCGCCGGCAACTTTAGAGAATTCCTCCGGTTCGGTCAATTCGTTTTTCGCACCGCTGATCGTGCCCAGGATGCTTCTCGGATCAAACTTTTTCGGATCAAGATTGCGTTCCTTCAAAATCCCTTTGATGACCGAAAGCTGGTCCGCCGTATCAAGGATGGAGAAATTACGGTTGATCCCGATCCGGTCGATATCTCTGCGCAAAATCCGCACGCACATGCTGTGGAATGTGGAAATCCAGATATCGTCCGCGCCCGGTCCGAGAATGCTTTCCACACGTTCTTTCATTTCTCGTGCCGCTTTATTTGTAAATGTGATCGCCAGAATGTTCCACGGCGCCACATGTTTTTCCGCCATTAAAAAAGCGATTCTGTGTGTCAGAACACGCGTCTTTCCGCTTCCCGCTCCCGCCATCAGCAAGAGGGGCCCGTCCGTTGTTTTTACAGCTTCCTGCTGAACAGGGTTTAGTCCGCTTAATAATTGATTGCTAATGTAATTCAAAATTCGTTCACCCGCCTATACAAAACATATGTTCTATCATAAACCAAATCCGTACAATTTACTACTCGCCTTTCACAGCCGCTACTGTTTTTAAAGCCCGGTCAAAATCTTCATACACCGCATTGCCTACAACAACCACGTCCGCATGCTCTGCATACTGCTTTGCCGTTTCCGCGTCCTTGATGCCGCCGCCGTAAAACAGGGTGGACGTTTCCAATACAGCCTTCGTTTTCTTCACGGCTTCTATGTCTCCAAGCATACCGCTGTATTCCAAATAAAAAATTGGAAGCTGCAGCAGCTCAGACACACGCGCATAGGCGGCAATATCGTCAACACTCAGATCGGCATTCGCTTCAGTTAATGCAGCCGCTTTGCAATCCGGATTTGCGATGCAGTAGCCTTCCGCCACAATTTCTTCCATAGACATCAGTTCTCCGTATTCCTTCATGGCCTTCTGGTGCATTCCGACAATCCAGTCCACGTTTTTGCTGTTTAATACACTCGGAATAAAATATAAGTCAAAGCCGGGAACGATCGCTTCAATCGCTGACACCTCAAGGACACACGGCACTAAAAACCGTCTCACCTTTGACATCATGCGCAGGACATTGTCCTCTGTCACACCATCGCTTCCTCCTATAATGACCGCATCCGTTCCTGATTCACAAAGAATCTCCAGCTGTTCATCAGGCAAATCTTTATTTGGGTCGAGTTTAAAGACATGCTTCCACTCCGTTACATCGTACACGTCATACGTTCCTCCATTCGTTTGTTACCATTTAAACATTATAACAAATTCACATAGCGCGGAAAAACGGAAAAAGCCGTTAATCTCGTTATTCACTGAAAAAGGTGTTTTGATTCTTTTTTCATAAAAAAAGAAAGCTCCAGAAAGCCTTCAATAGCTTCAAGGCCTAGGCAAATGACTCACTTCTGTTATTGTTTGGAAAGCGCTCAACTGTGGAAAAGGTTACATAAAAAAGGGAGGCTGACAGATGGAAACCTTCATCATTGCACTTATCGCATTTCTTATCGGGATCATTGCCATCCCCATCGTTTTGTTTGTCTGGATCTACATAAAGGATGAAAAACAGCAGGAGCATTCGATCCTCCGCAACTACCCCTTGCTAGGAAGATTTCGATATATCCTTGAAAAAATCGGGCCGGAACTCAGGCAGTATTTATTCAGCAATGACAATGAGGGCAAGCCCTTTTCACGAAAGGAATATGAGCAAACCGTTATCTCGGGCAAATACAAAAGCAGAATGATGGGCTTTGGATCTGTAAAAGATTTTGACAAACCGGGATTTTATATCCGTAATGCTCTATTTCCGAAACAAAAAAAAGAATTGCACGTAAACCAAACGCCTAAAATTGAAACCCAAATCTATGAAATCGAAGCTGACAATCTGTTCAAGCGAAAGGAACACGCCGAACAAATCAAGGTCGATCCGTATCATCTCCACCCTGATGATGTGCAGGTGATCGGCTCCCATACATGCGAGAAGCCTTTTTATGTGAAGGGATTAGTCGGCCAGTCCGCCATGAGCTACGGTTCCCTTGGAGAACGAGCGATTACGGCGCTCTCAAAAGGGCTTCATCAGGCTGGCGGCACATGGATGAATACCGGTGAAGGGGGATTATCTGAGTATCACTTAAAGGGCGGCGCCGATATCATTTGCCAAATCGGGCCGGGTCTTTTCGGTGTGCGCAAAAGAAACGGAGAATTTTCATGGGAGGAGTTTAAAAGAAAAAGCAGGCTTGACCAAATAAAAGCGTTTGAGCTAAAGCTGGCGCAAGGAGCGAAAACCCGCGGAGGCCATGTGGATGGCGCCAAAGTATCAGAGGAAGTGGCAGACATCCGGAATGTCGAACCCGGGAAATCAATTGACAGCCCGAACCGCTTTCATGAATTTTCAAACGCTCCTGAAATGCTCGACTTTATTGAGAAACTTAGAGATGTCGGGCAAAAGCCTGTGGGAATCAAACTTGTCGCAGGCCACCCTGACGAATTGCACGAGCTTTTCTCTTATATGCAGAAAAGCGGAAAGCATCCGGATTTTATTACGATAGACGGGAGTGAAGGCGGTACTGGCGCTTCCTTTTATGAGCTCGCTGACACAGTCGGCCTTCCGATTATGACAGCGCTGCCTATGGTTGATACACTGCTTAGACAATACGGATTGCGCGGCCAACTGAAAATCTTTGCTTCCGGAAAGCTCCTGACTCCTGACAAAATTGCGGTCGCCTTAGCCCTCGGCGCTGACTTTGTCAATATTGCCCGTGGGATGATGTTTTCTGTCGGCTGTATCCGCGCCCTCGTCTGCCACACCAACACATGTCCGGCAGGTGTAGCGACAACAGATCCAAAACTGCAACAAGCACTAAGCGTTGAGGAAAAACAGTATCGTGTCTGCAACTACGTCATTTCGCTGCGCGAGGGACTGTTTAATCTCGCAGCCGCAGCCGGCATCAATTCGCCCATCCACTTTTCCAAGGAGCATGTTGTCTATCGAAAAGAAGACGGAAGCATCGTCGACATCGACAAACTGATCAACCAATTTGTTTCATAAAGAAACCGCCCATGCCAAACGGCAGGGCGGCTCTTTGTTATTTCGAAGAAGACCCTGTTTCCGTCTCCTTCACACGGTCAAGCGCCATTTCATAAGCGTCATTTCCGTAATTTAAGCAGCGTTTCACACGGGAAATCGTAGCCGTGGAAGCACCTGTTTCTGTTTCAATCTTATGATACGTGTTACCTTCGCGAAGCATGCGCGCCACTTCTAGGCGCTGAGCCAGCGATTGAATTTCGTTAATTGTGCAAAGATCATCGAAGAACCGGTAACATTCCTCCAGGTCTTTCAGCGATAAGATCGAGTTGAATAACTGGTCCAGCTCTTTGCCGCGTAATTTATCGATTTGCATCGTTACACACCTTCTCCTTTACTAATGGAAGCCGCATCGAGATCAGGCACGATATTGATCCAAGTTTTTCCGGGCACAAGCGGCAGCCATTTGCCGTCTTTTACCGGCACAATTCTGCCGTTTACTTGTTTCCAGTCTGTTTCAATAACGTTTCCGCGCTGAAACAACAGACCTTTCCCCCCTGATTCTAGATCGATGTCCCGCCTTCCATCTTGATCAATAATATGATGGCTCGCTTCAACAATGAAAATATTCTGCATTGCAACCGGCTTTCCGGTTTCCCGGTCTGTCGTAATGACACCATCAGAGCTTCTTGTATAAGCTTCGGCTTTTTTATCATAGTTGTATTCGACAAGATTCGTAACGTTCTTTGTTCCATAATCTACCCGAACATTGTAAAAGTCATTTGCAGGTTTTGCTTCTGATGTTTGAAACAGCAGCGGATCTGTTTTCTGCTTCAGCTCATATCCCATTTGCTCCGCCGCCTTTTTTATGTAATCATAAGACGTGTAGGAATTGTGGGGCGGTTTGCTGAAATCAGCTCTCCAAAATAAGCTTCCGTCAAAATCCAATCCGTTCATATAATCGGCAGCTCCGGATTCCAGCTGCTCTTTGGCGCCGGGACTCCAGCCGTGATGGACAAATATGCTGTCAAAGCCATTGCTGAGAGTGACGAAATATTCCCGCGCGCTCCGCACAGGCCCGACAGTTTCGGGCATCTGGCTTTGGAAAATGGCCAGAAATCTCGTGATTTGCCCTTCGGCAAGCGCTTCTATGACAATATCGGCTTTAGACAGTCCTGACTGCGGCCTCGCCTTCGGGTGATTATTCACCATAACAGCAACAGGCCGGCGTTCAGTCACCTTCTGTTCCGTCTCCAGTCCTGTCAAAGGAGCTTTCGGCTTCTTTGCAGAATCCGGGACAGCATCCTTCTGCTGGCAGGATACCAGCAGAAAAAACACGATACACAGCACGCAAACTGTCATCCATTTTTTCATATGTCGGCTCCCCGCTCTTTTATATTTTAACGCATTATCGATGGAAAGAGTACAGTTTTTTTCATGACGTCGAAGATTCCTCTAGGCGTAATGCGTATATACGGAAGGTGCGTACTTTGCAAAAAGAGCAGCGTATAGACGGGATCACAAAACTCGTAACCTCTTTCAGTCAAAAGATCTTTCAGCTTTTGTTCCTTCTCCAGCACGTCTTCATACGCTTCCGAAGAGGCGCAGCCGCACAGCGCAAGCGGAATTTCATGCAGAATGTTCCCGTTTTCCGCAAGAACGATTCCTCCTCCGATCTCTTTCATGCGAGCGAAAGCGAGCAGCATATCCGCTTTATTTTTTCCGATCGCGATAATATCACCTGTCGTCGTAAAGGAGCTCACAAATCCCTGCACGCTTGAGGCAAAGCCTTTTATCATCGTATTGACACGCCATTTCCCATGTCTGTCAAGCATCGTCAAATAACTTTCATCATGGTCAAACGAGAGCTGTTCCATCGAATTGTCGATCTCAATCATATACGGCTCCATAATGACCGCATTCCGCATTTTCACGCCCATCGGCATGGAAAACTGTAAATCATCCATCGTCATATCATATGAAAGCTCAAGCGGGACAAGACCGCCTTTGCTCCAGCCCGTCTTTGTAAACGCCTTCAAATCACAGCCATCTTCACGAAGGATGGCCCCTTTTGAGAGAACGGTCACGGGATTGGGATTTAACGGATCTTCTAGTACGTTCAGCGATGCCAGCCTTCCCGGTCCGACAACTCCTAAATAATCATCCATTTGATAATACTTTGCAATATTAAATGATGCCATATTGTAGGCGTCGATTGCCGGGACTCCTTCTTCTAACGCGATGCGGATCAGCTCGTTTGTCATACCGCTTTTATAGAAATTAGGCGTCGCGCCGTCTGTCGTGTAAAAGAAATGGTCATAATAGCGGAAACCCTTCTCATGCAGCTCCCGCAAGATTTTTCTTACATCAGGGCGAATGGAAGAGTTCCGAAGGGAAACATAGTAGCCCAGTTCCAGCCTTCTCATCACTTCATCACCTGTCATCGCTTCATGATCACAATCCGCTCCGAACAGCTTCATCTTTGTAAGCGTTTTATTTGAAGCGCCGGGAAAATGCCCTTCAATGCGTTTTCTCTGCTTCTTTGTAGCTTGCATGCAGTGAAGCATTAAATCATCACCATCTACCAAACGCGGCCATCCGGTCATTTCTCCGCCTTGAATCACATCCGGATGTTCAATCCACTGCTTTCTGACATCAAACGGAAGAACGTGATCCTCGTTCAGAACCTCGGTTTGGAGGTCATAACGTGACCACCAAAAATATTGAACAGGCTGCTTTTTGAGTTCATTTAAAATAGTAAGCGCTTTCTTTTTTCCACTTTGTAAAAGCAAAAATAAGTTATCATTCACAAATGTCGTTGTTCCGTATTGAGACACATATTCCGCCAGCGTTTGGGGATTATATATTTGAAAAGGATGTGCGTGCGGTTCGATATAGCCTGGCACAATGTATTTTCCTTCACAATCAATTGTATGAATTTCTTCGGCTCTATTCGGAAGTTCATGACCCACATAAACAATGCGGTCCTGATAAATCCAAATGTTTTTTTTCAGCCATTGTTTTACATATGGATTTAAGACGAGAGCATTCCGTAAAAGGAGCGTTGGAAGCAGCTTTGAGTCTACAACATCAACCTGTGCCCTGATGTCTTTGTTTTTCCAGTTAAAGGTGCGTTCGGACATTCACATACTCTCCTTTACATGTATTAGACTCATGTTATCACATCCTTCCTCATCACGCACGATAAAAACGTTACAAATTTTTGAAGGTTCAATCAAAAAATATTTAGTAAAAAGGAGCGGGTTACCATGAAGCCAAACATCAGTCTTATCAATGCCGTCTTTAGAATCGCCTGCGGACTGACGATTATGTCAGCCGCCAGCGCAAAGTTTACGAAAAAGCCTTGGTGCAGAATGCACCTCTTTTACATCTTTATGGGGGCCATGAAAGCAGGATCGGGAATCCTGCGCTTCTGCCCTGTGACCTACATGCTTCAAAACAGCGCTTCCGGTCATAACGAACAAGAGCATCAAGACAGGTGAACGAAAAAAGCTTGATCACGAAACGTGATCAGGCTTTTTCTCATGACATTTCTTTGTCTTCATATAGAGATACCCTGCGGCTGCCAGTGCTGCTGGAAAAAGGACTGCCCAGCCGCTGAATGAGTAAATCACTGCGCACGCCGCAAAAGCCCCTAACGCCATCCACCAGCCTGAATCTCTCCAGCTCAACAGTTTTAGCGCTGCCGCCATTGTACATATGTAAGATGCGATGAATGCCGCACTCGGCCCTTTTAACAGTGTTGTTAAATCGGTTTTAAACAGGCCATATGCCGCAAGCACGAAGCCAAACACTGCGGCCAGCGCTGTTAATACACGGATAGGCGTAAGTTTTGTCTCACTGAGTTTCCCGAAATATACGGGAATGTGCCCCTCTCTCGCCAATGCATACACCATTCTGGAAAAACCCGCAATATTAGCATGAATGGTGGCGAATGTGATAAACAGTGCTAAACACACCGTTACATATACTCCGCCTTCACCGACTCCTTTTGATATGAGCATGGCAAGCGATGCGATTTCTCCATTCACTCCATATGAATGAGTCCCTATCGTCACAAACGACAGCATGATATAAAGCCCTGCCACACAAGTTGCCGCTAAAAACAAGCTGAGCGGGACATCTTTTTCAGGATGTGTAAACTCTTCAGCCAATGGGGTAATCATTTCCCAGCCTACAAAAGAGAAAAAAATCATTACAGAAACAGACCCTGCGGCAGACCAGCCATGCGGAAGAAACGGTTTGAATTCTGCTACTTTGACGTGAGGAAATGACACGGCAATCGAAGTGACAAGCAGAAATACGATGACACAAATAACGAGTGTACTGATATTAGCGGATAGTTGAATGCCTTTCATATGAAGCAAAATGGAGACACCCAACATACAACCTGCAATCAATGTAATCTGCCAATCCGAAGCCTCTGTGACGTAACTGACGTAATGCGCGCCAGTCAAAGCGATGACAGGAACACCGATCGGAACGGACCCTAACATGATCCAGCCCAAAACCGTTCCGGCTTTTTTCTGAAAAGCCAACTGCACATAAGCCGTGATTCCTCCCGCGCTAGGCGCTATTTTCACAAGCCGGGCCAGCGTGCCGACAAGAAGAAATGATAAGAAAGACATGAACACCCAAACAAATAAAGAAGCAGGACCGGCTGCGTCAGCTGTGACAGACGGCAGAATTAATATCCCGCAGCCTAAAACGGCCCCAATCGTTAATGCCGTCCCTTGTATCCAAGTAATCGAACGCTGCAATTCTGGCAACATGATGCCTCCTCTCCCGTTGATGGCTTTATTATAGGAAAAATAAGACGGCATCCATATGCTACAATTAAGTTAAATCGACAGCATCACCTTATGATAAAAGGAATTTTCACGAATTCTCTTAAACATGTAAAGGAGCCAGACAAATGGACGATACAGACCTTCACATCCTCTCGCATTTGCAGCGAAATGGCAGATTAACGATGGTTGAGCTGGGAAAGCTTGTCGGACTCAGCTCACCCAGCGCGGCGGAACGTGTCAGGAAGCTGGAAGACAAAGGAGTGATTACCGGCTACAGCGCGAATATTTGTTACGAAAAACTAAACAAGCATGTTACGGCTTTTATCCTGATGGAACCGAAAAGCTGTAAACACTACGCCGCCTTTGCCACAGCGCACCCGGATGTGACAGAAAACCACCGCATCACAGGCATATACAGTTATGTGACAAAAGTGGTGACAGAATCGGTACATACGCTTGAAGATTTTATTGACGCCTCGATGGCCCACGGAAAACCGACTACGCTGGTTGTACTTTCTTCTTCCGCTCACCATCCCGCTTTTGTATAACAAAAAACCCGCAGTTCAACCTCTGCGGGTTTTCTTCACTTTATTTTTGGGCAGCCTTTAAAGCGCGTGCCCCAATGTCTTTTCTGAAAAAGAGTCCCGGCTTGATGATCTCATCAACGGCTTTGTACACTCGGTCTCTCGCCGCTTCAAATGTTTCATCAAAAGCCGTCACATTGGCGACGCGGCCGCCGTTTGTGATGAACTCTCCGCCTTCTGCTTTCGTTCCGGCATGAAAGACCACAACCTGATCAGTTTCCGCTGCAAGGATGCCGATCGGCGTGCCCTTTGCATAGCTTTCTGGGTACCCTTCTGAAGCAAGCACCACACTCACTGCCGCGGTATCCTTCCATTTCAAGTCGACTTCTTTATCTTCTAAAAGATCAAGAAGCACCTGTACCAGATCAGATTCCATGCGCGGAAGCACGACCTGTGTTTCCGGGTCGCCAAAACGGGCATTAAATTCGATGACTTTTGAGCCGTTTTCAGTGAGCATCAATCCTGCGTACAAAACGCCTGTGAAGGAACGGCCTTCTTGTACCATTGCTTTTGCAGTCGGCTTGACGATCGTTTCCACCGCATGGCGGACGGTTTCTTCTGAAATTTGCGGAACTGGAGAGTAAGCGCCCATTCCGCCCGTATTCGGGCCTTTGTCTCCGTCAAACGCCCGCTTGTGATCTTGGGCAATCACCATTGGATACACCTTTTCTCCTTTGACGAATGCCATCAGAGAAAATTCTTCGCCGGAAAGAAATTCTTCAATGACAACAGACGCGCTCGCATCACCGAATTTTTCATCCTCAAGAAAATCATGCAGACATGCAATCGCTTCTTCCTCTGTCATAGCAACGGTTACGCCTTTTCCAGCCGCAAGTCCATCTGCTTTTATGACAATCGGAGCGCCTTTTTCCTGCACATATGCCTTTGCCTCTTCAAAGGATGTGAACGTGTCGTATTCTGCGGTCGGAATGTCGTATTTCTTCATTAAATCCTTAGCGAACTGTTTGCTGCCTTCGATGATCGCAGCGGCTTTTGACGGACCGAACACACGCAGACCGGCCTTTTCGAATTCATTCACCAAACCTTCTATTAAAGGAACCTCGGGGCCAACGATGGTCAGGCCGACCTGATTCTCTTTTGCAAACGAGACAAGCCCGGCGTGATCGCTTTCCTCAATGTTTACAAGCTGTGCGGAATCAGCCATACCGGCATTTCCTGGAGCGGCAAATACCTTCTCTACGAGACTGCTTTGCGCCGCCTTCCATGCCAGCGTATGTTCTCTTCCGCCTTTACCGATAATGAATACATTCACGTCGTTTTCATCCCCTTAATGTTTGAAGTGTCTGATGCCGGTGAATACCATGGCAATGCCGTACTCATCCGCTTTTTTGATGGAATCCTCATCACGTACAGATCCTCCAGGCTGAATAATAGCCGTTACACCCGCTTTTGCCGCTTCTTCGACAGTATCAGGCATTGGGAAAAATGCATCAGATCCGAGCGCGCTGCCTTTCGCTTTTTCACCTGCTTGCTCAATGGCAATTTTTGCTGATCCGACGCGGTTCATTTGGCCTGCTCCCACGCCGACTGTCATGTTGTCCTTCGCGAGAACGATCGCATTTGATTTCACATGCTTGACGACTTTCCAAGCAAGCTTCAAGTCTTCCCACTCTTGCTCGTTCGGCTCTCTTTTTGTCGGAACGCTGATCTCAGCATCATCAAAGCCGTGCATATCCAAATCTTGAATCAGCAGCCCGCCTTGAACGGATGTCAGCTGTTTTTCCTTTTGAGCAGCAGCTGTCACATCAAGTGTCAGCAGACGAAGATTTTTCTTCGCAGTCAGGATATCAAGCGCTTCTTGGCTGAATGAAGGTGCAATGATGATTTCTAAGAAAATGTTGTGAAGCTCTTCGGCAGTTGCCTTGTCCACTTCCCGGTTCAGCGCGATAATGCCGCCGAAGATAGAAGTTTTATCCGCTTCAAACGCTCTGTCAAACGCTTCTGCGATCGTTTTTCCAGTTCCTACGCCGCACGGATTCATATGCTTGACGGCAACCGCAGCCGGCTCAGTGAATTCACGGACGATTTGAACTGCCGCGTCCGCGTCTTTAATGTTGTTGTAAGAAAGCTCTTTTCCGTGAAGCTGTTCTGCTTGCGCAATGGAGCCTTTGACAGGAAGAGCTGTTTGATAGAATGTCGCTTCCTGATGCGGGTTTTCTCCGTAGCGAAGTGATTGTTTTTTCTCAAATGTCACAGTGAATTGCTCTGGTTCTTTTTCACCGACAACATCTGTCAGATAGTCAGCGATCAGTGCATCATACGCCGCAGTATGACGGAATACTTTTGCCGCCAGCTCGCGTTTTTTCTGAAGTGATACGCCGCCTTCTTCTTTGATTTGATTCAGCACTGGGCTGTAATCCGCCGGATCGACGATAACCGTCACATCCTGATGGTTTTTTGATGCCGCACGCAGCATGCCCGGGCCGCCGATGTCGATATTTTCGATCGCTTCTTCATATGTGACATCTGCTTTAGAAATCGTTTCTTTAAATGGATAGAGGTTGACGACAACGAGGTCAATCGGCTGAATCCCGTGTTCATTGATCTGCGCCATATGCTCTTCATTGCCGCGAACCGCCAGAAGGCCGCCGTGAATATTCGGATGAAGTGTTTTAAGCCGCCCGTCCATAATTTCAGGAAAGCCTGTCACTTCAGAAATTCCGATGACATTCACACCGTTTTCTTGAAGAAGCCTTTTCGTTCCGCCTGTTGAAATGACTTCAACGCCAAGCTCTGTCAGTTCTTTTACGAAAGGAACGAGATTTGTTTTATCTGAAACACTGATTAATGCACGTTTAATAGTCATGCCTTTTCACCTCTGTTATTTAATCCTAATAGCTGTTTAATCACACTGGGATACCATTTATGCTCAAGTTTGTGAATCCGCTGTTCGATTGTTTCCAATGTATCATGTTCGTTAATTTCGATTGCCTTTTGAGCGATGATCGGGCCTGTATCCATTCCTTCATCGACATAATGCACGGTGATTCCGGCAACCTTCACACCCGCGCGGTACGCCTGCCCGACTGCGTCGATTCCGGGGAACGCCGGAAGGAGCGACGGGTGAATGTTAATGATTTTTCCTCCGTATGCCTGAAGCAGCGTGTCACCGATCAGCCTCATATAGCCGGCGAGAACAATCAATTCAACGTTATGAAGGTGAAGCTGTTCAATAATGGCCCGTTCAAATGCGGCCTTGTTTTCATAAGACTTCGGTTCAAATGCAAAGGATGGAATATGGAACGTTTCCGCCCGTTCGATGACTTTCGCCTGCGGTTTGTCGCAAACGAGAAGCGATACGGACGCATCCCAGTTCTCCTCTTTCAAACGCGTGACGATGGCTTCGAAGTTTGAACCGTTTCCGGATGCAAATACCGCAATTTTTTTCATGAAAGTGCCGCACCACCGAATGTGACGCCTTCGCCTTGTTTCACACGCCCGATCAAATAGGCTTTTTCGCCATGGCTTTCAAGCGTTTCGATCACATCTGTCAGATGCTCTTCTTTGACTGCCAAAACAAAGCCGATGCCCATATTAAAGACGTTGAACATGTCTTCTTCCTTCAGCTTGCCGTACTCTTGCAGGAAAGAGAAAATCGGCGGGATCGGCCATGAGCCGTGATCGATTTCCGCACTTAAGCCTTCTGGAAGCATGCGCGGGATATTTTCGATAAACCCTCCGCCTGTTACGTGAGCCATGCCGTCGACTTTCCCGCTCTTCACCGCGGCAAGCACAGGCTTCACGTAAATTCTTGTCGGTTCAAGCAGCTCCTCGCCAAGTCGGCGGTCAAACGGTTCGTATGTTTTATCAAGATCCAGCTCCGCATCATCTAGAAGCACTTTTCTCACAAGGGAAAATCCGTTGCTGTGAAGGCCGCTCGAGCTGAGGCCGATCAAAAGATGGCCCTCCTCGATGTTTTCACCAGTCACGATTTCGTCCTTTTCAACCACTCCGACTGAGAAACCGGCAATATCGTATTCATCAGCTGTATATAGTCCCGGCATTTCAGCCGTTTCGCCGCCAACTAGGGCTGAACCTGACTGCTCACAGCCGTCCGCCACACCTTGTACGATCTGCTCAATTTTCACAGGATCCGCTTTGCCGACCGCTAAATAATCGAGGAAAAACAGCGGTTCTGCACCTTGTGCCAGCACGTCATTGACACACATCGCAACAGCGTCAACGCCAATCGTGTCGTGCTTATCCATAGAAAAAGCGAGCTTTAATTTTGTGCCGACACCGTCTGTTCCCGAAATTAAAACCGGTTTTTGATAAGAAAGCTCAGACAGGTCAAACATGCCGCCAAAACCGCCAAGGCTGCCCATAACGCCAAGCCGTTTTGTACGCTCCACATGTTTTTTCATTCGTTTTACAGCTTCATATCCGGCTTCGATGTCAACTCCTGCGTTTTTATATGCTTCAGACATCCTATTCACTCCTTTTAGGCGCTTTTCAAAATATCTCCCCGAACGAGGGCAGAAAGAGAAGGCAGCCGAACTGCGCTGCCTTTATGTCATTTTCAAGGTTTATTTGGTTAATACCGCTTCTTTTACATGAGGAAGCACTGTATCCTGGTAAATTTCAGTCGGATATTTTCCTGTAAAGCAAGCGAGACACTGTCCGCAATTAGAGTCATCGTATTCTCTGCCGATGCCTTTCAGCAGCCCTTCCACACTCAAAAATGAGAGAGTGTCGGCTCCGATTTCCTGACGGATTTCTTCAACTGAATGGGAAGACGCGATCAGTTCTTCGTGAGTGGAAGTATCAATGCCGTAAAAGCACGGATGAGCGATTGGCGGTGAACTGATTTTCACATGCACTTCTGTCGCACCCGCTTCTCTGAGCATCGTGACAATCCGGCGGCTTGTTGTTCCGCGCACGATCGAGTCATCTACCATAACGACGCGTTTGCCTTCCACAACCCCGCGCACAGCAGAAAGCTTCATTCTGACGCCTTGCTCACGAAGAGCCTGAGACGGCTGAATAAACGTTCTGCCGACATAACGGTTTTTGATTAAGCCGAGCTCGTACGGGATGCCTGTTGCTTCTGCATAGCCGATCGCCGCTGAAATACTGGAATCCGGAACCCCTGTTACGACATCGGCTTCAACTGCGGATTCCTGAGCAAGCATTTTCCCAAGGTTTTTACGCGCACTGTGCACGTTAATCCCTTCAATATTGCTGTCAGGCCTTGAGAAATAAATGTACTCCATGCTGCAAATGGAACGGTTGATATTCATGGAAAAACGCTCTGATTTCATGCCTTCATCATTGATGATCAGCATTTCGCCCGGTTCTACCTCACGAAGGTACGTTGCGCCGACCACATCAAATGCGCACGTTTCTGATGCGACGACATAAGCGTCGCCCAGCATGCCGATTGAAAGCGGTCTGAGCCCATTCGGGTCGAGCGCGACGATCATTTCTGTTTCGGTCATGATCAGGAATGCGTAGGCCCCTTTCAGCATGGAAAGCGAGTTTTTCATTTGATCCTTCAGCGTGAAGTGGCCGCTTCTTTTGATCAGGTGAGCCAAAACCTCTGTGTCCGAAGAGGTCTGAAAGATACTCCCTTGATTTTCGAGCTGCTGCTTCAGCTGAGTGGCATTAACTAGGTTTCCGTTATGGGCAAGCGCCAGGCTTCCGTTATTTTGGGAACGGAAGAGGAGCGGCTGAACATTTTCGTATCCGCCGCCTCCAGCCGTTGCGTACCGAACGTGCCCGATTGCGCCTTTTCCTTTTACTTTGCTGAGCTCGCCATTTTGAAATACTTCAGTGATCAGCCCTTGGCCTTTGTGCGCCGTCAGTTTTTCACCGTCTGTCGCCACAATGCCAGCGCCCTCCTGTCCTCGGTGCTGGAGGCTGTGGAGACCGTAATACGTGATTTGTGGAGCTTCTTCATGTCCCCAAATCCCAAATACGCCGCACTCTTCATTTAAGCCTTTGATTTCAGCAAGCATGGGATAGCTCCTTTCCATGCGCGTTCAAGATCATTCGTTTGCGCATGAATCAATTGTTGTCCGTCTTGGTTTTGAATCGTCAGAAGTCCGTCCGCTGTTACCTCACCGATATGAACGGCATCTTTTACAGTCGCTTCAAACGCTGCTTGATGTTCTTTTTTCACAGAAACGACAAAGCGGGATTGAGATTCAGAGAATAATAACGCCGCTTCCCCTTCTACAGTCACGTTCGCGCCAAGGTTTTCCGTCGTCATGACACTTTCTGCAATCGCTACGCCTAAACCGCCTTCAGACACATCATGCGCGGATTGAACAAAGCCTTTTTTAATCGCGTCAAGCAATGCTTTTTGGCGTGACAGCTCTACATCAAGATCGATTTGCGGCGCTTTTCCGTAAATGCTGCCTTCTGTCATTTTTTGCAGCTCGCTTCCCGCAAACTCAGGTTTTGTTTCACCGATCACGTAGACGAGGTCACCCGCTTGTTTGAAATGCTGTGTTGTAATGTGGGCTGTATCTTCAATTAAGCCGACCATGCCGATAACAGGTGTCGGGTAAATCGCCGTGCCGTTTGATTCGTTATAAAGCGATACGTTTCCGCCGATAACCGGTGTGCTGAGAACATTGCACGCCTCGCTGATGCCGTCAGCCGCTTTTTCGATCTGCCAGAAGATTTCCGGTTTCTCCGGGTTTCCGAAGTTAAGGTTATCTGTGACCGCAAGCGGCTCTGCACCTGAGCAAATGATGTTGCGCGCCGCTTCAGCGACAGCAATTTTTCCGCCGACTTCAGGATCAAGATAGAGATAGCGCGCGTTACAGTCTGTCGTCATCGCCAGCGCCTTTTTCGTTCCGCGAATTCTGAGAACACCTGCGTCAGATCCAGGAGCGACAACTGTGTTCGTCCGCACCATGTAGTCATATTGATCGTAAACCCACTCTTTGCTTGCGATCGTCGGCTGCTGCAGGAGTGCCTTCAGTGTTTCATTCGCATTTTTAATTTGCGGAGCCGGAACATCCGTCTCTAAAAACTCGCGGTAGTAAGCAGGCTCTTGAGAAGGCTTATGGTAAACCGGCGCTTCTTCTGCCAAGGCATCAACGGGCAGCTCGCACACAATCTCACCTTTGTGTGTGAGGCGAAGCATCTTATCGTCTGTTACACGTCCGACAGAAACCGCTTCAAGATCGTACTTGTCAAAAATATCGATGATCTCCTGCTCACGTCCGCGCTCGATGACCAAAAGCATCCGCTCCTGTGATTCAGAAAGCATCATTTCATATGCAGTCATACCTGTTTCACGCTGAGGAATCAGGTCAAGATTCATCTCAATGCCAGAGCCGGCTTTACTTGCCATTTCCGCGCTTGAGCTTGTTAAACCGGCAGCTCCCATATCCTGAATGCCGACTAACGCATCACATTGGATGACTTCCAGACATGCTTCAAGCAAAAGCTTTTCCATAAACGGATCGCCGACTTGAACGGCAGAGCGCTTGTCTTCAGACGAATCAGACATTTCTTCCGAAGCAAACGTAGCGCCGTGGATTCCGTCACGCCCTGTTTTCGCTCCTACGTACATCACTGTGTTGCCGACACCCTTCGCCTGGCCTTTTTTAATGTCTTCATGATTAATTAAACCGACGCACATTGCGTTGACGAGCGGATTTCCTTCATAGCTGCTGTCAAACTGCACTTCTCCGCCGACTGTCGGGATGCCGATACAGTTGCCGTACCCCGCGATACCCGCTACTACTTCTTCAAACAAGTACTTCACACGCGGTGAAGTCAGTTCACCAAATCGAAGAGAGTTCAATACAGCGATTGGACGGGCACCCATTGAGAATACGTCACGGATAATGCCGCCTACGCCAGTCGCAGCACCTTGATAAGGCTCGAGAGCTGATGGGTGGTTATGTGATTCAATTTTGAACACAACCGCTTGGTTGTCACCGATATCAACGATTCCGGCGCCTTCCCCCGGACCTTGCAGCACGCGCTCGCCGCTTGTCGGGAATTTACGCAGAATCGGCTTAGAGTTTTTGTAGCTGCAATGCTCTGACCACATGACAGAAAAAATTCCGATTTCTGTGTAGTTCGGCAATCTGCCAAGAATGGATTCAATCAATGCAAACTCATCATCACTGACACCCATTTGCTGATACATTTTCTCTTCTTTTATTTGTTCTTTACTTGGTTCAAGCAGTAGTGACATGAGTTTCCCTCCAATTTTTCACGATAGACTGAAATAATTTTAGACCGTCGGCGCTTCCAAGCAGTTCATCGACCGCGCGCTCAGGGTGAGGCATCATGCCTAATACGTTGCCTTTCTCATTCACGACACCGGCAATGCCGCTGACACTTCCGTTAATATTGGAGCCGTATGTGAAAGCAATTTGGTTGTTTTCTTTCAATGAAGCAAGCGTGTCGTCATCACAGTAGAAGTTCCCTTCTCCATGGGCAATCGGGATTGTAATCGATTGGCCCTTTTCGTAGGAAGATGTGAATAATGTTTCGTCGTTCTGAACAATTAATTCAGCCGGCCGGCAAATGAACTTCAAATCTTTGTTGCGTCTCATTGCGCCTGGCAGAAGGCCAAGCTCCTGTAAAATTTGGAATCCATTACAAACGCCTAGAACTGGTTTTCCTTCAGCCGCCGCCTGTTTGACAGCTGGCATAATATTCGCAAATCGGGCAATAGCCCCGCATCTCAAATAATCGCCGTAAGAAAATCCTCCCGGAATTAATACGCCATCGAAGCCGTCAAGGCTTGTTTCCTCATGCCAGACGTATTCCGCTTCATGGCCGAGCTCATCCTTTACAGCATGATACATATCGATATCACAGTTGGAGCCAGGTAACACAATCACCGCAAATTTCACTGTGCGACTACCTCCTCAACTTCATATCTGTAATCTTCAATCACTGTATTCGCAAGAAGTTTTTCGCACATTTCTTTCACTAGCACGTCAAGATCACGATCAGATTTTTCGATCGTAAGCTCCATATATTTCCCAATGCGCACATCTTGAACTTCGTTGTAAGTCATACTGTGCAAGGCATGCTGGACAGCGCTCCCTTGTGGATCTAGTACACTTTCTTTTAAGCTGACATAAACTTTTACTTTATACATGATGAATGCCTCCCAGTCTTTTGAAAATCTCTTCATATGCGTCGGTTAAGCTTCCAAGATTGCGTCTGAATAAATCTTTGTCCAGCTTTTCGTTCGTGTTTTTATCCCACAAGCGGCATGTGTCTGGTGAAATTTCATCGGCCAAAAGCACTTGTCCGTCTGGATCTAAACCGAATTCAAGCTTAAAATCTATTAATCTGACGTGACAATCGGCAAAAATGGTTTGAAGCTCTTCATTTACTGTTTTTGTAATGGACTTAATGTTTTCTACCTGCTCAGGAGTTGCCGCTTTCAAGAGCCAAATATGATCTTCCGTGATGAGCGGATCACCCAGCGCGTCATCCTTGTAGTAAAACTCGATAATCGGCTGTTCAAGCTCGGTGCCTTCTGGAATGCCGAGACGTTTAGACATGCTTCCTGCCACAACATTTCTGACGACGACTTCAAGCGGCACAATCGTTACCTTTTTAATGAGCTGCTCCGTTTCCGACATGCGCTCGATAAAGTGGTTGTTAATGCCTTTAGCGTGAAGATGTTTGAAAATCAGGCTTGAAATCTCGTTATTTAAGCGTCCTTTGCCGCTGATTTCTGCTTTTTTCTCGCCGTTAAAAGCAGTGGCGGAGTCTTTATACACGACATACAACGTGTTTTCGTCATCGGTTTTGTAGATCTTTTTTGCTTTTCCTTCGTATAAAAGTTCATTCTTCACAATATTCACGGAAGGCCTCCTAATCCGAATCTTGGGAATTTTCAAATCACGGCGGCATAGAAGAAGCCGCCTAAAAGCTTCTTCTATGCTAAACCTAAACGTTCAAAGATCAGATCAACATTTTTCAGATGGTAGTTGTAATCAAAACAGTCAGCCATTTTTTCTGGAGAAAGACGGGACGTGATTTTCTCTTCCGCTTCCACAAGCTCACGGAACGGCACTTGTTTTTCCCACGCTTCCATTGCTTTCGGCTGTACTGTATCATAGGCTTCTTCACGAGTCAGGCCTGTGTCGATCAAAGCAAGCAGTACACGCTGAGAGTAAATAAGGCCGAGTGTGCGGTCCATGTTGCGCTTCATGTTTTCCGGGAAGACCGTTAAGTTCTTCACGATGTTGGAGAAGCGGTTCAGCATGTAGTTCAGCGCGATTGTCGCATCCGGAAGAATAATCCGTTCTGCTGAAGAATGAGAAATATCGCGCTCATGCCATAATGGAACATTTTCGTAAGCCGTCAGCATGTAGCCGCGGATGACGCGCGCAATGCCTGTCATGTTTTCAGAGCCGATCGGATTGCGTTTGTGCGGCATTGCAGATGAACCCTTTTGCCCTTTCGCGAAAAATTCCTCAACTTCGCGTGTTTCACTCTTTTGCAGACCGCGAATTTCCACAGCGAACTTCTCGATGCTTGTCGCGATCAAAGCAAGTGTCGCCATATAGTCAGCATGGCGGTCGCGCTGAAGGGTTTGGGTTGAAATCGGTGCTGCTTTCAATCCGAGCTTCTCACAGACATATTGCTCAACAAATGGGTCAATGTTCGCATATGTGCCGACAGCTCCGGAAATCTTTCCAACCTCGATGCCTTCTTTCGCTTGTTTGAAACGCTCAAGATTCCGTTTCATTTCCTCATGCCAAAGCGCAAGTTTTAAGCCGAATGTTGTAGGCTCAGCGTGTACGCCGTGTGTGCGCCCCATCATCACTGTGTATTTATGTTCTTTCGCTTTTTCTTTTATAATGTCAACAAATCTCTCAAGGTCCTTGAGCAGAATATCGTTTGCCTGTTTTAATAAGTAAGAAAGAGCGGTATCCACAACGTCAGTTGACGTTAAGCCGTAGTGCACCCATTTTCTTTCTTCGCCCAGTGATTCGGAAACGGCGCGTGTAAAAGCGACAACATCATGGCGGGTATCCTGTTCGATTTCTAAAATGCGGTTGATGTCAAATGACGCGTTCGCGCGCATGACCTTTACGTCTTCTTTCGGAATGACGCCAAGCTCCGCCCACGCTTCACAGGCAAGAATCTCAACCTCCAGCCATGCTTGAAATCTGTTTTCATCCGTCCAAATTGCGGACATTTCAGGTCTTGAATAACGTTCGATCATTCTGCTTGTCCTCCGTCTCTATTCATCCATTTATTTGTAATCTCCTGAATCCATTGGTCTTCAGGCTGCTTCATAAATGTAATATGCCCCATTTTGCGGCCTTTTTTAATTTCATGTTTTCCGTATATATAGAGCTTTGCTTCTTTTATAAGCTCCGGCTCTTCCTCAACAAGTTTCACTTCATCGCCGAGAAGATTCACCATCATGCCCGGCTTCAGCAGATCCGTTTTCCCGAGCGGAAGGCCGCATACCGCTCTGATATGCTGTTCAAACTGGCTCGTTTCGCACAGGTCCAGCGTATAATGCCCTGAGTTGTGCGGTCTTGGCGCCAGTTCATTGACCAAAAGCTCTCCGTCTTCTGTCAGGAACATTTCAACAGCGAGCGGCCCGATAAGGTTAAGCTCATCTGCAAGCTTAACAGCTAGCTGAGCAGCCTTCTTCTGAATCCCTTCCTCCACCCGTGCAGGCACGATGCTTTGGAAAAGAATATTATTGTGGTGAATGTTTTCAGCTGCCGGAAAGGTTGAAATCTCGCCATTTATCGATCTGACGACGATGACCGATAGCTCCATTTCAAAGGAAACCCAGCTTTCGAGAATGCAAGTACCGTGTTCTAAAAGAGCGGTAGCCTGCTCAATTTGCGCCTCTTCCTTGATCACAAATTGGCCTTTGCCATCGTATCCGCCGCGGCATGTTTTCAGCACTGCGGGAAGTCCAAGCTCCTGTACCGCCTGTTTCAATCCATCCTTTGTTTTGACGATGCTGTACGGAGCAACTTCACAGCCCGCGTCTTGAATGGCTTTTTTCTCTGTTTCACGGTTTTGGGTAATGAGCAGCAGTTCACTTCCTTGCGGGAGATAGGCATGATCTTTTAGCCAATGCAGCGCATCATAATCGATGTTTTCAAACTCATACGTGATGATGTCGCTGATTTCAGCCAATTTTCGAATCGCTTCATGGTCATTGTAATGAGCGGTAATTTCAATATCCGCAACCTGCCCGCATGGCGAATCTTTCACCGGATCCACGACCGCGACTTTATACCCCATTTGTTTGGCGGACACAGCCATCATTTTTCCAAGCTGGCCGCCGCCGATAATGCCAATCACTGCTCCTGGATAGATGATTTGTTTAGACAAGCTGATCACTGCTTTCTAACACTGTCTGTTTTGTATTTTCTCTTCTCTCATCCAGCTTACGGGCAAGATCCTCGTCAAAAGCTGACAACATTTGCGCCGCTAACAGCCCTGCGTTCACAGCGCCCGCTTTGCCTATGGCTGTTGTCGCAACAGGCACGCCTCCAGGCATTTGGACGATGGAAAGCAGAGAATCCATTCCGTTCAGCGCCTTGGACTGAACCGGAACTCCGATGACCGGCAGTGTTGTTTTCGCCGCCGTCATCCCTGGCAGATGCGCCGCTCCTCCGGCACCGGCGATAATCACCTTGATGCCTCTTTCTCTCGCGGTTTCAGCGTATTCAAACATGAAATCAGGCGTCCGGTGAGCGGAAACGACCTTCTTTTCGTACGGAACATTAAGTTCGTCAAGTATGTCGCATGCGTTTTTCATTGTCTCCCAATCGGAAGTGCTTCCCATGATGATTCCTACTAGCGGCTGCATTCTGTTCCCACCTTCTCATGCTTTTGTTTTCAGAAAATAAAAAATACCCGCTCTGCATTGCACTTATGAGGAAGCAATACAAACCGGGCATGGTACATGTATCGTCAGTCGTTCGCTTCTGCGATATATCCATGTCAGTTTTATCGATCACTTTCCTGCATAGTCCGGCAATTTACGGTTGCCAGGTAGAAACTTATGGGCCATATTCCCAAGATTATATGAGGTCGTGTTTTGATTTCATGTTTATCTTAACAACGGACATGGATAATGTCAACGACATTATCGAACGATACAAAAATTCATTCTGCTAATGTTCGTGTTTTAGATCAATTTCCCTTCAAATACGATTTTTTTCCCGCATGGAACGATCTGAATTGACCCGTTTTCCTTTTTCTCCATAAAAACAGGCTCCTCCATTCGCCGCACAGGCAAATATCCTTCTTCTTTCATTTGCTGAAGCACAGCATCAATCGTTTGCTGCTCTGTCACTTCAAACTTTTTCTTCTTCGGCTTTGCCATTATTCTTTAATTCTCCTCTTCTTCACCGCTTTGACCCAGAAGCCGCCGTGGATTGTTTTTGGTTCATACGCAATAATAAAGGCTTTTGAATCAATTGTCTTAATCGTATCATACAGCTGGAGTTCATATTTTCTCGGTGTCAGAATCTGAAGGGCTGTGCGGTCGCCTTCAAGCCCGCCGACCACCCAGTTTGTCACACCGTAGCCTTTTTCACGGAGCTGCCTCGGAAGATCAACATCAAGCTCCTTCGTAATCACATTGACCATAATATAGCCAAGCGCCAATTTTTCTTCTATTTTCATGCCGACAATGACACCAAGACCGTAACCGAGCGCGTACGCAATCACATTTTGAATCTGGTCTAAGTTATCGAGCACCAGGCTCAATCCTGTCACATAAACCAGTATTTCAATCGTACTGATGCCGGCCGCTAAATAACGCTGGCCTTTCAGCGTTAAAATCATTCTTATCGTAAAAAATGACACATAGACAATATTAATAATGAGAATTATGAGAACCATGGCTATTCCATTTGATAAGATGGTTTGCATCATTTCATTTCATCCCCCTACTCTTCATCTTGCATAAAGCAATCATATTCTACTAGAGAAACGCGTCGTTTACAATCAACTGAGGCCGTAAGCCTAAGGAAAATATTTCGACACGCTGTTTCGGATTGAACAGTAGTAGTTTACCCTCTTTCTTACCTTTTCAACATCAAAACAAAAAAGCCCGCTTTTCAGCAGACTCACCTTTTCTCATATATTGTCAGATCTCTTTTTTCATTTTCAGAAGGGACTTGTATTCTTTCTCAAGCTCACTCAGCGTATAATCAGCAAGCTGTTCCCCTCTTCCCTGATAAAATTCCGAGAGCAGTAATTTGGTTTTTAAAAATTGCTTCTTTTGATTAATCGCTCGGCGAAGTACTTCAGCCATGTCCATCATCCTCCAAAATATAAAGGTTTGTACGCTGGACGTTTACAGCATTTTCCTCATCATACACGGATTAATCCTACAAATCAACTATGTTTTTTAGATATATTTGTAAAAATTGTGACATCAAAAAACCGGCTATGAACAGCCGGTTTTTTCAGATTAAAGCGGAATCAGCGACGCTGTGAAATATTCAGAAATAAACGGCCAAGTCACCGCCGCAAACAGCAGCACGGCCGCAACTACTGCAAATACACAATAGATATAATCAATCGGTGCATCTTGTGCCGCCTGATACAGACGCTGCACATACAGCGCCATCATAAAAAAGATCGAAAACAAGATCAGCACTGTAAAAAGAACTGTCAGCATCGGGATATTCACGATCGCAAAGATCAGCCAAAGAATTGAAACAGCAATCACCGGTACAAGCAATGAACCCAAACCTGCAGCCGCTTCTCTAAACGTCACCTTCTGCTTCATCATATAGCGGGAGACGGCCCATACGGCTAAGACCATTACCGCGAAAAAGAGAAGCAAATAGACAAGAACAATTAAAAATCCGTCATAGAAAGCGTGATGGCGTTCTCCGAAACCGAGCGGCCGATTCCAGCTGGCCTTTAACTGAAACCAGTTCCCGATTGAAAAGATCATACTGAATATAAGCATTGAAATCAAACCATACTTATAATGAGAAAATCCATCCGCCACGACGGTTTTCGCCGGTGATTTTAAAATCGAGAACGCAAAACCGCAATATCTGTTGATGGCTGCCCATACAGACGCAAGCTTGTCTTTAGCAATGGATACACCACCGCGTTCCTGATGCGGTTTCTGCTTTTGTTTTTGCTTCTGCTTGCTTTGCCGGCTCGCCTTTCTGGACATTCTCGATAGCGGTTCTTCATCTGTATCTATTCTTTCACTCTGGTTAACTTCTTCTTCAAACGTTTCTTTTCTTTCTTCCGTCATGTCAGCAACTCCTATCAAAAAAATACGGCGGAATACCATTCAGCAAGAAAATAAAACACTTATATAAGGTACCGAAGCCTTCCTGAACAGTCAAGTCATTTCCATTTAAGTAAAGCATGGCGGCACATCTACATGACGGTATATCGTATGAAATGGTTTTACCTTTTGCAACAAAAAACCAGCTGCCGAGGCAGCTGGTTTCATTCGTTATTTTAAGAAGATAAAGTACAGGATAAAAACGATAAACAGCCCGTACATAATGGGATGGACCTCTTTGGCTTTTCCTTTGCACACCATCGTAATCGGATAGAAAATAAATCCGATGGCAATCCCGGTTGCAATGCTGTATGTTAACGGCATCATGATCATGGTAAGGAAAGCGGGAACGGCCACCTCGAACTTATCCCAAGCGATTTTGCCAAGCGGCGCCACCATCAATGCACCGACAATGATCAGCGCCGGAGCCGTTACATTTGAGGTAACGACTGATAGAAGCGGCGAGAAAAACGTAGCCAGTAAAAAGAGAATACCTGTTACAATTGCCGCAAATCCTGAGCGGGCACCCGCAGCGACACCTGAGCTTGATTCCACGTAAGAAGTTGTGGTAGACGTACCGAGCATGGCGCCGATCACAATCGAAGATGAATCAGCTAAAAGCGCACGGCCCGCACGCGGTAATTTGTTTTCCTTCATTAAACCAGCTTGAGTTGCCACAGCAACCAGTGTACCCGCTGTATCAAAAAATCCGACAAACAAGAACGTTAAAATGACGATCAGCATTTGTACGGAGAAAATATCCGGCAGGTGAAGCCACGCTTGTCCGAAAGTCGGCTCAAGGCTCGGCACACTGCCGATGATTTGAGTCGGAACCGGAACCAAACCGAAAATCATGCCGGCAACCGCAGTTAACAGCATCCCGATAAACACGCCCGCGTTAACGCGAAGCACCATTAAAATAACCGTTACAATGACACCGAAAATCGTTAAGAGCACAGGACCGCTGTGAATGTTTCCGATGGTGACGAGTGTGGAAGGGTTGGATGTAATAATTCCTGAACCTTGTAATCCAACGAATGTAATAAACAGGCCGATACCCGCGCCGACTGCCAATTTCAGCTCTGGGGGAATGGCGTTGATGATTTTTTCACGAAAACCTGTTAACGAAAGAGCAACAAAGATAAGACCTGAAATGAAAACACCAGACAAAGCGGCCTGCCATGAAATGCCCATGCCGAGGACGACAGAAAACGCAAAAAACGCGTTTAGCCCCATACCTGGCGCGATGGCGATCGGATATCTCGCGATCAGACCCATTAAGATACAGCCTGCTGCAGACGCCAGTGCTGTCGCTGTAAAGACCGCTCCTTGGTCAATTCTCAGCGCTTCCGGAAAATCTTTCACGCTCTCCAAAGCAAGTGTAATCGGATTGACGAACAGAATATATGCCATAGATAAAAAAGTCGTTAATCCGCCAATAATTTCATTGCGATAGCTGGTGCCCAGCTCATCAAACTGAAAAAACTTTTTCAAGCTATTTGACTCCCTTCACTCTTTGTTATTTATCCTGCCCTGAAAACGCCAAATAAAAAACGCCCCAATGCATTTTGCATTTTGGGACGCTTGACTACAGACGGATTTCAGTTCGAATAAATAAACGTGTTTTATTTATATCAAACGAAAGAAATGTTTACGTAGTCAAGCCATTTACGGTAGCTTGGTAGAGACTTGCGAGCCATATCCCCGCGATTATACGAATTATCTTATTTGATTTCTGTGTCTATTGTACCAAGTTCATTTTGAAATGACAATATAAAAAACGAACATTACTTATTAAAAAAATTGGTTTATTCGTCTATTGACTAAATTGGTAACAATTATAAAAACCGTATGTATGACTTCATACGGTTTTTCAACTTATGCTTATTTTATCTTGGCAGGCTGACTCACCTGATGCACTGGTACAGTAAACGAGAATGGCTTTAGTTGAATAAGATCATTTATAACACCTTTATCGATATACAGACCATACTTATCAAACTCGAAATGTTTTAAAGACAGCTTATCAAGATAGGCATCATCCAGTTCAAAAGTGGATACCATTTCGGCAGTGTTCATATTTTTCACTTTAGCTGTATTTGCTTTCACATAATAACCTTCTTCATAATAAGCCAACGGATCAGCCCATGATTTCATTTTTTTTATATCACCAAGGCCAATCGTTTCACCTATATTCACTAAATCATTTTCATCCATGCTTGAGGTATCAATTCCAGTGAAGCGGTATTGCACCAATACTTTTCTTCCTTCTTGTTTCATGTTATTGATTTCAATCCCTATGTTTTGATGGTTTGTTTTTGAAACATGAAACGGCATCTCAGCATTTAGCGGTACAATTTCACTGCCCTCTGCCTCAGATTTAATATATGCTCTTAATGTTAGCTTTTTCGCTTTTGGATTGATTGGTGATTCTAACTGTGTTTGTCCTTTTACTCTTACTGTTCTCTCGTTTACCTTTTTGCGATTTCCAAGTTCGATGTTTGACTCTGTCATCTCATATGTGTTTCCTAAATCATCTTTGACTTCATCAATTGCCACCGTATCATTTTTTGCTATGCCTTGATAATCGATTGTAAATTGAAGGACAGATCCGAGCTTTCCGTTCTCCACTTGAATATTGGAAAATTGATAACGATTATGATGAGCTGATACCACTTTTGAGCTTTCTAAATAATTTGCTTTCTTTTTGATTATTGGCAGTTTGAACCTCCAATTCCCCTGTATTTCATTGATATGAGTAATCACAAAGGGTACGGTTTCTCCATTTTTTATTTGAATGCCATTTGTATAAATCCTTAATTGTCCTGCATATTGTTTGTTATTTATTTTTTTAAGCATTAAGGAATCGTAGTTAATTGAAAAATTGTCGTTATAACTCACTTCATCCACATCATACATGAGCTCTTTTTCATCAGACTGGAGGTTATCAACAGTAAAGTTATAGACAAGCTGGCCAGCATCGTAATAGGAGCTGTTTACAGAAACGGTGATTCCTCTGGATTCAGCCTTTTCATTCAAAGCTGTGACCAAATTGCTTTCAAACAATGATAGGCCAACTTTATCTTGAAAATCTTTATAAATTTGGCCGACAATGGGTATGCTTCCCATCGCTTTGTTTACAGACGGCAGAAAAAGGCCGGACGTTAAATACAGTATACCTACCACAGCAGCAACAGCGATTCCATTAGTAATGGTTCGTCCCCATTTAAAACGGCGCTTTGTGTTACTTTCATTTTCAGCACGAACGACAGCTTGATGTATTGCTTTTTTGAGTGCTCTCTTTGGCACTTCTATGTCATCATACAACTGCTTTACTTGGTGTTTTTCCATATTTTTTTATCCTCCTTTTCCAGCTCCTGTTTTAGTGATTTTCTTGCTCTATGTAAATGTGTTTTAATTGTGCCTTCTGCCATTCCTGTTTGTTCAGCTATCATTGAAATCGAATAATCTTGAAAATAATAGAGCTGAATTGTTAACTGAACATGTTCATCAAGTGTATCCAGCGCATTGCGCAAGTCTATATATTCTTCAATATTCCTTTGGTCCGTGCCAGTGTCATGATGGCTTTCAAACGGAACTAATTCCCCCTTCTTTTTCTTCATTGCAAAAATTGAATTAATAAGAATTCGGGTGAGCCACGTTAAAAAGTACTTTGGCTCTTTTAGTTTTTCTATACCTATAAAAGCTTTATAAGCCGTTTCCTGTACAGCATCAAGTGCATCTTCTTTATTTCTTAAATAGAGATAGGCTGTTTTATATAGAGTCTCCTGATGTGCCAGCATAAGCTTTTCAAAGGCTCGAGAATTTCCTTTTCTCGCCTTTGTAATCAATCTTTCTTCCTTCACCTTATCCACCTCCTATGTTGTTAGATAGGAAAACTGCCGAAACGGTTTCAAAAAGTTCACAAAAAAAACGCCCCTTTTGTAAAAGGGACGTTTTTCTATT
Organism: Bacillus sp. 0102A; assembly: GCF_036765155.1. Lineage (NCBI taxonomy): Bacteria > Bacillati > Bacillota > Bacilli > Caryophanales > Bacillaceae > Bacillus > Bacillus sp. 0102A. The sequence goes on from NZ_JBAIZW010000006.1 coordinate 278,604, forward strand.
AGCTATTTACTTATTCCCACTCAATCGTCGCAGGCGGCTTACTTGTAATATCGTACACCACGCGGTTAATGTGCTTCACTTCGTTTACGATACGTGTCGAAATGACTTCAAGCACATCCCACGGGATACGAGCCCAGTCAGATGTCATACCGTCAATTGATGTAACGGCGCGGATTCCGATTGTGTAATCATATGTTCTTGCATCACCCATTACACCAACGCTGCGGATGTCAGGAAGAACAGTGAAGTATTGCCAGATATCACGCTCTAACCCGTGATTCGCAACTTCTTCACGTAAAATCGCATCTGATTCACGAACGATTTCCAGTTTTTCTTCTGTTACTTCGCCAAGAACGCGGATACCGAGTCCCGGTCCTGGGAAAGGCTGGCGCCATACGATGTCATCGGGAATGCCGAGCTCTGTGCCAAGCGCGCGCACTTCGTCTTTGAAGAGCGTGTTTAACGGCTCGATCAATTCAAACTGCATGTCTTCTGGAAGCCCGCCGACATTGTGATGAGATTTGATCGTTTGCGCCGTTGCTGTACCGCTCTCGATGATATCAGTGTAAAGCGTTCCTTGTGCAAGATAGTCGATGCCTTTGAGCTTGTCCGCTTCATCATCGAACACGTAAATGAATTCATTACCGATGATTTTGCGTTTTTGCTCAGGATCAGAAACGCCTTTTAGTTTATTTAAGAATCTGTCTTGTGCGTCTACTTTAATGACGTTCATGTTAAAGCCTTCGCTGAATGTTTTCATAACCCCTTCAGCCTCGCCTTTACGGAGAAGACCATGGTCTACAAAGATACAAGTCAGCTGGTCGCCGATCGCTTTATGAATCAAAACAGCAACAACAGAGGAATCAACGCCGCCGCTAAGCGCACAAAGAACCTGCTTATCTCCGACCGTTTCACGGATTTTTTGCATTTCAATTTCGATAAAGTTCTCCATTGACCATTTGCCTTCACATTCGCAAACGCCGAATACAAAGTTTTTCAGAAGGTCATTGCCGTATTCAGAGTGGCGCACTTCCGGATGGAACTGAACGCCGTACCATTTTTTGTCCGCTTTGCTCATCGCTGAATTCGGGCAGTGATGGCTTGTCGCGTCAACAGTGAAGCCTTCAGGAACTTCTACAACCAAATCGCCGTGGCTCATCCAAACCACTTGTTCGTTCGGAAGATCTTTGAACAAATCAGGTGCGCCTTCGATGTGGATGTTTGCTTTTCCGTATTCACGCTGGCTTGCCGCTTCAACTTTACCGCCAAGGTAATGAGTCATCAACTGCATGCCGTAGCAAATTCCCAAAACAGGAATATCAAGCTCGAAGATTTTCTCGTCACAGCGGAAAGAGTTTTCATCATACACACTGTTTGGACCGCCGGATAAAATAATTCCTTTCGGATTCATTTCTTTAATTTCTTCAGCCGTCAATGTATGGGGATGCAGCTCGCTGTATACACCGAATTCACGGATACGGCGTGTAATCAGCTGGTTATACTGACTGCCGAAATCAAGGACAAGAATCATTTCATTCACTAACTTTGTCATGGTTGTCACCTAATCTCCTCTAAGTTTTTTGACACAGAAAAAAACGAGGACAGATATGAAGCACGATCCGCCCTCTTTGGCAAGGCCGTTTGCCGGAGTCCGGTAACTCGCTCCCAGACTCCGATAATATTCACTAATTCTAACAACACGTCGATAAGCGGTCAAGACCATCTTCTTTTAATTAAATTTTCCCATAACTCTCTGGTTTCATTCCAAAGCGCCGTCGAATCTTCATTTCTGTAAAGCGCCCGTTCATAGCTTGATGTCAGCTTTGACATGTCTTCCGAGCCGTATTTTCCATCGATTCGTTTCGCATAGTCACGCAGCGTTTCACTGTCTCGTTTCGGCATGCCTCTTCTCTTCAGCTGTTTCAGCAGCGCGCCATATGCCTCAAAAAACACGTGCTGATCGCTGCGCCGCTTCAATTTTCTTACAACGAAAATAGGAATCCATAGCGAACGGAAAACATACAGCAAGACCGCTGCCAAGAGCAGGACTGCAAGAACCGCAAGCGCTCCATACCAGCCCGCCCCGGCATTTTCATGTGAAGCGGACGGCTTTTTAGAAACAGGTGTCTCCCGTTTTTCCTTTTGTTTTTCCGGCTGTTTTTTCTCTTTTTTCTGCTCTTCTTTTGTTTTCTCCGGTGAGCTGCTGCTTTCGCTGCCGGAATCCTTTGTGTCAGAAGAAGTAAACGCAGCCGGGTTTGTAAACCCTTTAGTCGGCTCAAATGTGACCCAGCCCTGTTCTGGGAAATACACCTCTACCCAGGAATGGGCGTTGTTATTTGTCACCTCGTAGATGCTGCCGTTTTTGTTTCCCGCTTCTTTATATTCGCCTGATGTATACCCCTTGACCCAGCGGGCCGGAATGCCGGCCGAACGCAGGAGCACCACCATAGCGGAAGAAAAGTTATCACAGTAGCCCATCTTTGTTTGAAACAGAAATTGATCGACATAATCCTCATCATCCTTAGGGATGGTCACGTTTTCGGTTTCATATGTGAACTGATTTGAACCTAAATAGTCCTCAACCGCTTGCACCTTATCAAACATATTATCGTGATCCTGAGTCAGCTTGGCCGCAAGGGTTCTCACCCGCTCAGGCAGTGAATCCGGCAGCTGCATATAGCGGTTGCTGAATGTGTATTCCTCACTGTTGTTTCTCACTTTCACCTTTCTCAGCTCATCCAACTTGTAGACCGGGGAATTGTACGTTACGATATAGCTCCCCATATTTCTGATCTCACCGGCTTGTTCACTGATCGGGGAAATTTGTTCCGTGTTTCCGTTCATTTCAAGCGAGACAGCCTGCTTTGGCTGTATGGTTTTCGCACCGATCGGATACATCACATGGTTATACCCGTAGTGTTCATCAACTTTGACACGGACGGCGCTGCGTTCTGTCGCAACCTTGTGGTCAAACCATAGATTTTCAACTTTCCCTCCGCTTAGCTGATATGACATGCCTGTGTCTGTTTCAATCCAGCCTTTCCCGGTATACGTATCCTTCGTTTCAACACGGAAATACGTACGCTCTTTTCCCTGCCAAGTAAAAACAGGGGTATCATCCTGCTGAAACGGGCCGCCGAGTGATTCGTCATGGTTCCCGTATCCGATTTTGCTTTCACCAGCCGGCACACGCTCTTGATTGGTAATTTTTTTAAGAAAAGGCACCGGATCAGGCCAAGCCGGATCTGATTTCGGAGCGGCAAGTCCGAATCCCACGGCAGCCAAAATGAATACCGATAACGGCAGAAACCATTTCAGGACAGATATTTTTGGCAATGCGATTCTTTCCATCAGCTTGATGCGTTCTAAGTATAAAAGGCCAAGCATAAAGAAGCCGATCAGCACGATACGGATGACGGCAAAAGTGGCATCATATGGCGTAAAGGTATCAAGAATCGTAATATACGCTACTGTCATCATAAAGAAAAATAAGATTCTTCTCTGGTAAATCACCCAATAATGAAGGAGATAGACCAGCAGCCACAACAGCACAAAAAACAACAGGGTCCGAAACGAAGGAATCATGTCATTCCATTGCCCTGATTGTATCAGCGTAATATTCAAATAGACATCCCGCAAAAAAGAGCCGACCCAGTTCAAGTCAAATATGGACCCTTGATAAAACAGGATGTGCACCGAGATCAACGTAAATAAGACACAAAAAGGAACGGTGACAAACCACCTCATTCTGAAAAAACTCAGTAGAAACGTCAAGCCGATAAAGACAATAAAAAAGCCCGTATGTTTCGTATCTGTAAAACGGTCAAGCGGCCTGAGCCACTCCCACAGCAATAAAAACGCCAGAAAATAAAATAGCAGCAAGCTCAAACGGCTTCCCTTCTGATCATCGTGCGGCATGTGCACCGTCACCCCTCTTTCTAAACAACACGCGAAACTCGTCCGCCCCTCATGACCTGAACTCTGATTTGGCGTTTCATCATGCGTTCGATCATGACATTTTCAGCTTGAGAAAGCTCAGCGTCTTTCTCTTTTGCCAGGATCACTGTAAACCGGCCTCCCCCGGCATCTGCTAAGTTCAACAAATCTTCCGTGAACTGCCCCGTGACGATCACCTTATCAGCTTTGCGAACAGACGGCTTACCCAGCTCCTCCCGTACATATCGGCTTACCGGGTCAGCCGCATCACAATGAACGACGGCTAAATGCCGAAGCATGCGCTTAAAATGCTGCTCCCCTTCTTGAATAGGAAAAAGCGTTTTTTCCTTTCCGACTGAGGCCAAACCTGCCTCCGCACCGCTTTGTAAAACAGAATGAAGAATCGAAGCTGACACAGTAACGACCTCTTCGAATGCTTCAGAGGAAAAACGGTCCATCAGAAGAAACAGATTTTTGCTTCGAGACGGTTCAAATTCCTTCGTCATCAGCTGGCTCCGCCGTGCAGAAGTCTTCCAGTCTAACGCGGCAAACCGGTCTCCCGGCTGGTAATCCCGAACACTCGCTGCGACTGCGGAATGGTGCTGATGAACCGGAGAAGAACCGGTTGCACCATCTTCCTGATGCCTCTCATTCACCTGATAAGAAAGACGATGAAAGGATGGATAGACAAACAGGGTATCATCCAGCTCATAAAAAGCTGTTTTTTCAATCAAGCCGAGAACGTCCCCGGTTCGTACCCTGACAGCATGAAAATGATGTTCTCCGCGCGGTACGCGAGCTAATTCATACGACATCGTCATACGCCGTTTAAACCAAGGAAAAACGAGACGTTTGGCCGCGGCTTCGTCTCGGTTCAATGACTCGATTCCTTCTGGCAGGCAATCTTCAATCACCATATACATCAGCGGAAACGGCAGCTTCCTTCTCAGCGTTACCGACACGCCCAGCCTGTCCCCCGCTTGCAATTGTGTTTTGGCCATTTGCCGTGAAGCCTGGAAAGAGCGGAGCGGATACAACGCCAGCAGCCCGGCATACACGACAAAAGGGAGAAATGCGTAAAACAAAAACCAGCTGACAAAGCCGCCTTGAAACATCGCGTAAGAAAAAACAGCAGCCGTCAATAGCGTTAATACAATCAGCTTCCACCCATATACCAGCCATTGCGTCTTCTTCATCAGCGGATCGACGACCTTTGAACCGGTACCTTCACAACGGACATGATCTCTCGTACGATCGCGCCTGCCTCGATTCCTTCAAACTTCGCCTCTGGCTGCAGCAGCATCCGGTGCGGAAGCGCGAAAGGAGCCAAATATTGAATATCATCCGGAATGACATAGTCGCGATGATGGAGCAGCGCATATGCTTGGGCCGCTTTCATGAGAGCGATTGATCCGCGCGGACTGACGCCTAATTGAACAGAGGCATGCTGTCTCGTTTTCTGCACGATTTCCACAATATATTCTTTAATGCTGTCATCGGCACGGACATTTTGCACTTCCCGCTGCAAACGGATGAAGTCTTCTTTTGAAATAACCGGCTCAAGCGTCTCAATCGGATGGCTTTTTTCCTGAAGAGATAAGACGTCCAGCTCCTCATTAAAGGTCGGATAACCCATGCGAAGTTTGAATAAAAAACGGTCAAGCTGGGCTTCCGGCAATGGGTACGTCCCTTCATATTCGAACGGGTTTTGCGTTGCCATCACAAAAAACGGAGCCGCAAGCGGCATCGTATGGCCATCCACCGTTACACTTCCTTCTTCCATCGCTTCAAGCAAAGCAGACTGTGTCTTCGGAGAGGTACGGTTGATTTCATCGGCCAGCACGATATTTCCCATAATCGGGCCGGGCCGATATTCAAATTCCATCGTTTTCGCATTATAGATGGACACGCCTGTGACATCAGATGGCAGCAAATCCGGAGTAAATTGAATTCTTTTGAAATCGGCGCCGATTGACTTTGCCAGCGCGCGGACCATCATCGTTTTACCGACTCCGGGCACATCCTCAAGCAGCACATGCCCTTTGGCAAGAATGGCTGCTAAGCTGAGTACGGCGATGTCTCGTTTTCCCACCATTACTCTATTAATATGTTCAACTGCTTTCCCCAGCAAAGGATGCAGGTCTTCTTGGTATGCCATTCTTTTCCTCCTAGTCATCTACAAAATTCATCATATTGTAACCTAACTTTACCACAAAAAGCGATCTGTATAAAAAAACGATTCTAGCAAATTGTTTCCAATAAAATAGAATAAAACACACCAAAAAAGCTTCCTATGACAGGAAGCTCAATTATTTGCGTTCTAAAGGTTCCATATGAACATGTAAATAATCAATCGCATGCTCCTCCTTCATTCTCCGCTCAATTTCATTGGCAATATCGTGGCTTTCCGTAATATTTAAATCAGCGGATACTTCAACCACCACATCAACGTAGACCGTACTGCCCAAGTATCTCGCTTTAATATCTTTTAAACGGCGTACACCTGGAATCTTTTCGATTGTCTGTTTATAAGCTGAAATGTCTTTTACGTCGAAGCCATCTGTCAAAGAGTGAGATGATTCTTTAAAAATATCCCATGCTGTTTTGCAAATGAGCAGACCGATCACAAACGCCGTGACCGTATCAATCCAAGCAAGGCGGAATTGCGCAGCCGTAATTCCGATAAACGTGCCGACGCTGACGAACGCATCCGATTTATTATCAGCGGCCGCGGCAAGGAGCGCATGACTCTTCACCTTTTTGGCCAGCCTTTTATTGTACTGGTACACCATAAGCATCAGGACTGCCCCGCCTGCTGCCGTCCAAGCCGCAATCATATCCGGTGTCTCTTGTTTAGGAGAAAAAATAGATTCTCCGGCGCTGAACAGCACTTGCAGTCCGACAACCATCATAATAAAGGATGCGATAAGTGATGCAATCGTTTCCGCCCGAAAGTGGCCGTATGGATGATCTTCATCAGGAGGCTTTTGAGAGATGCGAAGGCCGATCAGCACAGCAACAGAAGCAATAATATCAGTTGTGTTATTAAACCCGTCTGCCATAAGCGCTTCCGAGTGAAAGAAATAACCGATGATCAGCTTAATCGCGGACAGGACAAGATACGCGGAAATGCTGACAATAGCCCCTGCTTCTCCCTTTTTCAGTTCATCGTATCTCTCCATACAAAACCTCCTCTCCGCTCGTGTATTCCTATTATAATGATACAAAGCTGAATAGCAGTGGGTCTACAGAAACATGATTCACTCGCCACAGAAAAATAGTTATGGCGGAACACTGTTTCTCTAAACCAATTTACTTTCTCCTCTAAAAATCCCTTAAAATTCAATGCCGCCAATACCTCTGCGATCTTCGATATTTTTAAAATTACGCTAGCTGCAAAAATGAATAATTAACGAAACATTTTTTCTTTTAGTCCAAGCTTATCTGCTGAAAACACCACAAACAAAAACCTACAAATTTGAAATAAACTGTTATATTTTCTCACACAACTTTTCGACAAACTGTATATTTATGATAGAGTTTCAATTATCATAATATTCAGTAATGGTTTCATTCTTTAAGGAGGTAATTTATGAACCAGTCTCAATCAGGATTAAAAAAAGAATTAAAGACCCGCCATATGACCATGATTTCGATCGCGGGCGTGATCGGAGCCGGCCTATTTGTAGGCAGCGGTTCAGTCATTCACTCGACCGGTCCTGGTGCTATCGTTTCTTACGCGCTAGCCGGCTTACTGGTTATTTTCATCATGAGAATGCTCGGTGAAATGTCTTCCGTAAACCCGACAAGCGGATCGTTTTCCCAATACGCTCATGACGCCATCGGGCCATGGGCCGGATTTGCAATCGGCTGGCTGTATTGGTTTTTCTGGGTCGTCGTTATCGCGATTGAAGCAATTGCCGGAGCCAGCATCATTCAATACTGGTTCCACGATATTCCTCTGTGGCTCACAAGCTTAATTTTGACCGTATTGCTCACACTGACCAATATTTATTCCGTTAAATCATTCGGTGAATTCGAATATTGGTTCTCCCTTATTAAGGTCGTTACGATTATTTTGTTTTTAATTATTGGATTCGCTTTCATTTTTGGATTCGCACCAGGAAGCAGTCCAGTGGGCCTCTCCAACTTGACGGGCCAAGGCGGATTTTTCCCGCAAGGCATCAGCTCCGTATTGCTTGGCATTGTCGTCGTTATTTTTTCCTTTATGGGAACGGAAATCGTTGCTATCGCTGCAGGAGAAACATCCAATCCGTTGGAATCCGTGACCAAAGCGACGCGTTCCGTTGTGTGGCGCATCATTGTCTTTTACGTCGGCTCTATTGCCGTTGTCGTTGCGCTTTTGCCTTGGAATTCAGCCAATATTTTAGAAAGTCCGTTCGTCGCTGTGCTCGGGCATATCGGTGTTCCCGCTGCCGCGCAGATTATGAATTTTATCGTCCTCACCGCTGTACTCTCTTGCCTGAATTCAGGTTTGTACACCACATCCAGAATGCTGTATTCACTTGCAGAAAGAAACGAAGCACCGCGCCGCTTTATGAAATTAAGCAAAAAAGGTGCTCCCGTACAGGCGATTGTTGCCGGTACACTTTTCTCATATATCGCGGTTGTGATGAATTACTTTTCTCCTGATACCGTCTTTTTATTTTTAGTCAATTCATCAGGCGCAATTGCACTGCTCGTCTATCTCGTCATCGCTGTTTCCCATTTGAGAATGCGTAAAAAACTTGAAAAAACGAACCCTGAAGCTTTAAAGATTAAAATGTGGCTCTTCCCATACTTAACCTACGTGACCATTATCGCCATCTGCGGGATTTTAGTATCTATGGCGTTCATTGATTCCATGAGAGACGAGCTGCTGCTGACAGGCGTCATCACAGGAATCGTTCTGATTTCTTATCTTGTGTTCAGAAAACGCAAGGTGAGCGAAAAAGCGGCAGCCAAGTCTGTCACACATCAGCAGCCCGACATCCTCCCTTAATGCTGATCAAATCCTAAACGGACTCCCGTTTAGGATTTTGTTATTTCTTCTTCGGGCAGGCAGCGGCACGCCATTTTTTTTGTAACCATCACGCCCTTATTGTCATTAACTATAATACCAATATAGAAAATTTAGATAAGGACAGATGAAAAATGATACTTGAAAAATTTGCGGATGCTCTCCCAATCCCAGATACACTAAAGCCTGTTCAGCAAACAAAAGAAAAGACATACTACGAAGTCACTATGGAAGAATGCACTCACCAGCTCCACCGCGATCTCCCCCCGACCCGCCTTTGGGGCTACAACGGCTTATTTCCGGGGCCTACCATTGAGGTCAAAAGAAATGAGAACGTTTATGTGAAATGGACGAATCACCTTCCTTCAACGCATTTCCTTCCGATTGACCATACGATTCATCACAGCGACAGCCAGCATGATGAGCCCGAAGTAAAGACTGTTGTTCATTTACACGGAGGCGTCACGCCAGATGATAGTGACGGGTATCCGGAAGCTTGGTTTTCCAAAAACTTTGAGCAAACAGGCCCTTATTTCAAACGAGAGGTTTATCATTATCCGAATCAGCAGCGCGGTGCTATTTTGTGGTATCACGATCACGCCATGGCGCTTACCAGGCTGAATGTCTATGCTGGACTCGTCGGCGCTTATCTCATTCACGATCCAAAGGAAAAACGCTTAAAGCTGCCTTCCGGCGAATACGACATACCGCTTCTTATCACAGACCGCACGATCAACGAGGACGGTTCTTTGTTTTATCCAAACGGACCGGAAAACCCTTCCCCGACACTTCCCAATCCTTCAATCGTTCCGGCTTTTTGCGGAAAAACCATACTGGTGAATGGGAAGGTTTGGCCATACTTGGAGGTCGAACCGAGGAAATACCGCTTCCGCGTCATCAACGCCTCCAATACGAGAACCTATAATCTGTCACTCGATAATGGCGGAGAATTTATTCAGATCGGTTCAGACGGCGGGCTTCTTCCGCGCTCTGCTAAACTGAACTCTTTCAGTCTTGCACCTGCTGAACGTTATGATATCATCATTGATTTCACAGCCTATGAAGGACAATCGATCATTTTGGCAAACAGCGCAGGCTGCGGCGGTGACGTCAATCCCGAAACAGATGCGAATATCATGCAATTCAGAGTCACAAAACCATTGGCACAAAAAGATGAAAGCAGAAAGCCGAAGTACCTCGCCTCATACCCTTCGGTGCAGAATGAAAGAATCCAAAACATCAGAACACTGAAACTGGCAGGCACTCAGGACGAATACGGCAGACCCGTTCTTCTTCTCAATAACAAACGGTGGCACGACCCTGTCACAGAAGCACCAAAAGCCGGCACAACTGAAATATGGTCCATTATCAATCCGACACGCGGAACACATCCGATTCACCTGCATCTGGTCTCCTTCCGTGTATTAGACCGCCGGCCATTTGATATCGCACGTTATCAAGAAAGTGGGGAATTGTCCTATACAGGTCCGGCTGTTCCGCCGCCTCCAAGTGAAAAGGGCTGGAAAGACACCATTCAAGCTCACGCCGGTGAAGTCCTGAGAATCGCGGCGACATTCGGGCCATATAGTGGACGATACGTATGGCACTGCCATATTCTTGAGCATGAAGACTATGACATGATGAGACCGATGGATATAACAGATCCCCGTAAATAACCCGACAAACTTGCCTCTCGCAGGCAAGTTTTTTCTTTAAGAAACTTTTGGCCCCATTTTTCGTATAACATAAAAACAGCAATAAGGAGCGTTTTTATGCTGACAAACAGTCTTAGCGAAAAGACAAGACAAAACAATACATTTCCATTTATGCCGAATTAAAATCAAAATTAAAATGCAAAGTTGCACAAGATCAGATATTAATACTCATTTCGTCTGCATATATTGTGAATAAAAGAGAGTTTGATTCTGAGCGCTTTTATGATTTGAGCAGCTATATCAAATCAAACATCGGCAGCTTGTCGACACTCAATTCCCACCACCGATTTACAGTTTCTCCATTCTGGACATTCATTTCCATCATGAGGCAAAACAAACGTTTCTGACTTTCATCGACGTATACAATGAAATGGTGAAGCTTGGATATAAGCGGGATATATTCACGTACCTTTCCGCCCTGATCCTGCTCACCGGCAAGTCCGAAACGACAAACCAAAGAGAACAGATGAACAGCGGGCTTTCTGTTTATCGACAGATGAAGAAAAATCATTATTTCCTCACTTCACCCCAGAATGTTCCGCTTGCCGTATTGCTTGGCGAAAACGAAAAAAGTTTGCAGACGCTGATCAAGGCGGAAACATGCTATCTGCTGCTGGCGGCCAACGGGTTTAAAAAAGGGCAGTATTTACATCAGGTCAGCCATATTCTGGCCTTGCAAAGTGAAAAAGACCCTGAAACGCTTGTTTCCCATTGCAAACATATATTTCAATCCATCACTGAATCTTTCAAAAAGCCAAAGGATTATCATTACCTAGACCTCGCCCTTCTCACATTTCTGGAAGAGCCAGATATCAAAACCGTTTTGGCTATCGCTCGCGAATTAAACCAAGAAAAAGCATTTAAACGGCAAAAGGAGATTAATTTTAAAATTGCTGTCTGCTTATATCTCAGTGAGTATATGGATAACAATCTGCTGATGGAATCAGGCCTATACACGCAATCAAAGCGGCAATTCAGGCTCAGCAGATAGCCGCGACAGCAGCCATTCATTCTCAAGACGGAAACTAGAGGAGGAGAAACATGCCATACATCACATTAGAAGATCAGACACGTCTATACTATGAAACGCACGGGACCGGTACACCGATCCTGTTTATACACGGGGTGCTGATGAGCGGGCAGTTTTTTCACAAACAATGTTCAGCACTATCTGCCAATTATCAGTTTATTCGTCTCGACCTTAGAGGACACGGCGAATCCGACAAAGTGCTTCACGGCCACACCATTTCCCAATACGCCCGCGACGTAAGGGAGTTTCTAAAAGCAATGGAGCTCGATCGTGCCGTTCTCGCCGGCTGGTCAATGGGCGCTTTTGTCGTATGGGATTATCTCAATCAATTTGGGAATGATAACATACAAGCCGCTGTGATCATCGACCAATCCGCTTCCGACTATCAGTGGGAGGGCTGGAAACACGGCCCGTTTGATTTTGACAGTTTAAAAACGGCGATGCACGCCATTCAGACTGATCCGCTGCCATTCTACGAAAGCTTCATCCAGAATATGTTCGCGGAACCGCCTGCTGAGACAGAAAAAGAATGGATGCTGGCAGAAATCCTCAAACAGCCGGCTGCCATTTCAAGCACGATTTTATTTAACCAAACGGCTGCTGATTACCGCGAAACCCTTCAAAACATCACTGTACCGACATTGCTTTGCTTCGGGGAAGACCGCAAATTTTTCTCTACAGCAGCTGGAGAACACTTGCGCGGCAAAATTTCCAACTCCACGCTCGTCACCTTTTCTAAAAGCAGCCATTGCCCGTTTTTAGAAGAGCCTGATGCTTTTAACAGTACGCTCCTCTCCTTTTTAAATGGTCTGATTGGAAAGTCATAAAGAAAAAGGAATTAGGAGATTGGGGAAAAGTATGAGACAATAAGAAGTGTGCAGTAAAATACATGAGGGAAGAAGTGACTTTATGTCTTACTATAATAAACGTAATCAAGAACCACTGCCTAAAGAAGATGTGAGTACTTGGGAATGCACAAAAGAAGACTGCAACGGCTGGAGCAGAAAAAACTTTGCCAGCAGTGACACGCCATCATGCCCTTTGTGCGGCAGCAAAATGATTGACGGCATCCGTTCATTAGTGAATCTCCAAAACAACGGTCAAACGAAAACAAGCTAGCTCTTCCCTATAAACAAATGCAGTCTCCTGCAAGCAAACATTCCCCGAACGGAGACGCAAATTCTATATCCAGACTAAAAGCCTCCATTTCAAAAGTGGCCTAAAACAAAGAAAGAAGCCCAAAACTGTCTACGTTTAGGGCTTTTTCGCCTGCCGTTATGGTATAATATGGATATCGATGAGGTGATAACATGATCGCAAACCAGCAGCGAAACGACCTAAAAAAAAGAGCTCAGTTCAAAAAGCTGAACCTTGCCATCAACTCATATGTTGAACTTCTGTTTTTGTCGATACCGCTGATCCATTTCTTTAAATGGCTCGGTTCATTAGCCCTGCATCTCGTCCATTAAAAAACCACTCAGCCCATGCCGAGTGGTTTTTTCAGCTAATAACAGAAAAGCTGTTGATGATGCCGTTCGGATTTTCCCACACTTTTTTGAACGTCTTATTTTCAAGGTTGTAAGAATAAATCGTCCGAACCTTTGCTTCACGCCCTGTTTCATCCTTCAGTTTTTTAGCTCCCTTGGCTTCGGCGAGAAAATAAATTTTCTTTCCATCCTTAGAAAACTGCGGCTGAGCGTCAATTAACAGCTTAAAGTTTTTTTGATTCGAAATGATATTTTCATATTTTTTCGTATCCGCATCCAGCATCTGAATAGAAGCGGTTTGCTCCGTGCCTTTTTGTGTATATGATGTAAACAACATACGTTTATCATCATCAGAAACAGCAATATCGCTGATAAACTGGTCAAGGCTCTTAAGCTCATCAAATTTGTTTTGACGGCCTGACGCAAAATGAATCGTTGTCGGTTCAGGATCGATCCCCTTTTCGTTCGCTTCATCTGTTTTCTTGTAATCTTCTTCTACAGAATAATGAAGCAATGCAAATGAATCTGTTTTTTGGTTATAAAAGAAGCTGCTGACGCTGTCATCCTGATCATTCACGGCAGGATAAAGGTTTTTGTATTTCTTCGTTTTCAGATCAAAGGATGCGATCCGAAAATTGCTTTCGTCCGCTTTTCCTAAACGGAAATAGATGGTTGAACGGTCCTTCGATAAAAACAAGCTGTCCGCACTCTCAGCGCCTTTATACAGCATCATCTTTTTATTAGACTTTAGATCCAGCTTAAAGAGCCTCATTTCATTTTGATCATTATTGCCCGTATAATAGAGCACCCGCTGCTTTTGATCCAAGGCAAATGCCGGATAGCCGGTCAGCTCCTCCTCATGGATCACCTTGTCATTTTCATAATACTTCGTCAGCAGATCGGTATTCGTGATCGAAACGAGCAGCTGATCACCGCTTTCCGTATTGACTGAAACATCAGCAGCGCTCTCATGGCTTTTATCCTTTACAACATAAAACACAAAGCCCGCTGCCGCTATCACGACTGTTAACAATAATATGATTCTTTTTTTCATCTCTTATCTCCACCAATAGAAAAAGCAAGAATGTGACTTCTTGCTTTACAGATTATATATGTAGATTAATAGCTGTAATGTCCCGCTACTTTTCCTTTGCTTAATGGGTATCCAAGCGCTTTAAACGCTTTAGGGCTTACATCCAGTACTGCATGAGGCATTCTGCCAACATCATTTTTGTAAACCGTAATCACCTTTTTAGGCTTCGCTTTTGCATAAGCTCTGATTTTTGTCCCGTTTTTAGGAACATCAAATCCGATTTTGGTCGCACAGTCCCAGTGTCCAAGTTTTTTTCCTGAAGAGCCTTTTTTCCCGACTCCATTATACCAAGTAATATTTCCATTCACATGTTTCGCACTGGCATCTGCTGAAAAACTGAAAGCTCCCAAAGTACTTCCTACTAAGATAAAAGCGGCTAAAATGACTTTCTTCAACATTTCGTCCCCCTGTTTGTTAACATCTAGAAAAATTATACACGATCAACCAGAGAATTTTTATTTCAATATCCTTACAGTAATGTTACAAAGTCAGAATAGTTACCAGTGCTAAAATAAACCATGGAAGATTATCCTATTATAATTGGGATATTAGCGTTATAATTGTTGATAGAGTAGTTATCGCATTCAATATGAACGAACCATGACCGTATTGTTCAAACCAAATTCATAGTTAGGTAAACGATTTATACTCTCATATAAAGAAAAAAGAGTGTGCGAGACTCTTTTTTCTTCAAAGTTTCTTTTTTTAAAAACGTAAATTACATTATATAAAATTTTCATTTCTTTTTTGGTTTTAAAAATGGCGATTTTGTGAACAGTTCATATTGATCAGTGCGGAATTACTCATATAAAAAGATATAGGAGTGGTAATCCATGAAGGCAGCAAGATGGCATAACCAAAAGGATATCCGTATTGAAAATATTGAAGAGCCAAAAACAGAGCCGGGAAAAGTAAAGATCAAAGTCAAATGGTGCGGTATCTGCGGCAGTGATTTACACGAGTATCTTGGCGGCCCGATCTTTATTCCGGTTGACAAACCGCATCCATTAACGAATGAAACAGCACCTGTCACAATGGGCCATGAATTCTCCGGTGAAGTTGTTGAAGTCGGCGAAGGCGTTGAAAATTATAAAACAGGAGACCGAGTCGTAGTCGAACCGATTTTTGCAACACACGGTCACCAGGGCGCCTACAACCTTGATGAACAAATGGGATTCCTCGGCTTAGCCGGCGGAGGCGGCGGTTTCTCTGAATACGTCTCTGTAGATGAAGAGCTGTTGTTCAAACTTCCTGAGGAATTATCATATGAACAAGGCGCTCTTGTTGAGCCTTCCGCGGTCGCTTTATACGCTGTCCGCTCAAGCAAAATCAAAGCCGGTGACAAAGCGGCTGTATTCGGCTGCGGACCGATCGGGCTTCTTGTGATTGAAGCGCTGAAGGCTGCTGGCGCGACTGACATTTACGCTGTCGAGCTTTCACCTGAACGCCAGCAAAAAGCTGAGGAGCTTGGAGCCATCATCGTTGATCCGTCCAAAACAGATGATGTAGTCGCTGAAATTGCAGAACGTACTGGAGGCGGTGTCGACGTAGCATTCGAAGTCACTGGCGTTCCAGTGGTACTGCGGCAAGCGATCCAATCCACTACAATTGCCGGTGAAACAGTCATTGTAAGCATTTGGGAAAAAGGCGCTGAAATCCACCCGAACGATATCGTCATCAAAGAACGTACAGTCAAAGGAATTATCGGATACCGTGACATCTTCCCGGCTGTATTGTCATTAATGAAAGAAGGCTATTTTGCAGCTGACAAACTTGTAACGAAAAAAATCGTATTAGACGATTTGATCGAGGAAGGCTTCGGGGCTCTTATTAAAGAGAAAAACCAAGTCAAAATCCTTGTCAGACCTAACTAATGGAACAAAAAAGAATCCGCACACAGATGCGGATTCTTTTTATATTCCTTATCCAACCACTTCAGAGCTGGAATCTTTCTTCGCCTCGCCGCGAACATAAGCGCGGAAATGATCCTCCAGCTGCTCAAGCGAAAGCCCTTTCGTTTCCGGTAAAAATGTCTTCACAAAAAATACAGAGCAAATTCCTAGTACAACGAAGATAAAGAACGTTGTGGACAGCCCAATCGCGGCCAGCAATATCGGAAAAGTGAAACTGACTGCAAAATTCACCATCCACAGACAGAATACCGTGACGCCCATTCCCAAACCGCGAAGGCGGAGCGGGAAAATCTCAGAAAGCATCAGCCACGTCACTGGCGAGATCGCACCCTGCTGAAATGCAAGGAATGTCACTGTTAACGACAGAACCACATATGGAAGAGCCGGTGATCCTTCGAGTACAAGTGAGAATATCCCGATCAGCAACAATGCCGTTGTCGTACCGATCAAACCTGTCATCAGCATCGGCCGGCGGCCAACTTTCCCTAGCAGCCAGATACCGACGAATGTTGCCAATACCGAAATCACGCCATTCGCGATATTTCCGATTAATGCGGCTTTCGTTTGAAAACCGGCATCTCTTAAAATTTCAGTACCATAATACATAATTGAGTTTACACCTGTAATTTGCTGTACAATCGCAATCCCGATTCCAATGAACACAATCCGGCGCACCCACGGTACCGCAAGATCTTTAAACGTCGCTTTTTCAAGCTTATCTTCTTTTTTGAAAGCGAATTCAATTTCTTCCAGCTCAGACGCAGCCTGCTTTTTATCCCTAATTTTTTTCAAAACCCGCAATGCATCTTCTTTTCTCCCTTTAGAGACGAGCCAGCGAGGACTCTCAGGCATTCTAAGCATACCGAAAAACAAGAATACCGCAGGGAGCGACGCAATGACGAGCATAAATCTCCACACATTGGAGCTGTCTCCCATTGTTGTTCCGAGGATCGCATTAAAAATAAAGGCCAAAAGCTGTCCTGATACAATCATCAGTTCATTCTGCGTCACCATCCGCCCCCTGCTTTCCATAGGAGACATCTCCGCTAAATAGGCAGGAACCGTAACTGATGCGCCCCCGACCGCAATTCCGAGCACAAAACGGGAGATAATCATGATCGTTACATTTGGAGCAAACGTACACCCGAGCGTTGAAATGAAAAATATAACAGCGAGGAACAAAATATTTTTGCGGCGGCCGTTAAAATCAGACATCCTGCCGCCAAACACGGCACCCAGTGCGGCTCCAAAAAGAAGTGAACTGGTGACAAGCCCCTCTGTGAAGGCATTGAGGTTAAGCTGGTCCGGCTCTCCCATATACGGCAAAGCTCCATTAAGCACTCCCGTATCATAACCGAAGAGGAGACCGCCGAAAGTCGAGACTATAATAACTGTACGTAAAAATGACATTTGATTACCTTGTTTATTCATACTGTTTCCCCCAGTCTTTTTCAAAATCGATTACTGCGTATTTCAAAAACTTATTCTAGGGTTGCTGCTTTTCTTACATCTGGTGAGCAGGCTTCAGAAAAAATTCTTCATGTTTATCCAATGGCCTCATACCCTTCCCTTCTGCTTAGCCTCTCAGTTCTTTTGGAAGCGATTTCATTTTCATCTAAAAGAACAGTGAGCATTTCTTTGCACATATACTCGACAACTTGTTACTTTATAGTCACTTGATAGTTCTATTTTAGTAATATAATAGTGACATCTTTGTTACTTCTGATATTATCATAATTATAAAAACACTCACAGTCAATATAAATTTCTGAAAATTTTTTTATCTAATCAAAGAAAAATCATCAATTCAAGGGGAAAATGAACTTTTTTCTTTGTGAAAATAAGTAAATCTAGTCAAAATCTCTGTGAGTTTCTGTTTATCTGCTATCAACGACAAGATGGGTAACTGTTGGGTAACTCCTCCTGTTTTTCTTCTATACAATGACTTTCTTATCAAACATTTGAACAATTGTTTCAGACTAAAGGTAAGAGGAAATAAAAAAGAAAAGATGGCTGGCTAAGGGAGGCAACAAAATTGAATGAGGTTTATGTCATTGCAGGCCTTTTATTGTTAACAGCAGGCATGATCGATTTTTTATGGACCACATTATGGTTAGAGAGCGGCGCAGGCCCGATCACAAGATGTTTGTCAGCATGGCTGTGGAAAGGCTTCCGCAAAATCAGCGGAGACCACGCAAAGGTTCTCAGCACGGCAGGTCCCCTGCTGTTATGCCTGACGTTAGTGATATGGATCATTTTATTTTGGGGCGGGTGGTTTTTGATTTTTTCAAGCAACCCCCATTCACTCGTGGAAACTCAATCGAATGACCCGGCATCCTGGTCAGATCGAATTTATTTTGCCGGCTATGTCATGTTTACATTAGGGAATGGCGACCTCGCACCGAACGGACACCTATGGAAGCTGGTCACGGTCATAGAAACCGCTCATGGCCTGCTTACCATCACATTTTCTGTCACCTATTTGATTTCCGTATTGAGTGCGGTTAATCAAAAGCGTTCATTTGCCCAAAGTGTATTAAGTATGGGGCGCGACGGAACAGAAATTGTCAAGAATGCATGGAATGGCAAAGACTTTCACGACATTGATTTTCTTCTTGTCACGATTTCATCAGACTTGGGAAAGCTGACTGCTCAGCATTACGCCTTCCCTATCCTTCATTTTTACCACAGCACGCAGCGTCAGGAATCATCGATTATAGCCGTCACTGTATTGGATGAAGCATTAACCATTTTGAAATACGGCATTCCTGAACAATATCAGCCGAATCAGCTTCACATCAAAGAAACGCGCTCAAGTATCAAAAACTACTTGAATACCGTTCATACCGCCTATATCCATTCGGCTGAACAAGTACCGGCGGAACCAGATATCACAAAGCTTCAACAATCAGGCATACCAACTTTATCCAAGCAAACATTTCAAACGGCCATCAATTCTTTACAGGAACGTCGTCAATTGCTGCTGGGCATTGTCCAAGCGGGTGCCCGAAAATGGCCTGTTCAGGATTCTACTGAATAAAAAAGTCCGGAGTGTCTCATCACTCCGGACTTGTCACTGTATCATTCTCACACAAGCTTCTGGCCGCAATTCGGGCAGAAATTAGCTTCACCGGTTTTTGTTCCGCAGTTCGGACAAAAATTAGGTTTGCCTCCGTTGCCTGATGGCTGTGAGCCAGATGACTGCGCCTGATGATTCTGATTCATTTGATTCATCATTTGATCGGCCATATTCATTCCCATCATCATTCCAGCCATATCAGAAGCCGCTCCGCCTCCGCTCATCTTTCCGGATGCCATTCCATCCGCCATTGATATTTGCTGGTATCTGTTTACATCCCCAACCATACCGTAGGAAGCGTTCTTCGTAATCATATCCTGAACTTCTTGAGGATAATTAAAGCTCATGATTTGAAAACCAGTCATTGTCATTCCGTCGCCGATTAATTGCATATCTAACGTATTGACAAAAAGCACCTCGGCGCGCATGCCGCTGTTTCTGTCTTAACCTTAGCCAAATCGCTAGTCATGTTTCTTAAATGATATACCATTTTCTCTGGATTTTAAGCTTTGTCCAATAAAGCATTGATATTCGCTGACATAATATCTTTGAATCTCACAATTATCCTCATGATGTCATGTCCACCCAAATTTAATGAATCATTAAAAATGGAATTCTTAATAAAAAATTACACTTCAAGGAAAAACAACTAACTTTTCACCTGAATTAAGTACAAAAATATAAATAAGATGCCTCCCAAAAGCCCAAAGACTTTCAAGAAGCATCCTCAATGATTTACAAAGAAACTTCAATCTCATCCATGCTTGGCAGTGCATCAATCGCTCCAATTTTCGTGCACACAAGAGCTCCCACCTTATTGGCAAATGACACAATCTCACGCAGCTTCGCAAAATCAGCATCTACAGATTGAATGTGACCCGTGTTTGCCAATTGATATAAAGCCGCGCCGACAAAAGCATCTCCAGCTCCTGTTGAGTCAATTGATGTAACCGGAATGCTCGGAATGATTTCATGATCTTTTCCATTCGAAAGAAGAGTCCCGCTTTTCCCAAGTGTCACAGCAACAATTTTGGCTCCAATCTCATGAAGGATCGCAACACCCTTTTCATGATCCTTCGCACCGCTGATGATCTCCAGCTCCTCGTCACTGACTTTCACAACATCACTTACAGCAATCGCTCTTTTTGCGACACTTACAAACTCCGAAACCCTCCCCTTCCATAAATCCTCACGATAGTTAGGGTCGAACGAAATAAACTGTCCATTTTCTTTCGCAATCGACATCAGCTGTAAATAGGCTGAGCAAAACGGATCTGATAACAAGGCCGTCGCTGAGCCGAAATGAAGGATTTTCGCTTCGTTTAATTTATCCTGGTCAATATCCTCCAGCGTAAACAAAGCGTCCGCGCCTCTATTAAAAACAAAATCGCGCTCCCCATTTTTTTTTAATGAAACAAAAGCAAGCGTTGTAGGCGCTTTCTCATCCATGACCAGCATAGAGGTATCAACGTGTACAGCATCTAATGTTTGCTTCAGAAAATACCCAAACGGATCCTTGCCTACTTTTCCACTGAAAGCGGCGTCTCCGCCCAGCTTGGCTATGGCCGCTGACACATTCGCCGGTGCCCCGCCGGCACTTTTTAAGAAATTTCGTCCTTCCATTAAATCAACATCAACATCGGTACAAAAGAAATCGATCAACAATTCTCCAATACAAACAACTGATTGACTACGCATATGATCACACTCATTTATATATGATAGATTACAGTTTCAGTATATTACTTTCTGCTATAAATACAACCGTTTACATTGAATATTAAAAATTTTATATATATTTATCTTGCAGACCTCTGCTCCAGCTCAGAGATGATGTACTTATATCTTTTTTCAGTTAAAGGATAGAAGGTGATGAGAATAATAGAAATCAAAATGAATAATCCTGGGATTAAGGCATTCATATTTTTAATCGCATTCAATGACGATGCCGTCTGATCTGCATTCGCGACATACCCGGCGATGCCTAGATAAATGGCTGAAAATGACCCGGCTAACGCAACACCAAGCTTATTAATAAAGCTCATACTGGAAATGACCACACCATCAGCGCGAACTCCGGTTTTCCATTCTGCATAATCGACACAATCAGCAACCATTCCCCAAGCAAGCGTATTTAAAGGCGTTGTGAAAAATCCCGAAGCGAAAAGCCAAATGAATATGAGTGTAATCGAAGAATACGGTGTAAAATGCAGGCCGGCATAAGAAATAAGCGATAGAGCTGCCGTGATGATCATGACATGTTTTCTGCCCCACTTCTCAGAAAAGAAAGGAATAAACAGATTGCTGATCAGAGCTGCCCCGAAAAATAAAACGGTTCCCAAAAACACGAATTCTTTATGGTTTACGTTATACGTAAAATAGTATACCATCGTACTGAGCTTAATATTAAATCCGATCGCAAAAGCCAAAAATGATGAAATTAACACAAGCAAAGGTTTGTTTCGAAACAAAACGGATAACGTCTTTTTGATTCCTTGTTTTTTTCTTTTTTTAGGCTGAATCCGCTCCCGCACAGTAAAGAAACTAAATAGATTCAAAGCAATGCTGACCGCCGCATAAATGAGCGCTGTCATCTGAAATCCAAACGCCTGATTCTCTCCTCCGATAGCAGTTGCAAGCGGTGTCGCACAGGAAATGGATAATAGAATTCCGATATAGACCAAAATCATCCGGGTTGTGGTCAGAACCGTTCGTTCCTCCACAGAATTCGTCATCCGCCCCGTTAAGCTGTTCACCGGGATCGTTTGCATACTAAAGGACATCCCAAGCAGAATATAGGTGATGTACGCATATACCATATTCCCCGTCTCACCGAAATGAGGCGTCGTGAAACATAAGAACGTAAATAAAGCAAAAGGAAATGCCACCCATAAAAGATATGGCCTTGCCTTTCCCCACCGTGTGTTCGTTTTGTCTAAAATCAATCCCATGATCGGGTCAAAAATAGCATCCAGCACCCTCACAACAAGAAACAAAGTTGCGATCACCGCAGGCTGAATGCTGCCGACATCTGTATAGAAGAATAATAGGTATGCGTTTACAAACTGAAAGATAATATTATACGACATATCACCGAAACCATATCCGATTCGTTCAAACCAGGACAGACCGTGATGCTTCGCCTGCATTGCCGTTACTTTTTCTGTTTCAATCATCATTTTCCACCCCAAGAATCCGTTTTCATTTCCAGTAAACAAGAGGGAGAATACAAAGATCCTCCCTGTTCCTCAGCGATTTGGATACACCATTACTTTTAAACATTCATTCTTAAATTGAAGCGCCCGCTCCATCGCCTCATGCGTCTGCTCCAGCGAATATTGGTCCGTTACAAGATGCTTCGTGTCTACAATGCCTGAATCGAGAAATTCGATTCCCTTTGGATACGTATTGGCATAACGAAAGATCCCGTAAATATCAATCTCATTGTCTGCAATAAACGGCACATTAAGCGGAATCTCGTTCTGTGAAGGCAAACCGACAATCGCCAGTTTTCCGCCCCGGCGCACAGAAGCCAGTGCGGATTGCAATGCCTTTGGATTTCCCGCTGTTTCCCAAGCAACATCTACGCCTCTATCATTCGTGATCGTTTTAATCTCTTCAAGCGCGTCCTGTTCACGGATATTAATGACATGAGTCGCTCCCATTTTTTTCGCAGCCTCTAACCTCAGCGGCTCTAAATCGGTCACAATAATTGTGCCTGCCCCAAACGCTTTAGCTGCCGCAACAGCCATTAACCCCACAGGGCCCATTCCCATAATCGCAATTGTTGATCCAGGCTGAAGCTTCGTTCTCGCCGCTGCATGAATGCCAACAGAAAACGGTTCAATCAAAGCCGCATCTTCATAGGAAAGTGAGTCTGGGATCAAAAAAACGAAGTCCTGACGCATTTTAATATATTGGACAAACGCGCCGTCTACCGGCGGTGTAGCCAAAAACTGTACATCCGGGCAAAGATTATAGCGCCCTTCTTTGCACGCCTCACAGCGTCCGCACGTAACACCCGGCTCTACAGCGACGCGGTCTCCCACCTTGAATTGATCGACAGATGATCCGACAGCGGCAATTTCACCCGCGCATTCATGGCCTAGAATAAATGGTTTTTCCACTACATAGTTGCCTATTCGGCCATTTGTATAGTAATGCAGATCTGATCCGCAAATTCCGACAGCCATCACCTTAATCAACACTTCATCATGATTGATGTCAGGCACAGGTACTGTTTCGATTTTGATTTCTCTTGTGTTGTGCATAACAGCCGCTTTCATGTTCTGAGGTACTGTGTGAGTCATTTGGCAAATTCCTTTCTTCAGAAAATAAAATGTAAGTGCATACATTTTTGTTTTCTCTGTTACTGCCCCCATTTTATCTGCTTTTCAAGACGTTCAACAGCCTTTTCTGCTGTATAAAAGGACAGCGGCACTGTACTTTTATTTTTTCATATACAAAAAAAGCTGAATTGATAAAATAGTACTAATAGGAGGTGCAGGCTTATGGCTGAACTTGAAAACCGAAAACAATTTGCACAACTGCTGGCACCTGGCGTCAAAACGCTAAAACTTCATCCTGATTATAAAGTAAGAAGGAAAAAGAACGAAAAAACAGGACAGTCTTACATAGATAAAATCGCACTCCAGCTGGGAGTCTCCCCAAACACGATCAAAAGCTGGATCGGACAGATGGGGGTAAACTACATTCCCGGAAGAATTGACGACGGAAAACTGTTCGGAATGATCTGGATCATTCTCGAAAAGACCGACTTGGATATCGAGTGGTTGACCGACCTGCTGGAAACCACCACCATCCCAGTGATCAAACCCCCGTTGCCTGTATGGGCAGCGTCTTGTTTAAAAAAAGCGAAAACACTGCGAAAAGACGGGTCATTCGGAGCTCCGAGTGAAGATGAAATTGAAAATGTAGTAAAACGGCTGTTTTATGATATACCCGTTCAAAAAACGAATGCGCTTACAGAACAGCCTATCACGCATAATTTACCCTCACGCTGGTCAGGACACTTTATCGGACGCAGCTTTGATATGGAAGCGATACGGCAATGGATGCTTTCTCCGTCACCAGTTTGTTTAATCACTGGCTGGGCCGGTATGGGTAAAACCACAATCGCTCTTGAAGCCGCCTATTCCTGTGTCGACGATACTTCAGATTGGCCCGCATTCAACAGCATCATCTGGGTCAGCGCTGATTGGAAAGGATTGAGCTTTAGCGATTTTTTAAATACGATCGCCTATCAGCTCGGGCGCACAGAACAAATCGATAAATCGATCAGTGAAAAACGGTTTGTCGTCCGCAATGCGTTAGCCAATTATACAAGAGAAAAACCGGTACTGCTGATCGTTGACAGCATTGATACGGCAGACCGTGACATTCACGAATTTATCATCAGCCTTCCGCAAGGCGTAAAAGTTCTTCTCACAGCGCGGGAAAACGTAAAGCAAACCTATCGAGAAAGCCTCGGAGAAATGACCGCCATCCAGCTGAGCGGCCTTGATCAAACAGATGCCCTTGAATTTTTTCAGCAAGAAGTGCACCGCTGCTTACAAACATGCAACCTCCCACATAAACGGGAAAAGCTGGAGCAGTTGTTACAGCTATCGTCTGACCTGAAGTTCGAATTCATTTCAGCAACGGCTGGAAACCCGAAAGCCATGGCACTGAGCATCGCCTATATGTCAGACGATGACATTCCCGCTCAGCAGCTGATCCATGAGCTTGGAAAAGCAGGCTACACACTGCTGGAATTGTTTGAGTTCCTCTTTGGCCGCACCTGGGACAGATGCAACGAAGATACACGAAAGCTATGGCAGACGCTTTGCTTTTTCAGCAAGCCTCCAGATGAAAAAAGCCTGGCGACAGCAGCCGGATTAGACGCTCGCTGTTTTCATTACGCAGTTGAACAAATGCGGTCTTTTGCTCTGATTCAGCCTGAACGAAGCAAAGGAAGTACACAGTACTTAGCCCACCAAACCGTTGTCGCCTACGGAGAACAGCACTTATCCGAAAATCAGAAATATGAAACAGAAGCCCGCAGCCGCTGGGCGCACTATTATATACATTATGCAGAATCCCACTTAAAGCGGGAACAGCCAAACTCTATCTATTGGAGCTATCTCCTGGGACGTGATTTGAACCAAATCAAAAAAGAATGGCCAAACATCCTAAAGGTGATCAAATGGTCAAGCGAAACCGATCAAAAAGAAATTCTAATCGAACTCATCACCCGCATCAGCCATTTCCTAAGCAGAATCAACCTGCCCCTGCGAATCGAATACGGCCGTAAAGCCGCCGATGCTGCCCATCAATTAGGCCAACACACACGAGAAGCGTACTTCCGAATCGACACAGCAGGCTGGGCACTGATGGAAGTCAATGATTTAGACGGGGCACTTCAGCAAATTGAAGCCGGCCTGATAACGCTGGAACAATCAGACACTGAAGAGCAAGACGTTCACGATCTAAAGGTATGGGGACTCGCACTGCAAGCAAGGCTGTTTTTAAAAGCCGGGGAACAGGAAAAAGCAGAAACCATCTTAAATGAAATCAAAGATCAACCGATTTCCCCTACAATTCAACACAGGGTTCTACTCGTTCGTGGTGACTTAAGCTTTGCGAAAGGTCATAATGAAGAAGCCATTCAATTATACGAAGCGGCAAATGAAATCAGCTCCACGTATGGCGGCGAAAAAACGATAGAAGCCTATTTTAATTTGGGTGTGGCTTATGTGAAATGTGGTCGGTTTGAGAAAGCGGAAGAAGCCTTTGAGCAAATGCTTTATGATAAACATAACGCGAATCAAGTTGAACTGATCTACTATCACTATGGAATGGCGCATCTGTTATATCGTAAAGGAGAGAAAAAGAAAGCGATGGCATCAAATCAAAAGGCGATTCGTTTGATTGATTCGTGGGAGCCTGCGATTGGGATTCGTGGGGGTGTGGAAGATCTAGGAAAAGTACTTGAAGGAAAAGATGAAATTATATTTTAGTTAGGAAAGTATAGTCAATCTTAGACAAACGCTCTCACATCTTCTCTATTTATAAATAAAGCCTTATCAGTTGAGTAACTGATAAGGCCTTTCTCTAGAAGGTTGAATTACTCATTCTCAATCTCCCCAAACCGAACTCCATTCTCATTTTTCCACTCCGTTAACCCATTAGCATGCCCCCCTACGACAAACGCAGCTGCGTAAGATGGACTTTTAAAAAGAACATTCTCCTGCAGAATCCCGTTCTGGTCGATCTGAACTTGTTCTCTCTTCTGCTTTACACCGCTTGGAATGCTCTCTGAATCAATCGTTTCAATCATACTTCCTTTCAGAACAACAAACCCTTCATTTGTTAGTTCACAGGTGGCTTCAATTGTTTTTCCGCTTTTACGACTCTTTCTACTCAGATAAAAAATACTGTTTAGACTTTCTCCTGTACGAACTTGTTCTTCATCTGATGAGCTTGTTTGACTTAACTTCTCGAAAACTTTATGACCAAGTGCTCCCATAACAATTTGAGCGTATTCAATAAACTCTTCCAGCTCGCTCTGCTTCTCTTCAGTAATATTACCTACCATTGGCTCATTACCATTCTTCACTTCATAACGCTCAGCAACTTTTGCCATGTTGCAGAATCGACTTTCAAGATAGCTGATCTCAGTTGGTCCAAATGAATTATTAGAGGTGGTAAATACTACTGCTTCCGTCCAATAATCTTTCTCTGGACTGCGTTTATGCTCAATTAGACGATTAAGCACACCTTCTCCATTTTTCCGGACACCGGCTTGACCCACATATACAATGGCCCTACCGTTATCTTCCGATGTTCCGAAAAGAAAATACACTCCGGTCTGAGACAGATCTTCTCTATCGCGACACTTTTCAATTTCAGTTCTTGGTATCCTATAAGCCAAACCAGTCCAATTAGTTAGTGTACATTTTATCCTCGCATTTGCTTTGCCATCAATTAAAAATAGATTAATGCTTTTTCCTCTAGTCATAACTTACACTCCATTCATAAGAAAACAGCAGAAAATAGGCGCTTGATATACGTCATGCACTTTTTAAGCTGAAAGATGATGTTAAATGTAATGCCAGCCTGCTCTCTCAAATCAGTTTTATTCATTTTTTATCATCAATAGCTTACACAATTTATCATGACTATAATTGTAGCATATTCCCAAACGGAAAATGGAGAAACTCATTACAATAATGAAAGAAAGGGACTAAATTAATTTTTAGTGAATTATCTTTAATTTACTTCTTAAAACAATATCCTACATTTAGGACAAAGCTACGTATATTAGAACCTTTGATTAAAGATAAGAAAAGCAACGGGTTGGGTTGAATTGATTCATCCCCTGCTGCTCTACAAAAACACATTGAAACTCAGGATAAAGTAAAACGAAGACTTGGCGAGGGTTATTATAATAAGGACTTTATTTCTGCCAAAAATAAACGCCATAACGGGGTACACATCTTTATTATGACGGTTGAAAATTGGATGGCTACTTATAATGTAAAAAATACACCTATTTTAAAAAAACAATACAATCCAAACATGATCAATTTGTTAAAGCTGCACCATAC
The DNA here is from genome assembly GCF_036765155.1 of Bacillus sp. 0102A. Lineage (NCBI taxonomy): Bacteria > Bacillati > Bacillota > Bacilli > Caryophanales > Bacillaceae > Bacillus > Bacillus sp. 0102A. The sequence continues at coordinate 306,486 of NZ_JBAIZW010000006.1, forward strand.
TCGTACGAAAACAGTGCGGGTAAAACAACGACTATTAACTTAAGAATAGGTCACTTAAAAAATGATGTCCACCCAGTAACAAAAGTTCCCTATGATAAAGATGGATTTCCAATATTCGAATCAAAGCATACACTCACGCTTGATAATGCTGACTTTTAAAAAAGTAGAGACCAGCATATATAAGCTTATTGGAGAAGATCCATCATTGATTAAGAATCTTGATTTGACCGAAATTGATTTACTTGATCTTCAGAATGGAATAACACTAGAAAAATACACATGGCACCACCATCAAACTCCTGGAAAAATGGAGCTAGTTGACCGAAGTTATTCATGCTAAAACTGGTCACACTGGCGGATATAAAATTTGGGGGAAAGATGAGAAATAGGAGGTTAAACAATGCAAAGTATTAAATGGAGAAAACGAAACACCTTTCAAGAGGCTATAAACATTCAGATCAAAGAGGTAGAAGAGAAATTAGAACATGTCTTCTCAACAACCCATAATTGTTTTTGGGATCATGAGATTGCTTATGAGGATAAGGAAAGTTCCATTAGCTATGTTTGTGATTCATTCACAGACTTAATTGACAAACTTGAATAGAATGAACTCTTGTCTCTTGTTATGAACATGGATTTTAGGGATTTTACAGCGAAAAAGAACAAAGATCAGACCAATTCGCTTCTTTGAAGTTCTATTCTCTCATTCGGAGTACACGCAAATATCATATTAATTTCATGCTAAAAGAGTTGCACTATTTAAAAATAGCCTCAATAGCCTATTAAAACGTTTACAAAGTAAAAAAAAGAGGTTCTCCAGTAGTTCAGAGAACATATGGAAAACCTCTTTTTATATTTTAAGTAACATTCCCCAAAACGATAAATTCGATTAATAGTTCCATCAAATCAAGGAATAACCGGTGATACTACATTAGGTACTATAGATTCATAGATATGCGAAATATTCTCACCACAAATACGATCATGCTCCTATTCAATGTTTATCTCTCTAGCTGTATGTTTTTAGGTAGTTATTCATCATTATCTTCATCTTCCTTGATAAGTTCAATAGGAGTCAGAGGACCATCGTATAATCCCCCCCCGCTCTTGGCATCAAATACGCGAATACTTAGAACATTTTCTTCTCCGTAGCGAATCATGTCCGCAGGGATCGTATATTCACGTTCCCAATCCCACGCTGAGATCATTCCTTGCTCTCCTTCACCCGTCGGGAAAGTGCCAGATTCACCGATCATTTGACCATTCACAAACGTTTGATCAACATCATCTATTTTTCCAAGTTTCACTTTTAGCGAATAACCTTTCCATTCTTCTGGAATATGGAGCGATTTTCGATACCATCCATAAGTGTCGTCTTCGAGATAATTGGAATGATCTTCCCAACTGCTTGGAAGGGTAACCTCTTGCCAACTGCTGTCATCGAACTCAGGGGACTTCCAAGTTTCATTATCTCCTTTTTGGAAAAGCCAGCTTCCCGCAAGATTTATTAATGGCATGGCTATAGGTTCTGGTACTAAGTTTCCTATGGAAACATTATAAACATCTGCTTTCCCATTTGTATCATAGGTGAAGGTCACTTTTTGAGTACCTCCGCCTGCTTGAGCGGGGACTTCTAAATCTTTTGTATTTACTTCTTCACCATTCACAGTAAACGGAACAGTGGTTGTTCCTGAAGTTGTGCCATAATTCGTCACTGTAGCTCCAGCCATAATCCTTTCCCCATCCGCTTTTACAGAAAGGTCGCTATATTCAAAGGTTGGTTCTTTTTCGTTGACCTTCACTTGCTTGGCACCCAGTCCATCAACTTGAACTTTATATTTTCCTGGTTCAAATAGTTTATTGTAAGAGAGAGTCACTTCTTTGGTACTTTGAGGTGCAATTCTGATCTTTTCTTCAGCTACTTGCTCACCATCTACCATCAATTGGAACGTCTTACCCGTCACGACTTCGCTAGTATTCTCCGCTTCTACCGTTACCTGGAATTCATCATTGGATTGGATAACTTCTGGGACATGTTGATAGGAAAGTTTCAACTTAGGTTTTTTATATTTAGGAAGCTCTTTCCTTTCCTCTTTAGAAGCAGGATACATCCGTACAGCCTGTCCGCCTCCTGTCGCCAATGAAGCCACTAGTGTATCTTTATGGCTAACAATCACTTTCTGAATGGAAACAGCTTCAGGGTTTTGTTCCAAATCCGCATCATGGGCGTCAGAATAAATCTCTGCTACATATTTCTTGCCTTTTTCCAAAAAGTCTAGGTCGACATCCAAGTCTCTCGCCTTTTCATCCGTAATACTACCGATATAAAATTCCTCGCCACTGCGGCGGACAATCGTGGCATAATCACCAATTTCAGCATTGGGGACCATAATATCGTCCCACGTGACAGGTACATCTTTGATGAACTTAAATTCTGGTAAAATCTTGCCATCTTCATCTTTGTAGTTTTCCGGTAAGTCCGCAACCATTTGAGTACCAGAAGAAATCGTTACATACATAGCTAATTGTTTAGCACGAGTCGTATGGACCCTGGTATCTGCGTGGGAAATTTCCACATCAAATATACCTGGAGTGAAATCGATCGGGCCAGCCATCATTCGTGTAAAAGGCAAAATCGTATCATGTTCTGGTGGGTTATTTTGATCTCCAAACGCAGCATATTCCATTCCCATGACACCCTCACGGCTCATCCAGTTCGGATAAGTACGTTCAAGGCCAGTCGATTTGATCGGTTCGTGTGTATTAATCATGATTTGGTGTTCTGCTGCTTTTTTGACTGCTTGATTATAGTGGTTGACCATATATTGACCGTGGTGTTTCTGGCCCTCTGGATTGTACATCCCATGGTCAGCCACGTACCCACTCTTAATCGCATGAATTCCTAGCTGTTGATATAAATCATAGGCTTTATCCATTTGGTTTTCGTAATTAATAATATCTCCAGACGTTTCGTTATGCATAATATAAGAGACGTTGTTATCCTGGGAATACTTCACAACTTCTTCTAAATCATAGTCAGGATAGGGCTCTGTAAAACTAAATTGATCTCCATTTTCCATCCAGTTTCCATCCCAGCCGATATTCCATCCTTCCACTAACAGACCGATATTTTGATTTTTTGTGTCTAAGTATTGATTTGCAAAGTCGATATAGCGTTTGGCATTTTCTGTGGTTGCTCCATGTTTTTCTCCGGATGCCCAGGTTGATTTTCCACTAATCATTTCCCACCAAACACCCACATACTTCATCGGTTCGATCCATGAGGTATCGTCGATTTTACTAGGTTCATTTAGGTTCAAAATCATATCCGATTCTACTAAATCCCCAGCATCTTCGCCGACTTCAATTGTCCGCCACGGCGTTTCAACGGGAAGAGAGTCCTTTTTCACTTTTACGTTGCTGTCCGGCCATGGAGCAAGAATACTTTTGAACGTATTATTTTCCCCTTTTACTGCCTGCAAAGCCATCTCTGAATAGTCGACGAGTTCCGCTTCATGAACCGTCATGTGAATACCCTCTGGGGTTTTCATTGTAAATGGGGTGCTAACTTCCTCCACCTCACTTAACGGGGTTTGATTATAATTGTATTCATAGCTGTCCCAGTCATTTGGGATCCACCAGGACGTGTTATTGCTAGAAAATTTAAATTCTGTATCTTCCGAAGTAATTTGCAGGTTTTCATCTAAGTTCTCTTGTTTTGGCAGCACATAGCGAAAGCCTATTCCATCGTCATAAGCTCGGAAGACGAGATTCATTTTTCTGTGTGGGGACTCTTTTTCCTGGAGATACACGGTTAACTGATTGTAGTGGTTCTTGATGGTGGCCTTTTCTCCCCACACAGGCTCCCAGCTTTCATTAAACGTTTCCATCTCTGTATCCACAATCTCAAAGTTACTGTTCAATGGATCTTGTTCTTTAAATTGAAAGCCTAATGAAGAAGGCTCAACCAATTGCACCTTTTCATAAAAGAGCTGGTATTGGGGCTCCCCGTTTTCATTAAGATTGAAGGTTAAATCAACTTTCCCATTTGGTGAACTTACAGAAGCAGATGAACCACCAGCCCACACCATAGTGGGTGAAAAAGAAATTAGGATACTCATCATGACAAAAATGGTTATAATTTTTCTAATCATTTTCTTCCTCCTCATAGTCAGATAGGGCGTAACAAGCACAAGTTTGCAATTCATCAATAGCATAAGAGTAAATGTTTACGTTTGAGAGTATAGACATCCCTCCTTTACAGAAGCTCAAATCCATTGAATCTTTCTTTTTTTAAAGCCTCAAGAATTCATGAAAGGTATCGGGCTTTCTATTGAGGATGTCTTTACTTGATGGACCCTTTCATCACTCCACTAATAATCCATTTCTGTGCAATGACATAGACTAAAATCATAGGCGCTAGCGCCATTAAGTAAGAGGCAAAGGCCAAGTTGTAGTTGGTACTAAACTCCGTCTGAAAAATATATTGAACGAGCGGTAGAGTAGCAAAGTCCGGATCGCTTAAAATGACAAGTGGGAGCATAAAATCGTTCCATGCCCACAGACATGTAAGAATCCCGACTGTAGCATTCATTGGGGTCAGCAGTGGGAAAATGACCTTCCAAAATACCTTCCAAGTACTTGCACCGTCCATTATCGCTGCCTCTTCCAGCTCTTTCGGAATCGATTTAATGTATCCCACGTAGATGAAAACATTAAAAGCAAGACCATAGACTACATACAAAAGAATCAATCCAATAGGATTATCGAGATTCCAGATTGCTGTCTGTTTGACAATCGGAAGCATGATGATTGGAAATGGTATAAACATGGCACTGACAAAATAGTAAAATAGGAATTTGTAAAATCGTTTGTGCATATTACGTGCAATCGCATAAGCGACAAGTGAATTGGATAGTAGGGTGAAAAGCACAACGAATACAGTTACCAATGTACTGTTAAACAGGGCACTGAAGAAATTCGTGACCTCGACGGCATCGGCGAAATTCTGAAAGCGCCATTCATTAGGTAAGGAGAGAAGAGATTCGGACATTTCCTCGGGCGTTTTCAAGGCGATCGTAATCGTCAAATAAAGTGGCACCAAAACAAGTAAAGTCCCTAAGATCAAGAGTATCGTGAGGGGCCAGTTTTTCTTTCCTTTTCTCATTACATCTCCACCTCCCGCTTCTGAAGCACACGAATTTGAAAGGCTGAAATTATGACAATGATGATAAAGTAAATGACGGCATTCGCGGATTGATAGGCAAATTCCCCGCCTTCGAACCCACCTTTATAGATTAAGAGGGAAATCGATTCGGTAGTCTGTCCCGGTCCGCCATTGGTAAGGGCTATAATCTGATCAAAAGCCATCAGGAAGTTTTTCATCGCTAAAACCATATTGATTGTGAAAAATGGCGCAATTAATGGGAAAGTGATTTTCAAAAACTTCTTCCAAGCATTTGCCCCGTCTATTTCAGCCGCTTCATACACATCTTCCTGAATTGTTTGTAAACCTGCTAGATACAAAATGGTATTGAAAGCTGTCGCCTGCCAAACCGTCATAATAACAATCCCAATCCAAGCTGTATCCGGGTCGCCTAGTATATTTTTAGCCCATATGTCTAGTCCCATTGCCCCCATGATTTCTGGCAGGAAGTGAGTAAAAATGAAATTGAATATAAACCCGACGATCAGAATGCTTAATATATTCGGTAAAAAGTAAACCGCACGAAGTGTCTTTTGGAATTTGATTTTCGCATTTAAACCAAGTGCTACAGCCAAACTGAAAATATTCACTAAAATGGTAGAAATCACCGCAAATTTAAAAGTGAACCAATAAGAGCTTAATGCACGTTCATCCTGAAAGACGTTCAAGTAGTTGCTTAACCCAACAAAATCCCATCCTCCATACCCTCTCCAATTCGTAAAACTATAAAATATCCCCTGAAGGACTGGATAGGTATGAAAAATAAAAAATATAATTACCGCAGGCATGGCCATCAGTAAAAAAGCACGCTGCCGATTCATCATAATGCTTTCCCCCTAACGGTTTTCGACTTTCTCCCACTCGCGGTCCATTTTCTTCAGAAAGGCTTCTTTGTTCTTTTCAATAAAAAAGGACTGAATCAAGTTTGCCGCCTGCATGCCGCTCGGATAATAGTGATCTGGGAAACTGGTAATCTCGTCATTCGCTATTTTTTCTTGTAGACCACTCAGAATCTCATCCTCTTGTTTCACACCTTTAAATGCGGAGAAGGCGTACTGTTCTTCAATGTAAGACTTCGCATTTTCTTCTTGGGCCAAAAATTCAATAAACTTTCTCGCTTCTTCCGGGTATTCGCTATCCTTCAATGCTGTCAGCATCACATCGATCCCTGACACAAGGTCATTCTTTTCAGGGTCGTTAGTAACGGGCATGGCAAAAGTACCTAATTCGACATCAGGGTTCACTTTCTTCAACTCAGGAATCGCCCAGTTCCCTTGGAAATAAAAGAGCGCCTCTCCATTTGCAAATGCATTGTTTCCATCGTTATACCCATATTGGAAATTGTCATTTAAACCATATTCCATTAGCTGCAGCATTTTGTCCGTCACTTCCTGGTAGTCTTTCTGGAAACTTGCTTCCCCGCTGCTCTTTTTCCCCGCAAAATTATTTGGCTGCAAAACACCCGCCACGGCATTCCAAGGAATCATGCCTGTCCACGCGTCTTTCAGCGTGAAGTAAATCGGTGTGACCCCTTCTTCTTCCGCTGTTTCTAAAGCTTCGATGAATTCATCCCAAGTTTTTGGAACTTGAAGTCCCAACTCATCCATCAGCTCTTTGTTATAAATGACAGCGTTGGCATTTGTAGCATATGGAATGCCATACGTCCCTTCCTTATTACCAGGAACGAGTTGATTGATCATATCCACATAACTTGGCTGAACAATTTCAAGCATTTCTGTACCTGAATAATCTTTCAGCATCCCTGCATCTGCCAGCTCACCATAAAGCGCACTTCCTGCAATAGAGAGAATATCCGGCATATCTTCCTTCACAAGCCTAGTACGGAGAACGGTCTCCGCAGATGGCGGAGCATAAAGTTCTACATTAATATCCGGATGCTGTTGTTCAAATTTTTCTATGAGCTTGTTATAGATACTGATGTTTTCTGGTTTATTGGAAAACAGTTCAAGGTTCACTTCTCCATCGGAAGAGGTACTTTCTCCACACCCCGAGAGTAGGAACGCGCCCAAAAGACAGCTTGCAACGATTTGAATGACTCGTCTCATCATTCTCCACTCCTTCTTTTTGGTAAACGTTTACGTTCAAGGCCAAAAGATACCTGACGACTATTTATCGACACTGATAACCGTAGCCTCATATGGCTCAAGGGTGACTTTAAAAAGCTCTGAGTAGTTTAAAGTACTTTCTTCACGATTGGTCAGAATGATTTCACCACTTTTATCACGAAATTCGCTTAGTTCTGCTTCCTGCTCTTTACCCGTGAAATTACAAAGAATCAGCAGTACTTCCCCCTCATAGGTCCGTGTAAATGCAAAAATCTCTTCACTATTTTCAAGCAACAAGTCAAATTTCCCATGAACAACAATGTTGTTTGATTTACGCAACTGAATCAATTTCTGATAATAATGGAAAACGGAATTAGGATCATCTAAGACTTCTTCTGCGTTGATTGTTTTATAGTTAGGATTGACCCGAAGCCAAGGTGTCCCTGTCGTAAAGCCTCCATGTTCTTCGGATGACCATTGCATAGGCGTCCTTGCATTGTCCCTTCCTTTATGATGGATTCTTTCCATCACATCCTTGATGTCATCTCCGTATTGACCCACCCGCTCCTGGTACATGTTCAATGATTCAATATCTTCATAATCCTCAATCCTATCAAAAGCGACATTCGTCATACCAAGCTCTTCTCCCTGATAGATGTATGGAGTCCCTTTCATTAGATGAAGGCATGTTCCGAGCATCTTTGCCGACTTCTTACGATACTCCTGATCATTCCCAAATCGCGAGACCACTCTTGGCTGATCGTGATTATTCCAATACAAGCTGTTCCATCCCTCTTCTTCCAATTCGTACTGCCATTTGGACAATATTTTTTTCAAGTCGGTAAGTTTCCAGTCGTTGAGCGACCACTTTCCAAGGGGACCTCCTCCATCGACACCCATGTGCTCAAAGTGGAACACCATATTCAACTCATTTCGATTTTGCGCAGTATAACGTTTACCTTCTTCAGGCGTCACTCCCGGCATTTCGCCAACCGTCATAATGTCATACCTCGATAGGACTTTCTGATTCATTTCATGTAAGAACTCGTGGATACGGGGGCCGTTCATAAAATAAGGACTTCCATCCCCATACACTTTTCCTTCCTGGACCTCTCCGTCTGGATAACTAGGGTCCTTGGAAATAAAATTCACGACATCCATACGAAAACCATCAATTCCCTTATCCAGCCACCAAGACATCATGTCGTAAACTTCCGTACGGACTTCTTCATTTTCCCAATTCAAATCAGGCTGCTTCTTCGAGAAGATATGCAGATAATATTCGCCTGACGCTTCATCATATTCCCATGTCGAACCACTGAAAGCCGCTTCCCAATTCGTAGGAGGCTGGCCGTTTTGACCTTCCTTCCATATGTAGTAATCCCTTTTCGGGTTGTCTTTCGATGACTTCGATTCCACAAACCACGGATGCTCGTCAGATGTATGATTAACCACAAGATCCATAACAATTTTCAACCCTTTGTGATGAGCTTCTTCCAGTAAACGATCAAAGTCTTCCATGCTTCCGAATTCATCCATGATGGCTTTATAATTACGGATATCATAGCCGTTATCATCATTGGGAGAATCATAAACAGGCGAAAGCCAAATAACATCCACCCCTAACTCCGCCAAATAATTCAGCTTTTCCGTAATGCCCCGTATATCTCCAATTCCATCTCCATTGCTATCATAAAAACTGCGTGGATAAATTTGATAAACGACACTATCTTTCCACCATTGTTTTGCCATTTTTCATCCTCCTCAATAAATTTCAACGTAAACGCTTACGTAAAAATTTAAAAAAATTTATTTTATTTTTTTCACAGATTCTCGTACTACTAAATGATGGGGCATCACACTAGATTCTACTTGCTTATCATTTTTTATAGTAAGAACCATTTCTATCGCTTTTTCTCCCATTCGCTGGAATGGCTGTGAAATCGTTGTAAGAGGCGGAATAGACATCTCCGAGAGTGTTAAGTTATCATATCCAATGATTGATACATCCTCTGGAATATGTATACCTAGTTTGTAAGCAGCGGCTATTGCTCCTATGGCGATTTCATCACTGGCAGCAAAAATACCTGTTATTTCAGGATGACGTTTTAATAGATGGGGCAGGCTCTTGATTCCATCTTCATAGGTGAAACTGTTTTGTTTTTCAACTAATGATTCAGAATAAGGAAGTCCCGCCTCTAATAGTGCCCGCTTAAAGCCTTCAATTCTCGACCTTCCAGCCAGGAGATCATTCGGGTTCCCTGAGAGCATTCCTATTCGTTCATGACCAGATTCTATAAGATAGTTTGTAGCCGTATAAGCGGCATGAGAGTCATCCACCTTCACATAAGGCAATGGATATTTGTAAGACTGCGTCAATACGAGCACAACGGGAACGCCCATTCGCTGAAATGCCTTATAATATTCCTCATTCACCTCTTCACTCACAAATACCAGTCCATCCACCCGCTTCTCACTTAACAACTGGATGTACTTCAAGGTCTTTTCATGATCTGCTGCTGTATTACACACAATAACACTATAACCTTCCTCATTAGCCTGAGCTTCAATTCCATGTAGGATTTCTGATGATAGAAGACCAGACACGCTAGGGAAAAGCACTCCAATTGTGCCTGAATGACGATTGACAAGCCCTCTGGCAATCGCATTTGGCTGATAGCCAATCTCCTCAATCGCCTGCAAGACCCGCTGTTTTGTTTTTTGTGAAAATCCAGGTTGATTGTTCAGGACTCTGGATACGGTCGCAATCGAAACATTTGCTGCTTTTGCTACATCTTGGATTGTTGGATTCATAATGATTACACCTTACTCCCACTTTACGTAAACGCTTACTTATTTGATATCTTTACTATACCTACTTGATATTTTTTCGTCAAGCGCATTTGTATAACTTTAATGTAAGGAAGCAAAATAGAGGCCCCTGTAGATTGTAAATTACTAATGGCAGCAAGATGGAATAATCTGCAAAGTATTTGATTAAAACCTTCCCTTATTAAATATTTTTGTTCTTGTTTTCTTCATCCACCCCTTTACTCTTTATGCCTCACTTCCCACCCATATGATTAATGAATGTAACTTTGCTAACCCTGAAATTGTTGACCAGTTGTCACGAAAAATTAAGAGTCGAATTGTACCATCTTTTAGATCTCCATTCTTTAATATGAAAAAGGAGGAATAAATATGAATAATTTTCAAAAAAGAGGTAGTAGATGGTACTTTCAAATATATACCGGTATAGATCCATCACCGGGAAAAAGAATTCACATCTAAAGGAGGGTTTAAGACTAAAAAGGAAGCTCCGATGGCTACAGTTGAAGTAGAAAAGGAAGTATATGAAAACAAATATGATCAGTAACAGAATATTACCTTTCAAGAATTTACTGTAGAGTAGATTAACACTTATCGTCAAACCGCTAAAATTAGTTCTGTGAGAAACCGACAGCAAAACTTGGATCACTTAAATAGATTTTTCGGAAATAAAAAAATAAAAGATATCACGCGCAAACAGTATCAAGCCATGCTTGCTTCGCTGCATAATGCAGGCTATGCGTTTAATACTTTGGATGGTATTCATGCAACAGGGAGAATGGTTTTTAGGAAAACTGTGGAATTTAACATAATTAAGGACAGTCCTTGCGGCTTCGCAAAAATTCCACGCAAAGTGGAAACCGTTGAGGAGGTAGAAAGCAGTAAAGGTGAAATTAAATTTATGGAAAAAGAAGAACTTATTCGTTTTCTTAATGCTGCCAAGGAAAGCAGGAGTAGGAGTTAAGGAAATTCAGCAACGATTAGGTCATGGAGACATAAACACAACTATGAATATATACGCGCATATTACTGAAAACATGGAAGAAAAAGCCTCCCAAAAGTTCAGTGAACTTATGAGAGGCTCATTAGATTTATAGTGTTTTCCCCGCCAGGTATGTCAAAAGTATGTCATTTCGACTGTAGGGGTGAAGCAAAACCCTTGATATCAAGGGCCATGGGGGGATGATATTACATCATGCCGCCCATACCGCCCATGCCGCCCATATCAGGCATACCAGCACCGCCGCCAGCATTCTCTTCTGGTTTGTCAGCGACAACAGCTTCAGTTGTTAAGAGCATTGCTGCTACAGAAGCTGCGTTTTGCAGTGCAGAGCGTGTTACTTTCGTTGGGTCAACGATACCTTTGTCGATCATGTTTACCCATTCGCCAGTTGCAGCGTTGAAGCCTACGCCGATTTTTTCGTTTTTCAGTCGCTCAACGATGACAGATCCTTCAAGACCAGCATTGTGTGCGATTTGACGAATTGGCTCTTCAAGCGCGCGAAGCACGATGTTGATACCTGTTTGAGCATCACCTTCAGCTTCAACTGCCGCCACTTTGTTATATACATTTACAAGCGCTGTACCACCGCCGGATACGATGCCTTCTTCAACAGCTGCACGAGTTGAGTTCAGGGCGTCTTCGATGCGAAGTTTACGCTCTTTCAGCTCAGTTTCAGTCGCAGCGCCGACTTTGATGACAGCTACGCCGCCAGCAAGTTTCGCAAGACGCTCTTGTAATTTTTCTCTGTCGAATTCAGAAGTTGTTTCTTCCACTTGAGCGCGGATTTGAGTCACGCGGGCAGAAATTTTGTCTGTTTCGCCAGCGCCTTCAACGATTGTTGTGTTTTCTTTTGTAACCACAACTTTAGAAGCACGTCCCAATTGTGTGATTTGAGTCGATTTCAGGTCAAGGCCAAGATCTTCTGTGATGACTTCTCCGCCAGTAAGGACAGCGATGTCTTCAAGCATTGCTTTACGGCGGTCACCGAAGCCAGGAGCTTTAACAGCCACTGCGTTGAATGTGCCGCGAAGTTTGTTCACAACAAGTGTTGCAAGTGCTTCGCCTTCAACATCCTCAGCGATCAGAAGCAATGGTTTGCCTTGCTGAACAACCTGCTCAAGCACAGGAAGGATTTCTTGGATGTTTGTGATTTTTTTGTCTGTGATTAAGATGTAAGGATTGTCGAGAACCGCTTCCATCTTATCAGAGTCAGTTACCATGTAAGGAGACGCATATCCGCGGTCGAATTGCATACCTTCAACAACTTCAAGCTCAGTTGTGAAGCCTTTAGACTCTTCAATTGTGATAACGCCGTCGTTTCCTACGCGCTCCATTGCTTCAGCGATAAGGCTTCCGACTTCCTCATCAGCGGCAGAGATCGCAGCAACCTGAGCGATAGACTCTTTGCCTTCGATTGGTTTAGAAATTTCTTGTAAGTTTTCGATCGCAACCGCTACAGCTTTTTCCATACCTTTACGCACGCCTACAGGATTAGCGCCTGCTGTTACGTTTTTAAGGCCTTCACGGATCATTGCTTGCGCAAGAACTGTCGCAGTTGTTGTACCGTCACCGGCAACGTCGTTTGTTTTGCTGGCTACTTCAGCAACAAGCTTAGCACCCATGTTTTCAAACGCGTCTTCGAGTTCGATTTCTTTAGCGATTGTTACACCGTCATTCGTGATTAACGGAGAACCGAATTTTTTCTCTAGAACCACGTTGCGTCCTTTTGGTCCTAAAGTTACTTTTACAGCATCAGCAAGTGCATCGACACCGCGAAGCATTGCGCGGCGAGCTTCTTCACTAAACTTAATATCTTTTGCCATGTTTACAAGACCTCCTCGAATTTTTAAGTATTTGTTTATTTAAGAATTAGCCGATAACAGCTAAAATGTCGCTTTCACGTAAGATTAAGTATTCAGTACCTTCGTATTTCACTTCAGTACCTGCGTATTTTGAGAAGATAATGCGGTCGCCCTCTTTTACTTCTAAAGCAACGCGCTCTCCGCTTTCTAACACGCGACCTGAACCAGCTGCTACGATTTTGCCTTCTTGCGGTTTTTCTTTTGCAGAATCCGGCAACACAATTCCGCTGGCAGTTTTTTCTTCAGATTCTACGAGTTCAATGACAACGCGATCACCTAATGGCTTTAACAATGTAATAACCTCCTCAATAGTATGAATATGTAATTTTAGCACTCAACACTAAAGAGTGCTAACACAATTCTTATAATAAAGAATCTCACTTCCAATTTCAAGTGATAAGATAAAAAAATTTTCACGCTTACATGATTCTTTTCAGCACCCTTATCCCTTAGCTTTTTCACCCCCGTTCTGATTATGTTACAATAGCTGTAGAGAACGAAACCCATTTAACAAAGGAGTACATACCATTTGAGAAAACAGTATTGGTTTATTATTTTGACATATATCATTATGCAGTTTTCCTACATAATTGCGATTCCCTTGTTCTTTAGATTCGGTTATGCCGGAGGACAGCCTACCAAGGAAAACATGCTGCACGCACAAGGATTATGGTCCGTCATCAGCTTTATCGCCTGTCTCATTGTCGTTCTGCTTATTCTGAGAACGGTTCCGAAGACAACGCTGCGAAACGGCCGGAAAGACTCCGTCGGGCTTTCTATCCTTTGGGCGATAGCCGGTTTTTTCATTGCCCTCTTCTCTCAAGGAATAGCAGGCTCTATTGAATATTATATATTCGGCATCGGAAGAGAATCAGAAAATACACAAGCCATTCTTAAAGTCATTCAGGCAGTCCCGCTCATGATTATCGTTTCTTCTATCGTCGGGCCTATATTAGAAGAAATCCTCTTCAGAAAAATCATTTTCGGGGCGCTTTACGAAAAAACGAATTTCTTTTTTGCAGGACTGCTCAGCTCGATTATTTTCGGTATTGTTCACGCTGATTTGAAGCATCTTCTTCTTTATACAGCTATGGGCTTTACCTTTGCCTTCTTGTATGCGAGGACAAAACGGATATGGGTGCCGATTTTCGCCCATGTCATGATGAATACATTTGTCGTTATCATGCAGCTTGAACCTGTTCAGAAGTACCTTGAACAGCAGAGCACACAAATGCAATTGATTATTGGAGGATTATTTCTATGAGAAACCCGGTAGTTTGGGGAATGATCTATTTTGCCGTAGGGTGCATCTTTACTTATCTTGCCGCAAGCTCGCCAGGCAGCATGTGGTCATTTTACTCCATCCTGCTGATGGTGTTCGCCGCTTACAACATCAGCATTTCATTTAAGATGTTCGCCTTTTCATTAAAAATCAAAAAGAACCAGAAATAAAGAAAATCCATTTCTCATACGGAGAAATGGATTTTTTATTATTGCCCGGAAGACACGTCCTGGTCGGCAGCGCTGCTTTTCTGCGCTTTCCGATAGGCGGCCTTCGATATAAAAATACTGATTTCATATAAAATCAACAGCGGAACTGTGACCATCATATGAGACAAAAGCTCCGGAGGAGTAATCAGGGCAGCGATCACAAGCAGCGCAAAATACGCATACTTTCTGATTTTCGCTAAGAACATGGGTGTCACAATTCCAAGCCTGGTCAAAAACATGAGAATGACCGGCATTTGGAACAACAGTCCAAACGGAATTGTCAGCTGCAGAAGAAAATGAAAATACTCATTAATTCCGATCACCTGATTGACATTCAAGTCCTGAGAGATTCGCTTCATAAAATCAACAACAAAAGGAAATAAAATATAATACGAAAAAGATAAGCCCGCTAAAAACAACAAAACAGAGATCGGAATGTAACCGAGCGTTACTTTTCGCTCTTTCTCATAGAGGCCTGGACTCACAAAAGCCCAAAGCTGATAAAGAATAACCGGGGAGGTCAGAACAATGCCGATGATAAACGCAAACTGCATAAACACAAAAAGCGGATCTGTCAGGTTAAACGCGTTAAGCGTAAGCTCCTTCGCTTCATCTGTTTTTTGCAGATACACAATAATCGGCTTCGCTAAGAAAAATCCCGCGATGAAAAAAACGACAAACGCCAGCGCCACAACCAGCAATCGTTTTCGAAGCTCAGCAATATGCTCCAGCAGCGACATTTGATTCACTTTCATTCGTGTCACCCTAACCTACTGATCTTCTTTCTTTTTTTCCTCTTCATCACTCGTTAATCCTTTAGTAGCGTTTTTGAATTCACGAAGTGTGTCTCCCGCTGCTTTCCCCAGTTCAGGCAGCTTTTTAGGACCGAAGATAATTAAAGCAACAATTGCGATAACAGCAAGGCTTCCAGGACCGATCGGCATATGTGGGCTCCTCCTTTCCCTCTATTCGATTTCCTCCAAAACTGAATAATGCTTCAAGAAATAAACCAGTGATTGAAGCTCTACAGCTAAATCTATATGATGAATTCGAATGTGTTCCGGCACATTCAAGCGGGCCGGCGTAAAGTTAAGAATACCCTTGATTCCTAACGCGACTAATCTGTCTGTAATAGGCTGAGCAGCAACTGCTGGCACTGTTAGAATGGCAACTGATTCATTTTTTACGTACTGTTCAAGGTCATTAAGGTTATAGACGGGCACGCCGCCTACCTCAGTTCCTATTTTACTCTCATTTATATCAAAAGCCATAGAAATTTTTGTGTTATTATTTTTTGTGAAATTATAGTGAAGAAATGCCGTTCCCAAGTTCCCGACACCAATCAAGATGACGTCTGTCATCTCATCCTGATCAAGCGTTTTGCGGAAAAAAGACAGCAAATAATCCACGTTATATCCATATCCTTTTTTGCCAAGAGCTCCAAAATAGGAAAAATCCCTGCGAATCGTGGCAGAATCAACCTTTACGGCATCACTGAGTTCAGCGGAAGATACACGCTGTTTTCCTGACGCATGCAGATTCTTTAAAAAGCGATAGTAAAGCGGCAGCCTTTTTGCCGTCGCCTGCGGAATTTTTGATTGATCCTTATTCATTTTTGGTCCTCCAAATTATACTCGGATAGTTCTCTTTTAAAGTCACCGTTTTTCCCGCCTGTCTTTTCCAGCAAGAAAGTAGGACCGATGACCATCCCCTTATCAAGGGCCTTGCACATATCGTAAACGGTAAGAGCGCACACCGATGCAGAAGTGAGCGCTTCCATTTCCACACCTGTACTCCCTTTCGTTTTGACCTGTGCTTTTATATGAAGTATAACTTCTTTTTCTTTTATTTTCCAGTCAAACGATATATCTACTCCGCTCAGTGAAAGCGGATGGCACATCGGAATGATATTGGACGTTTGCTTTGCGGCCATAATGCCTGCCACTTGTGCAACAGCGAGTACATCTCCTTTGCCGATATCGTGACTTTGTATTTTCTCGTACACTTCATTCTTCATTTGTACGCTTGAAACAGCCGCCGCAGTACGGACAGTCGAAGATTTTTCGCTTATATCCACCATCTGGGCTCTTCCCTGTTCATTAAAATGAGAAAATCCATTCATATTAAAACTCTCCTTAAAAAGATCATACACTATTTTCTTCTCTATGTCTTATTCGGCCAATGTATTGTTTGCTGACTTCTGATTCATAAGCTACACTTAACTTATTATAGCAGAGGTGAAATAATATGATGATCTTACAAGTTAATCAGCTGTCCAAATCATTTGGTGCTGATACTATTTTAAACAATATAAAGCTGGAAGTCAGAAATCGTGATCGCATCGCCATTGTAGGTAGAAATGGCGCGGGAAAATCCACGTTGCTTAAAATTATCGCAGGCCAGCTATCGTATGAAAAGGGCGAAGTCATTAAACCGAAAGATATTACAATGGGATATCTCGCCCAGCATACGGGCTTGGATTCTAAGCTTACCATAAAAGAAGAGCTGCTGACTGTTTTTGACCACTTAAAAGCAATGGAAAAGGAAATGCGGGCTATGGAAGAAAAAATGGCGGCAGCTGATCCGGATGAATTGGAAAGCATCATGAAAACCTATGACCGGCTTCAGCAGGATTTCAAAGATAAAGGCGGCTATCAATATGAAGCGGATGTCAGATCTGTGCTGCATGGCCTCGGCTTCAGCCATTTTGACGATTCTACACAGGTGCAAAGCCTCAGCGGAGGTCAGAAAACAAGACTGGCCCTAGGTAAGCTTCTGTTAACACAGCCTGATTTGCTCATTCTTGATGAGCCGACAAACCATCTCGATATTGATACACTAACCTGGCTTGAACATTATTTGCAGGGCTATTCAGGCGCCATTCTCATCGTTTCTCATGACCGCTACTTTTTGGACAAAGTGGTAAACCAAGTATACGAGGTATCTAGAGCTGACAGTAAAAAGTATCACGGCAACTACAGCGCTTATCTCGACCAAAAAGCCGTGCAATATGAAAAAGATCTTAAAGTGTATGAAAAGCAGCAGGATGAAATCGCAAAGCTCCAGGACTTCGTAGACCGAAATCTGGCAAGAGCCTCTACCACAAAAAGAGCGCAAAGCCGCCGAAAGCAGCTTGACCGAATGGAAGTCAAGGCAAAACCGCTCGGCGATGAAAAATCCGCAAACTTTCATTTTGATATTACAAAACAAAGCGGAAACGAAGTCCTGCGTGTTCACGATCTCACAATCAGCTATGAAAACCAGCCGCCGCTTTTAAAAGAAGTGTCTTTCATGCTCACAAGAGGAGAAAGCGCCGCGCTTGTCGGCCCAAACGGGATCGGTAAATCGACATTGCTGAAAACATTAATGGACACCCTGAAACCAGATCAAGGAACGATCTCATACGGCTCGAATGTCAGTGTCGGCTACTATGATCAGGAGCAGGCTGAGCTGACTTCCTCCAAACGTGTCCTTGATGAGCTGTGGGATGAGTACCCCGGGCTTCCGGAAAAAGAAATCAGAACTTGTCTCGGGAACTTCTTGTTTTCCGGAGATGATGTATTGAAACCCGTGCATTCACTGAGCGGGGGTGAAAAAGCAAGAGTAGCCCTTGCTAAGCTGATGCTTCAAAAAGCGAATTTTCTCATCCTTGATGAACCAACAAACCATCTGGACTTAGATAGCAAAGAAGTTCTCGAAAACGCGCTGATTGATTATCCAGGCACATTGTTATTTGTCTCACATGACAGATATTTTATTAACAGAATCGCCACAAGAGTGTTGGAGCTATCTTCAAACCATATAGAAGAATATCTGGGCGATTACGATTATTATACGGAGAAAAAAACAGAACAGCTTGAACTGGAGAAAATGAATCAGCAAGAGGAAACAGAAAAAACGCCCGCCATGGTAAAATCTGACTCCAAACGTTCCTACGAAGAAGAAAAAGAATGGAAAAAGAAAGAACGCCAACGGCTCCGGCGGATTGAAGAAATTGAAACCACTGTTCAAACCATTGAAGAAAACATCAGCCGCAATGATGAATTGCTTTGTGACCCGGAAGTCTTTAAAGATCACGAAAAGGTACAAGACATCCATGCAGACAACGAGAAACTCAATCAGGAGCTGGAGATTCTTTTATCCGAATGGGAAGAACTATCCACAGAAGAAGCTTAAAAAAAGTCAAGCACCTCTTTTTAGAGGTGCTTTTTATCCACAGAAAATAACCTTTTAAGTAAACAAAGTAAGCGCTTTATACACACTATCCACAAAATATTCTGAATTTATCCACTTTATTAACAGTGTCATCAGCCCTTTATCCATCTATATCTCCATAATTACTCACAGACATGTGGATAAATTGAGAATTATCTGTTAATAAAAGATAAAAAGCCTCACACCATTTATATCGTGAGACTTTGATAAGAAGTCAATTCAAGGCCAGGCTGACCATTCATATCATATGAACCGCGAATCCCCTTCTCAAAAGCAATGGTACCAGCCGCAGCAATCATCGCAGCATTATCCGTACACAACGCTAACGGAGGAATGACAAGCGCAATCCCTTCATGCTGTGCAAATTCCTTTTCTAGTGCTGCTCTGAGTCCTCTGTTTGCAGCTACTCCACCAGCTAAAAGGACCTGTTTAACACCATATTCCTTTGCCGCACGCGCCGTTTTCGTCACCAAGACATCAATTACGCTATTTTGGAAACTGGCAGACAAATCTTCCGGAGCAATCTCTTGTCCTTTTTGAGACGCATTATGAAGCGTATTGATCACGGCAGACTTCAACCCGCTGAAGCTGAAATTGTAAGAGCCTTCTTCAAGCCATGCCCGAGGAAGCGGAATATTGCCATTCCCTTTTTCAGCAAGCTTATCAATTTGCGGTCCGCCCGGATACGGCAGTCCCATTGTGCGCGCCACCTTATCATAAGCTTCACCCGCTGCATCATCGAGCGTTTCTCCAATGACTTCAAATGATCCGTGTTCCTTCATATAGACCAATTCCGTATGGCCCCCTGAAACGACCAAGGCCAATGCCGGAAACACGATCTCTTCTACAAGACGATTCGCGTATATATGACCGGCTATATGATGGACGCCAATTAACGGAATGTTATGCGCAAAGCTCAATGCTTTAGCAGCGTTCACTCCGATAAGAAGCGCTCCCACAAGTCCCGGACCTTCAGTTACTGCAATCGCGTCAATATCACTATACGTCATGTCAGCTTTACGAAAAGCCTCTTCTATGACCAAAGTAATCTGCTCAACATGATGTCTTGAAGCAATTTCCGGAACAACGCCTCCAAAGCGCTTATGGCTTTCAATTTGAGAGGCCACTACGTTCGAAATGATTTCTTTCCCGTTTTTCACAATTGCTGCCGCCGTTTCATCACAGCTTGTTTCAATTCCTAATACGTAAGTCTCTTTTTGCTCACTCATTTATCGTCACCCACATAATTAACGCATCTTCCCCGTTATCAGTATAATAGTTCTTTCTTATTCCGCCGGGCTGCATCCCGAACTTTTTATATAAGCCTTGAGCAGGATGATTAGAAACCCTCACTTCAAGCGAAAGCCGCCTTGCTTCTTTTTCCTTGCACAGTTCCATCGCTGAGCGAAAAAGCGTTTCTCCTAAAGACTGGCCGCGATACTCCGGTTTGATCGCGATATTCGTAATTTGCGCATCGTCCATCACAATCCAAATCCCGCAATACCCAGCAACATGGCCGTTCTTTTCAATCACGAGATAATGAGCATACGGATTTTCCAGCAGCTCATGATAAAACGAATCCTTCGTCCACGGAGACGTAAAGGAGGATGTTTCGATTTCGTATACGTGATCAATATCATCATGCCGCATGTTTCTGACCGCTGCTTTTGTTTTCATCCTATCACCCTACTTTTGACTTTCAATCCATTTCGCTTCAGCTTCCGCCAGCCGCAAGTATTCCGGGACAAGGCCGTGAACATCAGCTGCTTCTTTTTCCGCCCCTAGAAAACCCAATTCTGAAGGACGCGGGTTATGCTGAGCAGCAGCTCCAATGATCCCTTTTGGTCCAAGCACATCTTCTATCATCTGCTTGTGAAAGGAAGTATCATGACCTAAAAACAAAACAGGGCGTTCTTTTTCTTTTAGCATCTCCAGCCAATCGGCCAGCATCACATTTTGATCAGGAACAACTTGATCCAAAAGCCCGTTTTTGTATTCATACAGACCTGTATACACCTGTCCACGTCTGGCATCAAAGATAGGGCTGATCAGCCCGTCAAAATGCCGTCCATTTGCCGCAAGCGCCTCTAGGCTTGATACAGCAGTAATCGGAATGTGTAAAGACCAGGCAAGTGTTTTGGCGAGCGTCACGCCAATCCTGACTCCTGTGTATGAACCAGGTCCTTTCGCAACCACAATTTTAGAAAGATCCTGCGGTGTCATATCACAATCCTTCAGCAATGAATGAACAGCAGGCATCGCTCTTACAGAGTGGTTCTTTTTCAAATATGTAATGTATTCTGCTATGACGGTGTCTTCTCGAAGCAGCGCAATGCCCAACGTATAATTTGATGTATCAATTGCTAATATTGTCATGTCCACTTATCTCCTCACAAAGCATTTCATACCGATTCCCGTCAGCAGTAAAGGTAATTTCACGCTCATCATCACCAGCTCTTTTGATGACAATTTGCAATCGCTCCTGCGGAAGCTGCTCTTCAATTAAATGTGCCCATTCCACGAGACAGACACCTTGTCCGTGAAAATATTCATCAAGTCCCAAATCTTCACTTTCGTCTTCCATTCTGTACACATCCATATGATAAAGAGGAAGTGTGCCATCGTGATATTCTTTTATAATTGTAAAAGTCGGACTGTTTACAACACGTGTAATGCCAAGTCCTTCTGCAAAGCCTTTTGTAAAAGTCGTTTTTCCGGCTCCTAAATCGCCCTCTAATGTTAGGACGTCTCCCGGTTTAGCAAACGATGCCGTCAGCTTAGCAATTGCTTTTGTTTCTTCAGGATTTACAGTTCTCCACTTTAATTGCTTCACACGAGTCACCCGTCTTATTTAAAATGATTATATCCTTTTTTTTCTATGATCTTTGATGTTTTATCTGTTTTTAGGATCACGTTGGATTTAGTTTTTTCTCTGACATGACCAATCTTTGTAATGGGCAGTTTACGTGTTTCGCACGCTTGCTTCAACACTTCCCATTCCTCCTTTGAAACCGTCCCTGTCAGCTCAAAATCCTCACCGCCAAACAAAGCCCACTCTTTCCAGTTATGATGGAGCTTAGGCAAGTCAGAATGGACTGGTAGCATGCTTTCATCGATTTCAATTGAAACACAGCTGGCTTCCGCAATCTCATTTAATTCACTTGCTAATCCGTCACTAATATCATTTAAAGCTGCCCGCTGAACATTCGAGCATAATCTGCCGATGCTTACTCTCGGCTGAGGCCGTTTATGCTTGTTGATAAAGTAATCCGCTTCAATAGCTGAGTTTTGGGGATCAATCTCTTCTAACAATAAAGAAAGTCCAGCTGCAGAAGAACCGATTTCACCGGTTACAAACACAATATCATTCGGTCTTGCCAAGCTGCGCAAACAAGCCTGTCCCTTTTCAACTTCCCCGATTACAGTGACTGTAACAACTAATTTGTCAGAGGTAGAGACTGTATCGCCGCCAATCAAATCCATATGATATAGTTTCGCCAGTTCATTCATACCTTCATACATCGCCTTAATTTCCGATTCCGTCCATTTTGAAGCTACTGCAAGTGATACCAAATAAAATTTCGGAATGCCTCCCATTGCGGCAATATCACTTATATTAACGGCTAATGCCTTGTACCCGATATCTTTAGGTGAGGAATAGTGTAATTTGAAATGCACGTCTTCTACCATAGTATCAACACAAACAATTTCCTGAACGCCATGTTTCGCAGTGTAGAGCGCTGCATCATCACCAATTCCTACATCAACGGAAGAATGGTGAATGGTCCGCGGAGTAATGCTATGTATCAAATCAAATTCATCCATGAACCAAAACCCCCTTTCAACCTGCTTAAGCCTATATGTACTCTTCCTAGTGTATCGAATTTTGCTGTAATATCCAAGATGTTGCCGATATAAAAGAAAGCTTGGCTATGACACCAAGCAGAAGCTACAGTAAAAGAAAATACAAAAAAAACGAAAACATGATCGTTTCGTTTAATAAAAAATGGCGGTCCGGACGGGACTCGAACCCGCGACCTCCTGCGTGACAGGCAGGCATTCTAACCAACTGAACTACCGGACCATATTTGTATAGGATTATTTGGTTGCACCCTTCGGGCACTCCTTATTTCATCCATATATTTTGGTTGCGGGGGCAGGATTTGAACCTGCGACCTTCGGGTTATGAGCCCGACGAGCTACCGAACTGCTCCACCCCGCGATGATAATAATTTAATTTAAGATACAAGCTTGGCGGCGTCCTACTCTCACAGGGGGAACCCCCCGACTACCATCGGCGCTGAAGAGCTTAACTTCCGTGTTCGGTATGGGAACGGGTGTGACCTCTTCGCTATCGCCACCAAACAAATTGAGAG